>NZ_JAUQWJ010000008.1:0-350819 GCF_036857595.1 Streptomyces sp. AHA2
TCGACCAGTGGGGCGTCGAGCTCGGCAAGGTGCTCGCCAAGCGCGTCGAGCCCGCCCTGACCGAGGGCGCCGACGTCCCCGGTCTCGACCCGTCCACGGCCGCCCTGGTGGCCGCCTACCGCAATCTTCGGGAAGTGAACTGACATGCAGATCGGTCTTGTGGGTCTCGGCAAGATGGGCGGCAACATGCGCGAGCGCCTGCGCAACGCCGGCCACACGGTCGTCGGCTACGACACCGACCCCGAGAAGTCCGACGTCGCCAGCCTGGCCGACCTGGTCAACGCTCTGGAGGCGCCGCGGACCGTCTGGGTCATGGTCCCGGCCGGCGGCGCCACCCAGCACGTCATCGACCAGCTGGCGGGCCTGCTCAAGCCCTACGACACGGTGGTCGACGGCGGCAACTCCCGCTGGACGGACGACGAGAAGCACGCCGAGGAGCTGGGCAAGCGCGGCATCGGCTTCGTCGACGCGGGTGTCTCGGGCGGCGTGTGGGGTCTGAAGAACGGCTACGCGCTGATGGTCGGCGGTGAGAAGGAGACCGTCGACCGGCTGCTGCCGATCTTCCAGGCGCTCAAGCCGGAGGGCCCCTACGGCTACGTCCACGCCGGCCGGGTGGGCGCCGGGCACTTCGCCAAGATGGTCCACAACGGCATCGAGTACGCCATGATGCAGGCCTACGCCGAGGGCTGGGAGCTGCTGGAGGCCGTGGACTCGGTGGACAACGTCCGCGAGGTGTTCCGCTCCTGGCAGGAGGGCACCGTCATCCGCTCGTGGCTGCTGGACCTCGCGGTGAACGCGCTCGACGAGGACGAGCACCTGGAGAACCTGCGCGGCTACGCCCAGGACTCCGGCGAGGGCCGCTGGACCGTGGAGGCGGCGATCGACAACTCCGTTCCGCTGCCCGCCATCACGGCCTCCCTGTTCTCCCGGTTCGCCTCGCGGCAGGACGACTCGCCGCAGATGAAGATGATCGCGGCGCTGCGCAACCAGTTCGGCGGCCACGCCGTCGAGTCCGCGAAGAAGGCGTAGGCGTGGGCGATCTGCTGCTGGTCCGCCACGGCGAGACCGAGTGGAGCCGGAGCGGACAGCACACCAGCTTCACCGACCTGCCCCTCACCCCGCGCGGGGAGAAGCAGGCGGAGTCGCTGGCGCCGCTCCTGGCGGACCGCTCCTTCGCCCTGGTCCTCACCAGCCCCCTCGGCCGTGCCGTGCACACCGCCGACCTGGCGGGCGTGACCGGGGCGGAGCGGGACGCGGACCTGCACGAGTGGTACTACGGCGCTTACGAGGGCGTCACCACCGAGGACATCCACCGCACCCGCCCCGGCTGGGACCTGTGGACGGACGGGAGCCCGCCCGGGCCCGACGGCGAGCCGGGCGAGTCCCCGCAGGACGTCGGCGCCCGCGCCGACCGGGTGCTGTCCCGGGTGACGGACGCCCTGCCGGGCGGCGATGTGCTGCTGGTGGCGCACGGCCACTTCCTGCGTGTGCTGACCGCCCGCAGGCTGGGCCTGTCCCCGGCGGAGGGACGGCTGTTCCGGCTGGAGACGGGCACGGTGTGCCGACTGTCGACCGAGCACGGCCGTCCGGTCGTCGCCGAGTGGAACACCCGGGCGTGACACCGGCTCGCCGGAGGCGGACCCACCGCCTCCGGCGAGAGGCCCCTCACGGGAGGTGGGAGCGCCCCGGGCGGACGCCGCTGCTCCTACAATCACCGGCACCGGCCCCTCCGCCCGCCCGAAGGATCGCGATGACCTCCGCAGAACCGGCACGTCCCGGCGAGCGCGTCCGTGACGCCGTGCGCACGCGGGCCGAGATCCTCGAGGTCGCCACGCGGGAGTTCGCCCGGGCCGGCTACGACGGCGCCCGGGTCGACGAGATAGCCGCCCGCACGCGCACCACGAAGCGGATGATCTACTACTACTTCGGCGGCAAGGAGCAGCTGTTCACGGCCGTGCTGGAGCGGGCGTACGGCACGATCCGGGAGGTCGAGCAGCAGCTCGACGTCGCTCACCTCGACCCGGTGGCGGCGGTGCGGCGGCTGGCCGAGCTGACCTTCGACCACCATGAGCGGCACCCGGAGTTCATCCGCCTGGTGAGCATCGCGAGCATCCACGAGACCCGGCACATCGCCGTGTCCGGGAAGCTCGGCCGGCTCGGCTCCCCCGCCCTGGACGTGATCCGCCGGATCCTGGCGTCAGGCCGGGAGTCGGGCCTGTTCAGGACGGACGTGGACGCCGTCGACGTCCACGCGATGATCTCGTCCTTCTGCTTCTTCCGGGTGGCCAACCGGCACACCTTCGGCACGCTGTTCGGCCGCGACCTGCTCGACGGGGCGCAGCGGGCGCACTACCGCACCCTGCTCGGCGACATGGTGATCGCGTACCTGACCGCACGGGAGCCGGCGCGCTGAGCGCCCGGCCCGCTGCGGCCTACTCCTTGGTGTGCACGATCTGGATGAGGTTGCCGCAGGTGTCGTCCAGCACGGCGGTGGTGATCGACCCCATCTCCAGCGGCTCCTGCGTGAAGCGCACCCCGAGAGCGCGCAGCCGCTCGAACTCCGCCCGCACGTCGTCGACCGCGAAGGAGGCGGCCGGGATGCCGTCCTCGACCAGCGCCGTCTTGTACGGCTGGACCGCGGGGTGCCCGGAGGGCTCCAGCAGCAGTTCCGTACCGTCGGGCGCCTCCGGGGAGACGACGGTGATCCAGCGGTCCGTGCCCAAGGGCACGTCGTGCTTCTTCACGAAGCCCAGGACGTCCGTGTAGAAGCGCAGGGCCTTGTCCTGGTCGTCGACGAAGACGCTGGTGATGTGGATCCTCATGAGGGGTTCTCCGGTTTCTCGGGTTCCTCGGGCGTGAGCCATCGGGTCACGATGCGCTCGAGGGGTGTGGTGTCGAGGTCGTGGAACTTGTAGCGGCCTTCGCGCCGCGTGGCGACGAGACCCGCCGACTCCAGTACGGCCAGGTGCTGGCTGACCGCCTGACGGGACAGGCTCAGACCGTGCTTGGTCACCAGCCGGGTACAGATCTCGAACAGGCTCTGCCCGTCGCGTTCCACCAGTTCGTCCAATATGCGCCGACGGGTGGGGTCGGCCAGTGCCTTGAAGACATCCTCCGCCATGACCCCCACGATAGGCAAGTGGTCACTTGCCTATCAAGTCGGGCCGTTCCGGAGCCATGATGGAGGGGAGGCGGCCCGGGCGGGGTATGCCGGTTCTCACCTCGACGAACGCGACGGAGGAAGAGCGATGGCACGACTGCGGCAAGAGGTCGAACCGGACGAGGCGGGGCTGGATCCGCAGGCGTTGGACCGGCTGGACGAGCACCTCGCCCGCTTCGTCGACGAGGGGCGCCTGCCGGGGTTCCTCGTGTCCGTCGCCCGCGGCGGGCGCGTCGCCCACCTGACCACCCACGGCCTGCGCGACATCGCGGCCGGTCTCCCCGTCGAGCCGGACACCCTGTGGCGCGTCTACTCGATGACCAAGCCCGTCACCGCGGTCGCCGTGCTGCTGCTCGCGGAGGAGGGCCGGCTCTCGCCGGACGACCCGGTCGCCGCCCATCTGCCGGCCTTCGCCGACCCCAGGGTCTACGTCGGCGGCTCCGGTCCCGACGTCACGACGCGCCCGGCCGACGGCCCGATACGCGTCCGGCACCTGCTGACCCACACCGCGGGCCTGACCTTCGGCTTCTACCACACCCACCCCGTCGACGCCCTGTACCGCGCGGCCGGTCTGGAGTCGTCGGTGCCGCCGGGTGCCGACCTGGCCGAGACCGTCGAGGTGTACGCGAGCCTGCCGCTGCAGTTCGAGCCCGGCACCCAGTGGAACTACTCCGTGGCCAGCAATGTCCTGGGCAGGCTCGTCGAGGTGGTGTCCGGGCAGCCGCTCGACGCGTTCTGCGCCGAGCGGATCTTCGGCCCCCTGGGCATGACCGACGCGGGCTTCCACGTCACGGACGAGCAGGCGCCCCGGCTGTCCGAGATGTACGGGGAGAAGGAGGGCGGCGGCATCGCACCGGCCCCCGGACTCCCGCTGCACGGCCGGCCCCGCTTCCTGTCGGGCAGCGGCGGCATGGTGTGCACGGCCCACGACTACCACCGCTTCATGGAACTGCTGCGCCGGCGCGGCGAGTTGGACGGGGTGCGCCTGCTGGCACCGCGGACGGTGGACCTGATGACCCGCAACCACCTGCCCGGCGGCGCCGATCTGCGCGCCTTCGGCAGCCGCCCCGCCCACGACGAACCCGGCAACGACGGCATGGGCTTCGGCTTCAACTGCTCCGTGGTGATCGACCCCGCCCGCACCCGGGAGCCCTCAGGACTCGGCGCCTACGGCTGGAGCGGCGTGGCGACGACGACCTTCTGGGTGGACCCGGGCCGCGACCTGACGGTGCAGTTCATGTCGCAGATGCGGCCCAGGACGTCGCACACGGTCTTCAGGGACCTCAGGAGGCTGGTCCACGCGGCCCTGCCGGACTGATGCCCGACGGCCACCGGCCCACCCGGCGGCACCGGGAGGAGGACGCGGTTCTCGTGTCACTCCCGCGGACCGAGGCCGTGTGCGCGCGTTTCCCGGCGGAAGCGGTCCAGACAGCGCCCCCAGGGCCCGCCGACGCCGAAGTCGAGCAGGTGGGGCAGGAGAGCCGCGGAGAAGTCGGTGCTGGACTCCAGCGGCAGCAGGGAGGGCAGGTTGTCGATCGCGATGAGGTCGAGCGGCGGGGTGTCGCGCAGCCGGCGCGCGGGCGCGTCCCAGTCGGTGGTCTCGTCGTAGACCGGCAGGACGTTGAGCGGGGAGCCGACGTCGCAGGTCACGTCGCACAGGGTGCGCAGGCGCCGGCCGGGGTCGTCGAGGTCCTGCGCGCGGACGAAGGGCGGGACGGGGCCGGTGGCGAGCACGCAGTTCACCATCACGTCGTGCCGCAGCAGGGCGGGGCGGTCCAGGTCGCGCGTCTCTGCGAGGTCCCAGCAGGTGGGGTCGGTGCCGGCAGCGGCGAAGGCCGAGCGGGCGCCGCGGCCGCTGCGGCCGAGGGCGCCGACGACCAGACCGGTGAACTCCCCGTCGCCCGGCGCGGCTTTCAGCGTCTCGTCGAGTTCCTCCTTCGTCGTGGGCGTCAACGGCGCCCGCAACCGCCCCCGGTGCTGCAGAACCGCCAGGGCGGCTCCCAGGTACCCGGCCCAGAACCCGAAGGCCGCCAGGCGCCGCCCGGTGTCGTCCACCAGGTACTCCAGGTCGTACAGCGCCCCGCCCCCGGCGGTGAAGCGGCGCAGCAGTGCGGCCGCTCCGGGCTGGCCCTTGAAGGCGTGGCCGAAGAAGATGTGACGGTGGGTCAATTCGGCCGGTTCGTCCGGGAGTTCCTTGAGGCCGAGCACGACGGCGTCCGGCGGCGCCGACACCCAGGAGCCCGCGGGCGCGACCCGGCAGCCGGCCGCCTCGTACTCCTCGACGGGGAAGACGCGCTGCGGGGACTCCTCGACGGTCAGTTCCACTCCGTTCCCGACGAGCCGCCGGGCGTCGTCGGGAACGATCGGTGTGCGTCGCTCGGTCGTGCGGGCCTCGTGGCGCAGCCACAGGTGGAGCTCGGTCATACCGGGTGGGCCTCCGGACGTGAGGTGCCGGCCGCGGCGGGGCCGGCGCTCAAGGGGCGGACGTCCACGAAGCGTACGCGGCGGGCCGGCCGGCCGCGTGCTGGAACCGGACGGGTCGCGCCGGGTGCCGGGCCCCGCCCGCCCGTACGGTCAGGAGGAGCTGACCACGGCGTCCAGGTGGGGCAGGTGGTGGTCCAGCCGCTCCCGCTTGGTGCGCAGGTAGGTGATGTTGCTCTCGCACGGCGGGATCAGCAGAGGCACCTGCTCGGCGACCGCGATGCCGTGGCCGACCAGCGCCTCGCGCTTGCGCGGGTTGTTGGACATCAGCCGTACGGAGCGCACGCCCAGGTCCTGGAGGATGCGGGCGGCCACTCCGTAGTCACGGGCGTCGACCGGCAGGCCGAGGGCGAGGTTGGCCTCGACCGTGTCCAGGCCCTCCGCCTGCAGGGCCATGGCCCGGAGCTTGGCGAGCAGGCCGATGCCGCGGCCCTCGTGCCCCCTGAGGTAGACCACGACACCGGCGCCCTCGGCGGCGACCGCGCGCAGGGCGGCGTCGAGCTGGTCACCGCACTCGCAGTGCTGCGAGCCGAACGCGTCACCGGTCAGGCATTCCGAATGCAGCCGGACCAGCACCCCTTCGGCGCCTATCTCACCGTGGACGAGGGCCACCTGTTCGTCCCCGCGGTCGTGGTCCAGATAGCCGACCGCCTGGAATTTCCCGTACACGGTGGGCAGAGGGGCATTCACGACGCGTTCCACGCCGGTCCGCTGCGGGGACTTCTTGCCGAGTACGCCAATTTTTTCTGTCATGATTCTCGAGTTCCTAAGCAGAGACGAAAGGCCGTGTCGTGATGAGTGATCTGGTGCCGGCGGACACCACGGAGGACGTACGGATGCGGGGGGCCGGTGTCTCACGGCAGGTCGCGGTGCTTCCCGTGGGGAGCTTCGAGCAGCACGGTCCGTACCTCCCGCTGGCGACCGACACGCTGGTCGCCTGTGCCGTCGCGCGGGAGATAGCCGGCGCGTACCCGGTGCACCTCCTTCCTCCGGTGACGATCTCGTGCTCGCACGAGCACGCGGCCTGGCCGGGGACGGTGAGCATCTCCGCGGTGACGCTGCACGCGGTGGTGCGGGACATCGCGGCCTCGCTGCGCCGGTCCGAAGTCGACGCCCTGGTGGTGGTCAACGGGCACGGCGGCAACTACGTGCTGGGCAACGTCGTCCAGGAGGCCTCGGCCCGCGGGGAGCGCATGGCGCTGTTCCCGGCACCGGAGGACTGGGAGGCGGCGCGGCTGCGGGCGGGTGTGGTCACCTCGCTGCTGACCGACATGCACGCGGGGGAAATCGAGACCTCCGTGCTGCTGCACGCTCATCCCGAAATGCTCCGACCCGGATACGAGACTTCCGATTTCGTCGCCGACGACCGTCGTCATCTGCTCACCCTCGGCATGTCCGGCTATACCGATTCCGGTGTCATCGGGCGTCCTTCACTGGGTTCGGCGGAAAAGGGGAAGGAACTCCTGGCGAGCCTGACGGAATCCTTCGGGACGTATTTCTCGATGATGACCTCAGGCGCGTAGCCGGCCGCCGCTGCGCGACCGGGAACCGGGTCCGCCGCGGCGGGCCGGGGACCGGTGCGCAGTCCCGCGTACCAGCGGGCCACGAGCACGACGGCGCCGGGCAGGCTCGCCACGAGGCTCAGCACCCCGTAGACGACCGCGACGGCCAGTCCCCGGCCGGCGCCCAGACCGGCGGCGCCGAACGCCCAGGCGGTGACGCCCTCGCGCGGCCCCCAGCCGCCGACGTTCAGCGGCAGGCCCATCGCCAGCAGGGCGAGGACGGCGAGGGGCAGCAGGACGGTCACGGAGGCGGCGGTCCCGGCCACGCGGGCGGCGAGGACGAACATCGCGACGTAACCTGCCAGGACCACTACGGAGGAGACGACCACCGCGGGGCCGTTGCGCCGGGACAGCAGCCCGTCCCGGACCCCGGCGAGCATCGCCCCCGGCCTTCCGGTCCGGCCCGTGGGCGCGGAGCGGCTCATCCGCAGGGCGATGACGACGGCGAGCGCCCCGAGGGCGGCCAGGCCCGCGAGCGGCGCGATGTGCCGGGCCCCGGCCAGCACCGGGGACGGCATGGTCAGCAGCACCACGGCCCCGACGGCGAACAGGGCCACCTGCCCGGCCGTCCGCTCCAGCACGACGGCCTTGACCCCGCGCCGTACGTTCCCCTCGTTCTGCCCGTGCCGCACGGCCCGGTGCACGTCGCCGAGGATGCCGCCGGGCAGGGCGGCGTTCAGGAACAGCGCCCGGTAGTAGTCGGCGACGGCGGCTGCGAACGGCAGCCGGATCCTGAGGCCCCGGGCCACGGCCATCCACCGCCAGGCGCTGCACACGGTGGTGACGAGCCCGATGCCGAGCGCGAGCACGACGGCCCCGCCGTCGATCCGCCGCAGGCCGTCCACGAAGACCCCGGTGCCCAGACGCCACAAGAGCACCCCGAGGATGACGACACCGGCGGCGGTCCCCAGGCGCGTACGGACTCCGGCGGAGCCGAGCCGGGCGACGGCGGTGCGAAGGGGGTGGGGCGAGCGGGAGTACGGGGTGCGGCGGCGGGTGGCCTCGGCGGTGTCCGTGACGGCGGTGTCCGTGGCGGTACGGGCGGCGGTGTCGGCCGGGGCCTCGCCGGCGGTGGCCGCTCGCGGGCCGGCGGGGTGCCGGCGGTCGCGGGACGCCGTCGTCGTGTCCCGCGACAGCGTCGCCGCCCCGCACGGCGGCGCCACGCGCGCTCCCGTCGCCCGTGCCGTCATGACGCTCCGCCCACCGGCGGGCACAGGGCCAGGAGGTCGGTGTGGTGCACGGTGACGCTCAACTCGCCCGCGCCGCAGGCCTCCAGCCGATCGGCCAGATACGCGCCGGCCTGCGCCGTCAGTCCGGGCCGTTCCTCGACGGCGGCGCCGACCCAGCCCCGCAGCCACTGCTCGGTCAGCGCGGCCTGCTCGGGCCCGAGCCGCCAGGGGCTCGGATGCAGCCGTACGGTCGCGCCGTGCCCGGAGAACGCCTCGGCCGCCGCCGTCACCGCGTCGGGGCCGAGCAGTCCGTCCCGGCGCTGGTGGTCGTTGAACGCCTGGGCGATCTCCTCGTCCAGCGGGTGCGACGGCGTCAGCTCCACGCGCCCGGCGACGGACAGGGTCAGCAGGGCCGGGCAGCCCGCTCCGGCACACGCGGCGGCGAGCGTCCCGACCTCCTCGCGCGTGAGGACGTCCAGCAGCGCGGACGCGGTGACCAGGGACGCGCCCTGGAGGGCGTCCGGGGTGAGGCGGGCGACGTCGCCGCGCCGGGTCTCCACCGAGACCCGGCTGCCGTCGGCGGCCGAGCGCGGCGAGGCGACGGCCGCGAAGTGCAGCAGGTAGGGGTCGCGGTCGTGCAGGATCCAGTGCTGCGCGCCGTCGAGGCGGGGCGCGAGCCAGCGGCCCATCGAGCCGGTGCCGCAGCCCAGGTCGTGGACGACGGCCACGCCCGGCCGGCCGGGCATGCCGGCGAGCCGGGTCCGCAGCGGGTCGAGCAGGTCGTGCGCCCGAGCGGCGGCGTCGGCCGGCTCGCGCAACTGCAGCCACTCGGGCGCATAACGCGGCGGGTCGTCCGAGCCGGCCTCGCGCAGCTTCAGGGTGGGCCGCGAGCCCGGCTTCCCACTGGGGCCCGCGCCGGGGATGACCTCACCGGGGGACGTCTGCGGTGCGCCGGTGAGGGGGCCCTCACCGGCCCGCTCCCCCGCGGGGGCTGCGGTGCCCGGAGTCTCGTCGCCCATCGGCTCGACCGCCTCCCCGGGGCCCGGCTGCGCCGGAACTCTCCCGCTCCGCTGGGTCGTCACCGGGTTCGTCATGCGGCCCTCCGGGGCTCGGTCGGCAGCCGGCGCAGCACCGCCGCCAGGCTCTGTGCGGTGGTCGCCCAGCCGCCGAGGGCGGCACGGCGGCCGCGGGCGGCGGCCTTGAGGCGGCGCCGTACGTCCGCCTCGCCGAACCAGCCGCGCAGTTCGGCGGCGATCGCGGCGGGGTTCTCCGGCGGCACCAGGATGCCGGGCACCCCGCCGTCGGGGGCGCGGCCGACCGCCTCGGGCAGGCCGCCCACGTCCGTCGCCAGCACGGGGATGCCCCGGGCCAGCGCCTCGGTCACGGCCATGCCGTACGTCTCCGCGTAGGACGTGAGGACCATCAGGTCGGCGGTGGCGTAGCTCGCCTCGAGCGCGGCGCCGGTCTTCGGCCCGGCCAGCTCCAGCCGGTCCTCGAGCCCGTGGCGGGCGATCAGGGCCCGCAGGTGCGCGACGTACTCCGGATCCTGGTTCAGTCCGCCGACGCACACGCAGCTCCACGGCAGGTCGGCCACCGCGGCCAGGGCCTCCACCAGCCGGTGCTGGCCCTTGCGCGGGGTCACGGCGGCCACGCACAGCAGCCGGGAGACCCCGTCGGTGCCGGGCGCGAGCGGCGCGATGTCGGCGCCGGGGGCGGCGACGTGCACGCGCTCCGGGGGCAGGCCGTGGTGGGAGACCAGGCGGCGGACGGCCCAGTCGCTGGTGGCGATCACCGCGGGCACCGCCCGCAGCACGGTCCGCTCGCGGGCGTCGAGTTCGGCGGCCACGGCCGGTTCGAGGCCGGTCTCGTCGCCGAGCGGCAGGTGCACGAGGACGGCCATGCGCAGCCGTCCGGTCTCCGGCACGACGATCTCCGGCACGCCGCAGGCCACGAGCCCGTCGAGCAGGACGACGGCCCCGTCGGGCAGGGCGGCCAGCGTGCGGGCCAGTTCCGTACGGGCGTCCGCCGCCGGCCGGGGCCAGTCACCGGCGACCGCGTGCTTGGCCACCTGCCAGCCGAACCCGGGCAGGTCCAGGCAGACGCGGCGGTCGTAGGCGTTGCCGCCGCTCGGCGCCGCGGGGTCGTCGACGCCGCCCGGCAGCACGAAGTGCACGGTGCGCAGGGACATGGGGATGATCTCGGCGTTCTTCAGGGGAGCGTGCTGCACGGGAACATAGTTCAGCCGCGCGGGCGCCGGCCCGCTCTGCCCGGGCCGTTCGACGCTCGTGTCGGTCACAGCGCACGCTCGTAACTCGCCCAGGCGATGTGCGACTCGTGCAGGGTGACCGTGAGGCCGGCGATGCCCTTGGCGCCCTCGCCGAGAGCACCCTTGTGGATCCGCTCGGCGAGCCGGTCGGCGATGACCTTCGCGAGGAACTCCGTGGAGGTGTTGATCCCCGCGAAGTCGGGTTCGTTGTCCAGGTTGCGGTAGTTCAGTTCGCTGACGACCGCACCCAGTTCCTGGGTGGCGAGCCCGATGTCGACGACGATGTTGTCCTCGTCCAGCTGTTCGCGCCGGAACGTGGCGTCGACGAGGAACGTGGCCCCGTGCAGGCGCTGCGCCGGTCCGAAGACCTCGCCGCGGAAGCTGTGGGCGATCATGATGTGATCGCGGACGGTGATGCTGAACAACGGACGACCCTCCAGGTGCGGCGCGTCTGCTCCCCTGCTGATGGCTGCCGGGGATGCCGTGTAGTACGGCTCCTTCCCTTCCCCCGTTCAGCCTCCGCTACGTCTTTTCTCAAGGTCAGGCGCCGGTGCCCCGGCGGTGCCGGGCCCGCGGGACGAACGGCCGGCCGGGAACCGCCGAGGCCTGCCGGTCGTTCCGGTGGCCCTTCAGCCGCCCGTGCCGTAACGGATGCGGTGGCACAGCGCCGGAATCTCGCCCGAGGCCAGCCTCGGCAGGACGTCCGGCAGGTCCTCGAAGGCCGACTCCCCGGTGACCAGGGCGTCCAGGGCCGGATCGGCGAGCAGGTCGAGGGCGAGGGCGAGCCGGTCGGCGTAGGTGCGGCCGGGGCGGGCCGGGGAGACGGTGCCGACCTGGCTGGAGCGGACGGTCAGGCGCCGCGAGTGGAACGCCTCGCCCAGCGGCAGGCTCACCGCCCGGTCGCCGTACCAGCTCAGCTCGATGACGGTGCCCTCTGCCGCGAGGAGTTCCAGACAGCGGGCCAGCCCCTGCTCGGTCGCGCTGGCGTGCACCACCAGGTCGCAGTCGCCGAGGGCGTCTCGCGGGGTCGCGAAGCCGACGCCCAGTTTCCCGGCGATGCCCGCGCGCGAGGGGTCCGCGTCGACCAGCTGGACGCGCACGCCGGGGAACCGCGCGAGGAGGGCGGCGACCGAGCAGCCGACCATGCCGCCGCCGACCACCGCGATCCGGTCGCCGAGCAGCGGCGCCGCGTCCCACAGCGCGTTGACCGCGGTCTCCACCGTCCCGGCGAGCACGGCCCGTTCGGCGGGCACCCCGTCGGGCACGGGCGTCACGGCGCTCGCGGGTACGACGTACCGCGTCTGGTGCGGGAAGAGGCAGAACACCGTCCGGCCGGCGAGCGGGGCGGGCCCCTCCTCCACCACGCCGACGCTCAGATAGCCGTACTTGACCGGCCCCGGGAAGTCGCCCTCCTGGAACGGCGCCCGCATGGCCGTGTGCTGGCTGGCCGGCACGCCGCCGCGGAAGACGAGCGTCTCGGTACCGCGGCTGACCCCCGAGTACAGCGCGCGGACCAGCACCTCGTCCGCTTCCGGCGCGGGCACCTCGACGTCCCGGATGACGCCTCGCCCCGGCGCGTCGACCCAGAACGCGCGTCCGGTGTGGTTCATCGAAGTCCTCCTGAACGATCGGGAAGCCGCTTGCGTACCGAGGGATGCACAGGCCGCGCACAAGGTAGCGGCCTTGATCGACTCTGTCACACGGCCGGAGGGTGTTCGGTGGCCCTGAACAATAGGTACGACGCGAGGCTCGTCCAGCAGGAGACCGCCGTGGGGGCGGGTGCGCAGGTGCTGCTGCTGGCCCTGATCGGCACGGCGATCGGGCTGGGCCCTGCGGGCTGGCTGAGCGGCCTCGCGTTCGCGGGCGCCACCTGGGCCGTGCTCTCCCGGGCCCTGCACCGGTCCGGGCTGCGCAGCTTCGGCGCGGCGAACCGGGTCACCCTCGGCCGGGCCACCCTCGTCGGCGGCGTCACCGCCCTCGTGGCCGACTCCTTCCGCAGCTCACCGCCCGTGTCGCTGTTCGTCGGCCTGACCGCGGTGGCGCTGATCCTCGACGGGGTCGACGGCAAGGTGGCCCGCCGCACCGGCACCTCGACGCCGCTGGGCGCGCGCTTCGACATGGAGGTCGACGCGTTCCTCATCCTGGTGCTCAGCGTGTACGTGTCGACGCGACTCGGCCCGTGGGTCCTGCTGATCGGCGGCATGCGGTACGTCTTCGTCGCCGCGGCCCGGGTCTGGCCCTGGCTGACGGCGGCGCTCCCGCCGAGCACCGCCCGCAAGACGGTCGCGGCCCTGCAGGGGGTGCTCCTGCTGCTGGCGGGCGCCGGACTGCTGCCGTACGCGGCGAACTTCGCGGTGGCGGTGCTGGCGCTGGCCCTGCTGGTCTGGTCGTTCGGCCGGGACGTGGTGTGGCTGTACCGCAGGCAGCGCGGCGCGACCGCCGGTCCCGAGCAGTCCCCGACCCCGCGCCCGGTACCGGAACTGGTCGCGGGCTGAACGCGACCACCTCCCGAACGGCTCAAGCGATTTGACAGGCACACAGATCACTCCCTAAACCTGACGACATGACATCCATTTTCAACAAGGTGGAGCGGTCGTGAGGGTCGCGTTCGTCGGCAAGGGCGGCAGCGGCAAGACCACCCTGTCGGCGCTCTTCTCCCGCCACCTGGCGCGCTCCGGCGCCCCGGTCCTCGCCATCGACGGCGACATCAACCAGCACCTGGCCGAGGCACTCGGCGGCGAGGAGGTGCCGGCCCCTCCCCTCGGCGCGCACCTGACCGAGATCAAGGACTACCTGCGCGGCACCAACCCGCGCGTCCCGTCCGCCGAGGCGATGATCAAGACGACCCCGCCCGGCCGCGGCTCCCGCCTCCTGCGCCCGCTCGGCGACGACGACCTGCACGCCCGCCACGTCGGCCGGGCCGGTGGCGTCCCCCTCATGGTCACGGGCGAGTTCGACGAATCCGACCTGGGTGTGGCCTGTTACCACTCCAAGCTCGGCGGGGTGGAGCTGTACCTGAACCACCTGGTGGACGGCCCCGGCGAGTACGTCGTGGTGGACATGACCGCCGGCGCCGACGCCTTCGCCTCCGGCCTGTTCACCCGCTTCGACCTCACGTTCCTGGTGGCGGAACCGACCCGGAAGGGCGTGTCGGTCTACCGTCAGTACCGCGACCACGCGGAGCAGTTCGGCATCCGGATCGCCGTCGTGGGCAACAAGGTGACCGGCGAGGACGACCTGCTCTTCCTCAAGCAGCAGGTCGGGGACGATCTGCTGACGCACCTCGTGCAGTCCCCCTGGGTGCGCGCGGCGGAACAGGGCCGCGCGGAACCGGGCCCGGACGCCCTGGCCTCCCTGGAGCCGCACAACCTCCACGCCCTGAGCGTCCTGCGCGAGACGGTCGACGCCGAGGTCCGCGACTGGGACCGGCTGCACCGCCACGCGGTGGAGTTCCACCTGCGCAACGTCCACGCGTGGGCGGACGCCCGCACAGGAGAGGACCTGGCAGCCCAGGTGGACCCGGAGTACGCCCCGGGTCCGCGCGCCCTGGCCTGAGGCTCGGACCGACCCTGGCGCCTGCCGCTTCTTCCCTCTCCTGCCCTCTCGACCGGCTCCGCGGGGCTACTCGATCCCGGTGGCATCGAGTAGCCGGACCACGTCCTTGCGCCGGTACCCGAGCAGCCGGGCGCGGCCGGCTGCCATCAGCACCAGGTGCGCGACGATCTGCGCGGCGTAGCCGTCCTTGTCGCCCGAGTCGCACCACTCCTGGGGCTTGTCGACGCCCAGGCTGTTCATCACGAGCCCGTGCTCGCGGCGAACGTCCGCGACGGTGCCGGCGACCGCGTCCAGGAGCGTCCTGCCCGGCCGCTCGCACTCCAGGGCGAACCACCCCCGGTCCACGGCCACACACCCCTCGGGCGGACTCGCCCGCAGCCCCGCGTACCGCTCGTCCCCGAACCCGGAGGCCCGGAACTCCTCGTGCAGCAGGGCGAACCGGTGGAACCCGGACGGCACCGGAGGCGGCGGCGGGCTGTACTCCCACCCGGCGTCCTCGTACACCTGCCGCTTCACCTCTTCGGCATCGGCGAGCGTCACGGTGAACCCGTTGGCTTCGTTGCGCCCGGTCGTGGTGCCGTCGGCGTTCCGGTGGAAGTGCAGGCCCATGATGTGCTCCCGTCGCTGTGCTGGTGACGGGACGGCACGTCCCGCCACCAGCACGAACGGACCGCGGAGCGTGCGGGTGCCCAGTCCTCGATGCACCATACGATCGCGTGAAATGCGACTCGGCGGGAACTGCCTGGCCCAGACGGGCCAGCGCCAGGCCGAGGCCGAGCGTCGCCCCAGATACCGAATCGTTACATACAGAGCGTCTTGCAGTACAGCGATCAAAGAGCCGACCTACATTTCGGCGGCGCCTCGGCGGCGACCGCTCCGGCCGTAGTCGCGATCACGATGGTGGGAGTCAGTTGGCACCTGGCGCAACCGGTTACCGATGGACGGCTGAAAGTGCTGCCTCGGCTCGGGGCGCAGTTTTGCGTTCTGGCCGCCACCGAACTGGTCCTCGTGCGTTCCGGCGGATGCTCCTCGGCTCCCCCGAGGAGCATCCGTGTACCGTCACCGGATACTCTGCAGCAACTGCCCAGTGGCTGTGACGGTCCAGAATGACCAGCCGTTGCGATTCGGATTGATGTGCGGGTTGATGGCGTGCACAACCGCCACTGCCGCCCCGCTTGGAGTCTCGTACTCGCCATGACCTGGCCCAGAGTGGATCTTCACGACACGGGACCAGGGGTCATAGTAGGCGTCGACCCGTCGGCCTTCGTAGATCGCATGGACTTCTACGCCGTCCTTGGTGCGCAATTCCTGAGCCTCTGCCCCGACCAACGTGGGCGCGGCTGAGTCCTCAACGATCAGCTCGTCGTCGACAGGAAGCCCACCGGTGGTCTCGCGGGTGATCCCGGCATCATAAGAAGGCAGTCCCAGCAGCTTGTTGAGGACGTTGGCCAGCAAACACCTGCGGGCGGCCAAGAAGTCCGGGAACCGGTCCAGGGACCACAGCTCCGGCTCTTCGGGGATCCACTGTTCGGCTAGGCGTTCTACAGCGATCTCCGTCATGTACTGGGCAGGTAGCCTCGAGGAGATCATTTTGTTGGTCTGGCCGGTGATGAAGGCAAGGTTCGCGAGGCTGTTCCACTCCTCCTTCGCGTACGTTCCCTGAACCCGGGCTCGTGGAAATACGTGGTGGAACTCGATCGTGGCACCGCTGTTCATCGGCTGATCACTGATGGCGATGTTGGTCGCCCAGTCACGCGCCGTGCCCCGCAGCGCGGCGATGTACAACAGCTTGAAGAAGGGATGCGTGGAGTACTTCTGTTCCAGGTCCCTCGGGTGCAGGGCGCTGTCCAGCGACCTGGTGCCGGAGGCCCTACGGAGGAGTTCGGCGAAAAGGCCCTCCCCTTCACGCGACTTGATCAGCCTGGCCTCGGCATCGAGCTTGCCCTCGACTTGGAGGGAGTAATGGCTGAACGCCATCGCCGTGTACACCCAGCGGCGCAACAGCTGGGCCTCGCCCGGCCGCAGTTTGCCGTCCCGATGATGCAGGAGCAGTGCGGGCACGATGGTGACGTTCGGTGACGAGAGAACCTCGGACCGAGGGATGGAGCACTCGCCTTTCAGGAAGTCGATGGCGTAGCGCAAAGCCCGCTCGGTGTGCTGCCACGCCTCCTTCAGCGCGGCTTCGCTCACCTCCGCCCCGATGAGCTTGATGTGGTGCGCTCCAGTGCCCGCGAGGAGACTCATGAGGCGCAGGACCGCTTCCCTGTTCAAGGCGAAGTTGCTGTCCCGCAGCTCTTGGTGGAAGGAGTCCATCGTGTCCAGGCCGTCGGCCCAGCGGGCCGCGATGGCGCTGTATACGAGATCGCCCTTGGACAACCGACGGCCGCCCTTGTTCAGTCGCGCGAAGAGTTCGGCGACCTCCTCGTAGTCATCCGACTCATAGGTGATGACGGCGATCTGATGGTGCCGGATGCTGTTCACCTTCTGCATCCGTCGAGTCCACGCTTCGAAGTTCGGATCGTCGAACGGCACCCCGGCCCTGAGCAAGACCTGGTAGAACTGCACGTTCTCCTGGAGCAGTGTCGACACCGGGATCAGCAGGGGGTCCTTGCGCTGGACGGCGCTGGGGTTGACGAACTCCTCGGTACGCACGTCGAAACGCAGATCGATCAGTCGGCCATCGGCCTTCGACTCGGGACGGTACACCCAGGCGAGGGAGGTCAATCGCTGTTGCCCATCGAGCAGATAGAGAGGCTGGTGGATCGACTTGTCCGTCTGGACGACGGCGGCGGTCTTGAAGGGAACCGTCAGATTCGTCTTCCACAGCAACAAAGCACCGACCGGGTAGCCCCGGTAGAGCGAATCGAAGAGGTCTCGCACATCCGGTCGCATCCACACGAAGTCCCGTTGAATGGACGGGATGACGACCTTGCCGTGCAGCAGGTCCTCCACCTGCGAGATGATTTTCTCGTTAGCCAACCCCATGCCGCCCCCAACGCGCCAGTGATCTACAGCACAAACCATAGCCACCGTTTGTGATCGGCGGGTCACTACGTACAACCAGGCCGTGGGCAACCGAAGCACGCGCACCCGCACGCGACGGAGCCGCCGGAAGCCCTTGGCTCCCAGCGGCCCACCGCCATACCCGACGCTCACCCCTTCTGTTCCACCCGGACCCAGTCCACCTCCGCCCGTACTCCCCCACCTGCGATCCGGTCCACGCTCGACTGGGGCAGGCCCCAGTACGGGGTCGTCACCTTGTTCCAGCCGGCCGGGTAGGCGCCGCCCAGGGCCAGGTTGAGGATGACGTACTGGTCGTGGTCGAAGACCCACTGGCCGCGGGTGGACTCCAGCTTGTTGCGGGTCGTCTCCTGGACCAGGCGGTCGTCGACGTAGAAGCGCATGGTCGTCGGGGTCCACTCGACCGCGTACGTGTGCCACTGGTCCGCCCGGCCGCCCCCGGGATACGTCTGGCGGGCGCCGATGTTGCCGTCGGCCGAGTAGCCGGGGCCGTGCAGGGCGGTGCTGGTCCAGTCCGCGTAGCCGATGTTCTCCATGATGTCGGTCTCGCCGGAGGACGGCCAGCCGACCGAGGGGTCGTCGACGTCGCTGCCCAGCAGCCAGAACGCCGGCCAGAAGCCGTCGCCGACCGGGAGCTTCATGCGGGCGCTGACCTTGCCGTAGGTGAAGTCGAAGCGGGTGTGGGTGTCGATGCGGCCGGAGGTGAAGTCGTAGGTGGCGCCGCCCGCCCGGGTGCAGCCCTTGCAGTACTTCGCCGACAGCACCAGCGCGCCGTTCTCGGTGCGGACGGTGTCCGGCGAGTCGACGTACGCCTGCGCCTCCCCGTTGACCGAGCCCATCTCCGTGCCGGTGCGCACCACCCGCCACTTGGAGCGGTCGAGCCCGGAGGTGGTGAAGTCGTCGAAGAACGTCGTGCGGTAGGTGCCCGGGCGCTCGGCGGGGAGCGGCGGGTACGCGGCCGTCGCGCTGCCGCCGGTGCCCCAGACCTCGAACTCGTAGAGCGAGTAGCCGAACTGGGCTGTGGACGGGGCGGGGTTGTGGAAGGAGCGGCGTTCCTTGCCGAGCATGCGGACGTAGCGGCCCGTGACCGGCTGCGGCAGGCGGATCGAGTCGTGCAGGCCGACCGCCTCCGCCGGTGACTTCACGTTCGCGCGGCGCGTGGCGACCTCGGCGGACGAAGGGCGGTACACGGTGCGCCAGGTGCGGTTGTCGTCGGACACCTGCAGTTCGTAGTCGACGGCGTAGGCCGCCTCCCAGTAGAGGTCGACCGTGTCGATCGTGGAGGTGGCGCCCAGGTCGACGGAGACCCAGCGGTCGGCGTTCCAGTCGCTCGACCAGCGGCTGATGTCGGCCTTCAGGTCGGCGGGCCGGCCGCCGTCCGTGACGTACGCCGGGGAGTTGCCGGCGTGCTGGTGGTAGTTGGCGTACGCCGGGTGGTGGAGGGCGAGGTTGGTGCGGGTGGTGGAGGCGGGGGCCGGTTCGCCGCCGTAGATCTTCATCGCCCACAGCGAGTAGCCGTAGGGCGTGGCCCGTTCGACGCCGCGGAGGCGGACGTAGCGGGCGGTGACCTCCTGGGGGTGGGTGTGCGCGGTGACCGAACCGCCGGTGCCGGCCGTCTCGGTGAAGAAGGGCGTCCAGTCCGTGCCGTTGCGGGAGGACTCCAGGACGTACCGCTTGCCGTAGGCCGCCTCCCAGTCCAGGACGACCCGGTCGACGCGGATCGTCGAGCCGAGGTCGACGCGGATCCACGCGTTGTCCGCGAAGTCGCTCGACCAGCGGGTGGAGCCGTTGCCGTCGAAGGCGCGGCCCGGGGCGGTGTCGGGGTTCTCGCTGCCGGAGGCCGTGACGGCGGCCGGGTTCACGGCGTACGCGGCGGCCGCGCGGTCCGTGTCCCAGGCGGCCGCCGCGGCGGGTGCCGGCGGGGCGGGTGCCGCGAAGGCCGGGCCCGCGGACAGCAGGGCCAGTGCGGCGAGGGCGGTCAGGAGGGTGCGGGGCGTTCGGGACGGCATGGCTCTCTCCTCCGGTGGGGGGACGTACCAACAGGACGTTCTGACGCGTACCTGACAGTCGCGGGAGGTGAAGCCGGGGTGGGCGTGGACTCCCGCGTTCCGCGCCCACCCCGGCGTTCGGGGTTCAGGCCGCCTTGCGCGCCTGATTCCGGTGGGACCGGACCACGTCGGCGTACCGGTGGCCCGTGCCCTTGATCGTGCGGCGCTGCGTGGCGTAGTCGACGTGGACCAGGCCGAACCGCTTCTCGTAGCCGTAGGCCCACTCGAAGTTGTCCAGCAGGGACCATGCGAAGTAGCCGGCCAGCGGGGCCCCCTTGCGGGCGGCGGAGGCGCAGGCGGCGAGGTGGCCCAGCAGGTAGTCCTGACGCTCGGGGTCGTCGACGGTGCCGTCGGGGCGGACGACGTCGGGGAAGGCCGAGCCGTTCTCCGTGACGTAGAGCCGGCGGGCCCCGTAGTCCTCGGTGAGGCGCAGCAGCAGCGTCTCGATGCCGCTCGCGTCGATCTCCCAGTCCATGCCGGTGCGCGGGACTCCCTCGCGGCGCACGGTGCGGGCGTACGGCGCCGGGCCCTCGGGGTCGTCGGCGACCGTCTGCGGGAAGTAGTAGTTCAGGCCCAGCCAGTCCAGCGGCGCCGCGATGGCCGCCGAGTCGCCGGGCTGCTCGGGGAGTTCGACGCCGTAGACCTCGCGCATGTCGTCCGGGAAGCCGCGGCCGTGGACCGGGTCGAGCCACCAGCGGTTGGTGTGGCCGTCCATGCGGCGGGCGGCGGCGAGGTCCTCGGGGCGGTCGGAGGCCGCGTGGATGGTGGAGAGGTTGTTGACGATGCCCACCTGGGCGCCCGGAACCGCCGCCCGGATGGCGCGGGAGGCCAGGCCGTGGCCGAGCAGCAGGTGGTAGGAGGCGCGCACGGCGGCGGTCAGGTCCGTCCAGCCGGGGGCCATCGTGCCCTCGAGGTGGCCGATCCAGGCCGAGCACAGCGGCTCGTTGAGGGTCGCCCAGTGGGTCACGCGGTCGCCGAGCCGCCCGGCGACGACGGAGGCGTACTCGGCGAACGCGTGGGCCGTGTCGCGCTCCGGCCAGCCGCCGCGGTCCTGCAGCACCTGCGGCAGGTCCCAGTGGTAGAGGGTCACCGACGGGGTGATGCCGGCCTCCAGCAGCCCGTCGATCAACTCGTCGTAGAAGGCGAGGCCCTTGGCGTTGACGGGACCGTCGCCGCCCGGGACGACGCGCGGCCAGGCGACCGAGAGGCGGTAGGCGTTCACGCCGAGCCGGCGCATCAGGCCGATGTCCTCGCGCCAGCGGTGGTAGTGGTCGCAGGCGACGTCGCCGTGGTCGCCCCCGGCGGTCTTGCCGGGGGTGTGCGAGAAGGTGTCCCAGATCGACGGCGAGCGGCCGTCCTCCGCCACGGCTCCCTCGATCTGGTACGCCGAGGTGGCCGTGCCCCACAGGAAGTCGTGCGGGAGTGCGGCGAGGTCGATGGTCACGGAAGTCCCTTCGAGAACGGGCGAGTCGGTCACTTGACGGCTCCTGCCGTCAGGCCGGCCACGAGGTAGCGCTGGAGGAGCAGGAAGCCCGCGACCACGGGCACGCTGACGACCAGCGAGGCGGCCATGATCTGGTTCCAGTACACGTCGTTGAGGGTGGAATAGCCCTGGAGGCCGACCGCCAGGGTGCGGGTGGTGTCGTTGGTCATCACCGAGGCGAACAGGACCTCGCCCCAGGCGGTCATGAAGGCGTAGACGGCGACGGCGACGATGCCGGGCACCGCGGCCGGGACGACCACCCGGAACAGGGCGCCGAGCGGTCCGCAGCCGTCGACCAGGGCGGCCTCGTCCAGGTCCCGCGGCACCGAGTCGAAGTAGCCGATCAGCATCCAGATCGAGAACGGCAGCGAGAAGGTCAGGTAGGTGAGGATGAGCCCGCCGCGGGAGCCGAACAGGGCGATGCCGGTGGCGTTGCCGATGTTGACGTAGATGAGGAAGAGGGGCAGCAGGAAGAGGATGCCCGGGAACATCTGCGTCGACAGGACGGTGACGGTGAAGACGCGCTTGCCGCGGAAGTCGTAGCGGCTGACGGCGTACGCCGAGAACACCGCGATGACCACCGAGCAGACCGTCGCCGCGCCCGCCACCACCAGGGAGTTGACGAAGTAGCGCGCGAGCGGGACCGTCGACCAGATGTCGATGTAGGGGCGGATCGTCAGCTCGCTGGGCAGCCAGCGGAACTTGCCCGTGACGTCGGCGAGGGGCTTGAGGGAGCTGGAGACCATGACGTAGACGGGCACGAGCACGAAGCCCGTCAGCAGGGTGAGGAAGATGCGCCGGGACCACTGGAAGGACCGCGGCGGGGCCAGCGGGGAACTCATGAGGCGGCCCTCCGTCCGCGCGAGGTCAGAGCCAGGTACACGCCCGTCACCACCAGCAGGAACAGCAACAGCAGGACGGACATCGCGGAACCGGTGCCGAAGTTCCAGGTGACGAACGAGGCCTGGTAGATGTGCACCGAGATGAGGTCGGCGGCCTCCGGCGCCGTCCGGCCGAACAGGACGTACGGCGTGTTGAAGTCGTTGAACGTCCACAGGAACAGCACCAGGACCAGGACCTGGTTGACGGGCCGCAGGGACGGCAGGGTGATGCGGCGGATCTGCTGCCAGACGCCGGCGCCGTCCAGGGCGGCCGCCTCGTACAGCTCGCGCGGGATGTTCTGCAGTCCGGCCATGACGATGAGGAAGGCGAACGGCCAGCCCTTCCACACCGACACCACCAGCAGCGCGATGAAGCTGTTGTCGCCGATGAGCCAGAACGACGGCTTGTCGGTGAGGCCCAGCTGGTCGTGCAGGACGTGGTTCACCAGGCCGTTGTCGTGCTGGAACATGAAGACCCAGGTGATGACGGCCGCGTAGACGGGCAGCGCGTACGGGATGAGGAACAGGGCCCTGAGCAGGCCGCGGCCCCGGAAGGTGTCCTGCATGCAGATGGCCGCCGCGGTGCCGATGAACCAGCACAGGCCCACCGACAGCACGGTGAAGGCGACCGTGACGAGGAAGGAGTGCAGCAGCGCCTCGCCGACGGGGGCGTCGAAGTCCACCGACACCCGGTAGTTGTCGAGGGCCGACCAGGGGGCCGCGCTCCAGTCGCGGATGTAGAACTGGGTGAGCTCCTTGAAGCTCATGACGATGCCGATCACCATCGGCACCAGGTGGACGAGCAGTTCGAGCAGCAGTGCCGGCAGGAGCAGCAGGTAGGGCAGCCCGGCGCGGTGGATCCGTCCGGGGCGGCGGCGGGGGCCGCCCGCCGCCCCGGACGGGCTCTTGCGGACCGGCGGGGCGCCGGCTTCAACCGTGGTGGTCATCTTCGTCAGGCCGCCGGCATCTGCTGCTGGGCCTTCTCCAGGGCCGCCTTGACCGAGGCCCGGGTCACCGCGCGTCCGGCGGCCGCGTCGGCGAACAGGTCCTTGATGGCGGTGCCGACGGCCGTCTCGAACTGCGACTCGTGGGCGACCTGCGGCAGTGCGACCGCGCTCTTGGCGAGGGTGTCCTTGAGGACGGCGTTGGCGGGCGTGCTGAAGGCGCTGTCGGACTGCGCGGACTTCACCGGCGGTATGGAGCTGTAGGCCTTGTTGAGGATCCTCTGCTCGTCGTCGCTGGTCATGAACTTCACGAACTCGGTGGCGCCGTCGAGGTTGTCGGTGTTCTTGAAGACGGCCAGGTTGATGCCGGCGACCATCGAGTTGACCTGCTTGCCGGTACCGGGGGTGCCGGACTGCACGGGCACGGGCGCGATGCCGTAGTCGTCCTCGCTCATGCCCTGGGACTTGAGGTTGGCGGAGGCGGACTGCCACAGCAGCATCGCGGTCTTGCCCTTGGCGAAGTCGCTCACCGACTGGTTCTGCGCGTACTCGGCGTTGCCGGGCGCGATGACCTTGTCCTTGGCCATCAGGTCGACGTACTGCTTCACGGCGGTGACCACGCCGTCGCCGGTGAAGTCGGCCTTGCCCTCGGGGGTGAAGAAGTCGGCGCCGTGCTGCTTGGCGAAGACGAACGCGTGGTGGATGTTCTCCGAGGGGTTCGAACCCTCCGCCCCGAGGCCCCACTTGCCGCCCTTGGAGAGCTTCCTGCCGTCGGCGACGAGCTCGTCCCAGGTGGCCGGCGGCTCGGAGATGCCCGCCTCGGCGAACATCTTCTTGTTGTAGTAGAGCGCGTACGACATCGAGTACAGCGGGACCGCGGCCGGGTCCTTGCCCTCGGCGCCGGTGGAGCCGAGCGCCGAGTCGACGAACCTGTCCCGGCCGCCGATCTTGTCGAAGTTCTTGTCGTCCCAGGGCAGCAGGGCTCCGGTGGCCTGGAGCGAGGCGCTCCAGGTGTTGCCGATGTTCAGCACGTCCGGGCCCTGGCCGGAGGTGGTGGCGGTGAGGATCCGGTTGAGCAGGTCGGACCAGGGGACGACCTCCAGCTTCACCTTGATCCCGGTCTGCTTCTCGAACTTCGCGAGCTCGGGCTGGAGGACCTTCTTGTCGATCTCGATGCTGGCGCCCTGGTTGGAGGCCCAGTAGGTCAGCGTCTTGGGTGAGTCGTTCGATCCGCCGCCCGTCGCGGAGCCGCCTCCGCAGGCCGTGGCCGCGAGGGCGAGTGACAAGGTGACGGCGCCTGCCGCCGCGGCTCGGATGCTGCGCATGGCTGCTCGTGTCCCTTCCGGGAATTTACGGGGGTACATCTCCCCGACCGCCTCCCCGACCCGCGGGTGAGACGTCATGGCTTAATTTAGGACGTGAGTTAATCCCCGGAAGCCGGTCACGTCAAGGGTTTGGGCACAGTCTTCGAACTCCGGTCGCAACCCTTGACGCATCTGTTCCGGGGATGAACCATTCAGCGGCGAGAGAGCGCTCCCCACACCCCACTCCGTTCACTTCATGAACCAGGAGAGCCGCCCCATGCCTGCAGACTCCCCGTCCTCCCGCCCGCCCCTGCCCGGCCGCCGCGCGGTGCTCGGCGCCGCGGCGGCCGCGTCCGCCCTCGCGGCCGTGCCCGGCACCGCGGCGGCCGCCCCGGCCGACCGCCGGCGTCCCGGCCTCGGGAAACCGCGCGCCCTGCCCGGCGGCGGCGACCTCGGCCCGAACGTGCTGGTCTTCGACCCGTCCACGCCGGACATCCAGGGCAGGCTGGACGAGGTCTTCCGCCGGCAGGAGTCGGCCCAGTTCGGCACCGGCCGCTACCAGTTGCTGTTCAAGCCCGGCACCTACCACGGCCTCAACGCGCAGATCGGCTTCTACACGTCGATCTCCGGCCTGGGCCTCTCCCCCGACGACACCACCATCAACGGCGACATCACCGTGGACGCCGGCTGGTTTGGCGGCAACGCCACGCAGAACTTCTGGCGCTCGGCGGAGAACCTGGCCGTCGTCCCGGTCAACGGCACCAACCGCTGGGCCGTCTCCCAGGCGGCCCCGTTCCGCCGGATGCACGTGCGCGGCAACCTCAACCTCGCCCCGAGCGGCTACGGCTGGTCCAGCGGCGGCTACATCGCCGACAGCCGGATCGACGGCCAGGTGCAGCCGTACTCGCAGCAGCAGTGGTACACCCGGGACAGCGTCGTCGGCGGCTGGCTCAACGGTGTGTGGAACATGGTGTTCTCCGGCGTCGAGGGCGCTCCCGCGCAGGGCTTCCCCAACCCGCCGTACACCACGCTGGCGACGACGCCGGTGTCCCGGGAGAAGCCGTTCCTCTACCTCAGCGGCAGCGAGTACCGTGTGTTCCTGCCGGAGAAGCGGACCAACGCCCGCGGCGTCACCTGGGGCAACGGCACCCCGCGGGGGACCTCGCTGCCCCTGTCGCGGTTCTACGTCGCCAAGCCGGGCGTGACCGCGGCGACCCTCAACCAGGCCTTGGCGCAGGGACTCCACCTGCTGCTGACGCCCGGCATCTACCACCTGAACGAGACGGTCCGGGTGGATCGCGCCGGCACCGTGGTGCTGGGCCTCGGGTACGCGACGCTCATCCCCGACAACGGCGTCACCGCGCTGCGGGTCGCCGACGTCGACGGCGTGCGGCTGGCCGGGTTCCTCGTCGACGCCGGGCCGGTCAACTCCGCGACGCTGCTGGAGATCGGGCCGCGCGGCGCCTCGCGGGACCACTCCGCCAACCCCATCACCGTGCAGGACGTGTTCATCCGCATCGGCGGCGCGGGCCCCGGCAAGGCCACCACCAGCATGGTGGTCAACAGCCGCCACACCATCGTCGACCACACCTGGGTCTGGCGCGCCGACCACGGCGACGGCGTCGGCTGGGAGACCAACCGGGCGGACTACGGCGTGGTCGTCAACGGCCACGACGTGCTGGCGACCGGCCTGTTCGTGGAGCACTTCAACAAGTACGACGTGCAGTGGTTCGGCGAGCGCGGCCGGACGATCTTCTACCAGAACGAGAAGGCGTACGACGCGCCGAACCAGGCCGCGATCCAGAACGGCTCCGTGAAGGGGTACGCGGCCTACCGGGTCGGGGACGGCGTGACCAGCCACGAGGGCTGGGGCATGGGCAGCTACTGCTACTACAACGTCGACCCCACGATCGTCCAGCACCACGGCTTCGCGGCGCCGAACCGGCCCGGGGTGCGCTTCCACGACCTCCTGGTGGTGTCCCTGGGCGGCAACGGGCAGTACGAGTGCGTCATCAACGACACGGGGGCGCCGACGTCGGGCACGTCCACCGTGCCGTCGACGGTGGTGTCCTACCCGTGAGGCGGCGGCCCCTCCCTCCCACCGGGTGGGCGGGAGGGGCCGTGGCGTCAGCCCGCAGGTGTCGCGGCGGTCGCCGGGGCGTAGCCGGTAGGCCGGGCGGTGAACGTGCCGCGGCCCTGGGTGCGGCTGCGCAACCGGGTCGCGTAGCCGAACAGTTCGGCCAGCGGCACGGTGGCGGTGACGACCGCCGCGCCCGCCCGGGTGACCGAACCGGTCACCCGGCCCCGCCGGGCGGCGAGGTCGCCCAGCACCCCGCCGACCGCTTCCCCGGGCACGGTGACCGTCACCTCGACGACCGGCTCCAGCAGGACCATCGCGCAGGCGCGCAGGGCCTCGCGCAGTGCGAGCCGGCCGGCCGTGCGGAACGCCGTGTCCGAGGAGTCCTTCACATGGGTCGCCCCGTCGGTCAGCGTCACGCGCAGCCCGGTCACCGGGTGCCCGCCGAGCGGGCCTTCGGCGAGCGCGTCGCGGCAGCCGGCCTCGACCGCCCGGACGTACTCCTGCGGCACGCGCCCGCCGGTCACGGTGGAGCGGAACGCGAACTGCCCCTCGTACGGTTCCACGTCGAGGACCACGTGGGCGAACTGGCCCGCCCCGCCGTCCTGTTTGACGTGCCGGAACACCAGGCCGGACACGCCGCGGCCGACGGTCTCGCGGTGGCTGACCCGCGGGCGGCCGACGTTGACCTCCAGCGCCAGTTCGCGCCGCAGCTTCTCCACCGCCACCTCCAGGTGCAGCTCCCCCATGCCGGACAGCACGGTCTGCCCGGTCTCCGGGTCGGTCCGCACGGCCAGCGAGGGGTCCTCCTCGGTCAGCCGTGCCAGTCCCGCCGCCAGCCGGCCCGTGTCACCCGCCCTGCGGGGTTCGACGGCGACCGAGACCACCGGCTCGGGTACACCGGGGGGTTCCAGCACGAGCGGGGCGTCCGGCGCGCACAGCGTCGAGCCCGCGCGGGCCGACTTCAGCCCGACGACGGCCACGATGTCACCGGCGACCGCGCGGTCCAGGGGTGCGTGCCGGTCGGCCCGGACGCGCAGGATCCGGCCGATCCGCTCCGCGCGGCCCGCGGTCGCGTCCCACAGGGTGTCTCCCTTCTCGACGGTTCCCGAGTAGATACGCAGGTAGGTCAGCCGTCCCGTCGGGGTGGCGTGCACCTTGAACGCGAGCGCGGCCACGGGCGCCGCCGGGTCGGCGGGCCGTCGCCGCCGCTCACCGGCGTGCGTGCCGGTGACGGGCGGCACGTCCAGCGGGGACGGCAGGAAGTCGACGACGGCGTCGAGCAGTGGTTCGACACCGCGGTTGCGGTAAGCCGATCCGCACAGCACGACCACGCCGTCGCCGTCCCGGGTCAGGTCCCGCAACGCGCGACGCAGGGTGCCCTCGGTGAGCGCGCCCGTCGCGCAGAACTCCTCCAGGGCGCCCGGGTGCAGCTCCGCCACGGCCTCCTCCAGCGCCCTGCGGCGTGCGGCGGCCTCCTGCCGCACGCCGCCCGGTACGGGCACCTCCTCCATGGTGCCGCCGTCGCCCCACAGCAGTGCGCGCATGCGGACGAGGTCGACGACGCCGGTGAAGGCCTCCTGCACGCCCACGGGCAGCTGCACGACCAGCGGGGCGGGGTGCAGTCGCTCCCGGACGGACGCGACGGCCGCATCGAGGTCGGCGCCCGCGCGGTCCATCTTGTTCACGAACGCGATCCGCGGGACGCCGTGCCGGTCCGCCTGCCGCCACACGGACTCGCTCTGGGGTTCCACGCCGGCCACCGCGTCGAACACCGCCACCGCGCCGTCGAGCACGCGCAGCGCACGCTCCACCTCGTCGGCGAAGTCGACGTGGCCGGGGGTGTCGATGAGGTTGACCCGGTGTCCGTCCCAGACGCAGCTGACGGCGGCGGCGAAGATGGTGATGCCCCGGTCCCGCTCCTGCGGGTCGAAGTCGGTGACGGTGGTGCCGTCGTGGACCTCGCCGCGCCTGTGCGTGGTGCCGGTGGCGAACAGGATCCGTTCGGTGACGGTGGTCTTGCCTGCGTCGACGTGGGCGAGGATGCCGAGGTTGCGGACGGCGGCGAGCGGGTTGCGGTGGGTGCGCACGGCCGGAGGCCCTTCGGTGCGAATCGGGAGGAGGACAGCGCGATTCGCCGGGTACACAGGCCGGCACGGAGATGACTGAACGTCAGCTACGTGATGCGACTTGCGGGTTCGTCCCGGTCAGCCGGTGCCGCCGCGCAGCGGGCACCGGGGCGGCCGGGACACCAGGATCACCTCGTGGCGCCGCAGGGAGGCGGCGGCGGTGTGGTCACGCACGGCCGTCTCCCTTCGTTCGTCGCGTCGGTGCACCGGGCCGGGTCGTGGGCGGCGCGGTTACGTGGGTGAGTGTAAGGAGGGGCGCGGGCCGGGAGCGAGGGATTATCCCGGCCCGCGGGGTTCACCGACGCGGTGGGCGCAGGGCCGTCAGGTCGTCGGGGAGCAGCTCCGGGTGGAAGGCGGCCAGGGCTGCGCCGCCGAGCCACCAGCCGCGGTGGACCAGGGCCCGGCACAGACCGGCGTCGAGGCGGTCGAAGACGGTGGGGACGAGCGCGAGGTGCCATCCGTCGAAAGCGGGTTGCTCGGTGAAGGCCGCGCGCCAGCGGCGCAGGGCCCCGGAGCCGTCCGCCGGGAAGTGGGTGGAGAGCTGGACGAGGACGCCCCGGCGGGCGCCGTGCGGCACCTCGTCGTCCGGGCCCACGGCCCTGGCACGCTCGAAGCGTTCGACGACGGCCCTGGTCCGCAGCGTGGTGCTCTGCCGGTACAGCAGCGAGTTGGCGCGGGCCAGGTCGCGGACCACGGGGACGCGGCCGTAGACGCCGGGGCGCAGCAGTCCGCCCGCGTTGAGGACGCACAGGAAGGTGTGGCGGTAGCGGTCCCCGTCGACGGCTTCCAGGCCGGTGTTGTCGTACGTGCCGCCGTCGAGCAGCGCGGGCGGGTGGGTGGCGCACGGGAAGGGGCGGTGGTCGAGGACGACGGGCGGGAAGGCGCCGGGCACGGCCGCGGAGGCCGACACGGCCCGGCTCAGCCGCAGTCCGGTGCCGGCGGTGGGGGCCAGGCCGATGGTGTAGTCGCCGTACACGTCGCGTTCGAAGGTGAAGCGGGCTCCGGTGGTCTGGTTGGCGGCGTTGACGATCCAGCGCACCTGCGCGTCCAGGCTCTCCAGTTCGGTGCCGCCCGGGAACCACTCGTCCAGGCGCCGGGCCAGCAGATCCGTGCGGGTGGTGGGGCCGAGGGTCCGCCACAGGCCGCCGATGAGGGCGTGTTTGAGGGAGTGGCCGGAGACGCGGTCCACGACCGGCGCGACGAGGAGGTCGTCGACGGCCCGTGCGGTGAACCCGGCCTCGCGCAGGGCGGGCCAGGCGGTGGCCAGGCAGCCGTTGGCGACCGAACCGCCGGACACGGACGAGGAGTACCGCAGCCGGGGCAGCAGCCCGGTGTCGGCCAGCAGCCGGACGAAGCCCAGTGCGGCGAGGGTGGCGCGGAACCCGCCGCCGGACAGGGCGAGTGCGACCGGCCGCGTCGTGGCGGGCGGCTCGGCGGGGCGCAGGGTGTCGCCGCAGGGGCGCGCCGTGAGGCCGGTGCCGACGGCGGGCGAGTCCACGGTCCACTGCGGATCACCGGTGGGCAGGGCGTCGGCCGGGTCCGCGACCGGGGCGTGCCGGGAGGTCGTCATGACCGGTCTCCGATCGTGATGGGCAGGGTCTGCTCCACCGGGTCCCGGACGTCGACGCCGAAGGACCGGCCGTCGGCCAGCCGCGCCAGCTCCTCCTCGGCGAAGGGGATGTGGTTGGTCAGGTGGACGACGTACTCCTCGTCCGGTTCCCGGGAGCCGACGAGCATGCGCAGGGCGTCCTCGTCGGGGTGGTGGTGGCGGACGCCGTCGGCGGAGATCACGTAGTGGTCGGCCCGCACCTGTGCGAAGAAGTCCGTGTCCACGTTGCGGCCGCTGCCGTGGTGCGGCAGCTTCAGCAGGTCGACGTGGAAGGGCTCGGGGCCGTCGAGCAGGCCCAGTTCGCGCAGCCCGGCCAGGACGCGGTCGCCGCGGGCGTCACCGGTGAGCAGGGCGGTGCGGCCCTCGTGGCGCAGCAGCAGGACGATGCTGGACAGGTTGGGCACCGAGCCGTCGGTGTACCCGGCCGTGATGACGCCGGGGTCCTGGCGCTGCTCCGCCTCGCGCCAGCGCTCCTCCAGCTCCCGCAGCGCCTGCTCGTCGGGGGCGACGACCGTGACGTCCAGGCCGGCGAGTTCGGCCTCGGCGCCCTCGGTGAGCGGGCCGCCGAAGGGGGCGTTGCCCTCCAGGCGCAGGGCGCCGGCCGCGTCGCGGATGTCCCGGCCCTGCCGGTAACCGGCCCCGACGGCGGCGTCGGTGGCGGCGCGGTCCAGCAACGGCCGTACGGAGGCGCTCAGTCCGGGGGCGCGCCGGTCGACGAGGTCCTCCACGGAGTTGAACCACAGCGCGTCCACCTCGTACGGCAGGGCGTCCCCGTCCTGCTGGGCCTGCCGCATGTCCTTGAAGAGCCGTACGAGCCCGCCGGCGTGGTCGTCGTCGACGTGGGAGAGGCAGACGACGTCGACGTGCGGCGGGTCGCCGAGCTGCCGCAGCCGTCCGCGGAGGGTGGCCCGGTAGACACCGCCCGGGCCGCCGTCGACGAGCATGACGTGTCCGCCGGAGGGGCCCCAGTGGACGAGGAAGCAGTCGCCGTGCCGGGCGTCGAGGAAATCGAAGGTGAGCATGTCGGCTCCTGGCGGGTGGAACGGTGCGTCACACGGACTGGATGGCGCGCAGCACGTCGACCAGCCCGTGGCCCTGGAAGTGGCGTTCACGGGCGAGGTCGGTCGCCGTGGCGCACAGGATGTCCTTGACGCGTTCGGGGCGGCCGAGCAGCTCCCGGTGGCGGGCCAGCAGCATGGCCGCGGCGCCGCTGACGTGGGCCGCGGCCTGGCTGGTGCCGTGCATGGCGGCGATGCCCTCGCCGGGTATGGGGCCGTCGATGTCCTCCCCGGGGGCGACCAGGTCGGGTTTGGGCCGACCGTCACCGGTGGGGCCCCGGCTGGAGAAGTAACTGACGCCGTGGCGGTGGGGATTGCTGCGGTGGGTGGAGCCGACGGTGATGACGGACTCCGCGTTGCCCGGGTCGGAGATGGAGATGTTGCGGTAGTCGGCGCCGAGGGTCCGCGCGGTGCCGGCGAAGCCGGCGTTGCCGGCGGCGGTGACGACCACGACGCCCGACCGCGTCAGGCGGTCGCACTCGACGCACACGGGTGTCCACCCGGTGGAGTGGCCGGCGACGTCGTGCGGGACGGACAGGCTGATGTTGACCCCGGCGACGATGAACCGCCCGGCCTGCTCGTTGATGTGCCGGATCGCCTGGAGCGCGGTGACGATGGAGAACTCGTCGCCTGCGCCCCGGTCGTCGAGGACCCGGAAGTCGTAGAGGCGGATGCGCGGGCAGATGCCCCGGAAGTCCAGCTCCGGCCACCAGCCGCCGATGATTCCGGCGATGTGGGTGCCGTGCTGGTCACCCGGCGGCGGCCGGGGCGGCTGCTCGGGGGACGGGGTGGTGTCGAGGGACGGCAGCGCGGCCGCCCAGTTGACCAGTCCGCCCACCAGGACGTCGGCGCCGAGTTTGCGCCGTATGCCGGTGAAGTCGAAGGAGCGGGCGATGCGGGACTCGAGCCGCTCGGGCACCGGGCCGGTGGTGTCCCAGTCGTGGAAGGCGGGGTGGCGCGGGTCGATGCCGCTGTCGACCACCGCCCAGCCGATGGAGGCGGTGTCGACGGAGAAGACCTGCTCCGCCGCGTCGGCCTTGATGGTGCGGCGCGACCGGACGACCGCGACCGTCGCCGGCCGGTTCGTCGTCACGGAGACGACCGGGTACTTCTGCCGGCGGTCGGAGCCCCGGCCGCCTGGCGTGTGCGGCCTGCGCACAGGGGTGCCGTCGACGACGGCGGCGTCCAGCATGCCGGCGAGCACGGCGGTGACGGCCTCGTGCCGGTCCAGGTCCGGCCGGGCGTCCTGGACGACGCGGTGCAGCAGCCGCAGCAGCCAGGTGACGTGCCGGCCGCGTTCCTGCCGGCGCTCCATGCTGTCGTGGATCTCGCTGGTGGCGGGGGTCCTGACGTGCCCGGCGAGGGCCGACTCGATGCCCTCGGTGCCGCTGTGCAGGGCGAGTTCGCGGGCGACGCGCACGGCACCGGCGAGGCTGGTCAGGGGCAGCACGTCGCTGACGAGTTCCTTCAGGGTGAGCTGCGCCGCGACGAAGCTGCCGGCGGCGATGGGGCGGCACGTCCGGGTCAGCGCACGGCTCTGGAGCCGGTCCAGCACCTGCTCCACGCCGAACTCCTCGCGGATCGCGAGGATCAGGTCGTGCCGCGGCCACTCCTCCCCGGGCGCGGCCTCCACCGCCCCGGGATCGGCGCCGGAGGGGCCGGCGCCGGACGGGACGGCGTCGGACGGGACGGCGTCGGAGGGGCCGGCGTCGGACGGGACGGCCTGCGGCTGGGAGAACGCCAGCCACACGTCGAAGTGGACCGGACAGTAGGTGGCCCACAGGACGGGTACGGGACCCTCCCCGTAGAACACCGTTGAGAGGTCGGCTCGGTCCATGCGGATTCCCGGTGCGCCAGGAGTGCGGCCCGCGTGGGGCGGTGGGGGACGGTGGGGACCGTCGGGGGCCTGATTCCATCGTCGGCCCTGGTCATGACCGCTGCAACCGCGTCGCGTCGCGACGCACGACAGCCCGGGCGGGCCGGGATGATCCCCGGCCCGCCCGGGCTGGTCTTGTGTCCGAGGGGGGACTTGAACCCCCACGCCCGATAAAGGGCACTAGCACCTCAAGCTAGCGCGTCTGCCATTCCGCCACCCGGACGAGGTGTCCGTCGCCTTGCCAGGGGTGTTCCCCGCGGCGACAGGCACAACAATACCAAGCTTTCGGAGTGCCCTTCACCTGCGTTTCCGTCCGCCGGGCGGGGGTCCGGGACCTCGGCGCCGGATGCCTCTAGGGTCGCACCATGAGTGACTGGATGGTGACGCCGAGTCCCTCGCGCGGGCGCCGCCCCCGAGCGCTGTCACCGCTCGGGGAGCATCTGCGGGACACGTTCTGGTTCGCCCCCACCGCGGCCATGGTGTGCGTCTTCGCCGTCTGGGCCGGGGCGCAACTGCTGGACACCGCCCTCGTGGAGGCGCTGCAGGAGGAGCGCGACTACGGCACCCTCGACGAGCTGCTGCGGTTCGCAGACGACGCGAAGGCCGTGGTGAACGCGGTCGGCTCCGCGATGATGACCTTCATCGGCGTGGTCTTCAGCATCTCGCTGGTGGCGGTGCAGATGGCGAGCGGGCAGTTCACCCCGCGGGTGGTGCGGCTCTTCGTCCGCAGCCGGATCACCAAGGCGACCTTCGCGGTGTTCCTGGCGACCTTCGTGCTGACCCTGCTGGTTCTGACCTCCTTCGACAGCGCCGACGATCCGCGTGCCGTCACGTCGGTGCCCCTGCTGCAGTCGGTGCTCACGCTGTGCATGGTCGCGCTGAGCCTGCTCCTGTTCGTCCTGTACGTGAACAGCACGCTCCGGCTGATGCGGATCAGCCATGTGATCGCGCGGATCGCCACGGAGTCCTTCCGGGTCGTGGCTGCCATGCCGGTGCCGGTGGACGACGGCGATCCGGCCGGGCTAGGTCCCGAGACCGCGTGGGTGCCGCACGAGGGCCGGGCCGGAGTGCTGCGGGACGTGCACATCGCGCGGCTGGTGCGGGTGGCGCGCAGACACGGGGTGGTGCTGCGGCTCATCCCCCGCATCGGGGACTTCTTGGTGCCCGGGATGCCCGTCCTGGCGGTGCACGGAGGACCGGCGCCACCGCGCGGGGCGCTGCGCCGCGCGGTCTCGGTGGGGGTGGAGCGGACGTATCACCAGGACCTCGGATTCGGTCTGCGGCAACTGGTGGACATCGCGCTGCGCGCCTTGTCGTCCGCGATCAACGATCCGACCACGGCGGTGCAAGCCCTGGACCGGGTCGTGCAGTTCCTGGCCGCCCTGAGCCGGCGGCCGCTGGACGCCGCCCGGCACCGGGACCGCGGGGGCGCGGTGCGGCTGGTGCAGCCCCTGCCGGGGTGGACCGAGCTGGTGGACCTGGGGTTCACGGAGGTGCGGGGTTGCGCGGCGGGAACCCCGCAGGTGTGCCGCCGGCTGCTGGCCGGTCTGGACGACCTGCTCCTGCTCGCACCACCGGAGCGCCGTGAGCCGCTGCTGCGCCACCGTGAACTGCTCCGCCTGGCCGTCGACCTGGCCGCTCCCACCCGGGCGGACCGCGCCTTCGCACTGCGACCGGACCGGCAGGGGATCGGCTGACACCGTCCGGGGCGTGTGGTGAACCGCGCCTTCTCCGGCGCCCGGCGCCGAGACCCGCAGTGCACCGCACGGACCCCGGCACCGAACGGACCCGCAGTGCACCGCACGGACCCCGGCACCGGACGCGCCCGCCTGTCACGGCAGCAGCCGGGCACTTCGGGCAGTTGCCCGGCAGCCACTCACCCGCCGGGCCCCGCGTCACCGCGCGCACCAGCAGCTCCGGACCGCCGCGGGCGAAACCAGGGCCACCGCCCGCCGGGCCCGCAGGGGCCGCTGCGAGCCGGGGCTCAGTGGAGCCGTCACGGGCCGCAGCCCAGGCCGTTACGGGCCGGGCCCGAGGGACCGCTGCGGGCCGGGGCTCAGTGGAACCGCCGCGAACCGGAACCCACGGGGACCGCCTCCGGCCGAAACCCAGGGCCGCTACGGGCCGGGGCCCCAAGGGACCGCTGCGAACCGGGAGTCACGGGGACCGTCGCGGACGAAACCCAGGGCCACCGCGCGTCGGGCCCGCAGGGACGGCTGCGGGCCGGGGCTCAGTGGGGCCACCGCGGGCCCGGACCCACGGGGACCGCCGCGAACCGAGACCCAGGGCCGCTACGGGCCGGGCCCCGGGGGACCGCCGCGGGTCCGGTTCCCCCGGTCCGGTTCCACGGGTCCGGGCTTGGACGGACCGCCCCGGGCCTGCACTCGCGCGGCCCGCTGCGTGCTCGATCGGACGGCCCCGCTGCGCGTCCGGGCTCAAACGGCCCGTTGCCGGTCCTCCAGCAGGGCCAGTACGAGCTTCGCGGTCTCGGTCGGGGTGCTGCCCACCCGCACCCCGGCCGCCTCCAGGGCCTCCTTCTTCGCCTGCGCCGTCCCGGAGGATCCGGAGACGATGGCTCCGGCATGGCCCATGGTCCTGCCCTCGGGCGCCGTGAACCCGGCGATGTAGCCGACGACGGGTTTGGTGACGTGTTCGCGGACGTAGGCCGCCGCCCGTTCCTCGGCGTCCCCGCCGATCTCCCCGATGAGGACCACCAGGTCGGTGTCGGGGTCCTCCTGGAACGCGGCCAGGCAGTCGATGTGCGTGGTGCCGATCACCGGGTCGCCGCCGATGCCGACGCACGTCGAGAAGCCGATGTCCCGCAACTCGTACATGAGCTGGTACGTGAGGGTGCCGGACTTGGAGACCAGCCCGATGCGGCCCGGCTTGGTGATGTCGGCCGGGATGATGCCGGCGTTGGACTGCCCGGGCGTGATGAGGCCCGGGCAGTTGGGGCCGACGACGCGCGTGCCGCGCCGGCGGGCGTGGTCGGTGAAGGCGACCGCGTCGTGCACGGGGATGCCCTCGGTGATGACGACCGCGAGGCCGATACCGGCGTCGGCGGCCTCGACGACGGCCGCCTTGGCGAAGGCGGGCGGGACGAAGACGACGGTGACGTCGGCGCCGGTCGCGTGCATGCCCTCGGCGACCGACCCGAAGACGGGCACGGCGGCGGAGACGGCTCCCCTCCCGTCCGGGGCCTCGGGGACTTCGAAGCCGACGGTGCGGCCGGCCTTGCGGGGGTTGACGCCGCCGACGACGTTCGTGCCGGCCGCGAGCATGCGCCGGGTGTGCTTCATGCCCTCGCCTCCGGTCATGCCCTGGACGAGGACCTTGCTCTCCTTGGACAGGTAGATGGCCATGGTGTTCCCTCCTCTCAGGCCGTGATGGCGAGTTCGGCGGCACGGGCGGCGGCACCGTCCATGGTCGGGACCTGTTCGACCAGCGGGTGCGCGCGCCGTTCGAGGACGGCGCGACCCAGCGCCGCGTTGTTGCCGTCGAGCCGCACGACGAGCGGTTTGGTCAGCCGGACGGTCTCCAGCGCCCGCACGATGCCGTCGGCGACCGCGTCGCAGGCGGTGATCCCACCGAAGACGTTGACGAGGACGGACGTGACGGCGGGGTCGGAGAGGACGACCGACAGTCCGTCCGCCATGACCTGGGGGCTCGCTCCACCGCCGATGTCGAGGAAGTTCGCCGGGCGCGCCCCGCAGCCCGCGACCACGTCCAGGGTCGACATCACGAGCCCGGCGCCGTTGCCGATGACGCCGACCTCGCCGTCGAGCTTGACGTAGTGGAGGCCCTTGGCGGCGGCCGCGGCCTCCGGTCCGTCGTCGTGCCGGGCGTCGTCCGCGCCCCACCGGGCTTGCCGGAAACGGGCGTTGTCATCGAGGGTCACCTTGCCGTCGAGGGCGAGGATCTGCCCCCGGCGGGTGCGCACGAGCGGGTTCACCTCGACCAGGAGGGCGTCCTCGCGGACCAGGACCTGCCAGAGGCGGACGAGGACGTCGGCGGTCTGCGGCGGCAGCCCGGCGGCCCCGGCGATCTCCCCCGCCTTGGCGGAGGTGACCCCGTCGGCGGGATCGACGAGCACGCGGGCCACGGCGCCGGGCCGGGTGGCGGCGACCTCCTCGATGTCCACTCCCCCCGCGGCGGAGGCGATCGCGAGGAACCGGCCGGCAGCGCGGTCCAGTACGTAGGAGACGTAGAACTCGTCCTCGACGTCCACGGGCTGGGCCAGCATCACCGAGCCGGCCGTGTGGCCGTTGATGTCCATACCGAGGATCTGGCGGGCGGTCAGCTCGGCGGCGGCCGGGTCGGCGGCGAACCGGACCCCGCCCGCCTTGCCGCGCCCGCCGGTCTTCACCTGGGCCTTCACGACGACCCGGCCGCCGAGCCGACGGGCGATCTCGCGGGCCTCCCCGGGCGCGTCGGTGACCTCGGCCCGCGGCACCAAGATGCCGTGTTCTGCGAAGAGTTGCCTTGCCTGGTGCTCGTACAGGTCCATTCCGGCTCCTGACTCGAAAGTGCCGCACGCCCCCTGGACACCACCCACCGGATGCGGGATAACAAGCTTCATACAGTATTCGTCGACTGTATGCAATGTACCGCGAGCCGCTCCCAACCCCCTACGAAGGGACAGGACTCCGCCATGCCCGACGACACCCAGGACGTGATCTCCGGTGGCCATCTCGTAGCCAAGGCCCTCAAGGCCGAGGGGGTCGACCGCATCTACACGCTGTGCGGCGGCCACATCATCGACATCTACGACGGCTGCGTCGACGAGGGCATCGAGGTGGTCGACGTCCGTCACGAGCAGGTCGCCGCCCACGCCGCCGACGGCTACGCCCGCATCACCGGCAGGCCCGGCTGCGCCGTGGTCACCGCGGGCCCCGGGACGACCGACGCCGTCACCGGTGTCGCCAACGCCTTCCGCGCGGAGTCCCCGATGCTGCTGATCGGCGGTCAAGGGGCCCTCACCCAGCACAAGATGGGTTCCCTGCAGGACCTGCCGCACGTCGACATGATGACCCCCATCACCAAGTTCGCGGCGGCCGTGCCGGACACGGCCCGCGCGGCGGACATGGTGTCCATGGCGTTCCGCGAGTGCTACCACGGCGCACCCGGCCCCTCGTTCCTGGAGATCCCGCGCGACGTGCTGGACGCCAAGGTGCCGGTGTCGAAGGCCCGCGTCCCGCGCGCCGGGGCCTACCGGGCCTCGACCCGGTCGGCCGGCGACCCGGAGGCGATCGAGAAGCTCGCCGACCTGCTGGTGCACGCCGAGAAGCCGGCCGTCCTGCTCGGCAGCCAGGTCTGGACGACCCGCGGCACCGAGGCGGCCGTGGAGCTGGTGCGCACGCTGAACGTTCCCGCGTACATGAACGGCGCCGGCCGCGGCACCCTGCCGCCCGGCGACCCGCACCACTTCCAGCTCTCGCGGCGGTACGCCTTCTCCCACGCCGACGTCATCGTGATCGTCGGCACGCCCTTCGACTTCCGCATGGGCTACGGCAAGCGGCTGGCGCCGGAGGCGACCGTCGTGCAGATCGACCTGGACTACCGCACGGTCGGCAAGAACCGCGACATCGACCTCGGCATCGTCGGCGACGCCGGACTCGTGCTGAAGTCGGTGACGGAAGCGGCCTCCGGACGGGTCGACGGCGGGGCGTCCCGGCGCAAGGAGTGGCTGGACGAGCTGCGGGCCGCCGAACAGACCGCCCTGGACAAGCGGCTGCCGAGCCTGAGGTCCGACGCCTCGCCCATCCACCCCTACCGGCTGGTCAGCGAGATCAACGACTTCCTCACCGAGGACTCCGTCTACATCGGCGACGGCGGCGACATCGTCACCTTCTCCGGCCAGGTCGTGCAGCCCAAGTCGCCCGGCCACTGGATGGATCCGGGACCGCTCGGCACGCTCGGCGTCGGTGTCCCCTTCGTGCTCGCCGCCAAGCAGGCCCGGCCCGACAAGGAGGTCGTCGCGCTGTTCGGCGACGGCGCGTTCTCCCTCACCGGCTGGGACTTCGAGACCCTCGTGCGCTACGACCTGCCCTTCGTCGGCATCGTCGGCAACAACTCCTCGATGAACCAGATCCGTTACGGCCAGGCCGCCAAGTACGGCAAGGAGCGCGAGCGGGTCGGCAACACCCTCGGCGACGTCCACTACGACAAGTTCGCGCAGATGCTCGGCGGTCACGGCGAGGAGGTCCGCGACCCCGCCGACATCGGCCCGGCCCTCCGGCGCGCCCGGGAGTCCGGCAAGCCCTCCCTGATCAACGTCTGGGTCGATCCCGACGCGTACGCCCCCGGAACCATGAACCAGACCATGTACAAGTGAGGTGCCCCGATGACAGGAACCAAGGCCCTCGACGGCATCCGCGTCCTGGACATGACCCACGTGCAGTCCGGGCCGTCGGCCACCCAGCTGCTCGCCTGGCTGGGCGCGGACGTCGTCAAACTGGAGGCGCCGACCGGTGACATCACGCGCAAGCAGCTGCGTGACCTGCCGGACGTCGACTCCCTCTACTTCACGATGCTCAACTGCAACAAGCGGAGCATCACCCTCAACACCAAGACCGAGCGCGGCAAGGAGCTCCTCACCGAACTGATCCGGCGCTCGGACGTGATGGTGGAGAACTTCGGCCCGGGCGCGGTCGACCGGATGGGCTTCACCTGGGAGCGCATCCAGGAGATCAACCCGCGCATCGTCTACGCCTCCATCAAGGGGTTCGGCGAGGGCCCGTACACCAACTTCAAGGCGTACGAGGTCGTCGCGCAGGCCATGGGCGGGTCGATGGCGACCACCGGCTTCGAGGACGGGCCGCCGCTGGCGACGGGTGCCCAGATCGGCGACTCGGGCACGGGCGTGCACGCCGTGGCGGGCATCCTGGCCGCGCTCTTCCAGCGGGAGCACACCGGGCGCGGGCAGCGGGTCAACGTGGCCATGCAGCACGCCGTGCTCAACCTGTGCCGGGTCAAGCTGCGGGACCAGCAGCGCCTGGCGCACGGGCCGCTGCCCGAGTACCCCAACGAGGACTTCGGCGACGAGGTCCCCCGGTCCGGGAACGCCTCCGGCGGCGGCCAGCCCGGCTGGGCGGTCAAGTGTGCGCCCGGCGGCCCGAACGACTACGTGTACGTCATCGTGCAGCCCGTCGGCTGGCGTCCGATCAGTGGACTCATCGGCCGGCCCGAACTGGCCGACGACCCCGAGTGGGCCACGCCCGAGGCGCGGCTGCCCAAGCTCGGCAAGCTGTTCCAGCTGATCGAGGAGTGGTCCTCGACGCTGCCCAAGTGGGAGGTGCTGGAGCGGCTGAACGCGCACAACATCCCGTGCGGGCCGATCCTGTCCACCCGGGAGATCATCGAGGACCGGTCCCTGGCCGCCAACGAGATGGTCGTCACCGTCCCCCACCCGGAACGCGGTGAGTTCGTCACCGTGGGCAGTCCCCTGAAGCTGTCCGACTCCCCCGTGGAGGTGACCGGTTCACCGCTGCTCGGCGAGCACAACGAAGAGGTCTACGTCGGCGAACTCGGCCTCGGCCACGAGGAAGTGCGCCTGCTCAAGTCGAACGGGGTGATCTGACGTGATGGCCGAGGACCGCCTGGCACGCGTGCGGGTCCTGCTGGACTCCGTACGGGCCGAGGGCCGCACCGCGCTGACCGCGCCCGAGGGCAAGGTGATCGCCGACGCGTACGGCATCGCCGTCCCCGGCGAGGAACTGGCCACCGACGTCGAGGAGGCCGTGGCGTACGCGGCGCGCTTCGGCGGACCCGTCGTGATGAAGATCGTCTCGCCGGACATCCTGCACAAGACCGACGCCGGCGGCGTCGTCGTCGGGGTCGAGGGAGCGGCGGACGTACGGGCCGCCTTCCACCGCATCGTCGAGAACGCGCGCGCCCACGACGCGGACGCCCGCATCCACGGCGTGCAGGTGCAGGAGCTGCTGCCGCGGGGCCAGGAGGTCATCGTCGGGGCGGTGACCGACCCGACGTTCGGGAAGGTCGTGGCCTTCGGGCTCGGCGGGGTGCTCGTGGAGGTGCTCAAGGACGTCACCTTCCGGCTGGCGCCGGTGGACGGCGACGAGGCGCTGTCGATGCTGGACTCCATCCGCTCCGCGGAGATCCTGCGCGGGGTGCGCGGGCAGGCCGGTGTGGACCGGTGGGCCGTCGCCGAGCAGATCCGCCGGGTGTCGCAACTCGTGGCGGACTTCCCGGACATCGCCGAGGTGGACCTCAATCCGGTGATCGCCACCGCGGACGGCGCCGTCGCGGCCGACATCCGGGTGATCCTCGCCGAGTCGCAGCCCGCGCCCCGCCGCACGTACACGCGTGAGGAGATCCTCGCCTCGATGCGCCGCCTGATGCAGCCCCGTGCGGTCGCCGTCATCGGCGCCTCCGACGTCCAGGGCAAGATCGGCAATTCGGTGATGCGCAACCTCGTCGACGGCGGCTTCGCCGGTGACATCCACCCGGTGAACCCCAAGGCCGATGACATCCTGGGCCGCAAGGCGTACAAGAGTGTCACCGACGTTCCCGGTGAGGTGGATGTGGCGGTCTTCGCGATCCCCGCCGCATTCGTGGCCGCCGCCCTGGAGGAGGTCGGACGCAAGGGCGTCCCGAACGCCGTCCTGATCCCCTCCGGCTTCGCGGAGACGGGCGAGCACGCGCTCCAGGCGGAGATCGTGTCGATCGCCGAACGGCACGGCGTGCGGCTGCTCGGGCCGAACATCTACGGCTACTACTCGACCTGGCAGGACCTGTGTGCCACGTTCTGCACGCCGTACGACGTCAAGGGCGGGGTGGCGCTGACCTCGCAGTCCGGCGGCATCGGCATGGCCATCCTGGGCTTCGCGCGGACGACGAGGACGGGCGTGTCGGCGATCGTCGGGCTCGGCAACAAGTCCGACCTGGACGAGGACGACCTGCTGACCTGGTTCGGGGAGGACCCGCACACCGACTGCATCGCGATGCACCTGGAGGACCTCAAGGACGGGCGCGCCTTCGTGGCGGCCGCGCGGGCGACCGTCCCGAAGAAGCCGGTGGTCGTGCTCAAGGCGGGCCGCACCGCGGCCGGCGCGAGGGCGGCCGGTTCGCACACGGGCGCCCTGGCCGGCGACGACGCGGTCTACGACGACATCCTGCGGCAGGCGGGGGTCATCCGGGCGCCCGGGCTGAGCGACATGCTGGAGTACGCCCGCGCGTTGCCCGTACTGCCCGCTCCCCGGGGCGACAACGTCGTGATCATCACCGGCGCGGGCGGCAGCGGTGTGCTGCTCTCCGACGCCGTGACGGACAACGGCCTGTCGCTGATGGAGATCCCGCCCGATCTGGACGCGGCGTTCCGCAGGTTCATCCCGCCGTTCGGGGCGGCGGGCAACCCGGTGGACATCACCGGCGGCGAGCCCCCGTCGACGTACGAGGCGACGATCAGGCTGGGGCTGGAGGATCCGCGCATCCACGCACTGGTGCTCGGCTACTGGCACACGATCGTCACTCCCCCGATGGTCTTCGCGGAGCTCACCGCCCGCGTGGTGGCCGAGTTCCGCGAGCGCGGCGTCGAGAAGCCGGTGGTGGCGTCGCTGGCGGGCGACGTGGAGGTCGAGGAGGCCTGCCGGTACCTCTTCGAGCGCGGCGTCGTGGCCTACCCGTACACGACCGAGATGCCGGTGGCCGTGCTCGGCGCGAAGTACCGCTGGGCGCGGGAGGCGGGGCTGCTGGGGGGCGGTACATGAGGTGAGGCAGCGGGGGGCCGGCCGACGGTGCGCGTCGGCCGGCCCCGGGACCCGCACGCGCACGAAAGGCATGGGACAGGGGGCGCCTGCCAGATCTTTCGACGCAAGGGGTGCGACACGACATGACAACGACCGATCTGCCCACCACGGTCGCCTACCGGGAGGTCACCGACGCGAACGGCCGCGTCTACCGACTCGGTGAGACCGACATCGACATCATGGGGCGCAAGCGCAAGTGGATGGTGATCCTGCCCTGGATCGGCATGATGGGCATCTCCTCCGCCGAGTACGCGTTCGCGTCCGCCGAGGACACGCTGCACGAGGCGCACCAGTGGTCCAGCGGCAGCATCTACTGGATGATGACGGCGTGGATCTTCTGCCAGGCCGCGGTCGCCTTCCCGGCGGGACGGCTGCGTGAGAACGGCAGGCTGCCGGCACGCTGGGCGATGATGCTCGGCTCGGCCGGCACGCTGCTGGGCTACCTGTCGCTGGCGTTCGCGCCGCACGTCGCGTTCGCGTTCATCGGATTCGGCGTGTTCAGCGGCATGGGCGCGGGCATGGTGTACGCGACCTGCGTCAACATGGTCGGCAAGTGGTACCCCGAGCGCAGGGGCGGCAAGACCGGCTTCGTCAACGGCGGTTTCGCCTACGGCTCGGTGCCGTTCGTCTTCATCTTCCACGGCTACATGGACGGTTCCAACTTCCGCTGGGTGCTGGTCTCGGCGGGTGTCTTCCTCGCCGCGGTCGTGGCGTTCGCCGGCTTCTTCTTCAAGGACCCGCCGAAGAACTGGTGGCCGGCCGCCGTGGACCCGCTGAACCCGCCGGAGGACCCGCGGGCCCGGCGCTCGCTGGCGAAGAACCCGCCGGCCACCAAGCAGTACAGCCCGTTGGAGGCCTGGAAGACGGGCCGGGTGGCGCTGATGTGGTTCTGTCTCGCCTGCACCTCCGGCGTGAACATCTTCGGCATCGCCTTCCAGGTCGACATCGGTGAGGAGGCGGGTTTCGCGGCGGGCGTCGTGGCCACCGCGATGTCGCTGAAGGCGATCGTCAACGGCACCGGACGCGGTGTCATCGGCTGGCTGTCCGACCTCTACGGCCGCAAGCAGTGCCTGCTCCACGTGTGCGCGATCCTGGGCCTGGCCCAGTTCGGCATCATCTGGTCGGCCGAGATCGGGAACCTGCCGCTGTTCCTGGTCTTCTCCGCCGTCTCGGGCTTCGGCGGCGGGGCCATCTTCCCGATGTTCGCGGCGATGACGGCGGACTACTTCGGGGAGAACAACAACGCCACCAACTACGGGATGGTCTACAGCTCCAAACTCGTCTCGGGACTGGGCGCGGGCATGGGAGCCGTGGTCGTCGGCGCCTGGGGCTACAACGGCGCCTTCACCCTGGCGGGCTGCATCTCGCTGTTCGCCGGTCTCGTGGCGCTGTTCCTGCACCCGCCGGGCCGCTCCAAGGACAGGCGCGTGACGCCCAACCCGCGGCCACTCGGGGAGGAGTGACCCGGCGAGGCCGGGTCGGCACGGACCGGGCGGCCCCTCCCGCACCACGCGGGAGGGGCCGCCCGGTCCGTGTCCGCGGTCAGCAGCGCCGCTTGCGCAGGGCCGCCATGTTGTCGTAGCTGATCTTGGCCTCGCGCAGCGACTGGGCGGGGTCGGTGGCGCTCGGCGAGTTGTCGTCCTCCACCATCGGGTTGCGGTAGTTGGACTGCCCGACCCGGGAGAAGAACGTCGTGTAGTCGATGTCCCCGGTGCCGAAGGGCACCATGTCCCAGCCCATGCCGTTGGTCGTGCTGACGACGCCGTCCTTGGCGTGGAACAGCGGGTAGCGCTTGTTGTGGCGGGTCACCAGTGCGGCCGGGTCGAACACGCTCCTGCGGGTGGAGCCGTCGTGGGCGGTGTACGTGTGGAACTTGTACTGGGCCACGTGGGCCCAGAAGATGTCCATCTCCAGCCACACGAGCCGGGGGTCGGTGACCTTCAGGAAGTACTCCAGCTTGCGGATGCCCGAGCTGCGGGTGGGCCGGCCCTGGTCGTCCAGCGGGCCCCCGTCGAGCAGGAAGCCGTAGGCGCTGTCGTGGTTGTGGGTGTACAGCTTGATGCCCTCGCGGCGGGCCAACTCGCCGAGCGCGTTCCACTTGTCGGCGGCCACGTCCCAGTCGGCTCGGTAGGAGCTTCCGGTGGGGTCGCCGCCGGTGCCCATGTGGTCCATGCCGAGGATGTTGGCGATCTCCAGGTGCTTTTTGAAGGTGTCCTTGTCCGCCGTGGTGAGCGGCCAGGAGGACGGGATGAAGCCGTGGTTGCCCTGGGCGCGCAGGCCGTGGTCGTCCAGCCAGGAGCGCAGCAGCCGGGCGCCCTGGACCGTCTCCAGGTTGTCGCCGCCGGGCGCGTTCGCGTGCTGGCGGTAGCCCGCGAACTCGACCTGGCGGTAGCCGTGCCGGGCCAGTTGCTTGAACACCTCGCGGAACCCGGAGGGCAGGTCGCTGCTGAGGGGGTCGCGGGCGGTGGCGTCACGGACGGTGTAGAGGATGATGCCGCGCTTGTGCGGCGGGACGAGCACCTGGCCGCGACCGCGCCCGTGGTCGTGGTCTCTGCCGCGGTCCTGTGCCAGGGCGGGGGCCGCGCCGAAGACGGGGGCCGCGACGGCTCCGGCCGCCACGGCGGTGCAGGTGGTCAGGAAGCGGCGCCGGTTCACGCCGAGGCTGCGGCGCAGCTCCTCGTCCGCAGTGGCGGAGGCGCCGGCGTCGGTGCGGGAAGGGTCGGAGTACGGGGTCACGGGTGGCCTGCCTTCTCGGTTCGTGGCCGGTTCCGGTGCGGCCGGGACCGGCCGTTGTCAGTGCCGTGTGTTTCACTCTCGGTAGTCGGATGCCGGTGGCTGCGCGTGGTGCGGTGTCAGCCGAGTCCGGCGAGTCGGAGCAGGAGTTGTTTCACGTCGGTGGCCGCGAGGCGGTCGTCGACCGCACGGGGGGTGGAGCAGATGAGGAGCGGACCGTCGTCGTCGTTCTGCGGGAGGCGGCCGTGGCTGCCCCGAACAGGTGAGGGGTCCAGCGGGACCACCGCCATGCGGTAGCGCATGCCGAGTTTCTTGCGCGCCAGCGCCGTGGCCGCCTTGACCTTCACATACGGGTCCTGGGGGTCCATGAACAGCTCGACCGGGTCGTAGCCGGGCTTGCGGTGGATCTCGACGAGCTGGGCGAAGTCGGGCGCCCGGTCGTCGTCGAGCCAGTAGTAGTAGGTGAACCAGGCGTCGGGTTCCGCCACGGCGACGAGTTCACCGGCGCGGGGATGGTCGAGGTGGTGGGCCTTCTTGCCCGCGTCGTCGAGGAGCTGCTCGACGCCGGGCAGCCCGTCGAGGGCGGCCCGGGTGGCGTCGAGGTCCTCGGGGCGGCGCACGTAGACGTGGGCGATCTGGTGGTCGGCGACGGCGAAGGCGCGGGAGGCCATCGGGTCGAGGTACTCCATGCCGTCCTGGGTGTGCACCTCGAGCAGTCCGGCGCGGCGCAGAGCACGGTTGATGTCGACGGGCCGGTTCACGCGGGTGATGCCGTACTCGGACAGGACGACGACGGTGCGGCCCTCGGCGCGGGCGTCGTCCAGGAGCGGGGCGAGCGCGGTGTCCAGGTCCGTCGCCGCCTTCAGCGAACGCGGGTCGTCGGGGCCGAAGCGCTGCAGGTCGTAGTCGAGGTGGGGCAGGTAGCTGAGCGTCAGGTCGGGGTGCCGGGTGCGCATGATGTGGCGGGTGGCGTCGATGATCCACCGGCTGGAGACGAGGTCCGCGCCGGGGCCCCAGAAGTGGAACAGGGGGAAGGTGCCGAGTTGTTCGGTGAGTTCGTCGTGGAGCGCGGGGGGCCGGGTGTAGCAGTCGGGTTCCTTGCGGCCGTCGGCGTAGTAGACGGGGCGGGGGGTGACGGTGATGTCGGTGTCGGCGCCCATGGCGTACCACCAGCAGATGTTGGCCACGGTGTAGCCGGGGTGGGCGCGGCGGGCGGCGTCCCAGACTTTGTCACCGGCGACGAGACCGTTGTGCTGGCGCCACAGCAGGACGTCGCCGAGTTCGCGGAAGTACCAGCCGTTGCCGACGATGCCGTGTTCGGCGGGCATGGTGCCGGTGAGGAAGGTGGACTGGGCGGCGCAGGTGACGGCCGGCAGGACGGTGCCGAGGGTGGCGCGGGAGCCTGTCTGGCCGAGCGCCTTGAGGTGCGGCATGTGGTCGAGCAGGCGGGGGGTGAGGCCGACGACGTCCAGGACGAGGAGCGGCACGGGGCGGCCGGAGTCCGCCGAGGCGGGGCCCGGGTGCTCGGGGGTGCTCATGGCAGCTCCTTCAGGCCGAGGTCCGTCAGCAGGTCGCGGGCGAGGGTGAGTTCGGCGGCGATGCCCTCGGCCAGTTGGGCCCGGCCCTTGGGGCGCAGTTCGGGCGGGAGGGCCTGCCAGGTGTAGGTCTCGACCTCCAGGTGGCGGGTGAGGGGGACCGGGCCGCCCACGAGCCGGCCCAGGGCGGCCTTCAGGACCGGGAGTGTGGAGGTGAGCGGGGCGGCGGGGGCCGCGTGCAGCGGGACGTGGAAGTGGGCACGCCAGGGTGCGGCGTCCGGCAGGGCGTGGCCCGCGAGGGCCTCGTCCAGGTCGTCGGTGGCGCGCAGCCCGGCGGCGGTGGCCGTTCGGGTCTGGTGCAGGAAGCGGGGTTCGGCGAAGGCGGCGAGGGCTTCGCGGACCTCCGGCAGATGGGGGTGTTCGGCGTGCAGTGCGGCCGAGAGCTGGGATTTCACGACGGGGACGCGGGCGGCGCCGAGTGCGTCCAGAGCGGTGTGCGGGTCCTCGAAGGAGGTGGCGAGGTGGCAGGTGTCGACGCAGATGCCGATGCGCTCGTGGCCGACGGCGGTGAGCGGGGCGATGGCGTCGCGGGTGGTCTCGACGACGCAGCCGGGCTCCGGCTCCAGGCCGACGCGCAGGCAGCGGCCGGTCAGTTCCTCGATGGCGTCGAGGCGTTCGGCGAGGGTGCGCAGGGCGGTTCGGGCCCGCTCCGCCCGTGTCTCGTCGTGGGCGGTGCGCCAGGCGAGGGGCAGGGTGGAGATGCTGCCGTCGGTGACGTCGTCGGGCAGCAGCCCGGCCAGGACGCGGGCCAGGGCGGTGGTGTGTTCCAGGCGCTCGGGGTCGGCCCAGTCCGGCTTGTAGACGCGGTACTTGACCTCCTCGGCGCCGAACCCCTCGTACGGGAAGCCGTTGAGGGTGACGACCTCCAGGCCGCGCCGGTCGAGTTCGGTGCGCAGGGCGCGCAGGGCGGAGGGATCGGTGACCAGGGCGTGGGCGGCGTCCCGGGCGAGCCACAGCCCGATGCCGAGCCGGTCGCGGCCGAGGCGCCGGCGGACGGGTTCGCAGTGGTCGCGCAGCTGGGCGAGGACGCCGTCGAGGGTTTCGGCGGGGTGGACGTTGGTGCAGTAGGCGAGGTGGACGGTGGTGCCGTCGGGGTGGCGGAAGCGCATGGCTCACGCCTCCGCGGCGGGGACGCGGGCGGTCCCCGCGGGGCCGGGCTCCGGCTGGTCCTTGGGGACGCCGCGCAGGACGGAATTGCCCTCGTGGGTGGCCGCGGTGGCGGTGACGTCGAGCCGCAGCCGGCCGCTGATCCCGTAGAAGGCGACGGGGTTGCGCCACAGCACCTGGTCGACGGTGTCCTCGTCGAAGCCCTCGGCCAGCATCAGGTCGCCGACCTTGCGGGTCTTGAGGGGGTCGCTCCGGCCCCAGTCGGCTGCCGAGTTGACCAGGACCTGATCGGGTCCGTAGGCGCGCAGGAGGGCCACCATCCGCTCCTCGTCCATCTTGGTGTCCGGGTAGACGGAGAAGCCGAGCCAGCAGCCGCTGTCCTTGGCCTCCTTGACGGTGGTCTCGTTGAGGTGGTCGATCAGGACGTGGCCGGGGGGCAGGGCGGATTCCCGGACGACGTCGAGGGTGCGGCGCAGACCGGCGAGCTTGTCGCGGTGCGGGGTGTGCACCAGGGCGGGTAGGCCGTGGTCGGCGGCCAGCTGGAGTTGTGCGGCGAGGGCGGTGTCCTCGGCGGGGGTCATGGAGTCGTAGCCGACCTCGCCGACGGCGACGACGTTGTCCTTCACGAGGTAGCGGGGCAGTTCGTCCAGGACGGGTGTGCAGCGAGGGTCGTTGGCCTCCTTGGGGTTGAGGGCGATGGTGCAGTGGTGGGCGATGCCGTACTGGGCGGCGCGGAAGGGTTCCCAGCCGAGCAGGGCGTCGAAGTAGTCGCGGAAGGAGGCCGGCGAGGTCCGGGGCTGTCCCAGCCAGAAGGACGGTTCGACGACGGCACGGACACCGGCGGTGTACATGGCCTCGTAGTCGTCGGTGGTGCGGGACGTCATGTGGATGTGGGGGTCGAAGATGCGCATCAGGACTCCTTGCCGTGGGGGTGGTCCGCGCCGGGGTCGTCGTGCGCGGACTCGGTCAGGTCCAGGACGCGGTGCAGGTCCTCGGGTACGGCGCGGCCGGCTGCGGCGCGCTCGGCGGCGTAGTCGGCCAGCATGCGGGCGAGTTCGCCGTCCCCCCGGGCACGCTCCGGCAGGGCCGCCACCTCGTCGACGGGGACGCCGGTGAACAGGCACTTCAGCACGGCGTGGCGCCAGGCGTGCGGGTCGAGGTGCCGGGCGGCGTACGGGCCGACGGCGGCGGCGAGCAGACGGGTGTCGTTGGTGCGCAGGGCGTCCTCGACGAGCGGGAGGGCCCCGGGGCCGGTCACGAGGTGCGGCAGGGCGTGCAGGACGGCCCGGCGTTCGTCGGCGGTGCCCTGGAAGTAGACCCGGGTCAGGGCGTCGGTGTCCGCACGGGCGGCGTGCAGGACGAGGAGGCGGGCGGCGTCGGCGTGTTCGGCCCCGCAGCGGCGCCCGGCCTCGGCGAGGCGCAGCTCCCAGGCGGAGATGGGCCCGTGGATGCCGGGGTGGGCGGCCGCTTCCTCGAGGGCGTGGTCGAGCCAGGCGCGGGCGGTCGGTTCGAGGCGGGCGGCGAGCTGCCGGCGGAGGTCCTCGAGCGCGGGAGAGGACGTGGGGCCGGGGGCGGGGTGGCCGGTGGTGGCGTCGCGGGTCGCGGGGGCACCTCGGTCCTCGGTGGTGCCGCGGCTGCCCTGGGTGCTGTCGGTGCTCGTCGCGTGGGTGGCGCGAGGGCCTGTCATCTGCTGCTCCCTTCAGGGGGTGCGGAGGGAGCGCCGTGGGGTGGCGCGGACTGCTCGGGAGCCGGCTCGGGCCGGTGCGGTGGGTGTGCCGCAGCCTGCTCGGCGTGGCGGAGGAACGGGAGGGACCGCTCGGCCTGCCGGGGTCCCTCGTGGGAGTGGCGGGGCAGTTCGACGACGGTCAGGCCCTGGTAGCCGGTGGCGGCGAGGGCCGCCAGGACGGGCGGGAAGTCGATCTCCCCGTCCCCGAACGGGAGGTGCTCGTGGACTCCGCGCCGCATGTCCTCGATCTGCACGTGCCGCAGCCAGGGGGCGGCGTCGCGTACGCACTCGGCGGGAGACAGGGGTTCCAGGCACTGGCAGTGGCCGATGTCCAGGGTGAGTCCGAGGGTTTCGGGGTCGCCGAGGGCCCGGCGCAGGCGGTGGAAGTCGGCGAGTGTGGCGAGGAGGTGGCCGGGTTCCGGTTCGACGGCGAGCGGGATGCCGGCGGCGGAGGCGGTCTCCAGGACGGGGGTGAGGGCCTCGGTGAGACGCTTCCAGGCGGTGTCCGTGTCGGTGCCGTCCGGGACGACGCCGCTGAAGCAGTGGACGGCGTGGGCACCGAGGTCGGCCGCGACCCGGACGGCCCGGACGAGGAGGTCGGCCCGGCGGGCGCGGTCGTCGCCGTCCGGGTCGAGCAGGGACGGGCCGTGCTTGCGGCGCGGGTCGAGCACGTAGCGCGCCCCGGTCTCCACGGTGACGTCCAGGCCGAGCGCGTCCAGCCGCTTCGCGACCCGGTGGGTGCGGGCGGCCAGGTCGTGGGCGAGCGGGTCCAGGTGCATGTGGTCGAGCGTGAGCCCGACGCCGTCGTACCCGAGGTCGGCGAGCATGCGGAGCGCGTCGTCGAGCCGCAGGTCGGCGAGCCCGTTGGTGCCGTAGCCGAAACGGAGGGGGGTGGCAGAGGCTGCGGCGGCGGCACCCGTCGTGGGGTTCCGGCCGCCGTCGGGCTCGTGGGACGCGGGGCTCATGTGACGCTCACCTTCTTCGCGAACCGGGCGCCGAGCGGGGCGAGAGCGGCGATGAGGATCGCCGGGACCGGGCCCCCGGCGCGGGCGGCCAGGGTGGCCTGGAGGGGGATCGTGGCGCGGATGCCGGCGCCCACGGCTCGCTGGGTGAGAGGCGGTGACGGGTTCAGCGCGGCGTGGAAGTAGGGGCGGGCGGTGCTGACGGCGTAGGCGGCCGCGAGGGCGGTGGTGAGGAACCCCGCGGGTTGCGGACGTCCCGGGTGCCCGGTCGGGGCGGTGGTGAGCGGCGCTTCGGTGTCCCGGTGCCCGTGGCGCCCGGTGGGTCCGGTACGTGGCCGGTCGCCGGTGGGCGTCCCGGGGCCGTGTGCCGGCGGGGCGGGCCGGTACGCCATCCGCCGGGTCAGCAGCGCGGTCGCCGCGAGGGCGGCCAGGGGGGCCAGGGGGGTGCCGCCCCGTGCCTCCTGACGGGAGACCGTCGTCACGGCCAGCGTGTGGGTGCCGAGGAGGGCGGCGGACGGCACGGCCGGGCGGGTGCGGCCGGTGGTGGCCGCGGCCCCCAGCAGCAGGTCCAGGCCCCGGGCCGCGCCCATCGCCACGGGCCCGGCGGGCGTGTGCTTCAGGCCGAGGTCGTACGCCCAGACGGTCGCCGCCAGGGGGGCGGCGACGGCCAGGGCGGGGCGGCCGGCGCGGGCCGCCAGGGCCAGCCCCGCGCCGGTGAGCGCGCAGGCCGCCGTAAGGGCGGCGGCGGGACGTACCCGGCCGGAGGGCAGCGGGCGCTCGGGGCGTTCGACGGCGTCGACGCCGAGGTCCGCCCAGTCGTTGAGGGCCATGCCGGCCTCGTAGAGGCAGAGGGAGGAGCCGATGGCGAGCAGGGTGCGCGCGTTGGGCGCCGCCCCGGCAGCGGCGGTCCCGGCCAGGGCGTCGCCGGGCACGCTGAACAGGGCGGGCAGCCGCAGGAGTTCCGCCCAGGCACGCCGCCGGTGGGAGCGCGAGCGCTCGGCGCGGGCCCGCGGGGTGGCGTCGGCGGTGAAGACCTCGGAAGCTGGAGCGGGTGCTGGGGTCAGGCCGCCGCGGGACGGGCCCGGAGCCGGGATCCGGCGCAGGGTCACGGGGTTTCCCCCGTCCCCTCGGCGCCCCTCGCCGCCCGAGCGGCACGCCCCCGCCCGCCGCCCCGCTCCCCACCCGGCGCGTCGCCGCTTCCCTCCTGGGTCGGTCCGAGAACCGGCGCGTCACCGCTTCCCTTGCGCCCGAGGGTCCGTGCGAACCGGAGCAGTTCCTCGTACTGCTCGGACAGCCCCGCGGGTCCCTCGCCCACCGGGTCCTTGAAGTAGAAGCCCAGGGGGCCGAGCGGGCCGGTGAGGCCGGTTTCGTGGGCGCGGGCCGTGAGACGGGCGAGGTCGAGCACCAGGGGGGCGGCGAGCGCCGAGTCGCACCCCTGCCAGATGGTCTGCAGGATCATGCGGGTGCCGAGGAAGCCGTCGAAGGCGATGTGGTCCCAGGCGGTCTTCCAGTCGCCGAGGGCGGGCACGTCGTCGATGTGCACCTCGCCCTCGGGGACGCTGCCGAGGGTGTCGGCGAGGACGCGTTCCTTCCCGGCGTTCTTCGCCGCCGCGGCGGCCGGGTCGGCCAGGGCCGCTCCGTCGCCGCCGCCGAGCAGGTTCGTGCCGGACCAGGCCCGCACGTGCAGGGCACGCTGGGCGAACATCGGGCCCAGCACGGCCCGCAGCAGGGTCTGCCCGGTCTTGCCGTCGCGGCCGGCGCAGGGCAGTGCGCTGTGTTCCGCCTCGCGGGCGGCGACCGGGTGGTGCATGCCCTCGGAGGGGGTGAAGTTGACGTAGGGGCAGCCCGCGCGCAGGGCCGCCAGGGCGTAAAGGGTGCTGGCCGGCAGCGGGGCGCCCGGGCCCTGGGAGGCCGGTTCGGTGGAGGCGACGTTCACCACCACGGTCCGCTCCAGCTGGTGGCGCCGGGTGAAGTCGCGGATGTCGTCGGCGAAGGCCGCGATCAGCTCATCCTCGCTCCTGGTGTCCCCCGGTGTGGGGCCGCCGGGCCGGATCTCCCGGTCGGCGGCGGCGAGTTCGGCCGCGACGGCCGTGGCGACGCCGGGCGGGAGGACGCCTCCGGCGGTCAGGGTCTCGGCCCGTTTGGGCAGGGGGCAGTCGAGGGTGTCGTGGCCGCCGAAGACGAGGTCGGACAGGGCGGGCAGGCCGCTGTCGGCGAACGCGGGGGTCTCGGTGACCATGCCGGTGGGCGGGTGCAGTCCCGCGGTGACGGCGGCACACCCCGTGACGACGGTGGTGGCGACGGAGCCGCGGGCTCCGATCAGCCACACCCCCACACGCGGCTGGGAGAGGGACGCGGACATGGGCAGCCTCCTGGTCGTGCGCGAACCGAGGGGGGAGGGTGGGACGTGAGACGGCGGGCGGGGGTCCGGCGTCCCCCGCCCGCCGCCGTTCACCGGCCCTGGACGGGCAGTTCCTTGAGCTGGATGTTGCGGAAGGAGACCTGGTCGTCGGCGCCGTGGTTCTGCAGCCCGATGTAGCCGTCGGTCAGGCTCCGCTCGGGGTCCTTGTTCGTGAAGTCGTTGATCTTGACTCCGTTGAGGAACACCTGCAGGCGTTCGCCCTGGACCTTGATCTCGTAGGAGTTCCACTGGCCGGGCGGCCGCAGGACCTGGTCACGGGCCTTGAGGTTGGCCGACTTGAAGGAGTAGACCGAGCCGGTGGTCCGGTCGGGCGCGTCCGTGGCGTCGATCTGGATCTCGTAGCCCTTGTTCACGGCTGACCAGGGGTCGTCGGAGGCCGGGAAGCCCACGAAGATCCCGGAGTTGTCGTCGCCCCGCATCTTCCAGTCGAGCTTGAGGGAGTACGACTTCAGCTCCTTGGCCTGGTACCAGAGCAGGCCCATGCCGCCCTCGGTCTCCATCACGCCGTCCTTGACGACGAACTTGCCGGGGCCGGCCTGCTTCCAGCCGTCCAGGGTCTGGCCGTTGAAGATCTTCCGGTAGTCCTTGCTCGGCTTGCAGTCCGCCTTCACCTGGCCGGTGGCGTACTGCAGGCCGCCGAGCAGGTGGGCGCGGAAGGCCTCGTCGGCGTAGGACTCCTTGGTGTGGCCGCCGCCGGTGTAGAAGGACCGGCCGCCGCCGTAGCTCTGGCACCAGGCGATCGGGTGGTCGCCCTTCATGGTGCCGCCCTGGTAGGTGGTCTCGTCCAGGGTGGCGAGGACCTTGGCCTGCTCACGCGGGTTGGTGCGGTAGTTGTACCACTCGTCGGTGCGCTCCCAGGCGTCGCCCAGGTGCGCGGTGGCCGGGTGGTCGTGGTCCTCGACGCGGACGGTGGCCTTCTGGATGGCCGGGTGCGAGTGGAAGTGGGCGCCGACGAGGCCGCCGTAGAACTCCCAGTCGTACTCGGTGTCGGCCGCCGCGTGGATGCCCATGTAGCCGCCGCCGTTGCGGACGTAGTTCTCGAACGCCTGCTGCTGCTCGGCGTTGAGGACGTCACCGGTGGTGGACAGGAAGGCGACCGCGTCGTACTTGGCGAGGTTGGCCGTGGTGAACTGCCGCGCCTCCTCGGTGGCGTCGACCGTGATGCCGGCCGGGCCGCCGAGTTCCTTCAGTGCCGTGATGCCGGCCGGGATGGAGTCGTGGCGGAAGCCGGCGGTCTTGGAGAAGACCAGGACCTTCTTGCCGCCCTTGAAGGGCTGCTTGGAGAACTCGAAGTCGTCCACGTCGAACAGCGCGCCCTCGCCGCCCCGGAAGACCAGGTAGATCTCGGTGGTCTTCTTCGGCAGCGCCCGCAGGGGCACGTCGACGTTCTGGAACGTCTCCCAGCCACCGGTCGGCGGGATGTAGGCCGAGCCGTGCAGCGGTCCCTCGGGGGAGCCGGTACGCAGTTCGACGAAGCCGCCCGCGCCGCCGGAGGAGGCCCGTACGGTCATCTTCTTCTGGCCGTCGAACCGGTAGGGGGTGAAGGAGATCCAGTCGCCGTCGTTGACGTCGCCGACGGTCTTGCCGCCGTGGGCGCCGGTCTTGTCGATGACGGACACGCCCGACTGGGTGGTGAAGTGCTCGCCCTGGCGGTGCAGTGGCTGCAGGACGGTGCGGGCGGTGCCGGTCAGCTCCTCCTGGCCGCCTGCGCCGCCGTCGGTGTAGCTGGCGCCGACGACACCGTAGATGTTGGCGTTCGGGTCGTGGCCGCCGTCACCGGGAGGCGGCTTCAGCGTGCCCTCGCAGCCCATCTCGCTGGTCAGCTCGTGGGCGTGGGAGTCGTGGCCGAGGCTGTAGGCGACCTTGACCTTGGAGCAGTCGACGGTCTCCTCGGGGTCGGTGACGGTCACCTTGAAGGGCACGGGCTCGCCGAAGGCGGCCAGGGTGCCGTTGGCGGGGACGTCGATGCGCACCTTGGGCTCGGTGTTGCCGACGACGATCCGGACGCTGGCGTTGCCGGTGTTGCCCTCGGGGTCCTTGGCGGTGAAGGTGGCGCTGTAGGTGCCGACCTTCTTGTACCGGTGGGTGGGGTTGAGGCCCTCGCCCTTGGTGCCGTCGCCGAAGTCCCAGCTGTAGGTGAGGTCGGTGGAGTCGGCGTCCTTGGCGGAGCCGGTGAAGGTGACCTTCAGGCCGGCCGCTCCGGACGTCTTGTCGGCGCTCACCTCGGCGATCGGGGAGAAGCCGTCCTCGGCGTTCTCGATGCGGTAGAGGGCGGAGTTCTCGTCGCCCTGGAACCACGAGACGCCGTAGTCGAGGACGTAGAGGGCGCCGTCGGGGCCGAACTCCATGTCCATGATCTGGGTGCCGGTCCACGGGAAGTCGTTGATCTTCGCGACGGACCCGTCCTCGTTCTGCTCGATCCGCTTGATCCAGCGGCGGCCGAACTCCCCGGCGAAGAAGTCGCCGTCGTAGGCCTCGGGGAACTTCACGCCGGAGTCGAGCTCGGGGTCGTAGCGGTAGACCGGGCCGGCCATCGGGGACTCGGAACCGCTGCCGAACTCGGGCACGGACCCGCCGTCGTAGGGGATCCAGGCGGCCTGCGCGGGCGGCAGGTCGACCAGGCCCGTGTTGTGCGGCGAGGTGTTCTTCGGGGCGGCGCAGTCGAACGTCTCGCCGGACTCCTTGGTGGCGAAGTCGTAGTCGACGTACGGGTCGTTGTCGCCGGTGCAGAAGGGCCAGCCGAAGTTGGCCGCCTTGGTCACCTTGGCGAACTCGACCTGCCCGGCCGGGCCGCGCCTGGGGTCGGCGGCGCCCGCGTCGGGGCCGTAGTCGCCGACGTAGACGGTGCCGGTCTTGTCGTCGACGCTCATCCGGAACGGGTTGCGGAAGCCCATCGCGTAGATCTCGGGACGGGTCTTGTCCGTGCCCGGGGCGAAGAGGTTGCCCTCCGGGACGGTGTACGAGCCGTCCTCGGCCACCTTGATGCGCAGGATCTTGCCGCGCAGGTCGTTGGTGTTGCCGGAGCTGCGGCGGGCGTCGAAGGCCGGGTTGCGGTTCGGGCGGTCGTCGATCGGGGTGTAGCCGTCGGAGGCGAAGGGGTTGGTGTCGTCGCCGGTCGACAGGTAGAGGTTGCCGTCCGCGTCGAAGTCGATGTCGCCGCCGACGTGGCAGCAGGTGCCGCGGGAGGCCGCGACGTCGATGACCTTCTTCTCGCTGGCCAGGTTCAGGGTGCCGTTGGCGTTCAGCGTGAAGCGGGAGAGGCGGTTGACGCCGTCGAACCTCTTGAAGTCCTCGGCGGTGCCGGTCTCCGGTGCGTCGCCCGCAGGGGTGTCGAGCGGTGGGGCGTAGTAGAGGTAGATGGCCCGGTTGTTCTCGAAGTCCGGGTCGATGCCGACGCCCTGGAGGCCCTCCTCGTCGTGGCTGTAGACGTCGAGCTTGCCGGCGACCTTGGTGACGCCGCCCTGGTCGGTCAGGCGCAGCGTGCCGTCGCGTGAGGTGTGCAGGACGCTGCGGTCCGGGAGCACGGCGAGCGACATGGGCTCGCCCATCTCGGGTTCGCCCTTGGCGAGCGGGACCTGCTGGAACTGTCCCTCGGCGGCGGCCGGTCCGTCGTGCTCCGGGTGGCCCGGGTGGGCTCCGGCGACGCCGGCCGGTGTGCCCACGGCCAGGAGGAGGCCGGTGAAGAGGGCGAGAGAGGTGCGAAGCCTGGGCCGCCTGGGGGTGCGGGTGGTTCTGATGCTGCTTCTGTGCACGAAGTCCCTCCGGGAACGGGGTGGGCCGTACGGGGTGGGTCGAAGACGTGCGGTGCGGGCGCCGGGGTGCGCCGTCACCCCGGATGTGCGTGTGTCCTGAACACTTCAATGGACGGTAACCGGGTCCGTCCGGCGCGAACACCCCTTGCGCCAGGATCAGTTGAACTTTTTCCCATCGCTGGACAAAGCGGCGTCCGCGCAGCTCGGAGGGGGGACCGGCGGTGGTGCCGGCCCCCGGTCCCCCGGCCTGCGCCGGGTGCCCCGATCAGCTGTTGAACGCGGCGTCGAAGGACGCGCTGGGCGGCTCGAAGTCGAAGGCTTTCAGCCGGGTCAGGGCCTCGGGAGCCCCCTGGAGCCGGTCCATGCCGGCGTCCTCCCACTCGACGGAGACCGGCCCCTGGTAGTCGATGGAGCGCAGCATCCGGAAGACGTCCTCCCACGGGACGTCGCCGTGCCCGGCGGAGACGAAGTCCCAGCCGCGCCGCGGGTCGCCCCAGGGCAGATGGGAGCCGAGCCGGCCGTTGCGTCCGTCGAGGCGCTTGCGGGCCTCCTTGCAGTCGACGTGGTAGATCCGGTCGCGGAAGTCCCACAGGAAGCCGACCGGGTCGAGGTCCTGCCACACGAAGTGGCTCGGGTCGAAGTTGAGGCCGAAGGCGGGGCGCCGGCCGACGGCTTCGAGGGCCTTGTGGGTCGTCCAGTAGTCGTAGGCGATCTCGCTCGGGTGGACCTCGTGGGCGAACCGCACGCCCTCGGCGTCGAAGACGTCCAGGATCGGGTTCCACCGGTCGGCGAAGTCCTGGTAGCCGCGCTCGATCATCGCGTCGGGCGCGGGCGGGAACATGGCGACCAGGTGCCAGATGGCGGAGCCGGTGAAGCCGATGACCGTGTTCACGCCGAAGGCGGCCGCCGCGCGGGCGGTGTCCTTCATGCGCTCCGCGGCCCGCTGCCGGACCCCTTCCGGGTCGCCGTCGCCCCAGACCGCTTCCGGCAGGATCGCCCGGTGGCGTTCGTCGATGATGGCGTCGCAGACGGCCTGGCCGACCAGGTGGTTGGAGACCGCCCAGCACTTCAGGCCGTACTTGTCGAGGAGCTGGTGCCTGGACGCGACGTAGCCGGGGTCGCTCAGCGCCTTGTCGACCTCGAAGTGGTCGCCCCAGCAGGCGAGTTCGAGGCCGTCGTAACCGAAGTCGCGGGCCAGTCGGCAGACCTCCTCCAGGGGCAGGTCCGCCCACTGGCCGGTGAACAGGGTGAAGGTGCGCGGCATCCTGCGGGCCTCCTCAGAGGGCGATCGGCGTGTAGACGGAGTTCTTCTCAGCGCTCTCCTCGACCGCGGCGAGCACCCGCTGCACCTGGAGCCCGTCGGTGAAGGAGGGGTCGGGGCGGCGGCCTTCGGCGACGGCGTGGACGAGGTCGCGGGCCTGGTGGACGAAGGTGTGCTCGTAGCCGAGGCCGTGGCCCGGCGGCCACCAGGCGTCCAGGTAGGGGTGGTCGGGTTCGGTGACCAGGATCCGGCGGAAGCCCGCCTCCGCGCCCGGCTCGGTGCCGTCGTGGAAGGACAGCTCGTTCAGCCGCTCCAGGTCGAAGGCGAGGGACCCGCGCTCGCCGTTGAGTTCGATGCGCAGGGCGTTCTTGCGGCCGGTGGCGTAGCGGGTGGCCTCGAAGGAGGCGAGGGCCCCGGAGGGGAAGCGGGCCGTGAACAGGGCCGCGTCGTCCACCGTGACCTGCCCGGCGCCGGCGGCCGTGACCGCGGACAGTCCGCTGCTGGCGCCGGTGGGCAGGGGCCGTTCGCGCACGAAGGTCTCCGTCAGTGCGGAGACCCCCGCCAGCGGCTCCCCCACCAGGTACTGCGCGAGGTCGACGATGTGCGCGCCGAGATCGCCGAGCGAGCCGGAGCCGGCCTGCTCCCTGCGCAGCCGCCAGGTCAGCGGGAACTGCGGGTCCACCAGCCAGTCCTGCAGGTACGTCACGCGCACGTGGCGCAGCCTGCCCAGGCGGCCGTCGGCGACCATCCGGCGGGCCAGCGCGGTGGCCGGCACCCGGCGGTAGTTGAAGCCGACCATCGCGATCTGTCCGCGCCCGTAGGCCTCCTCGGCCGCCCGGGCCATCGAGGTGGCCTCCTCGACGGTGTTGGCCAGCGGCTTCTCGCACAGCACGTGCTTGCCCGCGGCCAGGGCGGCCAGCGCGATCTCGGCGTGGCTGTCGCCGGGTGTGCAGATGTCGACCAGGTCGACGTCGTCGCGTTCCACGAGGGCGCGCCAGTCGGTCTCGGTGGACGCCCAGCCGTGCCGGTCGGCCGCGGCCCGGACCGCGCCGGCGTCCCGGCCGCAGATCACGGCCATCACGGGATCCAGGGGCAGGTCGAAGACGCGGCCCGCGGTACGCCACCCCTGGGAGTGGGCGGCGCCCATGAAGGCGTACCCCACCATCCCCACGCGCAGGGGTGGCTTCCCTGCCTCGGTCCCTTCCGGCTTCGCTTGCGGCTGTCCCATACGGGTGTCCTCCTCGTCCTGGTCGGGGTGGCGCACGTGGGGGGTGCGGGCGGGATCACTTGAAGCCGGTGGACATGTACTGGTCGATGTTGGTCTTGTCGACGACGGCCGAGTAGAGCGTGAGCGACGACGGGATCTCGAACTCGGCGAGGCCGCCGATGCCCTTGCCCTGGCCGAGGGCGCGGGCGAGGTCGATCGCGGAGGCGGCCATGGTCGGCGGGTACAGCACCGTCGCCTTGAGCACGCCGTCGTCCTGTTCGATGGCCTGGAAGGCGGACAGCGCGCCGGCGCCGCCGACCATCAGGAAGTCGTCGCGCCCGGCCTGCTCGATGGCCCGCAGCGCGCCCACGCCCTGGTCGTCGTCGTGGTTCCACAGCGCGTCGAACTTCGACTGCGCCTGGAGCAGCTGGGCCATCTTGGCCTGGCCGGACTCGACGGTGAACTCGGCGGCCTGGCGGGCGACCTTCCTGATGTTGGGGTAGTTCTTCAGGGCGTCGTCGAAGCCCTGCGTGCGCTGCTTGGTCAGCTCGAGGTTGTCCAGGCCGGCCAGTTCGATGACGCGGGCGTCCTTCTTGTCCTTGAGCTTCTCGCCGATGTAGTGGCCGGCGTTGAGTCCCATGCCGTAGTTGTCGCCGCCGATCCAGCAGCGGTAGGCCTGCGGGGTGTTGAAGATGCGGTCGAGGTTGACGACCGGGATCCCGGCGCGCATGGCCTTCAGGCCGACCTGGGTGAGGGCCTTGCCGTCGGCGGGCAGCACGACCAGGACGTCGACCTTCTTGTTGATGAGGGTCTCGATCTGGCCGATCTGCTGGGCGGTGTCGTTGGAGCCCTCGGTGATCTCCAGCGTGACGTCGGAGTACTTCTCGGCGCGGCTCTTGGCGTTGTCGTTGATGGCGTTGAGCCAGCCGTGGTCGGCCTGCGGCCCGGCGAAGCCGATGGTGACCTGCTTGCCCGGCTTGTCGTCTGCGGCCGGCTGGTTGTTCCCGGCCGGTTCGTCCTTGGAATCGGAGGGCTCGTTGCTGGTGCACCCCGTGATGAGGGCTCCGGCGGAGACGGCGGCGGCCCCGAAGAGCAGCCCTCTGCGGCTCGTGATCTCTGGCATGGCGGTGAACCCTTTCCTCAGGTCGTGCTCGCGGTACGGCGCTGGACCAGCACGGCGGCGACGATGATCGCGCCCTTGGCGATCTGCTGGACGTCGCTCTGCAGGTTGTTCAGGGCGAAGATGTTGGTGATCGTGGTGAAGATCAGGACGCCGAGGACGGAGCCGGTGATGGTGCCGCGGCCTCCGGTGAGCAGCGTGCCGCCGATGATCGCGGCGGCGATGGCGTCGAGTTCGTAGAGGTTGCCGTTGGTGTTCTGGCCGGACCCGGACAGGACGATCAGCAGGAAGGCCGCGATGCCGCAGCACAGCCCGGACAGCAGGTACAGGTAGAGCCGCTGGCGGCGGACGTCGATGCCGGCGAGCCGGGCGGCCTCCGGGTTGCCGCCGACGGCGACCGTGCGACGGCCGAAGGTGGTGCGGTTGAGCACCAGCCAGCCGATCACCGTCACGACGGCGAACACCAGCACCAGCGGCGGGACGCCCAGTACGTAGGCGTCGCGCTCTCCGAGGTCCAGGACCGACGGCACGGTGACGATCTGCGTCTTGCCGTCGGTGATCTGCAGGGCGAGGCCCCGGGCGGAGGCCAGCATGGCCAGGGTCGCGATGAACGGCACCATCGCGCCGTAGGCGATGAGCATCCCGTTGACCAGGCCGCAGCCGACCCCGACGACGATCGCGGTGAAGAGGATGCCGGCGAAGCCGTACTCCTGGGTGGCGACGGTCGTGGCCCACACCGAGGCGAGGGCGACGATCGCGCCGACCGACAGGTCGATGCCGCCGGAGACGATGACGAAGGTCATGCCGACGGTGACGACACCGATCACGGACGCCTGGGTGAGCACGAGTTGGAGGTTGCGGGTGTCGAGGAACTCGTCGGGCTTGGTGATGCCGCCGATGAGGACCAGCACGGCGAGGACGCCGAGCAGGGACAGGGTGCGGACGTCGGCACGGGCCATCAGGCCGCGCCAGGCGGGGGGCTGGGCCTGGGACACCTTCGTGGTGCTGCTGTCCCGCGGCGGGGAGACGGGCTGCGTCATGACGCCGGGCTTCCTTCCATGACCAGGTCGAGTACGCGGTGTTCGTCGAGTTCGCGCGCGGGTGCCGTGTGGACGACGCGGCCCTCGCGCAGGACCAGCACGCGGTCGGCGAGGCCGAGCACCTCGGGCACCTCGCTGGAGACCAGCAGCACGGCCAGGCCCTCGTCGGCCAGGCGGCGGATGACCGCGTAGAGCTCGGCGCGGGCGCCCACGTCGACGCCGCGGGTGGGTTCGTCCAGCAGCAGCACCTTGCAGCCGCGCAGCAGCCAGCGGGCGAGCACGGCTTTCTGCTGGTTGCCGCCGGACAGGGTGCGCACCGGCACGGACGGGTTGTCGGGCCTGAGCGACAGCTCGCGCGTGGCGGCCCGGGCGGCGCCGAGTTCGGCGCCCCGGTCGATCCAGCCGCCACGCGAGAAGCGGGACATGGAGGACACCGACACGTTGCGGGTGACGGACTCCAGCATCAGCAGGGCCTGCGCCTTGCGTTCCTCGGGGGCCAGCCCGAGTCCGGCACGGACGGCGGCCCGGACACTGCCCGGCTTCAAGGCCCGCCCGTCGACCAGTACCTGACCGGTCGTCGGTTTGCGGGCGCCGTAGACGGTTTCCAGGATCTCGGAGCGGCCCGAGCCGACGAGTCCCGCCAGGCCGACGATCTCGCCGGGGCGCACCTCCAGGTCCAGGGTCTCGAACTCGCCCTGCCGCGACAGCCCTTGCACCTTCAGCACGGGTTCGGCGGCCGGCGGTGACACGGGCCGGTCCGGGAAGACGTACTCGACGTTGCGGCCGGTCATCAGGGCGACGACCTCGCGGGTCGGGGTGGACTCGGCCGGCAGTCCGTTGGCCACGGCCCGTCCGTCCTTCAGGACGGTCACCCGGTCGCCTATGCGGCGGATCTCCTCCAGGCGGTGGGAGATGTAGACGACGGCGACGCCCGCGGCGGTCAGGTCGGCGACGATGCGGAAGAGGTTGTCGACCTCGTCCGGGTCGAGGGCGGCGGACGGCTCGTCCATCACGATGAGCCGCACGTCGTGGGAGAGCGCCCGGGCCATGGACACGATCTGCTGCTGCGCGGCGGACAGGTCCCCCACGAGCCGGGCGGGGTCGATCTCGGCATGGCCGAGCCGCCTGAGCAGCGCGGCGGTCGACTCCTTGGCCGCCCTGCCCCGGACGACGAACCCGGCCGCGGTCGGCTCGTGCCCGAGGTGGACGTTCTCAGCGACCGAGAGGTGCTCCACCAGGTCGAGTTCCTGGTAGATGGTCGCGATGCCGAGTCGCATGGCGGCGATGGGCGAGCGGAGGGTGACCTCCTCGCCGCGCCAGCGGATGACGCCCGTGTCGGGCTGGTGCGCGCCGGCCAGGACCTTGATGAGGGTCGACTTGCCGGCGCCGTTCTGGCCGAGGAGGCAGTGCACCTCGCCGGCCAGGACGTCGAGGGCGACGCCGTCGAGGGCCCGGACTCCGGGGAAGGACTTGGTGATGCCGGACATGCTGAGCAGCGGTGGTTCTGGTGCCATGCGGATTCCCCTTGGCGGGCGGGCCGGTGACAGGGCGCTTGCCGGGCAGACGGGTTCGGCGCAGGGCAGGGCGGAGCGGGGCGCTGTGCCGGGTGAGCCGTGCCTGTGCCGGGTGCGGTGCGGGTGTGCGTGCGGTGAGCCGTGCTGGGAGTGCGGTGCGCGGTGCGGGGGCTGTGCTGCCGTGCTGTCGAGAAGGACTACGCGGGAGAGAAGGACTACGCGGGAGAGAAGAGGTGGTCGCTGATGAGCCGGGCCGCGCCGATCACCCCTGCGGCGGGGCCCAACTCGCCCAGGACGATGGGCAGGTTGCCGGTCGCCAGGGGCAGCGACTGGCGGTAGACCTGGGTGCGGATCGCGGCGAGCAGGGTGTGGCCGAGTCCGGTCACCCCACCGCCGATCACCACCAGGCCCGGGTTGAAGAAGCTGACCAGGCCGGCGATGACCTGGCCGGTGCGGTTGCCGCCCTCACGGATCAGTTCGAGGGCGGTGGCGTCCCCGGCGGCCGCGGCGGCGGCGACGTCGGCGGCGGTGAGGCCGCCGCCGGTCTCCAGCCGTGAGGCCAGTACCGGGGAGAGCCTTTGCTGGGCGGCTTCCAGGGCGTCGCGGGCGAGGGCCGCTCCGCTGAAGTGGGCCTCCAGGCAGCCCCGGTTGCCGCAGGCGCACGGGCGGCCGTCGGGCACGGCCTGGATGTGCCCGATGTCGCCGGCGCTGCCCGTCGTACCGCGGTAGACCTGACCGCCGACGACGATGCCGCAGCCGATGCCCGTGCCGATCTTGACGCAGAGGAAGTCGGCGACGGTGCGGGCCACTCCCGCGTGCTGCTCCCCCATCGCCATCAGGTTCACGTCGTTGTCGACCATGACCGGGCAGCCGAGTTCCTGGCTGAGCGCCTCCCGCACGGGGAAGCCGTCCCAGCCGGGCATGATCGGCGGTGCCACCGGGATGCCCTCGGGGAAGCGGACCGGGCCCGGGACGCCGATGCCGGCGCCGTCGAACCCCTCCGCGAGCCCGGAGGCACGCAGTTTCGCCGCCATCGCCAGGACCTGCTCGAAGACCGCGACCGGGCCCTCGCGCACGTCCATGGGGTGGTTGATGTGCCCGAGGGTCTCCAGCTCGGCGTTGGTGACGGCGACGTCGATCGAGGTCGCGCCGATGTCGACGCCGAGGAAGCGCAGTTCGGGATTGAGCCGGATGTTGTGGCTGCGGCGTCCGCCGCGTGAGGCGGCGAGTCCGTCGGCCACGACCAGCCGCGTCTCCAGCAGCCGGTCCACCTCCACGGCGAGCTTGGAGCGTGAGAGGTCGACCTGGTCGCCCAGCTGGGCGCGGGAGTTGGGGCCGCCATCGCGCAACAGCCTGAGCAGTCGGGCCTGATGAGCGTTCCCGGGTCGTGCGGTCATACGTCTCACGAGCCCCTCCCCGCCTCTTTCGGCCTCTGCTCGCCGGTTTTCCGCCACCAGCGGTGGCGTGCTTTCGGAGGGAACGTAGCAGTGGCTGCCGGGACTGGGAAGAAGTCGCGCAGGAATTGCCGCCCACTTTTTCCACTCACAGGACAAAGACGGGGACGCGAGGCTCTCTCATCGGGCGAAGCGGACGTTCCGACGGCCCGCACGCAGGGCGGACGGCCCGCACACAGCACGGACGGTCCGCACGCAGGGCGGACGACCCACGCGCGGCGGACGGTAGGTGGGCGGCGAAGGGGCCCCGCCGGTCTCCTACGGACGTTCTCGCGCGTGGTACGACCGCCGGGTGTGCTCGGTGTGTTCACGCATCAGCTGCGTGGCCCGCTGCTCGTCCCGCGCGGCCACGGCGGCGATGAGCTCGCGGTGCTCGATCCAGGACTGCGCGCCGCGCTGACGGGCCACCGGCGTGTAGTACCAGCGCACGCGCCGGTCGACCTGCGCGGCGAGTTCGGCGAGGACCGCGTTGCCGGCCAGCTCCATGATCCTGGCGTGGAAACGGGCGTTCATGGCGACGGCCCCGTCCACGTCGTCGGCCTCGACCGCCTGCTCCCCCTGCGCGCACAGCGCTTCCAGGTCGGCGATGCCGGCACTGTCCGCGTTCGCCGCGGCCAGCCGTGCCGCCTCGGCCTCCAGGAGCGTACGGACCGTGAGGAGCTGGTCGGCCTCCTCCTCCGTCGGCTCGTGCACGAACGCGCCCTGGGCGGGCCGCAGATCGACCCATCCTTCCGTGTTGAGCCGTTGCAGCGCCTCGCGCACGGGCTGCCGCGACACGCCGAGGTGCCCGGCGAGTTCACTCTCGACGAGGTGCTGGCCGGGCTGGAGCGCGCGGGTGGTGATGAGTTCGAGCAGCGCCTCGTAGACGCGGTCGCGCAGCGGTCCCGGGCGTTCCAGCCTGGGTACCGCCCCCTGGGGCAGTCCTGTCGGCAGCATCGCGGTCCCCCTCCTCGGCCCGGGCCGTGCGGAGCGCGGCGGAAGCCGGTGTCGCCGCTGAGTCAGTATCGATTGTCTTTCGTCTACAGTCTACGGCGCGCCAGTGCCAGGGCCCGGGGGAGTTGACCGCGTCACACCGGCCGGGCGGGTCAGGGGCAGCGCACGACCTGTCCCGCGTACGACAGGTTCCCGCCGAAGCCGAACAGCAGGACCGGGTCGCCCGAGGCGAGCGCGCCCTGCTCGACGAGCTTGGAGAAGGCCAGCGGAATGCTGGCGGCCGAGGTGTTGCCGGACTCGGTCACGTCCCGGGCGACGACCGCGTTGACGGCGCCGATCTTCTCGGCGAGGGGCTCGATGATGCGCAGGTTCGCCTGGTGCAGCACGACCCCGGCGAGGTCGGCAGGCTCGAGCCCGGCGCGCTCGCAGGCCCGGCGGGCGATGGGGGGCAGCTGGGTGGTGGCCCAGCGGTAGACGCTCTGCCCCTCCTGCGCGAAGCGCGGCGGGGTGCCCTCGATCCGTACGGCGTGGCCCATCTCGGGCACCGATCCCCACAGCACCGGTCCGATGGCCGGTTCACCGGCGGCCTCCACCACGGCGGCCCCGGCCCCGTCGCCGACGAGGACGCAGGTGGTGCGGTCGCTCCAGTCGGCGACCTCGGACATCTTGTCGGCACCGATGACCAGCGCCCGGCTCGCCCCGCCGGCGCGCACGGCGTGGTCGGCGGTGGCCAGGGCGTGGGTGAACCCGGCGCACACGACGTTCAGGTCCATGGTGGCGGCCTGCGGGACCCCGAGGCGGGCGGCGACCCGGGCGGCCATGTTGGGCGAGCGGTCGACGGCGGTGGAGGTGGCCACCAGCACCAGGTCGATATCGGCCGGGGTCAGCCCGGCCGAGGCGAGGGCCTTGGCGGCGGCGTGCGCGGCGAGTTCGTCGACGGGCTCGTCGGGTCCGGCGATGTGGCGGGTGCGGATGCCCACCCGGCTCCTGATCCACTCGTCATTGGTGTCCACCAGGCCCGCCAGGTCCTCGTTGGTGAGCACCTTGGCGGGCTGGTAGTGGCCGACGGCGGCGATGCGCGAGCCGTTCATTGGGTGGATCCCCCTCGTTGCCTTGGGTAGCGGGTCCACCAGTCTGAACAGTGACTCGCGGGTACGACGGCAGGTGAGGCGACAGGAAACGGACGTCCGGGTTGTCGGCTTCCGTCAGCAGCTCGGACGCCCGGACACCTGTCGAACGACCTCCCGGGAAGGCCGGGAGGCTATCCGGTGAACAGCTGGGTCGCCTTGCGTACGAGTTCGTACAGCCCGTAGGCGAGCGGGACGCCCACCCACAGCCAGGCGAGGGCGATGAGCCACCGCCCGCCGGGGCTAGGCGGGCTCTGACTGCTGTCGCTCGGCATGAGCGGCCTCCCTCGGGGCGGGGACGTGGTGGTGGCGGGCGGCGACGGGACGGACGAGTTCGTTGGCGGCGAACCCGGCCACGAGCAGGCCGATCATGATGACGAAGGACATCCCGTACAGGGACGCGCCGTGCCGGCCGGCCTCCTCCTGCCGGTCGGCGATCCAGTTGACGATGAGCGGTCCGAGCACCCCGGCCGTGGACCAGGCGGTGAGCAGCCGCCCGTGGATGGCCCCGACCTGGTAGGTCCCGAAGAGGTCCTTCAGATACGCCGGGACGGTCGCGAAGCCGCCGCCGTAGAAGGACAGGATGACCAGGGCGCACAGGACGAACAAGGGCTTGGAGGAGTCGCCGAACAGGGCGATGAGGGCGTACATCAGGGCGCCGGCACCCAGGTAGACGCGGTAGACGTTCTTGCGTCCGATCAGGTCGGACGTCGACGACCAGCCGATGCGGCCCGCCATGTTCGCCGCGGACAGCAGCGCCACGAACCCGGCGGCGGCGGTCGCCGAGACCGGAGCGGAGGTGTCCGCGAAGAAGTCCGTGATCATCGGCGCGGCCTTCTCGAGGATGCCGATGCCGGCGGTGACGTTCGTGCAGAGTACGAGCCACAGCAGCCAGAACTGCGGGGTGCGCACGGCCCGGTTGGCCGAGACCTGCGGCCCGGTGGGGAGTTGCCGCGCGGTTCCGGCCGCCTCCGGGGCAGCACGCGGGACCCTGACCAGCAGCACGCCCAGCAGCATGAAGACCGCGTACGACAGCCCGTGCACCAGGAATGCCAGCGCGATGCCGGAACTGTCGGAGCCGAAGGACTGGAGCATCTGCGCGGACCACGGCGAGGCGATGAGCGCGCCGCCGCCGAACCCCATGATGGCGATGCCGGTGGCCATGCCGGGCCGGTCCGGGAACCACTTGATGAGGGTGGAGACGGGAGAGATGTAGCCGATGCCGAGCCCGATGCCGCCGACGAAGCCGTAGCCGAGGACGATCAGCCAGTACTGCTCCAGGGACGCGCCCAGCGCGGAGAGCAGGAACCCGGAGGAGAAGCAGAGCAGGGCGACGGTCATCGCCCAGCGCGGGCCGTTGCGCTCCACGAGCGTGCCGCCGAACGCGGCGGACAGCCCCAGCATGACGATGCCGAGCTGGAAGGGCAGTGCGCTCTGCGTGCCGCTGAGGCCGAGCGCCGACTCGAGCGGCGGTTTGAACACGCTCCAGGCGTAGGCCTGGCCGATGGAGAGATGGACCGAGAGAGCGGCCGGCGGGACGAGCCAGCGGCTCCAGCCCGGGGGCGCGACGGGGGGACTCATGAACCCCGGACGGTAGGACTCCGCAACAGCGTTGAGAAGGCGGTCCGCGGTCCGTGTGCGACGAGCGGTCCCCGGCGTGCGCCGAACGGTCGGTGCGCGGACCCTTGCCGCCCCAACTTCCATACTGTAGACAATATTTCGTCGACAGAGTCTCGGCAGTTCCTCGGTACCCTCGACCGAACGGAGCTCCCTCGTTATGAAAGTCGCAGTTCTCGGCGCCGGTGCCATCGGCGCCTACGTCGGCGCCGCGCTCCACCGCGCGGGTGCCGATGTGCATCTCATCGCCCGTGGACCGCACCTGGCGGCCATGAGGCGGCACGGAGTCCGGGTGCGCAGCCCGCGCGGCGACTTCACCGCGCACCCGCACGCGACCGACGACCCGGCCGACGTGGGCCCGGTCGACTACGTGTTCCTGGGTCTGAAGGCCAACGCGTACGCGGCGTGCGGGCCGCTGATCGCACCACTGCTGCACGGCACCACGGCCGTCGTGGCGGCCCAGAACGGCATCCCCTGGTGGTACTTCCACCGCCACGGCGGCCCCTTCGACGGCCACCGGATCGAGAGCGTGGACCCGGGCGGTGCGGTCAGTGCGGTGCTCGCGCCCGAACGGGCCGTCGGATGCGTGGTCTACGCGGCGACCGAACTCGAAGGACCGGGCGTCGTCCGCCACTTGGAAGGAACCCGGTTCTCCCTCGGTGAACCCGACCGCAGCCGGTCGGCGCGTTGTCTGCGCTTCGGCGAGGCCATGCAGGCCGGTGGCCTGAAGTGCCCCGTCGAGCCGGACCTGCGCAACGACATCTGGCTCAAGCTGCTCGGCAACATCTCCTTCAACCCGATCAGCGCGCTCGCCCGCGCCACCATGCGGCAGATGTGCCTGCACGGCGGCACCCGCAGGGTCATCGAGATCATGATGACCGAGACCCTCGCCGTCGCCGAGGCCCTGGACTGCGACGTCGGGGTGTCCATCGAGCGCCGGCTGGCGGGCGCCGAGCGCGTCGGCGACCACCGCACCTCCACGCTCCAGGACCTGGAGCGCGGCAAGCCGCTCGAACTCGACGTCCTGCTCGCGGCCGTCGTCGAACTGGCGGGGATCACCGGCGTGGACGTGCCCACCCTGCGCACCGTGCACGCCATCTCGGACCTGCTCGCGCTGAGGAGCGCCGCATGAGGAAACGCCAGCCGAAGACGTACACCCGGCTCACGCATCCGCTGGTCAGGGACTCGCGTGACGAGCCCTTCCGACGGGCGGACTGGGAGGAGGCCCTGGACAGGGCCGCGCGAGGCCTCGAGCGCAACAGGGGGGCGTTCGGCATGTTCTCCTGCGCCCGCGCCACCAACGAGATGAACTACGTGGCGCAGAAGTTCGCCCGGGTCGTCATGGGCACCAACAACGTCGACTCCTGCAACCGCACCTGTCACGCCCCGAGCGTGGCGGGGCTGTCGGCGGCGTTCGGCTCGGGCGGCGGGACCTCGTCGTACGAGGAGATCGAGCACACCGACGTCATCGTGATGTGGGGCTCCAACGCCCGCTTCGCGCACCCGATCTTCTTCCAGCACGTGCTGAAGGGCATCCGGAACGGGGCCCGGATGTACGCGATCGATCCGCGCCGCACCTCGACCGCCGAGTGGGCGGAGAGCTGGCTGGGCCTGAACGTCGGCACGGACATCCCCCTGGCGCACGCGATCGGCCGCGAGATCATCCACGCGGGTCTGGTCAACGAGGCGTTCATCGGGCGGGCGACCACCGGCTTCGAGGAGTACCGGGCCCTGGTCGAGCCGTGGACGCCGTCGCTCGCCGAGAAGGTGACGGGCGTCCCGGCCGCGGCGATCCGGGAGCTGGCCCACGCCTACGCCCGGGCCGAGCGCGCCCAGTTGTGCTGGACGCTCGGCATCACCGAGCATCACAACGGCACCGACAACGTCCGCGCCCTGATCAACCTGTCGCTGCTCACCGGGCACGTCGGCCGCTACGGCTCAGGGCTGCAGCCCCTGCGCGGGCAGAACAACGTCCAGGGCGGCGGCGACATGGGCGCGATCCCCAACCGCCTGCCCGGCTTCCAGGACATCCTCGACCCGGACACCCGGCTGAAGTTCGAGACGGCCTGGGACACCGTCATCCAGCCGCACTACGGCCTGAACCTCACCGAGATGTTCGAGGCCATGGAGGACGGCACCCTGAGGGCCGTCTACTGCATCGGCGAGAACCCGGCCCAGTCGGAGGCCGACAGCGAGCAGGCCGTACGGCGCCTGGGGGCGCTCGACTTCCTCGTGGTGCAGGACATCTTCCTGACGAGGACGGCCGAGCTGGCGGACGTCGTCCTGCCCGCGACGGCCGGCTGGGCGGAGACCGAGGGCACGACCACCAACAGCGAACGACGCGTCCAGCGCGTGCGCAGGGCCGTCACCCCGCCCGGCGAGGCGCGTGAGGACATCGACATCCTCTGCGACCTCGCCACCCGCCTCGGGCACGACTGGAAGTACGCCGACGCGGAGACGGTGTGGAACGAGCTGCGTTCGGTCTCCCCCGACCACCACGGCATGACGTACGAGCGCCTGGAGCGGCACCAGGGCATCCAGTGGCCCTGCCCCGGCACCGACCGACTCGAACCGAGCTACCTGCACGGCAGGTTGTGGGACCCGGATCCCGCGCGACGCGGGCGGCTCGCGCCGTTCGGCATCGTGCAGCACGACCCGCCCGTGGACCTCACCGACGAGCGGTACCCGATCCGGCTCACCACCGGGCGGCGGCTCGATTCGTACAACACCGGCGTGCAGAGCGGCGGTTACGCCTCCCCGCTGCGGCGCGGCGAGTACGTCGAACTGTCCCCGGAGGACGCCGAGCGCTACGGCGTCGTCGTGGGCGAGCGGGTGCGGGTCACCTCACGGCGCGGGTCGGTGACCGCGCCCGTGTGGGTGGACACCGCCCTGCGCCCCGGGCTCGCCTTCATGACCATGCACTTCCCGGACGAGGTGGACACCAACGCGCTGACGATCGAGGCCAACTGCCCGATCGCGGGGACGGCGGAGTTCAAGGCGTCGGCGATCCGGATCGAGAAGCTGCCCATCGCGACCATCGTGGGGTGACGCACTGTGGACCTGCACTTCGGTGACGGCGAACCGACGGACGAGGAACGGGCGGCCGTGGACGCCCTGCTCGGGCCCCCGGAGTCCTCCTGGGAGGGCGCCGACCGCTCCGGCGCCGATCTGCGGTGGGCCCGGGGCGGGCGCGAGGCCCGGGACCGCCGCGAGCTGCTGCTGCCGGGGCTGCACGCGATCAACGACCGGATCGGCTGGATCAGCGAAGGCGCCCTCGCTTACCTGTGCCGGCGGCTGACCGTGCCGCCGGCCGAGGCGTACGGGGTCGCCACCTTCTACGCCATGTTCTCCGTGCGGCCGCGTCCGGCGACCGTGCTGCACGTGTGCACGGACCTGGTGTGCGCGGCGGCCGGGGCGCCGGAGCTGTGTGCCGGGATCGAGGAGCGGCTCGGCTCCCGCGGCGGGGTGAGCGTGGAGCGCGGTCCGTGCCTCGGCCTGTGCGAACGCGCCCCCGCGGCACTCGCGGTCAGGGCCGGGGACCCGGTCCGTACGGCGGTGGCGGCCCCGGCGACGGTGGAGGGCGCGGTGCTCGCCGCGAGCGCCCCGGACTCGGCCCCCGAGGAGCCTGCGGCCGCCCTGGCGGTGCCCCAGGCCGGGCAGGAAGGGCTGATGCTGCTGCGCCGGGTGGGCGTGGTCGACCCGGCGTCGCTGGACGACTACCGCGCCCACGGCGGCTACACCGCCCTGCGCCGGGCCTTCGAGCTGGGACCGGCCGGGGTCATCCGCGAGGTCACCGAATCAGGTCTGCTGGGCCGGGGCGGTGCCGCCTTCCCCACCGGGCGCAAGTGGCAGGCCACCGCCTCGCAGCCGGACCGCCCGCACCACCTCGTCTGCAACGCCGACGAGTCCGAGCCCGGGACCTTCAAGGACCGGGTGCTGATGGAGGGCGACCCGTACGCGCTCGTCGAGGCCATGACGATCGCCGGGTACGCGACGGGCGCGCACAAGGGCTACCTCTACCTGCGCGGCGAGTACCCGCGCGCCCTGCGCCTCCTGGAGCACGCGATCGGGCAGGCACGCGCGCGCGGACTGCTCGGCGACGACGTCCTCGGGCAGGGGTACGCCTTCGACATCGAGATCCGGCGCGGCGCGGGCGCCTACATCTGCGGTGAGGAGACGGCTCTGTTCAACTCCATCGAGGGCTACCGGGGCGAGCCGCGCGCGAAGCCGCCGTTCCCGGTGGAGAAGGGCCTGTTCGGCAAGCCGACGGTGGAGAACAACGTCGAGACGCTGATCAACGTCCTGCCGATCCTGACCCTGGGCGCCCCGGCGTACGCGGCGATCGGGACGGAGGGGTCGACGGGGCCGAAGCTGTTCTGCGTGTCGGGCGGCGTTCAGCGGCCGGGTGTCTACGAGGTGCCGTTCGGCGCGACCCTGGGCGAGGTGCTGGCGCTGGCGGGTGTGCGGGACGGGCTGCGGGCGGTGCTGCTCGGCGGTGCGGCCGGCGGTTTCGTCCGGGCCGACGAGACGGACATCCCGCTGACCTTCGAGGGCACGCGCGAGGCCGGCACGACCCTGGGCTCCGGTGTCGTGCTGGCCCTCGGCGACAGCGTGCCCCTGCCCCGGCTGCTGCTGCGCATCGCCGAGTTCTTCCGCGACGAGTCGTGCGGGCAGTGCGTGCCCTGCCGGGTCGGGACCGTGCGGCAGGAAGAGGCGCTGCGCCGGATCGTGGACCGCACCGGTGCCGGTGCGGCCGGGGACGTCGCCCTGCTGCGGGAGGTCGGCCGCGCGATGCGGGACGCCTCGATCTGCGGTCTGGGCCAGACCGCGTGGAACGCCGTGGAATCCGCCATCGACCGTCTGGGGGCGTACGAATGACCGTGACACCGCTGGGCATCCCGCGCCGGATGCTGGAGTTCACCCTGGACGGGCGGGAGACCCGGGTCCCGGAGGGCTCGACGATCCTGGACGCCTGCCGGGCTGCGGGCAAGGACGTCCCCACCCTGTGCGAGGGCGACACGCTGCGGCCGAAGAACGCCTGCCGGGTGTGCGTCGTGGAGGTCGAGGGCGCCCGCACCCTCGTCCCGGCCTGCTCCCGCAAGGCCGAGCCGGGCATGCGGGTGCGTACGGACACCGAGCGCGCCCGGCACAGCCGCAAGGTGGTGCTCGAGCTGCTCGCGTCCAGCGTCGACCTGTCGACCACGCCGAAGGCCGCCGGATGGATCGAGGAGTACGAGGCGAAGCCGGACCGCTTCGGCCCGGACGCGGCCCGCCTGAACGAGGAGCCGAGGATCGACAACGACCTGTACGTCCGGGACTACGGCAAGTGCATCCTCTGCTACAAGTGCGTCGACGCCTGCGGCGAGCAGTGGCAGAACACGTTCGCGATCGCGGTCGCCGGGCGTGGCTTTGACGCGCGGATCGCCGTGGAGCACGACGCGCCGCTGACCGACTCGGCGTGCGTGTACTGCGGGAACTGCATCGAGGTGTGCCCCACGGGCGCACTTTCCTTCAGATCCGAGTTCGACATGCGTGCGGCGGGTACATGGGATCCGTCGCGGCAGACGGAGACGACCACGGTGTGCGCGTACTGCGGAGTGGGCTGCAACCTGACGCTGCACGTACAGGACAATGAGATCGTCAAGGTCACCTCGCCGCACGACAACCCGGTGACCCACGGCAATCTCTGCATCAAGGGCCGCTTCGGCTACCAGCACGTACAGAACCGGGACTGATCAGGACATGGGACGAGTCACGGAACGACGCAAGGTGCTCCGCATCCGGGACGGGGCGGTCTCCAGCCGGCCCGACACACTCGTCGCCGAGGAACCGCTGGAGATCCGGCTGAACGGCAGGCCCCTGGCCATCACCATGCGCACGCCCGGTGACGACTTCGCGCTGGCGGCCGGTTTCCTGGTCAGCGAGGGCGTGCTGGCCGGGCAGCAGGACCTGCGCAACATCGTGTACTGCGCCGGGGCCACGGCCGACGGGTCGAACACCTACAACGTGGTCGACGTGCAGACGGCCCCCGGTGTGGTGATCCCGGACATCACGCTGGAACGCAACGTCTACACCACCTCGTCGTGCGGCCTGTGCGGCAAGGCGTCGCTGGACGCGGTGCGCACCACGGCCCGCTGGCCCATCGCCGACACTCCCCCGGTGCGGATCGGCCCCGAGCTGCTGGCGGCCCTGCCCGACCGGCTGCGCGCGGCCCAGCGGGTCTTCGACCGGACCGGCGGGCTGCACGCGGCGGCGCTCTTCTCCGAGGAGGGCGAGCTGCTGGACGTCAGGGAGGACGTGGGCCGGCACAACGCCGTCGACAAACTGGTCGGCCGCGCCCTGCAGAACGGGCGGCTGCCGTTGTCCCGGGCGGTCCTGCTCGTGTCGGGCCGGGCCTCCTTCGAACTGGCGCAGAAGGCCGTCATGGCCGGTATCCCGGTGCTGGCGGCGGTGTCGGCGCCGTCGTCGCTGGCGGTCGATCTGGCCGCCGAGACGGGTCTGACATTGGTGGGCTTCCTGCGGGGCACCTCCATGAACGTGTACGCGGGTGAGGACCGTGTCACCGTGCGGGCCGCGGCCGCCCAGGGCTGAACCGGTTCCCTCCGCGACACGGCGGCGGGGCCCCGACCGGCGGGGAGCGCCCCCTGCGCCGCAGGGGCCCCGTCTCGGCCCGCCCCCGGGTGTCAGCCTGCGGTGCCGGATATCCGCCGCAGCATGCCGGTGAACTGCTCCCGTTCGGCCGGCGACAGCGGGGCGAGCAGCTCGTCGTTGGCGGCGCGGGCCGCCTCCTCGCAGCGCTCCAGCAGCCGGGCTCCCCTGGGGGTGAGGGACACGGCGTTCTTGCGGCGGTCCTTCGGATCGGGCTCGCGCACCACCAGCCGGGCCGCCTGCAGATCGTCGAGCACCCCGACGACGTCCTTGGGATCCAGGCGGACCGCACGGCCCAGGTCCGCCTGGGCGACGGGGGCGAGGTCGCGGACCGCGGAGAGCACCACGTGGTGCCACATCCGCATGTCCTCGGCGGCGAGCGCCTCGGCCACCAGGGCCCGGCCGCGGGCGGCGGCACGGCCCAGCAGCCAGCTGGGCAGGGAGCGGATCGCGGGCAGGGGGGCTTCCGACATGGGCGCAGCCTAACCACACGATCGTTGGTTGTTCCCATGATCCTCCTATACCGTTGGGCCCCCCGACGAGTTCATGGGGACCACCAACGATCCCGGAGGTGTGATGCGCCGCGTCCGCTACGAATCGCCAGGCGGCCCCCTGTTCGTGGAGGAGGCACCGCTCCCCCGGCCGGGCCCGGGGGAACTGCTCGTGCGCACGGAGGCGATCGGCGTCACGCTCCCGGTCGTCCGCAAGGTCGCGGAGACTCCCGAACCGGTCCCGCTGGGCGGGGAGATCGCCGGGGAGGTGACGGCCGTCGGCGAGGGCGTCTCCGGCTTCGGCACCGGCGACCGTGTGACGGGACTCTGCGCCGGGCACGGATACGCCGAGCACGCGCTGCTCCACGAGGCGATGGCCTCCCCGATCCCGCGGGAGGCGAGCGCGGTCGACGCGGTGGCCCTGGTCCGCAGCGGTCTGGTGGCCCTCGGTGCCCTGGAGGCGGCGCGACCCGAGCCGGGTGAGGCGGTGCTGGTCACGGCCGCCGCGAGCGGGGTCGGCCATCTGGCCGTGCAACTGGCCAGGACGCGCGGCGCGGGCCGGGTCGTGGGCGCCGTCTCGGACCCCGGCAAAGCCGACTTCGTGCGGGGTCTCGGCGCCGACCACGTCATCTCCTACGGCGACGCGAGCTGGGGCACCCCCGTCGACTACGTCCTGGACGCCGTCGGCGGGGAACTGCTCACCCGGGCCCTGCACGCGCTCGTCCCCGAGGGCCGGCTGGTGGCCTACAGCTCGGGGGGCGGCGCCATCCAGGCGTACGACCTGCTCGTGGGCGCGAAGTCGGTCATCGGGTTCCAGATGGCCCGGGTCGCCCGCAGCAGGCCCGAGCTGTACGAGCGCCGGCGCGGGGAGCTGTGGCGGCTGTTCGCGGCCGGGGAGGTCCGGCCGGTCGTGCACGGGCGGTTCGCCCTGGAGGACGCGGCCAAGGCGCACGGGGAGATCGAGGGGCGGTCCAACCTCGGAAAGGTCGTCCTCATTCCCTGACGCGTGTTCCGGGGGGATCAGCGAAGCCACCCACCGCCCGCGGTCCGCCGGCCGGGCAGGGAACGTCCGGACGACCGGGCGACGCCCTTCGCCCGGTGGTCCGGCCGGCGGGCGCCTCAAGGACAGGTCGCAGCATGCCGTCACGTCTTCGTTCACCCCTCGGGTGCGCTCTCACCGCCGCCGTCGCGGCCGGGGCGCTGCTCCTCCCCTCGGGTCCGGCCCACGGCCGGCCCGCCGCCGCGCCGGAGTTCACGCAGCGGATCCTCTTCAAGGCCGGCCGGGATCCGGGCTACGCCTGCTTCCGCATCCCGGCGATCGTGCGCACCACCCGCGGCACGCTGCTGGCCTTCGCCGAGGGCCGGGTCCTCAACTGCGGTGACGCGGCGGACATCGACATCGTCGTGAAGCGTTCCACCGACGGCGGCCGCACCTGGGGCCCGCTCCGGGTCGTCACCGAGGGCGCGGGCGACACGCACGGCAACCCGACCCCCCTCGTGGACCGCCGCACCGGCCGGGTCCTCCTGGCCGAGACGTACAACAGCGGCCGCGGTGACGCCGGCAACTGCTCGGCGCCCTGCGCCCGCACCCCGCACCTGCAGTACAGCGACGACGACGGGCGGACCTGGTCGAAGCCTCGGGACCTGAGCCGGGAGATCCTGCCCGCCCACTGGAACGCCTGGTACGCCACCGGGCCCGTGCACGGTATCCAGCTCACCCGCGGCGCGCACGCCGGGCGACTCGTGCTCGGCGTCAACGCCGAGACGTGGAACGGCACCCGCGTCTCCGCCAACCACGCCGCCCTGATCGTCAGCGACGACGGCGGCGACCACTGGAGGATCGGGGCCACGGACACCTGGCCGGCCGCGCCGGACGGCGCGTTCCGGCAGAAGCCGTCGGAGATGACGCTCACCGAACGCGCCGACGGAGCCGTCCTGGTGAGCGGCCGCGAGCAGGACGGCACCGACCCCGGCCACCGCTCCCAAACCTTCAGTCTCGACGGCGGCGACACCTTCGCCACCCCCTTCCGCGCCCTCCCGGATCTCTACACCCCGCAGGTCCAGGGCGCGACCCTGCGCCTGGGCGGCCGGCTGCTGCTGTCGGCACCGGCCGACCCCGACCGCCGCCGCACGATGATGGTCCGCTCCTCCTACGACGGCGGACGCAGCTGGGAGAGCGTGGACCGCGGCACGGTCGTCACCACGGACTGGTCCGGCTACTCCGACATGGCGGCGGTCGACGACCGGACGGTGGGGCTGCTGTACGAGGGCGGCGCGGCGGACGCCCGGGACGAGATCCGGTTCGCGCGCTTCACCGAGAACTGGCTGGCACCCCGCCGGGGCGCCGACCCCACCACCCCCGACACGGCGCCGGGCGCCGCACCGGCGGCCGTCCTGGGCGGTGCCCGGCGGACGGACGGTGTGCGCGGCGGCGCCCTGGCCTTCGACGGGGGCGACGACGCCGTCCGGCTGCCCCACCGCGCGCGACTGGCCCTCGGGGACGGCGACTTCACCGCCTCGCTGCACTTCCGCTACTCGGCGCGCGCCGGTGAGCAGCCCTTCCTCTGGATGGGCGGCACCGGCGGCGCCCAGCCCCAGGTCTGGCTGCGCGGCGAACCGGCGGGCGACCGGATCCGGGCGCTGATCACCACCCGCTCGGGCGCCACCGCCGTCCGGTCGGCCTCGGTGTCGGCCGCCGGCGCCCGCAACGACGGCCGCTGGCACCACCTGGCGCTGCGCCGCGGCGGCGGGAGGCTGACCCTCTTCCTCGACGGCGAGGCCGTCAGCACCGCCGACGTGCCGGGCTCGGTCAGCCGCAACTCCCCGTTCGGCGTCCACATCGGGCAGCGCATGGACGGCCGCGCGTTCCTCACCGGGGTGGTCGACGACGTCCGCGTGTGGAACCGGGCCCTGTCCGAAGGGGAGTTGGCGTCCGGCGCCGGGCGGGCGGCGTCCCGGGGCACCGTGCTGCACCTGCCCATGGACCGGGTGAGTGGTGGCAACTAACGTCACATCACGTGCCGGACGACACTGACGCAGCACGAGCACGGCAGCGCACGGGCACCGGGATCGGCATCCTGCTGGTCCTGGTGCTCGGCGCCGCGCTGCTCATCGCCCTGCCGGAGGACGACGGCCCGGGCGATGCGGCCTGCCGGGCGCGGACCATCGCCTCCTGGCGGGCGGACGACGGCCTCACCGGCGAGTTCGCCCGGTACGGCGACGATCCCGCGCGCACCGACGACTGGACCGGCGGCGACGGCACCCACTCGGTGCGGCTGCCCGACGGCCGGGTGCTGTGGCTGTTCTCGGACACCTATCTGGGCCGGGTGCACGGCCCGCCCAACCCGGTCGGCGAGTCGGTCGCCTGGCGGGACGCGACCGCGCCGATGGTGCGCAACTCGGCGGTGCTGATGCGCGGCGGCCGCCTCGAATCGACCCTGCCCGCCCCGCTCTTCGCCGACCCGGCGCCCGGCCGGTGGCGCTGGCCGGTGGCCGCCCGCGTGGAGCCCCGCTCCCCCGGCTCCGCCGAGCAGGTGGTCCGGGTGCTGCTGTGGGTGCGCACGACCGGCCAGGCCCCCTGGATCTACGGTGTTCCGGCCGCCACCGAGGTCGCCACCCTGTCGCTGCCGCGGCTGGAACTGGAGTCGATCGTCGAGGTCCTCGACCAGAGCCGCGTGCCGGACGCGTCCCGGCGGGTGCTGTTCGGCACGACCCTGGTGGCGCGGGACGGCTGGACGTACGTCTACGGCGGCGACGACGGCCGGCCCGCCTCCCGCCCGGCCTCGCACGCCTACCTGGCCCGGGTGCCGCGGGGCGCCCTGGCGGACCCGGCGGCCTGGGAGTACTGGAGCGGCGCGGACTGGGTGCCGGGGGCGCGGCCCCGGCCGGTCCTCGGGGACGGGCGGCGCAAGGGCGTGGGCAGCGCGTTCTCGGTCGTCCGGGACGACGGGACGTACGTGCTGTTCACGATGGCCACCGGGGCGAAGGGCCTGACCACGGTGGCCTCGTACTGGGCCTGCCGCCCGGAGGGGCCGTGGCACGGCCCGGCGAAGGAGTTCAGCCCGCCGCTCCCGCAGGGCGAGGTCGCCGCCTACAACCCGCAGGCCCACCCGGTGCTGAGCGGCGGGGGGCGCCTGGTCATGAGCTACGACGTCAACTGGCTGGAGATCACGGGCGCGGCGGACCGGCTCAGCCGGAACGTGTCCCTGTACCGACCGCGGTTCGTGACGCTTCGGCTGGCTCCGCCGCGCTGAGCTGCGCCTCCGGGTCACGTGCGCGCCGTTTGGCGATCACCGCGCACACGATCAGCTGCATCTGGTGGAACAGCATCAGCGGCAGCACCGCGAGGGCCGCCTGCGCGCCGAACAGGACGCTCGCCATGGGCAGTCCGGCCGCCAGGGACTTCTTGGAGCCCGCGAACTGCAGGGCGATCCGGTCGGCGCGGCCGAAGCGCAGGGCCTTGCCGCCGTACCAGGTCAGCGCGAGCATCACGGCGAGGACGACCGCCTCGACGGCGAACAGCCCGCCCAGGCGCGCGGGGCTGACCTGGTGCCAGATGCCCTGCACCATGCCCTGGCTGAACGCGGTGTAGACGACGAGCAGGATCGAGCCGCGGTCGACCAGGGACAGGACCTTCTTGTGGCGGGTGACGAACCCGCCGATCCAGCGCCGCAGCACCTGCCCGGCGACGAACGGCACGAGCAGCTGCAGCACGATCTTCAGCAGCGAGTCGGCGGAGAACCCGGTACTGCTGCCGAGCAGCGACGCGGCGAGCAGCGGCGTGGCGACGATGCCGACGAGGGAGGAGAAGGAGCCCGCGCAGATCGCCGCCGGCACGTTGCCGCGGGCGATGGAGGTGAACGCGATCGACGACTGGACGGTCGACGGGACGAGGGTGAGGAAGAGCAGCCCCTGGTAGAGGGGGTGCGTCAGGATCACCGGCACCAGACCCCGGGCCGCGAGGCCGAGCAGCGGGAAGACGGCGAAGGTGCAGGCCAGCACCGTGACGTGGAGTCGCCAGTGGCGCAGCCCGTCGAGCGCCTCGCGGGTGGACAGCCGCGCGCCGTACAGGAAGAACAGCAGGGCGACGGCCCCCGTGGAGGCCCAGGAGGCCACGTCGGCGGCCGACCCGCGCGCCGGGAGCAGGGCGGCGAGGCCCACCGTCCCGAGGAGCAGCAGGATGTACGGGTCGATCGGCAGCCAACGGGGCCGGTGCAGGCGTTTCACGGTGCTCCACTTGCTTGTGCCGCTGCGGTGCTTGGCTCGGTGCGGGGCCGGGGCGGCCCCCTTCCATCCTGCTCCCCGCCGCAGCGATCGGGAATCCCGTACGCCGCTCTCACTGTTATCGCGATCGGCGATAACCTGGGGGTGTGTACGACCCCGTCCATCTGCGCACGTTCCTCTCGGTCGCGCAGACGCTGAGCTTCACCCGCGCCGCGCGGCGGCTCGGGCTGCGCCAGTCGACGGTCAGCCAGCACGTGCGGCGGCTGGAGGACGCCACCGGGCGGACGCTGTTCAGCCGGGACACCCACTCGGTGGAGTTGACCGAGGACGGCGAGGCGATGCTCGGCTTCGCCCGCCGCATCCTGGAGGTGCACGAGCAGGCGACGGCCTTCTTCACCGGCACCCGGCTGCGGGGACGGCTGCGCTTCGGCGCCTCGGAGGACTTCGTGCTGACCCGGCTGCCGGAGATCCTGGAGGCCTTCCGGCACGAGCACCCGGAGGTCGACCTGGAGCTGACGGTCGAGCTGTCGGGCACGCTGCACGAGCAGCTGGCCGCCGGGAAGCTGGATCTCGTCCTGGCCAAGCGGCGGCCCGAGGACCCGCGGGGCGAGCTGGTCCGGCAGGACCGGCTGGTGTGGATCGGCGCGGAGCGCCTGCGGCTCGACCCCGGCCGCCCGGTGCCGCTGATCGTCTACCCACCGCCCGGCATCACCCGCGCGCTGGCCCTGGAGGCGCTGGAGCGGCAGGGCCGTCAGTGGCGGGTGGTGTGCACCAGCGGCAGCCTCAACGGTCTCCTGGCGGCGGCCCGGGCGGGGCTGGGCGTGATGGCCCACTCGCGGGGGCTGATCCCGCCGGGTCTGGTCCGGGTTCCGGAGCGGGCCGGACTGCCGGAGCTGGGGCAGGTCGACTTCGTCGTCGTGCACGGCCGGCGCCGGCCGTCCGCGCAGGGGGCGGCGAACGCCTTGGCGGCGGCGCTCCTGTCGGGTGGTGACCGGCTGCGGCGCAGCGAGCGCAAGGGACTGTGACCCGGGCGCGGGGCGGACCGGGCGTGAGGAGTGACGGAATGCGCCCCCGGTGCGCTGACAGAGGAGAGCCCTTCGCTGCGGCCGCTCACACCGGCCGCCGGGTCGTACAGATTCGGTGGAGATTACGGGACCGAAACTTACTCGACCGTCAGGAATGTGTCCGACCCTTCCCCATGTGAGCGCATTTTCCCCCGCTGACCAGCGCGGACAAGAGCACCGCTCACCTTCGCGCCCCCTCCCGCGCCCCGGTCGCGTGGGGTAGCTTTCACGGCGCTGTGCGGGGCGTCACCCAATCGAAGCGCCAAGGAGCGGGGAGCGGGGTTTGCGCGAGTTCACCAACCCTCCGTCGGCGTCGGCACCTCCCGTGGGCGGTCTGGCCGACGTGGTCTTCCGGTATGCCGAGGAGGACCCGCAGCACGTGGCGCTGGGCCGCAAGGACGGCTCCGGGCAGTGGCGGGACGTGACGAGCGCCGAGTTCCGCGACGAGGTGCTCGCCCTGGCCAAGGGCCTGCTGGCGAGCGGCGTCCGGTTCGGCGACCGTGTCGCGATCATGTCCCGCACGCGCTACGAGTGGACCCTCTTCGACTACGCCCTGTGGACCGTCGGCGCCCAGGTGGTGCCCGTCTACCCGACGTCCTCGGCCGAGCAGTGCTTCTGGATGCTGTACGACGCGGAGGTCACCGCCGCGATCGTGGAGCACGAGGACCACGCCATGACGATCGCCACCGTCATCGACCGGCTGCCGCAGCTGCGCCGGCTGTGGCAGCTGGACTCGGGCGCGGTGCACGAGCTGTACGACGCCGGGGCCCACCTCGACGACGAGGTGGTGCACCGCCACCGCCAGGCCGTCACGCCCGACTCGATCGCGACCGTCATCTACACCTCGGGCACCACCGGCCGGCCCAAGGGCTGCCTCCTCACGCACGGCAACTTCATGTTCGAGGCGGACACCGTCGTCGAGCGCTGGGAGCCGGTCTTCCACTCCAAGCGGGGCGACGAGGCCTCGACCCTGCTGTTCCTGCCGCTCGCGCACGTCTTCGGGCGGATGGTCCAGGTCGCCGGGATCCGCGGGAAGGTGAAGTTCGGCCACCAGCCGCAGCTCAACGCGGCGGCCCTGCTGCCGGACCTGGCGGCCTTCAGGCCGACGTTCTTCCTGGCCGTGCCGTACATCTTCGAGAAGGTGTTCAACGCGGCCCGCCGCAAGGCCGAGAAGGAGGGCCGCTCCGGCCCCTTCGAGAAGGCCGTGGACATCGCCGTCAAGTACGCGGACGCCCTGGAGGCCAAGGCGTGGGGCACCGGCCCGGGCCCCTCCGCCGGGCTGCGCATGCAGCACCAGCTGTTCGACAAGCTCGTCTACGCCAGGATCCGCGCGGCGATGGGCGGCCGCATCAAGCACGCCATGTCCGGCGGCTCGGCGATGGACCGGCGCCTGGGCCTGTTCTTCGCCGGCGCCGGCGTGCACATCTACGAGGGCTACGGGCTCACCGAGTCCACGGCCGCGGCGACGGCCAACCCGCCCGGGCGCACCCGCTTCGGCACGGTCGGCCGGCCCATCCCGGGCACGACCGTCCACATCGCGGACGACGGCGAGATCTGGCTGCGCGGCGACAACGTCTTCCAGGGCTACCTGAACAACCCCAAGGCCACCGACGAGACCCTGCACGACGGCTGGCTGGCCACGGGCGACCTCGGCATGCTCGACGAGGACGGCTACCTCACCATCACCGGCCGCAAGAAGGAGATCCTGGTCACCTCCGGCGGCAAGAGCGTCTCGCCCGGGGTGCTGGAGGAGCGCGTCCGGGACCACCCGCTGGTCAGCCAGTGCATCGTCGTCGGCAACGACCGCCCCTACATCGCCGCCCTGGTGACCCTCGACCAGGAGGCCGTGGACCACTGGCTGGCGATGCGCCACAAACCGCGGATGTCCCCGGCGGAGCTGGTGCGCGACGAGGACCTCGAGACGGAGGTGCGGCGCGCGGTGGTCGCCGCGAACACGCGGGTGTCGCAGGCGGAGTCCATCCGCACCTTCCGGATCCTTGCCCAGCCGTTCACGGAGGAGCACGGGCTGCTCACGCCCTCGCTGAAGCTCAAGCGCAGGGCGATCGAGAAGGCCTACGAGAACGAGGTCGAGGCGCTGTACCGGGCGTGACTCGCGCCGTACGGGGCATTCTTCGCTTCGGAATTCTCCCGTCAGGAATGCATCACGGCTCGTGATCGTTGACGATGGGAGCACACCTGACCGCAAACCGAAGGATCGAGAGCTCGTGAGCAAGGTCCCCCCGATCATCCTGAACAACGGCGTCGAGATGCCCCAGCTGGGCTTCGGCGTCTGGCAGGTGCCGGACGGCGAGGCCGAGACGGCCGTCGCGACGGCGCTGGAGGCCGGGTACCGCAGCATCGACACAGCGGCGATCTACGGCAACGAGAAGGGCACCGGAAAGGCCATCGCCGCCTCCGGCGTCCCCCGTGAGGAACTCTTCGTCACGACCAAGCTCTGGAACGCCGACCAGGGGTACGACTCCACCCTGCGCGCCTTCGACGCCTCGCTGGACAAGCTCGGCCTGGACTACGTCGACCTGTACCTGATCCACTGGCCGACGCCGGAGCGGGGTCTGTACGTCGACACCTACAAGGCGTTCGAGAAGCTGCACGCCGACGGCCGGATCAAGGCCATCGGTGTCTCGAACTTCCTGCCGGAGCACCTCGAGAAGCTGATCGGCGAGACGTCGGTCGTCCCCGCGGTGAACCAGATCGAGTTGCACCCGCACCTGCAGCAGCAGGCCGCCCGCGACTACCACGCGGAGCAGGGCATCGCCACGGAGGCCTGGTCGCCGCTGGGCCAGGGCAAGGGCCTGCTGGAGGTCCCGGCGATCGTGGCCATCGCCCGCAAGCACGAGCGCACTCCCGCCCAGGTCGTGCTGCGCTGGCACCTCCAGCTGGGCAACGTGGTGATCCCGAAGTCCGTGACGCCCGCGCGGATCGAGGAGAACATCGACGTCTTCGACTTCAGCCTCGACGACGAGGACCTGGCGGCCATCAGCGCCCTGAACGAGGACCGCCGTCTGGGCCCGCACCCGGCGGAGTTCAACGACGCCTGAGCGGTACCCCGGCGCGACGCGCGGCGCCCCGGCCCGAAGCCCTCGGGCTCGCGGACCGGGGCGCCGCGCGTCGCGCACCCGGAGCGGTGCCGGCCCGGCCGACTCAGACGGGCTGGCCCAGCGGCCGTACGACGACCGTGTTCACGTCGACGCCGGCCGGCTGCCGGATCGCCCAGACCACCGAGTCGGCGATCTGGCCGGCGGTGAGGAGGTGGCCGGGCGGGAGGCTGCCGTAGGAGTCCCAGAAGGGGGTCTCCGTCCGGCCGGGTGCGACGAGGGTGACGCCCACGCCCCACTCGGTGACCTGGCGCCGGGTGTTCTCCGCCAGTCCCGTCACCGCCCACTTGGTCGCCCCGTAGATGTTGCCGGGGCTGTGCACGAACCCGGCCACGCTGCCGATGAGCACGATCCGGCCGCGCGTCTGCTTCAGCGCGTCGACCGACGCCCGGATCAGCAGGGCCGGGCCGAGGACGTTGGTCAGCACCATGTCGCTCCAGCCGGCCGGGTCGCCCTCGGCGACCGTGTCGTGGGTGGCGAACCCGGCGTTGGCGACGACCGTGTCCAGCCTGCCGAACGCCTTCAGGGTGGTGTCGACGGCCGACCGGACGTCCTCGTACACGGCGGTGTCACCGGTGAGCGTCAGCAGCCCCTCGGGCCGCCCCAGCTCCTCGGCGAAGTCGCGCAGGCGTTCCTCGCCCCGGCCGGTGACGGCGACCCGGTGCCCGGCGTCGAGCAGCTGCCGTGCCACCGCGGCACCGATACCGCTGCCGCCACCGGTGATGAGCGCGACCTGGGATGCGGACATGGATTCCCCCTGTGATGTGTGGACCGGATGGTCAGGTGCCGGGGAGTCCATCAGATGAAGTGCTCTCGAAGTCAAGGCCCGACCCGGTTCCGGACGAGGTGCTATCCCGGCCGGACCGCCGTGTGAACCGTGTGGGCCTCCAGGACGAACACGTCCGGACGGCGGTGCAGGCTCGCCCGGTCCTCGGGGTCGAGGAGACGGTCGACGGTCGCGAGGTCCTCCGCGTCGAGCCCCTCGGCGAGCTGGTCGCGCAGGTGCGTAAGGGAAGCCACGACGTAGGCCCGGGCCCGGTCCGGCACGGGGGCCGGCAGGTCCAGCAGGAAGCTGTGGGTCCGGGTGTGCTTCAGGCCGGCGGCGGACAGCAGGGCCGGCCAGTCCTCCGTCACGGCCACGTGCCCGGGCAGGCCGGTGCGCATGCGGGTGAACCACTCGGCCCGCACCGCGTCGATCCGCGCCTGCAGTCCGGGCCGGCCGATGCCGATGTCGCGCGGCAGGAACCGCGGGGGCAGCCCGCCCTCCATGAGGGCCAGCGTGCCGCCGGGCGCCAGCCGGGCTGCGAACGCGGCGAGCGCGGCCCGCTGATCGCCGAGGTGGTGCAGGCTGCGGCTCGCCCAGAGCAGATCCGCCGGGTACTCCAACTCGTCCAGCACATCGGGCAGTTCGCCGGTGATCGTGCTGAAGCGATCGGCGACCCCGAGCCGCTCGGCCCGCGCCATGGCCCGCTCCAGCAGCGGCGCGGAGCCGTCCACGGCGACGATCCGCGCGCCCGGGAACGTCTCCGCGAACAGGCACGCCACGACACCCGGCCCGCTGCCCGCGTCCACGATCAGCCCCGGTTCGGTCACCTCCTTCGCCAGCCAGCCCAGCGCCCGCTCGTAGAGCGACGCGAACAGTTCGGCCGAGGACTCCAGCAACGGGCCCATCTCGGCCCAGTCCACGTCCGTGTGGCCGTGGTGACGGCCCTGCCCGGGCGGGTGCTCGTCCTCGTGCTGGTGGTCGTGCCGGTGCGCCATGGTGCTCAGCCTCTCGCTCGGATGCGGCCAGCGTGCGCCGACGCACCGCGAGAAAGCCACCGATGTTGCCGTCCCCGCAAAGAACCCGCACCGGTCCGCCGGGGCGGAAAGCCCCGGCGGACCCGTGCGGACGGGCGTCCGGAGGTCAGGACAGCGGCGGGTACGCGTTCTGCATCAGTTGCCGGAACTGGGCGGAGAACCAGTGCCCGGAGACGGGCGCGTCCGGCAGGGCGCCGGACATGTTGTTGTTGTTGCGCGGATTGCCCGTGTAGGTCGGGTCGCACATGCGGTCGAAGCCCTTGCCCTCGTCGTTGTCGATGGCCTTGCTCGACCCGTCGGACTCACCCGGCGGCTTCATCCACACGTACGCGTCGATCCCGGCGGCCGGGTTGGCCCGCGGGCGCTCGCCGAGACCGGCTCCGGCCTGGTTGCACCAGTTGCCCAGGTGTATCCGGCGGTCGTAGCGGCCGCCGTCCACGTAGGCGTCGACCGAGGACTGCGGACCGGGACCGGCGGGCCGCGCGCTGCCGCCCCAGCCGTTGCGGGAGGTGTCGATCAGCATGCCGATGCCGGAGGGGAAGCCCACCGAGACGAGCTGGTTGCGGAAGGCCTGGGCGAACGACAGCTCGTCGGTGTAGCGGTTCCAGTCGACCCATTTCGACTCGCGGACGGACTTGCCGGCCACGGTGTCGCCGATGGAGAAGTTCTCCTCCTTCAGGGCGCTGTAGTTGGCGGTGTTGGTGATGAAGCCGTGGACGTCGTTCACCGTGGCGCCCTCGGCGGACGCCGCCTCCTTGAACAGGGCCGCGGAGGGGCCGAAGTTGTCGTCCCAGCCGATCCAGCCGTGGTGGCCGGCGTCGACGTAGTTGTAGACGTTCGGCACGTCGCCGAGCTTGTTGAGCGCGTAGCCGACGCCCTTGACGTAGTTGCCGTTGGCCTTCATCACGTCGCACTGCGGGACGGCCGTGGGGCGGCTGCCGGTGTTGGTGACGAGGTTCGGCAGCGAGTCGATCTCGACCGTGGTGACGATCCGCAGCGAGGCGTACTTGGGGTCCGCGAGGATCGCCTTGATCGGGTCGATGTACTCGGTCTTGTAGCGGCCGATCTCGTCGGCCTTGAGCTCGCCGTTGGAGGCGAGGGCGGAGCAGTCCCGGCCGGGCAGGTTGTAGATGACGAGCTGGACGACGAGTTCGCCGGAGCCCTTCTGGCGCAGCGCCTCGTCGAGGTGGGCGCGCAGCCCCATCTTGCCGCCGGCGCCGTTGATCGCGGCGATCCGGTCCAGCCAGACGCCGGTGGGCTGGTCGGCGACGCGGTTGCCACCCGGTTCGGCGGCGGCCTTGGCGGACCATTCCGGGTTGACGTACGCCTTGGCGCCCTCGTACGGGTTGTTCACCCGGCCCGAGGGGCCGCCCGGGTCCGGCGGGTCGGTGGGGCCGCCGGAGCCCCCGTCGTCGACGTTGCAGGTGACGCCGTCCAGGGTGAAGGTGGCGGGGACCGCGTTGCTGCCGCTGTGACTGCCCTGGAAGCCGAAGCTGACCGAACCGCCGGTGGCCAGTCGGCCGTTGTAGCTCTCGTTGGCCGCGGTGACGGCGGCACCGCTCTGGCTGATCCGGGCGTTCCAGCCGCTGGTGACCTTCTGGTCGCCGGCGTAGGACCACTTCAGCGACCAGGACGACTTGGCCGCGCTGTTGTTGGTGACGGTGACGGCGGCGGTGAAGCCGGTGCTCCACTGGTTCTGGATCGTGTAGTCGACCGTGCAGGGGACGGCGGCGGCGCCGGCGCCGCCCGGGTCGACGGCGACGGCGGTGCCGGTCGCTCCGGCGACCAGGGCCGTGGCGGCGAGTAACGCGGTTCTGGTGCGGCTCATGAGTGGGGGTTCCTCTTCCGTGGGGTGCGTGCGGTTTCCCTGAGTGCGCGCGGTTCCATGAGTGCGTGCGGTGTCCCTGACCGCGTCCGGACGCCGGGCAGTACATGCCGGATCGTGCGGGGGGCGCGGGTGTACCCGTGGCGGGGTGCGCACGGGCGTGCGGGACCGGCTCGGCGTCCTAAGGGCCCTGCTCCGGGGCGGCGGACGGCCACCACGCCCGGGCGGTGCCGCCGGCCGTGGTGTGAAGTACTGAACGCGGGGGGTGTCGCATGAGCGACTCCTTGCAGCTCGGGCACGCCGTGACACGGGTGCCGACTGATGGAATCGCTCCCACTGGTGTGATGGAAGGTAGCGGCAAGTACCGACGAAAGACAGGGGAGTTGCCGACTTTCGTCGAACCGGCTCCGCCGCCGCTCCCCGTCGTCGCGCGTCTTGCCTGGTCCGGCTCGTCGAATGTTTTCGACTCTTCGCCAACCTTGACCGGTACCTGACGGGTCCGCACTATGGGAGCGCTCCCACTGGTTCAGGACATGACTCCCCGAGCCGCAAGGAGGAACCGGCATCATGCATCCCCCACCCCGGAGACGGAGAGCGGTGCGGCGTCTGTGGACCGCCGCGCTCGCGGCTCTCGCCCTCCCGCTGACGATGCTCTCCTCAGGATCGACTCCCGCACAGGCGGCGCCACTTCGGTGCAGCGTCGACTACAAGGCGAACGACTGGGGCTCCGGCTTCACCGTGGACCTGACGCTCACCAACCACGGCACGGACGCCATCGACGGCTGGACGCTGACGTACGCGTACTCCGGCAACCAGAGGCTGGGCAACGGGTGGAACGGCACCTGGTCGCAGTCCGGGCAGAACATCACCGTGCGCAACGCCCCGCACAACGCCCGGGTCGCCGCCGGAGCGGCCGTCTCCACCGGCGCCCAGTTCTCCTACAGCGGCACCAACACCGCCCCGTCCACCTTCTCGGTCAACGGCACCCCCTGCACCGGCGCCCACCAGCCGCCGATCACCGTGCTGACCAGCCCGGCCGCCGGCGCGGTATACAGCCAAGGCGAGGCGGTCCCCCTGGCCGCCACGGCCGCCGCCGCCGACGACGCCACGATCGACAAGGTCGAGTTCTACGACGACACCACGCTGCTGGGCACGGACACCAGCGCGCCCTACGCACTCTCGGTCTCCAGCTTGACCGTGGGCAGCCATTCCCTGGTGGCGAAGGCGTACGACAGCATGGGCGCCTCGGCCAGTTCCACCCCGGTCGGCATCACCGTCGCCTCCGGTCCGGCCGTCGTCGCCTCACCGCTCCAACTGGGCGTGCAGTCCGGCAAGTCGGGCACGTACGAGGTGAAGCTGTCCAAGCAGCCGGCCTCCAGCGTCACGGTGACCTCGGCCCGGGCGAGCGGCAACGCGAACCTGTCCGTCACGGGCGGTGCCTCGCTCACCTTCACGCCGCAGAACTGGAACACCGCGCAGAAGGTGACGGTCAGCGCCGCCGACTCGGGATCCGGGTCGGCCGTGTTCGAGTCGACGGCCGCGGGCCACGCCAAGGCCTCCGTCACGGTGACGCAACTGGCCGCGACGAAGACGTACGAGGCCCGCTTCCTGGACCTCTACGGCAAGATCACCAACCCCGCGAACGGCTACTTCTCCCCCGAGGGCATCCCGTACCACTCGGTCGAGACGCTGATCGTGGAGGCGCCGGACCACGGCCATGAGACCACCTCGGAGGCGTACAGCTACCTGCTGTGGCTCCAGGCCATGTACGGCAAGGTGACCGGCGACTGGTCGAAGTTCAACGGCGCGTGGGACCTCATGGAGAAGTACATGATCCCCACCCGCGCCGACCAGCCGACCAACTCCTTCTACAACCCCTCCAAGCCGGCGACCTACGCGCCGGAGCTGGACACGCCGAACGAGTACCCGGCCAAGCTCGACTCCGGCGTCTCGGTGGGCCCGGACCCGATCGCGGCCGAGCTGAAGAGCGCGTACGGCACGGACGACGTCTACGGCATGCACTGGCTGCAGGACGTCGACAACGTCTACGGCTTCGGCAACGCGCCCGGCAAGTGCGAGGCCGGCCCGTCGGACACCGGCCCGTCGTACATCAACACCTTCCAGCGCGGCGCGCAGGAGTCGGTGTGGGAGACGGTGCCGCAGCCGACCTGCGACGCCTTCAAGTACGGCGGCAAGAACGGCTATCTGGACCTGTTCACCGGTGACGCCTCCTACGCCAAGCAGTGGAAGTTCACCAACGCGCCGGACGCCGACGCCCGGGCCGTGCAGGCCGCCTACTGGGCGGACCTGTGGGCGAAGGAGCAGGGCAAGGGCGGGCAGGTTTCCGCGACGGTCGCCAAGGCGGCCAAGATGGGCGACTACCTGCGCTACTCCATGTTCGACAAGTACTTCAAGAAGATCGGCAACTGCGTCGGACCGTCGACCTGCCCGGCGGGCACCGGCAAGGACGCCTCGATGTACCTGATGTCCTGGTACTACGCCTGGGGCGGCGCCACCGACACCAGCGCCGGCTGGGCCTGGCGCATCGGCTCCAGCCACGCCCACGGCGGCTACCAGAACCCGCTGGCGGCGCACGCGCTCGCCAACTACGCGCCGCTGAGGCCGAAGTCGGCGACGGGCGCGGCGGACTGGGCCAAGTCCCTGGACCGGCAGCTGGAGTTCTACCAGTGGCTGCAGTCGAACGAGGGCGCCATCGCGGGCGGCGCGACCAACAGCTGGGCGGGCCGGTACGCGACCCCGCCCGCCGGGAAGTCGACGTTCTACGGCATGTACTACGACGAGAAGCCGGTGTACCACGACCCGCCGTCCAACCAGTGGTTCGGTTTCCAGGCGTGGTCCATGGAGCGGGTCGCCGAGCTGTACCAGCAGACGGGGAACGCACGGGCCAAGAGGGTCCTCGACAAGTGGGTCGACTGGGCGCTGTCCAAGACCACGTTCAACCCGGACGGCACCTTCCGCATCCCGTCGACGCTGCAGTGGTCGGGCCAGCCCGACACCTGGAACGCGTCGAATCCCGGCTCCAACGGCGGGCTGCACGTCAGCGTGGTGGACTACACCAACGACGTCGGGGTGGCGGCCGCGTACGCCAAGACGCTGACGTACTACGCCGACCGCTCGGGTGACACCGAGGCCGCGGCGGCCGCGAAGAAGCTGCTGGACGGGATGTGGGACAACCACCAGGACGCGCTGGGGATCGCCGTCCCGGAGAGCCGGGCCGACTACAACCGGTTCGACGACCCGGTGCACATCCCGAGCGGCTGGACGGGCACGATGCCCAACGGTGACCCGATCAACTCGTCGTCCACGTTCGACTCGATCCGCTCCTTCTACGAGGACGACCCCGCGTGGTCGAAGATCGAGACTTACCTCGCGGGCGGCGCGGTGCCGTCGTTCACCTACCACCGGTTCTGGGCCCAGGCGGACATCGCCCTGGCCATGGGCGCGTACGCGGAGCTTCTCGAATAGCCCCCGCCAGACGCCGCCCAGGTGAGACGGGCGCGTCCGAGGCCCCGCGTACGCGGCCCCGCACCTGACGCGGGGCCACCCCGGCCGGGCGGCTCCCCCACCCGGGAGCCGCCCGGCCCTCGCCCGTCCGTCCTCGGCCGCTTCGAGGGCGGACGCGGCGTGTTCCACGATGCGACCGGTACGGCGGCGAGGACGTCCGCGTGCGTGAGGTCCGGTCGGACGTCTGCGCGAGCGCGGCCCGCCGGGAGCGGGGCTTCCGTGCCGACGGCGGGGAGACCTGACTGACCGGCCGGGTCACGGACTTCACCCGGCCTTCCGGAACGCGCACAGGGTGAACACCGGGTCGGGGCGCGGCCGGTCCTGGTCAGGCAGCCGGGCCAGCCGCGCCGCGAAGTCCTCGGCGAGGGGGCCGCCGGGCGGCAGGGTGACGAACCAGCCCCGGCGCAGGTCGGCGACGGTGCGCCGGGGGCTGCGGCCCTGCCCGTGGCCGGTGAAGCGGGCCCGCCCCGCCGGCACGAGACCGTGGGCGGCGGCGCAGGACGCGACGTCCGCGGCCGCGTCCCGGACCGGGCCGGGGGGACGGTCCGCCAGGACGACATCGATGTCACTGCCCACGTTGTGGGAGGCGGCCTTGTCCACGGTCGTGATGTAGACCCCGCCGGGCCGCAGCACCCGGGCGCACTCGCCGACGACGGCACGCAGATCGGCGGGCCCGTCGACCAGGTGCAACAGCCAGATGCTGCACACGGCGTCGAACTCCCCGTCCCTGAACGGCAGACGGCGGCTGTCGGCGCGGACGACCGAGCCCGGGAGCCGGGCGGCGGCCCGCCGCGCCATGGCGGAGGCGAGGTCGACGCCGGTCACGCGCAGGTCCGCGCGGCCGGCCGCGAGCCGGCGGGTCACGATGCCGGTGCCGCAGGCGACGTCCAGCAGGCCCCGCACGTCCGGCGGCAGGAGGCCCAGCACGGCCTGCGCGGCGGCGGCCGCCCGGGGTTCGCCACCGCGGGAGGCGTCGTAGCGTTCGGCTTCCTTGTCGTAGTCCAGCACGCGGTCAGTGTGCTCCGTGCGCGGGCGCCAGGTCCTCCACCTTGCGGGCGAGCTCGACGTCCTTCTCGGTGACGGCGCCGCCGGCGCAGTGCGTGTGCACGGACAGGGACACGGTGTCGTAGCCCAGCGTCAGGTCGGAGTGGTGGTCGAGTTCCTCCTGCACCTGGGCGATGTGCACGACCATGGCCGTCGCGGCGGTGTGCGAGGCCAGACGGTAGGAGCGGCGGATGCGGTCGCCGTCGAGCGACCAGCCCGGCAGCTCGGCCAGCCGGTCCTCGATCTCCTTCTGCGACAGCGGTTCGACGGGCATGGGCTGGGCTCCTTCCCCTGGCTGCGGCGTACCGGTCGTCTCTCAGCCTGCCACAGCGGGACGCCCGCGTCCCTGGTCGGACGGTGTGCCTGTCCGGTCCGGCCGGTTCTCGGCTACGGTCGGCGGCATGACCACTCACGCGTCCACCGCCGGGCAGGGCGTGGGGCCGCTGCTGCGGGCCTGGCGGGAGCAGCGCCGGGTGAGCCAGCTGGAGCTGGCTCTGCGCGCGGACTCCTCGGCCCGGCACATCAGTTTCGTCGAGACGGGCCGCTCCCGGCCGAGCGAGGACATGGTGCTGCGGCTGGCCGAGCACCTCGACATCCCCGTACGGGAGCGCAACGCCCTGCTGCTGGCGGCCGGTTACGCCCCCCGCTACCCGGAGACGCCGCTGGACGACCCGGCGCTGGGCGCGCTGCGCGCCGGCATCGAGCAGCTCATCGGCGGCTACGAACCGTATCCGGCGCTGGTGGTGGACGCGCGGTACGACGTGGTCGCCGCCAACCGGGGGGTCATGGCACTGGTCGACGGGGTCTCCGCCACCCTGCTGGAGCCGCCGCTGAACGCGATGCGGCTCGCACTGCACCCCGCGGGACTGGCCCCGCGCATCCGCAACCTGCGGGCCTGGCGCGGCCACCTGCTGGAGCAGATGCAGCGGCAGATCGCGCTGCACCGCTCCGCACCGCTGCGGGCCCTGTACGAGGAGGTGTCGGCGTACCCCGTACCGGCGGAGGATCCGGCCGAGGAGGCGGCGGAGCCGGTGCCCTACTTCGCGCTGCCGTTGCGGATCGAGCACGAGGGACGGACGCTGTCGTTCATCTCCTCGATCTCCACGTTCAACACCCCGATGGACGTGACCGTCGCCGAGCTGGCCATCGAAACGCTGCTCCCGGCCGACCCGGCGACGGTCAAGTACCTTCAGCGCTTGATTTCCTGACGGGCTTTCAGTGCGATGTGCTGGAGGGCGGCGAACCCGGCGACGGCCCCGGCCTGGAGCACCGTCCACGCGGCGCCCGCGCCGCTCGGCGACAGCCACAGCGCCAGGGCCACCAGGCTGAGCACCGTCCAGGCGAGGTTGCCCTCCACGACGGCCCGCACCGCGGGCGCGGGCGGCCGTCGGCGCCCGGCCAGCAGGGCCACTGCGGCCGTGTAGAGGGCGAGGAAGGCGCCGACGCCGAGCAGCAGGCCGGAGCCGACGCCGAGGAACCGTCCCAGCGGACCGGGGAACGCCAGGTAGGCGAGGGCGTTGGCGCCGGTCACCACGGCGTCCAGGGCCAGGAAGCGGCGCAGCACGGACTGCGGCTCACCGGTCCGGGCGAGCGCGGCGAGCTGGATCGCGGACATGGGGCATCACCCTCCGTCGGGTCGTGGTGCGGCTGGGCCGCGTCCCGGGCCGGAGTGCGCCGGCCCGGAACGCGGTACGTACGACGATCCCGGACCGGCCGGACCGGGTCGATTACCCGCGAGGTCATGCCCGGCCGCCGGACCGGCCGTGTCGATCTCCTCCGTCTGCGGCTCTGTGAGACCCCGCGTCCGGCGTGACAGACTGATCGCGGACCGGGCACGTTGGGGAGGCGTGGCGTGAGCGAACGGCGGGCCGCACCCACCGTGGGCCAGGTGGTGCTGGGCAAGCGGCTGCAGGAACTGCGTGAGGCCGCGGGACTGAGCCGGGAGGAGGCCGCGCGCGTGCTGCGCGTCGCCCCGGCGACGGTCCGGCGCATGGAGACCGCCGACGTGGCGCTGAAGATCCCGTACGTGCAGATCCTGCTGACCGCGTACGGGGTCGCCGAGGACGAGGTGACCGCGTTCGTGGACCTCGCCGAGGAGGCGAACCGGCCCGGCTGGTGGCAGCGGTTCCACGACGTGCTGCCGGAGTGGTTCAGCCTGTACGTGAGCCTGGAGGGCGCGGCCCGCATCATCCGTTCGTACGAGCCGCATTTCGTGCCCGGGCTGCTGCAGACCGAAGGGTACGCGCGGGCCGTGCTGGAGACCGGGACCATCGCCAACGCCGGGCCGGAGGCCGTGGAGCGGCACGTGTCGCTGCGCCTGGAGCGGCAGCGGCTGCTGGAGCAGCCGGATCCCCCGCACCTGTGGGTGATCATGGACGAGACGGTGCTGCGGCGGCCGGTGAGCGCCGACGGCGGGGTGATGCGCGAGCAGCTGGACAAACTGCTGGAGTACGCCGCCCGGGACCGGGTCACGTTGCAGATCGCCGAGTTCCGGGACGGTCCGCACCCCGGGACGTACGCGCCGTTCTCCCTCTTCCGCTTCGCCGAGCCGGAGCTGCCGGACATGGTCTTCACGGAGTACCTGACCGGCGCGCTGTACCTCGACTCGCGCAAGGAGGTCTCCGCGCACCTGGAGGTCCTGGACCACATGACGGCCCGGGCCGGTTCCACGCGGCGCACGGAGGAGCTGCTGCGGGAGTACCGCGACGCGTACCGAGCCGAGGCGTCCCGGAGCGGGCCCTGACCCGTACGGGCCCCGTCGGGGGGTGGGTGCGGCGGGCCGCCCCTAGCGTCGGGGGGACGGGGAGCACGCGAAGGAGGTCCGATGCCCGGATTCGAGGTGCTGTACCAGGCGGCGGCGCTGTGCCTGATGTACCCCGACGACGGCTTCCGCACCCGGCTGCCCCTGCTGCGTGAAGCCGCGCCGCAGTTGCGGGTGTTCGCCGACCACGCGGCCGTCACCCCGCAGCGGGAGCTCGCCGCGCACTACGTCGAGGTCTTCGAGTCCGGCCACCGCGACCACAGCCTGTACCTGAGCGTCTGGCGCGAGGCGGCCCCCGCGCCGTCCGAGGACCTCTACCGCGCCCACGGCCTGCGGACCACCGGCGAGGAGCCCCCGGACTTCCTGCCGGCGGTCCTGGAGCTCGCGGCCCGCACGGGCACGACGCAGCCGCTCACGGACCACCGCGACGGCCTCGAATCCCTCCGCACGGGCCTGACGTCCTTCGGCACCCCCTACGCCTCGGTCCTGGACGCGGTGTGCGCGACGCTGCCGCCCGCCGTCACCGCCGGGCGCGGGGTCCGCCTGCCCCGGCCGTGACGACGGGACGGCTCCGGCCGGGCACGGCGGCCCCTCAGGCCGGGCCCTCCCTGCCGTCCCGTCGGTCCTCGTCGACGATTTCCGCGTCCACCACGCCGTCCTCGTCCCGGGAGGTGGCGGTGGGGTGGTCCGTCGGAGGCTGCTGGGCCTGGGCGTAGAGGGCCTGTCCCAGTTTCTGGCCGGCCGTGGCGAGCTTCTCGACGCCGGCGCGCAGGGTGGGGGTGTCCGCCTGCTGCTCGAGCCGTTCCTTCACCTCCCGGACGGCCGACTCGACCTCGGACCTGGTGTCGGCCGGGACCTTGTCGGCGTTGTCGCGGAGGAACTTCTCGGTCTGGTGAACGAGTTGCTCGGCCTGGTTGCGGGTCTCGGCGGCCTCCCGGCGCTCGCGGTCCTGCTGCGCGTACTGCTCGGCCTCGCGCATCATGCGGTCGATGTCGTCCTTGGGCAGGGCCGAGCCGCCGGTGACGGTCATCTTCTGCTCCCGGCCGGTCGCCAGGTCCTTGGCGGAGACGTGCATGATGCCGTTGGCGTCGATGTCGAAGGCGACCTCGATCTGCGGGACGCCGCGCGGGGCCGGGGGCAGGCCGGTGAGGTCGAAGACGCCGAGCTTCTTGTTGTACGCGGCGATCTCCCGTTCCCCCTGGTAGACCTGGATGCCGACCGAGGGCTGGTTGTCGGCGGCCGTGGTGAAGATCTCCGAACGCCGCGTGGGGATCGTGGTGTTGCGCTCGATGAGCTTGGTCATGATGCCGCCCTTGGTCTCGATGCCCAGGGACAGCGGGGTGACGTCGAGCAGCAGCACGTCCTTGACGTCGCCGCGGATGACGCCCGCCTGGAGCGCGGCGCCCAGGGCCACGACCTCGTCGGGGTTGACGCCCTTGTGCGGTTCCTTGCCGGTCAGTTCCTTCACGAGGTCGGTCACGGCGGGCATGCGGGTCGAGCCGCCGACGAGGATCACGTGGTCGATCGCCGAGAGCTGCACGCCCGCGTCCCGGACCGCCTGGTGGAACGGGGCCCTGCAGCGGTCCAGCAGGTCGGCCGTGAGCTCCTGGAACTGGGCCCGGGTCAGCTTCTCTTCGAGGTGCAGGGGCCCCTCGGCCGAGGCCGTGATGTAGGGCAGGTTGATCGTCGTCTCGGTGGAGCTGGACAACTCGATCTTGGCCCTCTCGGCGCCCTCGCGCAGCCGCTGCCGGGCCATCTTGTCCCGGGCGAGGTCGACGCCGTACTGCCCCTGGAAGCGTGTGACGAGGTACTCGACGATCCGCTGGTCCCAGTCGTCGCCGCCGAGGCGGGTGTCACCGTTGGTGGCCTTGACCTCGATGACGCCCTCGCCCATCTCCAGGAGCGACACGTCGAAGGTGCCGCCTCCGAGGTCGAAGACCAGGACCGTCTGGTCGTTGTCCTTGTCCAGGCCGTAGGCGAGGGCCGCGGCGGTCGGCTCGTTGATGATGCGCAGGACGTTCAGGCCCGCGATCTCCCCGGCCTCCTTGGTCGCCTGGCGCTGGGTGTCGTCGAAGTACGCGGGGACCGTGATCACCGCGTCGGTGACGTCCTCGCCGAGGTAGGACTCCGCGTCCCGCTTCAGTTTCTGCAGGACCCGTGCCGACAGCTCCTGCGCGCGGTAGCGGGTGCCGTCGACGTCGCCCTGCTCCGGGAAGCGCCAGGCGGCGTCCCCCATGTGCCGTTTCACCGACCGCGCCGTGCGCTCCACGTTCGTCACGGCCTGCCGCTTGGCGACCTCGCCGACCAGCACCTCGCCGTTCTTGGCGAACGCCACGACCGAGGGGGTGGTCCTGGCCCCCTCCGCGTTGGCGATGACGGTGGGTTCGCCGCCCTCCAGCACGGCGACCACCGAGTTCGTCGTTCCGAGGTCGATCCCGACCGCCCGTCCCATCGCTGTCCCCTTCCGTCAGGGCGCCCCGCACACTTTCCAGCACAAAACTTGAGTGCGCTGTTGTCAATGCCGCGTGGGGTGGCGGACGGCCGCGGGAGGTCACGGACGGCGCGACGCGCGGGACCGCCCGGCCGGGCGGTCCCGCGCGTCGAGGGCCGGACGTGCTCAGGCCAGCTTGGCGGACAGCGTGATGGGCGTCGCCTTCAGCGCCTGGCTCACGGGGCAGCCGGTCTTGGCCTCCTCGGCGGCGGCCAGGAAGGCCTCCTCGTCGATGCCGGGGACGGTGCCCTCGACGGTGAGGTGGATGCCGGTGATGCCCTCCCCCGGCTGGAAGGAGACGTCGGCCGAGGTCACCAGCTTGGTGGGCGGCGTCCCGGCCTTGTTCAGGATGTTGGAGAAGGCCATGGAGAAGCAGCTGGAGTGGGCGGCGGCGATCAGCTCCTCGGGGCTGGTCTTCCCGTTCGCCTCTTCGGCGCGGGAGGCCCACGTGACCGGCTGCTCGCCGATGGCGCCGGAGGAGTCGAAGGTGACGACACCCTTCCCCTCCAGCAGGTTGCCTTCCCAGACCGTGTGTGCGGAGCGCGTGGTAGCCACGAGTTCTTCCTTTCGCGTACGACAGTCGCGTGGGGGCCCGTCCGACGGGTCCTGTGTCCCCCATCCGATCACATCACGCCTCAACTGACGCGGAAGACCGGACCCCTGGGGTGGAACGGCAGCCGCGCGCCCGGCGGCACGAGGCAGGCGCGTTCGCGGTGTACGCGCACGTCCCGCACCGGCCTCGGGAAGGATCGGCACCCGCGCAGCCGGATCTCAGGCTGCGTGCTCCTCCTCGCCGGCCTCCACCGGCACCTGCGGCCCGTTCGACTCGCGCAGCCAGCGGCGCAGGACCCGGTGCACCTGCTCGGCGCCGACGAGCGCCTCCCCTTCCCGCACCGGCGCCGACAGGGCGGTGGGCGACAGCAGGAACGGCCTGCCCTGGGCACCGCCGAGCCCTCCGTGGGAGCCGATCTGCTCCTCGAACGCGAGGACTTCGCCGTCGGCCGGATCGTGGAAGGAGTTGACCATGATGTCGGCGGTGTGCGGGAAGGAGTCCGTCCGGCGCACCGCGTCGGCGGCGCCCGGGCCGAACGGCGCCAGCGGCCCGGGGTTGTCGTCCAGGTCGGCGAGCGGGATCTCGGCACCGAAGGCGCCGAGGACGACCGCGCCGTGCTCCTCGCTGCGCACCAGCAGGAAGCCGATGCCGGGATGGTTGGCGAGGGTCGGCAGCAGCGCCGGGTGGCGGGCGTCGATCTCCTCCTTGCTCAGCCGGTGCGGCACGTCCGGGAAGGAGATCAGGCCGAGGTTGCCGGAGGCCAGCACGATCGGCTCCTCCCGGCGCTCGGGGCGGTGCCGCTCGCCTCCCTCCTCCACGGGGATGCGCAGGGCGGCGCGGACGGCGGCCCGGGCCTCCGCCCCGCTGCGGGTGCGCTCCGCCCTGCGCGGCACGGGCATCCCGCAGCCGGCCCGGACCAGATCGCCCAGGGTGAGGCCGTAGCGGGAGCGGAACGTCTCGCCGGGGCTCTGGCCGTGGTCGGACAGCACCACGATCCGGTAGGGGCGCGGGGCGTGTTCGGCGACGTTCTCGATCAGGGCGAGGCAGCGGTCGAGCCGTTCGAGGACCTTCTGCGCGTCGCGGCTCGCGGGACCGGAGTGGTGGGCGACCTCGTCGTAGGCCACGAGGTCGGCGTAGACGGCGGTGCGGCCGGCCAGCATGTCGCCGGTCACCGCGGCGACCACGACGTCCCGTTCGACGACGGTCGCGAAGGCCCGCACCAGCGGGTAGAGGCCCCCGCGGGAGACGCGGGGGCGCTGCTTGCTCAGGCGGGCCCGGGTGGACTGGCCGATCTCCCGGCCCACCTCGGCGATGAAGGACAGGGCGGTGCGCACGGCGTTGGCCGGATCGGAGAAGTAGGCGAAGTAGCCGTCCCGGGAGCGGTTCTCCCGGCTGCGGCGGCGGGCGGCGATGGACAGGACCAGGGCCTGCTCGTCGGCTCCGCCGCTGAACAGGTTGCCCCGGCTGGCGCCGTCCACGGCGAGCAGCCCGTCGTGCCCCGCGTGCCGCACGGCGCGGCGCTGCAGTTCGATCGCGCTGGTGGGCCGGTTGCAGACGACGACCTCGCGGGTGTCCTTCTCGTACCAGCGGAACGCCGGGACGTCGTGGTTGCTGCCGTGCAGGATGCCGAGCTGGCTGGCGCCGGTCTGGCTGGACCAGTCGGTGCGCCAGGGGGTGAGCCGGTGGCCGCCGTCCTCGATCCAGCGGGCGACGGTGGGCATCAGGCCCTTGCCGACGGCGTCCAGCAGGGTGTCGTGGCCGACGCCGTCCAACTGCAGGAAGACCGTGCCGTGAGTGGACGGACAGGGGGGTCCGGAGCGGCGGCGGCGGCGGTCGGAGAGGCGGTACAGCCGGCGGCGGTAGGCGTCGTCGTCGCGTACGGCGAGGGCGGCGCCGGTCGCCGACGCCACGGCCGACATCACCGCGGCGACCACGACGGCGGTCTCCGGAGCGGCGGCCCCGCGCTCGGCCGGGTTGAGGTTGAGGGCGAGCAGCAGCAGGGCGCCGTTGAGGAAGAACACCAGCAGGCCGAGCACCAGCGCCGGGACGAGGAGCAGCAGCCGGACGAGCAGCGGCCACACCAGGGCCGACAGCAGACCGAAGGCGCCCGCGCCGAAGGCGGCCGTGACGGCGATGTCGGTGGCGCTGTCCCCGTCCTCGGAGCGGAGCCGGAAGTCGGGCAGGATCCCGGCGAGCACGAGCATGGTGACGGTGGAGACCGCCCACACGGCGACGCTCCGCCCGACCTGACTGGCGGCTCGCCGCCACCGCACGCCCCGCACCCCTCAGCCACCTCACGTCCCGGCCCGTCCCGCGGGCTTCCTGCTCACAGTGTCCCAACGCACGCGGGGGCCCGTCCGTCTCCCCCTTCCGCCTGCGGTCGAGGCCGCTCGCCTTCCCCGTCCCGGCGGCACGCACGCACGGCGGCAGCCGTCGCGCGAGCACGATGTGCCGGCCGCACGACGGGCCGGCCGCAGGACCGGCCGGGTGGACGGCGACGGGGGCGGACGGCGGGTCCGACGCTCAGCGGCCGTCGTAGCCGGCCGTCGGCATCGACAGGCGGCGGTGCACGCACGCCTTCATCTCCGCGTCGTACGCCGGTTCCGCGTGGCCCACCGTCTCGACGCGCACCCCGCGGCGCGCGCACTCGGCGGTGAACTCCTCGACCGAGGCGAGCGCGCTCTCCAGGACCCGCCGGCTGGGCGCCACGAACACGTCGTGACCGGGCCGGACGCCGTCCCACAGGGCGCCGTGGTCGGGCCGCAGCCCGCGCACGAGTAACTCCCGGCTGACCACGTAACCCCGCTCGGCGGCCCAGCGGGCGCACATCGCGTGCTGGCTGCGGGAGTCGACGAGGAAGGGATCCTCGTCCAGCTCCTCCAGCGGCGTCAGACTCGCGATCGCCGTCACCCGGACCGGCCCCATGGCGTCCCCCCTCACCTCCGGTTTCGCCGCCGACCCTACTCCTGCACGTAGGCTTCGGGGAGTCGCGCGAAGGAGGCAAAGAAGTGCCGGTGGAGATCACCTGGTGGGGTCACGCCACCTGCACGGTGGAGGACTCGAACGTACGGGTGCTCACCGACCCGTTGTTCGCGCGCCGGCTCGCGCACCTGCGGCGTCGGCGCGGGGCCCTGCCGCCCCCCGCCGCCCACCGCGCCGACGTGGCCCTGGTCTCCCACCTGCACGCCGACCACCTGCACGTGCCGTCCCTGATGCGCCTGGAGCCCGGCACGCGCCTGCTCGTGCCCCGGGGCGCGCGCCGGGCCGTGCCCGGTCTGCGCCGGCTCACGCACCTGCGGGTGAGCGAGGTGGCGCCCGGGGACGAGACACGGGTCGGCGACCTCGTCGTACGGGCGGTGCCGGCACGTCACGACGGGCGGCGGCTGCCGTTCGGGCCGCACCGCTCCCCCGCCCTCGGCTACGTCATATCCGGCGAGGCCAGGACCTACTTCGCCGGGGACACGGGCCTGTTCGAGGAGATGGCGAAGGAGGTCGGACCGGTCGACGTGGCGCTGCTGCCGGTGGGCGGCTGGGGGCCGTACCTGGGCGAGGGCCACCTGGACGCCGGCCGGGCGGCCCAGGCGCTGGCCCGGCTCGCGCCGCGCAGTGCCGTACCGGTGCACTACGGCACGTACTGGCCGATCGGCCTGGACGCCGTGCGCCCCCACGAGTTCCACACGCCGGGGCAGGAGTTCGTGCGGCTGGCCGCGCGGCACGCGCCCGGGGTGGCGGTGCACCGGCTGGAGCACGGGGAGAGCGTGCGGCCGGAGGCCGCGCAGTGAGCGGGACGGCGGGGGTGTCCCTGCTCGCGGCGTCGGCCGTCACACCGGCGTCCGTGGTGCCGGAGGCCACGCAGCAGGCGATCGGGTACCCGACCCTCTTCGTCCTGGTGCTGGCGGGAGCACTGGTGCCGGTGATCCCGACCGGAGCGCTGGTGAGTTCGGCGGCGGTGGTGGCCCTGCACCGGACGGCACCGTTCTCGCTGGCGATGGTGTTCGTGACGGCGTCGCTGGCCGCGTTCCTGGGAGACGCGACGCTGTACTGGCTGGGGCGGCGCGGACTGGCCTCCAAGAACGGCTCGCGGTGGCTGGAGGGGATCCGCAGACGGGCACCGGAGGACCGGCTGGAGCAGGCGCAGGAGAAGCTGGCCTCGCACGGCGTCGCCGTGCTGGTGCTGTCGCGGCTGGTGCCGGCCGGCCGCATACCGGTGATGCTGGCCTGCCTGCTCGCCAAGTGGCCCCTGCGCAGGTTCTCCCGGGGGAACCTCCCGGCGTGTCTGGCCTGGGCGGTGACGTACCAGTTGATCGGGATCCTGGGCGGGTCGCTGTTCGCCGAGCCGTGGGAGGGCGTCGTGGCGGCGATCGGGCTCACGCTGCTGCTCAGCGTGGTGCCGGGTCTGGTGCGGCGGGTGCGGCGGGCGCGGTAGCGGGTGGCGGGCGCTCCGATCTTCCGGGTGCGGGTCGTGTCGGGGGCCGGGCAGTCCCCCGCGCCCGGCCGGAAGTCCGGGGTGTTACAGGATTCTTGACGCGCCCACCGGCAGGTCCCACAGGTTCTCGCGGGGCAGGCCCGTCTTCTCCCAGGCGGCGCGCACGCGGGTGAGCGGCTCCAGGACCGGTTCGGCGGACAGGACGAACGTGCCCCAGTGCATGGGCGCCATCCGGGCCGCGCCGAGGTCCTGCGCGGCCCGGACCGCCTCCTCCGGGTCGCAGTGCACGTCGCTGAGCCACCAGCGCGGGTCGTAGGCGCCGATGGGCAGGAGCGCGAGGTCGATGCCCGGGTAGCGGCTGCCGATACGGGAGAACCAGTGGCCGTAGCCCGTGTCGCCCGCGAAGTACACGCGCCGGCCGTCCCGGTCGGTGAGGACCCAGCCGCCCCACAGGCTGTGGCAGGTGTCGGTCAGGGTGCGCTTGGACCAGTGGTGGGACGGCACGAAGTCGAAGCGGACGCCGTCCAGTTCGGCGGCCTCCCACCAGTCCAGCTCCGTGACGCGCGTGAACCGGCGGCGGTGGAACCAGCGGGCGAGCCCGGCCGGGACGAACACCGGGGTGTCGCGCGGCAGTCGGCGCAGCGTGGGCGCGTCGAGGTGGTCGTAGTGGTTGTGGCTGATGACGACGGCGTCGACCCGGGGCAGGTCCTCCCAAAGCACGCCCACGGGGGTGATGCGGGCCGGGGTGCCCAGGATGCGGCGGGACCAGACCGGGTCGGTGAGGACCGTCAGGCCGCCGATCCGCACGACCCAACTGGCGTGTCCCGCCCAGGTGACGCCGACGGTGCGGGCGTCGACGCGGGGCAGCGGGGCCGGCGCGTAGGGCAGCCGGGGGATGTCCGCGAGGCCCTCGGGGCCGGGCCGTACGGCGCCCTCGCGGGCGAAGCGGGCCATGGCCTTGAGGCCGGGGAGCGGGGTGGTCAGCCGGTCGTGGAAGGTGCGCGGCCACACTCTGCGCTCGGCGAGCGGCCGGGGTTCGGCCAGGGGCGGGCCGGGCGGTGCGAGTGGCGAAGGGAGGGCCGGGGCATCCTCCCCCGGCGTGGCCGTGCTCGTGGTCGACTCGGACTGCTGCGTCATCGCGGAGGCTCCCATCGCTGAGCGTCGTCGCGGAGGTCGTCGAAGACCGACTTCAGTTGGATCAACGCGCGTTGCACGTGCGGCAGTTCCAACGGCGTGGGGGTGGTGAGGCATTCCGCGCGCTCGGCGTCGGAGCCGGTGAGCAGCGGGCCGGTGCACAGCCGCACCCGCGGGGCCTGGAGGTCGTCGCCGAAGCGGTGCCCGCCCGGGGCGGGCATGCCGAGGCGGTCGGTGAGGAAGTCCTCCAGCTCCTGGGCGTCGCCGACGCCGCGCGTGCTCAGCGCGTCGCGCAGTGGGGCGAGGTCGACGTACAGGTGGCGTCCGGCCCGTGGGGGCCGGGCCAGGGCGCCCGCCGCGACGACGGCGGAGTGCGCGGCGGCGGCCAGGCGTGCGTGCAGGCGCACGCTGGCGGCGACGCGCTCGGTGACGGGCCCCGGCTCGGACAGGGCGTACGCGGCGGCCGAGGCGACCGGGGCGGCGACCCGGGCGTCGAGCGCGGTGAGGACGTCGAGCACGCGCGCCTTCAGGCCCTCGCCCCCCTCCCCGGCCGGGAAGCGGGCGACGGCGGCCGGCCAGCCGGGCGGGAGCAGCGCGCCGGCCAGGTCGCTGACGACCGTGACCCGGTCCGGCAGCATCTCGGCGGGGCTGAGCAGCACCGTGCCGTGCGGGTCGTGCAGCGTGTCGCGCCACGTCTCGTCGCTCACCAGGTGCAGGCCCTCGCTTCGGGCGGCTTCCACGGTCTCGTGCAGCAGCTCGGGAGGGGCGACACCGGCCGTGGGGTCGTCGGCGACGGACAGCACGAGCAGCCGCGGGTCGCCGCCCTCGGCCCGGACCCGGCGCACGGTCTCCAGCAGCGCGTAGGGATCGGGGACGCCGCCGCTCTCCGGCGGGGTGGGCACGTGGAAGGCGGGACGGCCCAGCAGCCGGGCGTACGGGGCCCACCAGGCGGCGCAGGGCCGGGGCACCAGGACGTCGCCCCCGAGAGCGGCGGTCAGGGCGAGCAGCAGGGTCGGGGCGCCGGGGGCGGCGGCGACGCGGCCGGGATCGCAGTGCAGTCCGCGCCGGTCCCAGTAACCGCAGGCGGCCCCCCGCAGGGCGGGGCCGCCGCCGACCGGTTCGTGGCCGCCGCGGGCCGCGGCGGCCGAGAGCACGGCGGACAGCTCCGGCAGGACCGGCAGCCCGTCGTCCGGGAGCGGGGGCCCGAACCGGACCGGGCCGTGGCCTTGCGGGTCCGTCCGCAGCATCCGTACCTCCGCAGTGCCTGGTGCCGCCGTGTGGTGCCGCCGCGACGCGTGCGCCGCTCCGCTCCCGCGCTCCCCGCGGGTGCGGCCGGGCCTCCACGGGCTCTGAGTACCCACGGGGGCGCCGGCCCATGGGCGCCCGGCGGGGTCGTGACGGTCACAGCATGATCGGGGCCGGGCCGGGGAAGCGTGGGGCTCCCGCGGCACCGGTGCGCGCCGGGCGCGCGCGTCCCGGCCGGGATGTACGGGTGGCCCGGGCGCGCCGTACGGGTGAGCCCGGGTCGGTTGTCCCGGCCGGTTCAGCGGCAGGGGTCGCTCCGGCGGGTGCGCAGCCGGTGCGCGGCGGCGCCCAGGGCGCCCGCGATCAGCAGACCGCCCGCGACCAGTGCCGGTACGGAGTCGGTGAACGCACCGCCGTCACCGGCGCGCACGCCGCGCTGGACGGGGGCCTCGCCGCACTCGGTCCGGCCCGGCTCGTGGCGGGGCGACGACTCCGGGCAGGGCTTGTGCGCCGGCGGGTGCGGGCCGGAGCCGTGCCGGACGGTGAACGTCGCGCTCCACTCCTTGCCGTGGCCCCCGGGCGCCGCCGGGCAGGTGCCGTCGACGGTCCACGCGGAGTCCTTCCCGCCGCTGTGCGGGTCGCCTTCGAAGTCCTCGGCCGGGGCGATGGCGGCGGTGCCGCGGTAGACCGGTGCGGTGCCCTTGCCGCCGGAGCCGGCGCCGCCCTCGGTCATCCACTCGGAACCTCCGCCGAGGGTCTCGGAGTCCTCGCCGAGCGCCTCGGGGTCCTCCCCGAGCAGATCCAGGTCTTCGCCCGGCGGCTCGGGGTCCTCGCCGGGAAGCCCGGCGTCCCCCTCCAGGGCCTCGGCGTCCTCTTCCAGGGCCTCGGCGTCCTCTTCCAGGACCTCGGCGTCCTCCCCGAGGACCTCGGCGTCCTCCCCGAGGGCCTCGTCGTCCTCCCCCGCGATTCCGGCGGAGGCGAGCGCCGCCGTTCCGGGGCCGGACGGTCCGGCACCCCGGTCGGCGGCCCCGTGCTCGGCGGCACCCCCGCCGTCGACCAGGCGCAGCGACGCCGTGCCCTCGGCGAAGGCCTCGGAGGTCGCCTCGATGCTCTCGGGCGGCGGCCCGCCGGTCGGATCGCAGCGGACCGACACGGTGAGCGTGCCGCCGGGTTCGACGTCCGCGGGACGGACCTCGGCGGCCGGTTCGGCGAAGGCGGGCGTGAAGCCCGCCAGGCCGGTCGCGGCGACGGCGGTGACGATGAGGGCGTGCAGGGTGCGGCGCATGGAGGGGACTCCTTCGTTCGTCATGCCCCTCTGCCATGACAGCCCGCGCCCGTCGGCACCGCGCGGAACGGGACCCCATTAGCGGGACGGCGCCCGCCGATCGGGTGACGCGGAGTCCGCCTGGGCCACGTCCCGCATGACCTGCTCCCGCACCCGCCCGCAGCACCGGCTCAGCAGCCGGGACACGTGCATCTGCGAGATGCCCAGCTCCTCGGCGATCCGGCTCTGGGTCATGTCCCCGAAGAAGCGCATGTACAGGATCGCCCGTTCACGCTCGGGCAGTGCCGCCAGCCGCGCCTTCACTGCCTCGCGGTCCACCACCGTCTCCAGCGCGGGGTCGGACGTGCCCAGGGCGTCACCCAGCGAGTAGCCGTCGTCGCTGCCGGGCAGCTCCGCGTCGAGGGACAGGGCGGTGAAGCTCTCCAGCGCCTCCTGACCGGCGCGGACGTCCTCCTCGCTCATGCCCGTGTGCGCCGCGATCTCCGCGACGGTGGGCCGGTGGCCGGGCGAGGTCTGGGACAGCTCTCGCGTGGCGAAGCGCACGCGGTTGCGCAGCTCCTGGACGCGGCGGGGCACGTGCAGGGTCCACATGTGGTCGCGGAAGTGCCGCTTGATCTCGCCCGTGACGGTGGGCACGGCGTAGCTCTCGAAGGCGGTGCCGCGCGCGGGGTCGTACCGGTCGACGGCCTTCACGAGGCCGAGGGCCGCGACCTGGCGCAGGTCCTCGTAGCTCTCGCCGCGGCTGCGGAAGCGCCCGGCGAGCCTGTCCGCCATCGGCAGCCACGCCTCGACGACGGCGTCGCGCAGGGCGTCGCGCTCGGGACCGGCGGGCATCGAGGTGAGGCGGGAGAAGGCCTCCGTGGTGTCGGGGGCGTCATGGTGAGGGTGCTTGGCACCGGTTCGGGTCGGCATTGCGCGTCCCCATTTCCCTGCTGGGTGCTGCGGGTCGGGCGGTCACCGCGGGGAGCGAGGCGCGCCGGCCGGCCGGACCGGGCGCCGCCTGCGGCGGCCGAGCCGCTCCCACGGGCGTGCCTCAGGTCCGAAGCACTCATGTCCGCCTGCCCCCTCCGGGCCGCCCCAAACACGCACGGGGTTTTCCGTCCGCGCGCGCGGTGACTCGTAGGGCTCTGTTCCCCTGCGTCACGGGAGGTCGTACATGAGCACCAAGGTCGCCGACCACGTCCTGCACAGGCTGCGGCAGTGGGGAGTGGAGCAGGTCTTCGGCTACCCCGGGGACGGCATCAACGGACTGCTCGCGGCGTGGGGCCGGGCGGAGAACGAGCCGCGCTTCGTGCAGGCGCGGCACGAGGAGATGTCGGCGTTCCAGGCGGTCGGCTACGCCAAGTTCAGCGGACGGCTCGGGGTGTGCGTGGCGACGTCGGGGCCCGGCGCGATCCATCTGCTGAACGGCCTGTACGACGCCAAGCTGGACCACGTCCCGGTGCTGGCGATCGTCGGGCAGACGCACCGCAGCGCGATGGGCGGCTCCTACCAGCAGGAAGTGGATCTGCACACGCTGTTCAAGGACGTCGCCTCCGACTTCGTGGAGACGGTGACGGTCCCCGAGCAGCTGCCGAACGTGCTGGACCGGGCGATCCGCACCGCGTACGCGCGCCGCTGCCCGACCGCCGTCATCATCCCCGGTGACGTCCAGGAGCTCGACTACTCCCCTCCGGCGCACGAGTTCAAGATGGTGCCCTCCAGCCTGGACCGCAGCGCGTGGACGGCGGTCCCCTCCGACGACGCCGTGCGCCGGGCGGCGGAGATCCTCAACTCCGGTGACAAGGTGGCGATCCTGGTCGGCCAGGGCGCGGCCGGTGCGCGGGCCGAGGTCGAGCGGATCGCCGAGCTGCTCGGCGCGGGTGTCGCCAAGGCGCTGCTCGGCAAGGACGTCGTCAGTGACGAACTGCCCTACGTCACCGGCTCCATCGGCCTGCTGGGCACGCGTCCGTCGTACGAGCTGATGCGGGACTGCGACACCCTGCTGACCATCGGCTCGTCGTTCCCCTACTCCCAGTTCCTGCCGGAGTTCGGCACGGCGCGGGCGGTGCAGATCGACATCGACCCGCACATGATCGGCATGCGCTACCCGTACGAGGTGAACCTGGTCGGTGACGCCAGGGCCACCCTGGAGCGGCTGATCCCGCTGATCGAGGGCGGACGCGGGCGCGAGTGGTACGACACGGTGTGCGACAACGTGCGGCGCTGGCACGAGGTCATGGAGCGGCGGGCCCGGCTGGAGGCCGATCCGGTCAACCCGGAGTACGCGGCCCGCGCGTTGTCCCCGCTGCTTCCGGACGACGCGATCGTCACGTGCGACTCGGGCTCGACGGCGAACTGGTACGCCCGGCACGTGTCGATGCGGCCGGGCATGCGCGGTTCGCTGTCCGGCACGCTGGCCACGATGGGCTGCGCGGTGCCGTACGCGATCGGGGCGAAGTTCGCCCACCCCGACCGGCCGGTGGTGGCCCTGGTGGGGGACGGGGCGATGCAGATGAACGGGCTGGCGGAGCTGATCACGGCCGCCAAGTACCGCCACCGGTGGGACGATCCGCGGCTGGTGTTCGCGGTGTGGAACAACCGTGACCTGAACCAGGTCACGTGGGAGCTGCGGGCCATGGGCGGCGCTCCGTCGTTCCTGCCCTCGCAGGAGCTTCCGGACGTGCCCTACGCCGAGTTCGCCCGCTCCCTCGGTCTGACCGGCATCCGTGTGGAGAAGCCGGGCGAGGTGGAGGCGGCCTGGCGGACCGCGCTGGAGGCGGACGGGCCCGCGGTGGTGGAGTTCCTCACCGATCCGGCCGTCCCGCCGATCCCCCCGCACGCCACCTGGGAGCAGATGGAGGCGACCGCGGCATCGCTCCTGAAGGGCGACGCCGACCGGGGATCGGTGGTCAGGCAGGGACTCAAGGCGAAGGTGCAGGAGTTCCTGCCGGGGCGGGAGCGGCCGTAGCCGCCGCCGGGGCGGGGGGTGCGCCCGCCGGGCCCGGCCCCCTGTGGGGAGGGTGCGGTCCGGCTCTCCCGCGGGCGCGGGCGCAAACCGGTGCGTACGCGGCGATCCGGTGGCCCGCGGCGGTGTCGGCCGCCGGTGTTCGGGTACGCGGTGCGGGCCCCCGAACGTCTGGAGGGAGACATGCAGCGAGGTAACGACCGGCTGAGCGTCCACCGGGACGACGAGATGAAGCACGAACTGCAGGGTCTGCTCAGGTCCGGGCACCCCACGCGTGCGGAGGACTGGCACGACCCGGAGCCGTACGCCGAGGACGACCCGGAGGTGGCGTACGGGCCGGTGACACCGGGCCGTGGCCCGGGCTCCCTGGAGTCGGTGCGGCTGGACCTGGCCCGCATTTTGGGCCGCAGGGCGTTCCCCGCGACCTCGCGGGAGCTGGTCCGCGCGTTGCGTGCCGGGCGGGCGCCCGACTCGCTGGTCGAGGCAGTGGAGGGATTGCCGCGGCAGGAGCGCTACGGCACGGTCCAGGAACTGGCCCGGGCCGTGGTCCGGATCCGGGAGACCGGCCCGCAGGAGTACGCGTGAGGAACCGCTTCGGGGGCACCGCGGCGCGCGCCGCGGTGCCCCCGCCCGGCCTGGAAGGGGACGGAGGCCCGCGGATGGCCGAGTACGTGAAGGACGTGATGACCCCGGGCGTGGTCGCCGTGCGCCCGGACGCCTCGCTCGTCGAGGCGGCGCAGTCGATGCGCACGCAGAACATCGGGGATGTGGTGGTGGCCGAGGGGCAGGACGTGATCGGTGTGCTCACCGACCGGGACATCACCGTGCGGGCGGTCGCCGACGGCCTGGACCCGGCGACGGTGAGCGTGCGGAGCGTGTGCACGAAGGACCCCGTGACGGTGGCGCCGGAAGATTCGGTGGCGACCGCGGTGACGCTGATGCGCGAGCGCGCGGTGCGCCGGTTGCCGGTGGTGGAGAACGGGCTCCCGGTCGGGATCGTCAGCCTCGGCGACCTGGCCGAGGCGGAGGACCCCGCCTCCGCCCTCGCCGACATCAGCCGCGCCGAGCCGGACGGCCGCGCCGGCATCTGACCGCCCCGGCGGTCACCGGAAGAACGACGACAAGCACCAGCAACGACTGGGACACGCAGGACGAGAAGGGACAGGGAACATCATGCGCATCGCATTTCTGGTCGCACCCGAGGGCGTCGAGCAGGTCGAGCTGACCGATCCGTGGCAGGCCGTGAAGGACGCGGGCCACGAGCCCGTGCTGGTCTCGACGCAGGAAGGCGAGATCCAGGCGTTCAACCACCTCGACAAGGCCGACACCTTCCCCGTCGACGAAGTGGTGGGCGAGGCCTCCCCCGGATCGTTCGACGCGCTGGTGCTGCCGGGCGGCGTCGCCAACCCGGACTTCCTGCGGATGGACGACGACGCCGTCGCGTTCGTGCGGGACTTCTTCGAGCAGGGCCGCCCGGTCGCGGCGATCTGCCACGCCCCGTGGACCCTGGTCGAGGCGGACGTCGTACGCGGGCGGGTGCTGACCTCGTGGCCGAGTCTGCAGACGGACATCCGCAACGCGGGCGGCACCTGGGTCGACCAGCAGGTCCAGGTCTGCGACCACGGGGCGAACAAGCTGGTCACCAGCCGCAAGCCGGACGACCTGAAGGCGTTCTGCGAGACCTTCCTGGAGGTCTTCGCGAAGAGCGCGGCCTGACGCGGGCCCGGCGAGCGGGCACACCGTCGAGACAGGACCGGGCCGGTCGTCACCGCCCCGGTCCGCGTCGTTCACGGCACCGGTCTCCTTCGGGCCGGCACGGTCCCCTTCGGACCGGCACGGTCTCCTTCGGGCCGGCACGGTCCCCTTCGGACCGGCACGGTCCCCTTCGGACCGGCACGGTCCCCTTCGGACCGGCACCGGCCACGGCACCGGCCCGAAGGGGTCCGGTGCCGTGCCGGCGGGGCTCAGGTGCCGGGCGTCGTGGGGGTCGCCGACTCCCCGCTCGTGCGTTCCCGGGCCCCCTCGCGGGTGCGGCCGGCGGCCACCGGACGCTGGGGGTTGCGGCGCAGGTACTCGCCCTCGAGCTGCGCCATGCGCTCGTTGTGGGCGCGCAGCGCGTCGTTCGAGCCGTACAGCAGTGTGTCGTGGCGCGTGCGGTGGATGGTCTCCAGCTCTTTCATGAGCTGCTGGTCGTCCAGCCGGTCAGGATCCACTCCGGTCATCGTGTCGCCCCGCTCGTCGTGTTCGTTCATGCGGCCCGGGTACCCGCCCCGGGAGCAAAGAGCACCACCCCCGAGAGGCACCCGGGAGGGAGCCATGGATCTCGCTTTTCTGCACCCACTGTACGAACACCCCGGTCCCTGGGCTTCCGTGTACGTGGACACGTCCCGGCAGACGGAGGACACCGCGCACGAGCGGCGGCTGACGGCACGGGCCATGGCCGGGCAGCTGGCGGACCGAGGCGCGGACGAGGCGACATGCCGGGCCGTGCAGGGCGCGATCGAGGATCTGCGGCACTCCTCCGACCCGCACGGGCGGGCCCTGTTCGCCCGGGACGGCGAGATCGTCCTCGACGCGGCGCTGGTCCGTCCGCCGCAGGGCGGGGACTGGGCCGAATGGGCGTCGCTGCCCCGGGTCGCCCCGCTGCTCGACCTGGCCGGCGAGGACCCGTTGTGCGTGGTGGCCTACGTCGACCGCAAGGGCGCCGACTTCGAGCTGCGCAGTGCGCTGGGCCGCCGGGAGGCGGGCGGTGTCACCGGGCGGCAGTGGCCGGTGCACCGGACGAGCACCGGTGAGTGGTCCGAGCGGCATTTCCAGTTGCGGGTGGAGAACACCTGGGAGCACAACGCCGCCGAGATCGCCGACGCCCTCGCCGTCTGCCAGGAGGAGACGGGCGCCGACCTGCTGATCCTCGTCGGCGAGCAGCGCGAGTGCAGGGCGGTGCACGAGCGGCTGCCGAAGCGGCTGCACGGCCGAGCCGTGCAGGCCCCGCACGGGGCGGGCAGCCGGCTGCTGGACGAGGACGTGGAGCGCATCCGCGCCGAGCAGGTGGCGCGGCAGACCGAGGCGGAGCTGGAGCGGTTCCGCGCCGCGCGCGCCCCGGACGACGAGGGGCGCGCCGGGGCCGTCGAGGGCGTGCCCGCGCTGGTGGAGGCGGCGCGGGAGCACCGCATCGACGAGCTGCTGGTCCGGGTGGACGGGCCGGACGCGCACCGCGAGGTGTGGATCGGCGAGGACCCCGACCAGCTCGCGGTGCGGCGCACGGACCTGAAGATCCTCGGCGAGCAGCACTCCTGGCCGGCCCGGGCGGACGACGCGCTGATCCGGTGCGCGGTGGCCACGGACGCGCCCGCCCTGTCGGTCTCCGCCCAGGAGGTGCCGGTGGGCGGCCTGGGGGCGCTGCTGCGCTGGAAGTGAGCCGCCGCCCGGGCGGAGCGGCCTCGTGATCAATACACCTAGCGGGCCCGCTCCACCCTTCGTTCGTCCCAGACCGGCTCCGGGGTCTCGCGCACCCTACCGTCACTGCCGAACACCAGATAGCGGTCGAATGAGCGGGCGAACCAGCGGTCGTGCGTCACGGCCAGGACCGTGCCCTCGAAGGACTCCAGCCCTTCCTGGAGCGCTTCGGCGGACTCCAGGTCCAGGTTGTCGGTCGGCTCGTCGAGCAGCAGCGCGGTCACGCCCTGCAGTTCCAGCAGCAGGATCTGGAAGCGGGCCTGCTGGCCGCCGGACAGGCGCTCGAAGGTCTGCTCGGCCTGCCGGGTGAGCTCGTAGCGGCGCAGCCGGGACATCGCCGCGCCCCGGTCCTGTGCGTGCTCCTTCCACAGGATGTCCAGCAGGGTGCGGCCCTGGAGCTCCGGGTGCGCGTGCGTCTGCGCGAAGTGGCCGGCGACCACGCGGGCGCCGAGCTTCCACCGCCCCGTGTTCGCCACGTCCTCACCGGCGAGCAGGCGCAGGAAGTGGGATTTGCCGGAGCCGTTCGACCCCAGGACCGCGACCCGCTCCCCGTAGAAGACCTCCAGGTCGAAGGGGTGCATCAGGCCGGTGAGCTCCAGCTTCTCGCAGGTGACGGCCCGGACACCGGTGCGGCCGCCCTTCAGGCGCATCCGGATGTCCTGATCGCGCGGCGGCTCGGGGGGCGGGCCGGCCTCCTCGAACTTGCGCAGCCGGGTCTGCGCGGCCGCGTACCGGGACGCCATCTCGTGGCTGACCGCGGCGGCCTGGCGCAGGTTCAGCACGAGCTTCTTCAGCTGGGCGTGCTTCTCGTCCCAGCGCCTGCGCAGTTCCTCGAAGCGGGCGAAGCGCTCGCGCCGGGCCTCGTGGAAGGTGGCGAAGCCGCCGCCGTGCACCCACGCGTCCGCTCCGGCGGGTCCCGGTTCCAGGGAGATGATCCGCTGGGCGGCGCGGGCGAGGAGCTCGCGGTCGTGCGAGACGAACAGGACGGTCTTGCGGGTCTCGGCGAGGCGCTGCTCCAGCCAGCGCTTGCCGGGCACGTCGAGGTAGTTGTCCGGCTCGTCGAGGAGCAGCACCTCGTCGGTGCCGCGCAGCAGCGCCTCCAGCACCAGGCGCTTCTGCTCGCCGCCGGACAGCGTCCTGACCAGGCGCCACTGCGCCTTGTCGTAGGGGACGCCGAGGGCGGCCGTGGTGCACATGTCCCACAGCGTCTCGGCCTCGTACCCGCGGGCCTCGGCCCAGTCGGCGAGGGCCTGGGCGTACCGGAGCTGCGCGGGCTCGTCGTCGACGGTCATGAGGGCGTGCTCGGCGGCGTCCACGGCGCGGGCGGCCTCGCGGATGCGGGGCGCGGACACCGACACCAGCAGGTCGCGCACGGTCGTCTCGTCCCGCACGGACCCGACGAACTGCCGCATCACGCCGAGTCCGCCGCCGACGGTGACGGAACCGCCGTGGGGCTTCAGCTCGCCGGAGAGCAGGCGCAGCAGGGTCGTCTTCCCCGCGCCGTTCGGGCCCACGAGGGCCGCCACGGCCCCCTCCCCCACCCGGAACGAGACGTCGCCGAGCAGCGCCCGTCCGTCGGGCAGGTAGTACTCCAGGTGCGCGGCTTCGAGATGACCCATGGGCGTGATTGTCCGGGCCGGGCCGCTGACCGGGCAAACGCATTTCCGGTGGCCGCCGGGCGGGCGCCCGGAACCGGCGACCGGACCGCCCGGAACCGGAGACGCCGGGCCGGCGGGAGCCGGACGCCCCGGGCCGGCCGGAGCCAGGGCGTCAGACCCGCTCCAGCGGCCGGAACGGCTCTGCGGGCAGCTCCACACCGATCGGGTCTCCCGGGCGGACCACACCGCCCTCCCGGACCACGCTCATGATGCCCGCCCTGCGCACGACCCGGCCCTGCTGGTCGCGGCCGACCACGTGCTTGAGCAGTCCGGCGCGGAAGGCGTCGATCTGCAGGCACGGGTTGCGCAGCCCGGTCACCTCCAGGACGGCGTCGCCGCCGATGCGCAGGAGTGTGCCGGTGGGCAGGGAGAGCAGGTCGACGCCGCGGGTGGTGATGTTCTCGCCCAGGTCGCCGGGCGCCACGTCGAACCCCGCTTCGCCCACCTCGTCGAAGAGTTCCTCGTGCATCAGGTGCACCTGCCGCAGGTTCGGCCGGGTGCGGTCCTGGGCCATGCGCGAGCGGTGCCTGACGGTCTCCCCGGCGTGCACGTCCCCTTCCACCCCCAGTCCGGCGAGCAGCCGGATGCTGTCGCGGTTCGGCTTGGTGAAGGAGTACTCCCCGTTGCTGCTGACCGTCGTCACTCGCCCGCTCATGCCGTGCTTCCCCCTGTTCGGCCATGATGATCGACCACGAGCCTGCCGCGCACAGGGCAGGTGTGTCCACCCCGCCGCGTCCGCCCCGAGTGCTGTCCCATCTGGAGAGACGGGGGTCTCACCATCCGGTCGGGCGGCGTACGGTGATGCCCTGCCGCACCGATCGGAAGGGCTGGGACCCGCCATGCCGGAAACCCGGGAGACCGCCGTCTACACGCACGGGCACCACGAGTCCGTGCTCCGCTCGCACACCTGGCGGACCGCCGCCAACTCGGCCGCGTATCTCCTCCCTTCGCTCGAGCCGCACATGAGGATCCTGGACATCGGCTGCGGGCCGGGCACGATCACCGCCGATCTGGCGGAACGGGTGCCGGACGGGCACGTCACGGGCGTCGACCTGGCACCGGCCATCCTGGAGCGGGCCCGGGCCACGGCGGCCGCGCGGGGGCTGCGCAACACCGGCTTCGCGGTCGCCGACGTGCACGCCCTCGACTACCCGGACGACACGTTCTGCGTGGTCCACGCCCACCAGGTCCTCCAGCACGTCGGCGATCCCGTCCGGGCGCTGCGCGAGATGCGCAGGGTGACCCGGCCGGGAGGCCTCGTCGCCGTACGGGACGCCGACTACGCGGCGATGACCTGGTACCCGGCCTCCGAAGGGCTGGACGGCTGGCTGGACCTCTACCGCCGGGTGGCCCGGGCCAACGGCGGGGAGCCGGACGCCGGGCGGCGGCTGAGGGCCTGGGCGCTGCGGGCCGGATTCACGGACGTCACCGCGGGCTCCGGCACCTGGACCTTCGCCACGGCCGAGGAACGGGCGTGGTGGAGCGGACTGTGGGCCGACCGGACACTCGCCTCGGCCTACGCGGACCGGGCGTTGCGGGGCGGGCACGCGAGCGAGGCGGAACTGCGGGACGCGTCCCGCGCGTGGCGCGAGTGGGGCGCACGGCAGGAGGGGTGGTTCAGCGTCCTGCACGGAGAGATCCTCTGCCGGAAAGAGGCCTGAAGCGAAGAGGGCGCCCCCTCGGGGCGCCCTCTTCGCAGGGAGACTCTCCCGGCGGTGCGACATCAGCCGCTCACTCCCGGGGGAGCAGCGGACCGAGCGGCCCGAGATCCAGGTTGAGGTCCTCCGGCCGCAGTCCGTAGCGGTCGCGCAGCTCCGCCATGCGGTCCTCCAGCAGCATCAGGGTCAGTCCGATCCGCTCCTCCTGCTCCTCGGTCAGATCGCCCACGTCGAACCGGCGCAGCGCCTGGCGCTCCATGAGCTGGCGCAGCAGTTCCACCACCGTCAGGACGAGCTTGACCAGGTCGCGCTCGACGGTGTCGGGTTCCAGGTCCATCCGCTTGGGCTTCGGGGACGGCAGGGGGCCTTCGGGGGTGGTCACGGCGACTCCTCGAACGGTGACGACACCTGGGCGTTCACCGAGCTGATCAGCGCGTTGAGGTCGATGCGGACGAGGTCGACGTCGGCGATGCGCAGCGTGACGTCCCCCGTGATCACCACGCCGCCGGCGAGCAGCCGGTCGAGCAGGTCCACCAGGGCGACCTCCCGGCGTTCCACTACGGTCACGGTGTCGTGGCCTCCCCTGCGAACGAATAGGCCGCCCAGGGCCCGGTGAGTTCCACCCGCAGTCCCGGCGCCTCGCCCTTCGTCCGGTCCACCAGTTCCACGAACTCCTCGGAGTGCGCGCGGGGCACGAGGTAGGCCGCGTTCAGCACGTTCCGGCCGGACGCCTTGGACAGCGCGGGGTTCTGCGGGGCGTGCAGCCGGGAGTCCTCGGCGAAGGCGGACAGCTCCTCGTGCAGCCGGGTCGAGAAGCTCTCGGCCCGCTGCCACATCTCCTCGTGCGACTTGGTCTGCATGCGCCGCTGCAGCAGGTAGTCCCGGCCCGACGCGGGCTTCTGCGCGGGCCGGGACCCCTCCTGCGGTTCGGACTCGGCGTACACCTTGACGCCCCACTCGACGCGGCCCTCCAGCCGGTCGAGCGTGCTGCGGAAGTCGTCCTCGCGGGCCTCGATCATGCTCCGCACACCACTGTCGTCGTGGAAGACGGTGCCCAGCCGCAGCGGCAGCGGTGTCGTGACGGTGGTGAGCGCGTCGATCACGCCCTGGTGGGCGCGGGCCGTCGCGGTGAGCCAGTCCAGGTCCTCCAGGTGGGCCCGGAGCGGTTCCTCCGCGAAGTCCTGCTCCGGCACGTGGCTCACCACGGCGACGAGCCCGTGGTGGGGAAGCGCCCGGGGAGGGTCGCCCGCCACGCCCGTCAGCTGGGCCTGCAGCGGTGTCCCGAAGGGGCGGCAGACGGCGTAGACGTACCGCAGTCCGGTCACGGTGCCTCCTTCCTCTCCGCGCGGCCGGGCTCCAGTTCCTCGAGCCGGGCCAGCCTCTCACGCAGCTCGGCGTTCTCGCGGGCGAGTTCGTCGCGGCGGGCACGCGAGGACAGGGCGGGGTCGGTCTCCCACCAGTCGATGCCCATCTCCTTCGCCTTGTCCACCGAGGCGACGATCAACCGCAGCTTGATCGTCAGCAGTTCGATGTCGAGCAGGTTGATGCGGATGTCGCCCGCGATGACGATGCCCTTGTCCAGCACCCTCTCCAGGATGTCGGCGAGATTGGCGCCGCTCGCCTGGCCGTAGGGTTCGGGCATCCTGCTGGGCGTCGTCATCGCCGGCTCCCGCCCTCGGGCCGCTCGTCCTCGGCCGGCTCGTCCTCGTCCGCGTACTCGTCGTCCTCGTACTCGTCCGCCGGCTCGTCGTCCTCCTCGGGCCGCTCGTCGTCGTCCGCGTACTCGTCGTCCTCGTACTCGTCGTCCGCGGGCTCCTCGTCGTCCTGCTCCTCGTCCTCGTACTCGCCCTCGGGCTGCTCCTCGTCCTCCTCCTCGTCCTCGGCGTACTCGCCCTCCGGGCGGTCCTCGTCCTCGGCGTCCTCGGCGTCCTCGTACTCGCCCTCGGGCTCGTCGTCCTGCGACGTCTCGTCCTCGGGCCCCTCGTCGTCGGACCCCTCGTCCTGGGACTCGGACTCCTCCTCCTCGGCCACGGCGTCCTCGTGACTCTTGACGACGTCGCCGTCACGGATCTCGCCGCGCCAGCCGTCCTCCGCCTCGCCCTTGATGGTGATGAAGCGGACGAAGTTCTTCAGGTCCAGCCGGGCACGGCGGCCCTGGGCGCGCCAGATGTTGCCGGTCTTCTCGAAGAGGCCGGAGGGGTAGTACTCGATGACCAGCAGGACCCGGGTCAGGTTGTCGGTCAGCCGGTGGAAGGAGACGACGCCCTTGGTGGTGCCCTTGGCACCCTCCGACGTCCACGCGATGCGGTCGTCGGGGATCTGCTCGGTCGTCTTCGCCTTCCAGCTGCGGTTGGACCACCAGATCTTCGCCTGCCAGTCGGAGTGGGTGTCGTCGTCGCGGCTCGCGCTCTTGACGCCCTTGGCGAAGGTGCTGAAGTCCTGGTACTGCGTCCACTGGTCGTAGGCGGTGCGCAGGGGTACGCCCACGTCGATGTGCTCGATGATGACGGTGGGCTTGTTGCCGGAACGGCCCTTGCCCTTCTTGCCGCCGCCCAGGTTCTTGAAAGCGCCGGTGACCTTGTCCTTCAGGGCCGAGCCGCCGGTCTCCACCGCGGCCCGCAACGGGCTCTTGCCCTCCGCGAGCTTGCGGCCGCCGGACAGGGCGAGCTTGCCGAGGCCGGGGCTGTTGCCCTCGGCGATGTCGTTCAGCTTGCCCGTGGTCTCGCCGAGCTTGCGGCCCACACCGGTCAGCATGTGCGTGGCCTTCGCGGCGAGGTACTCCTGCACCTCGGCCTTCAGCCGGTCGGCGGCCTCGCTGTGGGCCACGTCGGCCAGCGGGTTCTTCGACGCTCCGTTCGCGGCGGACTTCGCCGATCCGAGGGTGTCGGTCATTCCTCACCGCCTCCCTTCGGCTGCCGGGAGCGGCTGCCGCCGCCCCGGTTCCCCGTGGCCGTCTTCCTCGCGGCCGAGGTCTTCTTCGCCGCCGTCTTGCGGGCCGCCGCCGTCTTCTTCGCGGGGGCCTTCCCGGCGGGGGCCTTCTTCGCGGCCTTCTTCGCCGGAGCCTTCCTGGCGGGAGCCCTCTCGGCCTCCGGCTCCTCGTCCTCCTCGCGGCCGGAGTCCTCGGGCTCCTCGCCCTCGGGCTCCTCGTCCTCGTCGTCGTAGGCGTCGTCCGCGTCCTCGTCGCGGCGGCCGGACCCCCCGCCGGTCAGCTGCTCACGCATCTGGGCGGTACGGCCGTGCAGCCGGTCGGCGAGCGCGTCGAGCTGACGCTCGACCAGGGCGCCGGAGGCGGCCTTGCCGACCCCGCGCAGCTCACCCCGCAGCTGGTCGCCGACCTCCTTGAACTGCGGATTGTTCTTCAGCTGCTGCTGGACCAGGTCCGCGACCATGCGCGGACTGAGATTCAGCTTCTTGCCGGCCACCAGTCCGCCGACGGCCACAGCCATCTTGAGTTTCTTGGTCCGTCCCAGGAGGTATCCGGCCCCCACGGCGAGACCCAGTCCCACTCGGTTCATTGTGTCGTCCCGTCACCTGTTCCCGCGCCTCGGCGCGAAGCGGTCTCCAGCCGGTCGAGGAGTTCGTCCTCCTGTCGGTCGAACTCCTCCTCCGTGATCTCCCCGGCCTCCAGCTGCTCCTCCAGACGGGCCAGCTCGGCCCGGATCGTCGCGGGGTCGTAGTAGATCCGCTCGGCCTCCTGGACGACCTGCTTGATGGCCCAGGCGCTGCCGCGTACCGGTGCGAACGGCAGCAGCAGCACCTCAGAGATCAGGCCCACGTCGTCACCCCGCTCCGGTGTCCGTGCCACCCGCGGCGGTGCCCGCCGGCTCGGCCGGGCCGGGCTCGACGAAGCTGTACGGCGGCAGCGGGCCGTTGACCCGCACCTCCAGGTGCGGCATGTCCTTGCGCACCCGCTCGACCGCGGCCAGGAACGACTCCGTCGCGTCCCGGTCGACCAGGTACGACACGTTGGCCAGCCAGCCGGTGGACTCGGGGCCCACGCTGACGTCGTCGGCGACCCCGTCCAGGGCGCGCTGCACCGCGGCCCCGTCGTCGGCCTCCTTGGCCTTGACCGCGGCGGCGACCATCTCGCCGAGCCGGATCTTGTCGTCGTAACTCCCGCCGCCCGCCTGCCGGTTGGCCTCCGCCAGGCCGCGGATGTCGGGGCTCTCGGCCATGACCTGGTGCAGGACGGCCTCCTCGACGTGGTTGGCCTTGACGTTGTACTCGACCCGGTTGTCCAGGGCCCGCAGCCGCTCCTTGTAGTGCTCGGCCCGCTCGGCGAGCACCGCGGTGACGGAGTGGTCGTCCGGGGCGACGCTCCCGAACCGCATCGGGAGCACGCAGCCGGCCGCGCCGGCCTCACTGAGCACGTTCTGGTGCGCGAGCAGGTCCTTGCGCTTGGGCCGCAGGTTCTCGGGCGCCTCGCTCACGATGGCGGCCAGGTCGCCCTCGCGCAGGATGCGCACCTCGCGGGGCGGGTCACCGACACCGCCCATGCCCTCCGGGAGGGCCGGGTGCGAGCTCGCCGCGATGCCGTAGACGTAGGTGCTCACTCCTGCTCCTCCTTCCGGCGGGACGCCGTCTTGCGGGCCCGCGGACGCGATTCGGTCTCACTCTCGCCGCGCCCCTGCTTGAAGGCGTCGGAGATGGTCTCGGCGGCGCCGGACAGCGCCCCCTTGGACTTGCCGCGGGCACCGGACTCGGTCATCTCACCGACCAGGTCGGGCAGTCCCGGGTCCTTGCGCGGACCGGCCTCGAGGTCGAGTCGGTTGCACGCCTCGGCGAAGCGCAGGTAGGTGTCGACGCTGGCGACGACGACGCGGACGTCGATCTTGAGGATTTCGATGCCGACCAGGGAGACGCGCACGAATGCGTCGATGACGAGCCCCCTGTCCAAGACGAGTTCGAGCACGTCGTAGAGACCGCTGCTGCCGCCTCCGCCTCCGGACTGCTGTGCCGGTACGACAGTCATGCCGGGTGTTCCTCCTCGTGTTCGGGTACGGGTCGGTTCGGGCGGCCTAGCGGCCGCCTCCCCTGCGCGCGTCGGAACGGCCGCGTTCATAGCGCCGGACGCGCTTGTATCCCGTCAGTTGCCCCTCGGGGTCGAGCTCCACCTGGTAGCTCGCCATCAGGCTCATCGTGTCGGGCACGCGCTCGAGTTCGAGTACCTCGACCTCCAGCGACCAGCCCTCCTCCGTCTGTTCGAAGGACGACACGGACTCGGCTTCCATGCCGGTGAGCTCGGCGAGCTGGCCGCGTGCCTGGCGCAGCACCTCCATGGGGCTCGGCCGCTTACGGGATGTCTGGTTGTCGTTCGACCTGCTGGTCGACCTGCTGGTCTTCCGGGGTTCGCGGGAGTCCTGCGACTCCTGTGAATCCTGTGACTCTTGCGTGTTTTCTGTGTTGGACATGGCCACCTCCCCCTCCGTGTGGCCGCAAGCCTGTTCGCCAAACCTCTCAGCGCACATGCATCTGCCACCCGCCCGCCGGAGGGGAAGGCGGGTGGTTCAGCCGCGCAGGGCGTCCAGCCTGCGGCGGGCCGGGCCGAGCGACCGGCCGCGGTCCAGCAGTCCCGACCAGGGGTCGGTGCGGGCCTGCTCCACCGCGTCGGCGATGGTGAAGCGGCGGGCGCCGAGGCCGGGGTCGTCGAGCTGGTCCCAGGTGACGGGGGTCGCCACGGGCGCGCCCGGCCGGGCCCGGACCGTGTAGGGCGCGACGGCGGTCTGGGCGTAGGCGTTGCGCTGGATGTCGAGGTAGAGCCGGTCGCCGCGGTCCTTCTTGCGGGCGGCGGTGGTGAGCCGGTCGGGGTGGGCGCCGGCGAGGGTGTCGGCGACGTCCCGGGCGAAGGCGCGCACCTCGTCGAAGTCGTGCCGGCCGTCGAGCGGCACGATCACGTGCAGTCCGCGCGATCCGGTGGTCATCAGGGCCGAGGGCAGCTTCAGTTCGTCGAGCAGTTCCCCGAGCAGCCGGGCGGCCTCGCGAACGGCCTCGAAGTCGTCCCCGGGGGTCCCCCCGGGCCCTTCGGGCACTGGGGCAGGGTCCAGGTCGAAGACCATCCGGTCGGGGTGGTCGGGCCGGCCGGCCCGGGACAGCCACCGGTGCAGCGTGATGCTCGCCTGGTCGGCCAGGTACAGGAGGGTGGCGGTGTCGTCGCACACGGTGTGGCACACCGTGCCGCCCTCCTTGGCCAGCTCGGCCCGGGTGATCCAGTCCGGGTAGTGGTCCGGGGTGTTCTTCTGCATGAACGTGGGCCCGTCGACGCCGTCCGGGTGGCGTTCCAGCATCAGCGGGCGACCGCGCAGGTGCGGCAGCATGAAGGGGGCGACGGCCCGGTGGTAGTCCACCAGGTCGCCCTTGGTGTACTCCTTGGCGTCGCCGCCGCCGGGGAAGAGCACCTTGTCCGGCCGGTGCACCTCCACCGTGCGGCGGCCCGCCCGTACCTTGCGCGTGCCGTCGGCTCTGCTCACCGCACGACCGCCTCCTCCACCAGCAGCCGCCCGGCCGCCGCGATCGACTCCGCGTCGATGCCCGCGGCGTGCAACTGCTCGTCGGGGGTGGCCGAGCCCGGCATCGAGCGGACGCCGAGCCGCACCAGGCGCGGTACCGGACGCCCGTCGGTGAACGCGTCGAGGACCGCGTCGCCGAGGCCCCCCTCGGGGTGGTGGTCCTCCACCGTCACCAGGCAGCCGGTCTCCTCGGCGGCCCGGCGCAGCGTGGCCGCGTCGACGGGCTTGACGGAGTACAGGTCGATCACCCGCACCGCGATGCCCTCCTGGGCCAGGGCGTCGGCCGCGGCCAGCGCCTCGTGCATGGTGACACCGGCGGCGACGAGCGTCAGCCGGTCCTCGCCGGAGGAGCGCAGGACCTTGCTCCCGCCGATCGGGAAGTCCTCGTCCGGACCGTAGATCACCGGGCTCTCGCCGCGCGAGGTGCGCAGGTAGCGCACACCCTCCAGGCCCGCCATGGCGCCGACGAGCCGCGCGGTCTGGTTGGCGTCGCAGGGGTACAGCACGGTCGAGCCGTGCACGGCCCGCATCATCGCCAGGTCCTCCAGGCCCATCTGGCTCGGCCCGTCCTGGCCGATGGCGACGCCCGCGTGGGAGCCCACGAGGTTGATGCCGGACCCGCTGATGGACGCCATGCGGATGAAGTCGTACGCACGGGTCAGGAAGGCCGCGAACGTCGTGGCGTACGGCACCCGGCCGCGGGTGGCCAGCCCGACCGCGGAGGCGACCAGCTGCTGCTCGGCGATGTAGCACTCGAAGTAGCGCTCGGGGTGCTCCTTGGCGAAGAACTCGGCGCGCGTGGAGTCCCCCACCTCGCCGTCCAGGGCGACGACGTCACCGCGGCCGGTGCCGAGGGCCGCCAGGGCCTCGCCGAAGGCGTTGCGGGTGGCGACCTCCTCGCCCGGGTCCCACGTCGGCAGCTCGAAGTCGCCCGTGTGGACGGAGTGCAGCATGCGGGCGGCGGCCGGCTCGCGCACCTGGATGCGCAGATCGCGGGGCCCGCCGAGTTCGGCGATGGCGTCCTCGGCCTCCGCCAGGGGCTTGCCGTGCAGACCTTCGCGGTCCTGGACGGCCTCGACGCCCTTGCCCTTCAGGGTGCGGGCCAGGATCGCGGTGGGCTGGCCCTTGGTCGAGGCGGCCTCCGCGTAGGCCCGGTCGATGGCGTCCACGTCGTGGCCGTCGATCTCGACGGTGTGCCAGTCGAAGGCCTGGAAGCGGCGGGCGTAGGCGTCCAGGTCGTGGCCGTGCCGGGTGGCGCCGCGCTGACCGAGGCGGTTGACGTCGACGACCACGGTGAGGTTGTCCAGGCGCTCGTACCCGGCGTGTTCGGCGGCCTCCCACACGGAGCCCTCGGCCAGCTCGCTGTCTCCGCACATCACCCAGGTGCGGTAGTCGGCGTGGTCGAGGCGTTTGCCCGCCAGTGCGATGCCGACGCCGACGGGCAGGCCCTGGCCCAGCGAGCCGGTGGCCGTCTCCACCCAGGGCAGCCGTTGCGGGGTGGGGTGCCCCTCCAGGCGGCTGCCGAGTTTACGGAAGGTGAGAAGCTCTTCGTCGTCGATGGCCCCGGCCGCCTTGTACGCGGCGTACAGCAGCGGGGACGCGTGCCCCTTGGACAGCACGAAGCGGTCGTTCCCGGGGTGGGCAGGGCGGTCGAAGTCGTAGCGGAAGTGGTGCGCGAACAGGACCGCCATCAGGTCGGCGGCGGACATCGAGGAGGTCGGATGCCCGGAGCCGGCCGCGGCGGCGGCCCGGACGCTGTCGACGCGCAACTGCTGTCCGAGGTCGGTGAGTTCACCGGTGTTCATGAGTCTCCTTTCGCGGAGTCGTCCGGGTGGTCGGTGCGCTTGACGGGGCCGGGTGCGGGGCCGGGCCCGGGGGGCGGGCCGGTGGTGCCCGAGGACCCGGACCGCCCCTCGCCGGGTCCACCATCGGGCTGGTTCCCGGCGGGCTCACCGCCCGGCCGGCTCTCGGTGGGCTCACCCCCGGGCCGGCTCTTCGCGGGCTCGCCGCCCGGCTGGTTTCTCGCGGGCTCGCCGTCCGGCTGGTTCCCCTGCGGTTCGTCGCCCTCCGTGTCCGACGCGAGTGCCGCTCCCGGTCCGGAGCCCGTGCCGGCCTCCTGCCGCCGCCCGTGGCCGGCCGCGACCCGGGCGACCTCCGGCGAGGCGGTGTCCAGCGGCACGGACCAGGACCGCACGAGCCCCAACTGCACGGCCTGCCGCGGCAGTACGGCGTCCAGCAGCCAGTCCGCGGCGACCCGGACACGGTTGCCGGGCATGGCGGCCAGGTGGTAGCCGCGGGTCACCGCCCCGGCCGGAACGCCGGACAGCGGCACGCCGAGGGGATTGGCGGCGGCCTTGGCCCCGCCCAGGTCGACGACGAAGCCCAGGTCACGGTGGCGGTAGGCCTTGCGCTGCCCGCCCGGTCCCAGTGACGCGGCGACGTTCTCGGCCGCGACCCTGCCCTGCCGCCAGGCGTGCTGCGCGGTCATCGGCGTGTAGCTGCCCGGCTTCTCCAGGTCGGGCACGGCGGCCACGTCGCCGCACGAGAACACCTCGGGCCGCCCGGGGACCTGCAGATGGGGGTCGACCAGCAGCCTGCCCTTCTCCGTGGGCAGGCCGAGGGACTCCACCAGCGGGTCGGGGCGTACGCCCACGCACCACACGAGGGTCCGGGTCGCGACGGACTCGCCGTCGGTGAGCACGACTCCGTCGTGCGTGGCCTCCTGCACGGAGGTGCCCATGCGCACATCCACGCCCCGCTGCCGCAGCACCCGGTCGGCGGTGGCGGACAGCTTCTCGTCCATCTCCGGCAGCACCCGCGGCGCCACGTCCAGCAGCATCCAGCGCGGCCGCATGCCCCGCCGCAGCGGATGCCGGCGCACCTGCGCGTCGGTGAACATCTGACCGTGCGCGGCGACCTCGGTGCCGGTGTATCCCGCGCCGACCACGACGAAGGTGCAGCGCGCGGCGCAGGTCTCCGGGTCGTCGGTGGCTGCGGCCAGTTCCACCTGCCGGGTCACGTGGTCGCGCAGGTACAGCGCCTCGGGCAGCCCCCGGAAGCCGTGCGCGTGCTCGGCGACGCCGGGGATCGGCAGGAGCTTGTTGACGCTGCCCGCGGTCAGCACGAGCCGGTCGTAGGCGAGTGTGCCCTCCTCGCCCTCGGGGCCGGTGTAGTGCAGGCTGCGCCCGTCGAGGTCGATCGCGTCGGCCTCGCCCAGCACCAGCCGCACGTCGCGCAAGGTGTCCGACAGCGAGACGGTGACCCGGCGCGGTTCCAGGACGCCGGCGGCCACCTGCGGCAGCAGGGGCAGGTACAGGAAGTAGTCGGTGGGGTTGAGCAGGGTGATGTGCGCCCGGCCCCGGGTGAGCCGGGACAGAGTGCGGGCCGTGCGGTACCCGGCGAAACCGGCACCGACGATCACGATGCGGGGTCGACTCACGGTTCGCTCGCCTCCGGCGCTGTGGCATGGCTCGGGAGACTTCCGCGTCCCCCCGGGCAGGACACCCAAACGTCCGGCGGCCCCGGAGCACCCGTGCGGCGCCGGTTTCCGGCCCCGCCGCCGGGTACCCGGTGCGGGTTACGGACCGCCGACGTCGCGGAGGCACTCCCCCATGCCCGAATACGGTTACTTCCTCTCGTGCGAGCAGTACGGCCCGGCCGAACTGATCGAGCAGGCCCGGATGGCCGAGCAGGCCGGTTTCCGGGCGCTGTGGATCTCGGACCACTACCACCCGTGGAACGACGAGCAGGGCCAGAGCCCGTTCGTCTGGTCGGTGATCGGTGCGCTGTCCGAGGCGGTGTCCCTGCCGATCGAGACGGCCGTGACCTGCCCGACCGTGCGGATGCACCCGGCGGTGGTGGCGCAGGCCGCGGCGACCAGCGCGGTGATGACGAACAACCGCTTCCGGCTCGGGGTCGGGTCGGGCGAGGCGCTCAACGAGCACATCCTGGGCGACCACTGGCCGCCGGCCCACGTACGGCTGGAGATGCTGGAGGAGGCCATCCAGGTGATGCGCCGGCTCTTCACCGGCGAGGAGGTCAACCACCACGGCCCGCACTACACCGTGGAGAACGCCCGCCTGTACACGGTCCCGGACGAGCCGATCCCGATCGACATCTCCGGCTTCGGACCGGCCGCGACGAAACTGGCCGCCCGGGTCGGCGACGGCTACATCTCGGTCATGCCCGACGAGGCGATGGTGGAGCAGTACCGCAAGGGCGGGGGCGGCGGGAAGCTGGTCAGCGGCGGCACCAAGGTCTGCTACGGCACCGACAAGGAGGAAGCCGTGCGCACGGTGCACCGGCTCTGGGCGAACGAGCAGTTGCCCGGGGAACTGGGCCAGGTGCTGCCCTCGCCCAAGCACTTCGAGCAGGCGCAGCAGCTGGTCACCGAGGACATGGTGCGCGCCAACCGGGTGTGCGGCGACGACGTGGACGAGCACGTGGCGGAGCTGAGGCAGTTCGCCGACGCCGGTTACGACATGATCTACGTCAACCAGATCGGCCCGGACATGCGCGGCTTCTTCGACTTCTACCGCACGAAGGTGCTGCCGCAGCTCCAGCAGTCCAGCTGACGCCCGGGACTGCGGGGACGGCACCGTGGGCGCCGCCCCCGCAGGGTGCGTTCAGCGGCGGATCCACCCGGCCGGCCTGCGGGCCGCCAGGGCTCCCACCCCCACGGTGAGCGCGGCGCCCACCCAGCCCCGGTCGCGGGAGAACCACTGCTGCGGACTGCGGTCCGCCGCCTCGTCGTCGAAGCGTCCGTGCGCGCCGAAGTCGCGTCCGCCGGGACCGTCCGCCGGGGTCCACGGGTTCGCCGGCCCGTCGGGGGCGCCCTCGTCCTGCTGGGCGTCGACGTTGGTGCGCGACGTCGTCCGCGGTGGCCTCGAGTCCTTCCCGTCCGCGGGCGAGCAGGACGACCGTGTCACCCCGGGCGGCGAAGGCCCGGGCCGTGGCCCGTCCGACGCCGCCGCTGGCTCCGGTCACGACGACCACACGGTCCCGGTGGTGCGACGGTGCCGCCTGGCCGACACCGCGTCACGCCCCGGCGCCGGGCACGTCCGGGGCGTGCGCCGGCCGCGGGGGCACGGCGCCGGGGACGGGCGGGGCGGGCGGCACGGGCGGGCCGGGCACAGCGCCGGCGGGCCGGTCTGCGTTCCGCGGGGCCGTGCCGCCCGCCTGGCCGGTGCCCGGGCGGGAGGGGCGGGCCATGCCGCGCAGCACGAGCGCCGCGGCCGCGAGGACGGCGGCGGTGATCAGCGCCGCCGCCCAGTCGGGCAGTCCGAGGGCGAGGGCCAGGCCCACGGCGAGCGCCAGGGCCGCGCCCGCGTACAGGGCGAGGGCGCCGGACGCGGCGTAGAGGGCTGCCCTGCGGCGCTGCCTGCGGGTCTGCTCGCGCAGCTCCTCACGCACGGTCTCGCGCGCCACCCGGGCCAGTTCGTCGACCAGGTGCTTGTCCAGATGCTCCAGGTGATCCAACGGTTTCATGTCCCTGCGGGTACCCGCGCCCCGGCCGCTCACGTCGGGGCGCCCCGCCCGGCGGGGAGATCGTGTGGAGCGATCTCGCCGGGCAGGCGGCCCAACTAGGCTCGTGGGCATGGAGATTCTGGGTGCCACACTGCGCGTCTGCGTCGACGACCTCGAGACCGCGATCCCGTTCTACGAGCGCCTGGCGGGCGGCACGGCCCAGCGCTTCGAGCGGGGCGGTGTCCAAGTGGCGGCGATCGGCTGCTTCTTGCTGATGAGCGGCCCGCCGGCCGAGCTGGAGGTGCTGCGCAAGGTCGCCGCGACGATCGCCGTGCGGGACGTCGAGGAGACGCACCGGGTGCTCACCGGCCTGGGCGCGCACATCGTCGCGGGTCCCCTCGCCTCTCCGGCGGGCCGCAACCTGATCGCGCTGCATCCGGACGGTTCGGTCTACGAGTACGTCGACCGCCGGGTGTGATCCCGGTTCCGCCCCGACGGGCGCCGTCGCTCAGTTCCGACCGGACTTCCGGGCCGTCTCGGCGGTGATCGCCCAGCGCTGGTGGTCGCGCCAGGCCCCGTCGACGAACAGCATCCTCGGCGAGAAGCCCTCCAGGTGGAACCCGCAGGCCCGGGCCAGCGCGATCGACGGGGCGTTCAGGGGCTGGACGTTGATCTCCAGCCGGTGCAGCCGCATCGGGCCGAACGCGTGCGCGACGACCAGGCCGAGGCCCTCGCGCATCAGGCCGCGCCCGGCGGCGTGCGCGAAGGCGCCGTAGCCGAGGGCACCGGAGCAGAAGCCGCCCTGGACGATGTTGTTGATGTTGACGAACCCGGCGATGGCCCCGTCGCTCTTCTCGCAGACGAGGAACCCCACCCGGGTGGGGTCCTCGATCAGCCGGTCCGCGTACGCCGTGTACGCCTGGGTCGTGTCGGGCGGGAAGAGCCACGGGTGGTGCAGATCCTTGCTCTCCCGGGCGCGGGCGGTGAACTCGGCACCGTCCTCGTGGGTGAAGTGGCGGATCCCCACCCGGGGGCCTTCGGCGAGGTAGCGGGATGCGTGGTGCGGCACCCCGCCACAGTATCCGGGCGGCGGTGCCCGTTCAGGACGTGACGGCCGGCAGTCGCAGGACGCCGGTGCCGCCGGGCCCGCTGACCACCGTCACGGGCTTGGTCCCCTGGTTGCCGAAGTAGGCGTCGTCGCTGGCGGCGATCACGAACCGCAGCCGGTGCCCGGTTGCGTACCGGTGGACGATGCCGGGGAGGGTGACGGTGAAGCTGCGGGTCACGTCCGGTACGCGGACCGGGGCCACCAGGCGGCGCACCAGGGTGCGGGTGCCGTCGGGCGCGATGTCGTAGATCTTGGCGAACAGCACCAGCTTGCCGGCCGCGTCGGCGGAGTTCTGGGTGTGCTCGGCCTGCGGGGAGTGCACCCTGAGGGTGGCCCGGGGAGCGCCGACGACGTCGAGGGGGCGCGCCAGCGGTGCGCTGGTCCAGGCGAGGTGGGTGCCCCGGGTGTCGCGTGGCGGACCGTCGCGCAGTCCGAGCAGCCCGGCGAGGGAGCTTTCCGAATGGCTCGTGGGGATGGGCCAGTTGGTGTACCGGCGGGCGCCGGGGACCACCTCGCTGCGGCGGTCGACGAGTCTGCCGTCGCCGGAGAGGTACAGGGTGCGGGTGAGCCCGGGGAGGCGGTCGGCGGTGGCGTAGGCGCGGTCCGGGTCGGTGATCCAGTCGCGGCGGTAGGCGAAGGCGGGCCCGGTGTCGGTGCGGGCCAGCTTGCGCAGATGGCGGTCGAACCAGGCGAGGACGCGCCGGCCGACGTAACCGGCCTCCAGGTCGCCCGTGGACAGGTCGAGTTCGCCGCTGCCCGGGCCGGTCTGCCCGCCGCTGTGTCCCCAGGACTGCCAGATCATCTTGACGGGGGTGCCCTGCGCGCGCAGGGTCCGGTAGGTCGCCGTGGCCTCGTTGAGGTTGAACAGGGTGTCGGCCTGGCCCTGGACCAGCAGGGTCGGTGTGCGGACGCGGTGCAGGTACGACACCGGGGAGACGCGGCGTGCGAAGGCGAGCAGCTCGGCGGTGCGGTCGGCCGGGTAGCGCCCGGAGTTGAGGGTGTGGACGGTACGGCACGCCTCGGTGACGAAGTGCAGGCAGGACAGGGAGTTGACGCGGGAGGGGTCGAGGCCGGGCAGGAGCAGCGGCTGCCCCTCACCGATGAGGTAGAAGCCGTTGGTCCACTGCCACTTGAAGACACCGGGGACGTCCCCGGCGCCCACCGCGTTGTTCGGGTCCAGGGAGTAGGCCAGGTCGTGCCAGGTGATCATCGGCACGAGGGCGTCGAGGCGGCGGTCGACGGAGGCCGTAGCCAGCTGGACGGCGCCGCCGTAGGAGCCGCCGATCATGCCGACGCGTGGGTCGCCGGGGGCGTCGAGGGTGACGAAGTCGGCGGTGGTGCCGTCGTCGGCGGCGCGCTCGCCGGCCAGGAAGTCCACGAGCCGGGAGGCGGCGGCACCGTCGATGTCCGGGTCGTCGAGGGAGATGAGGCAGCCGCTGCGGCCGAACCCGAGCCCGGAGTAGACGAGGGAGACGTAGCCGCGCCGGGCGAAGGCCCTGCCGATGCTGTCGGTCGAGCCGTCCGCCTTGCTGCCGCCGAAGCCGTTCGTGCCGAGCACGGCGGGTGCCGGGTGGTCGCGGTCGGCTCCGGCGGGCCGGTACAGGTCGGCGTCCACCGTGCAGGACCGGTCCCCGGCCCGGACGGTGAACCGCAGCGGCGTCACGGTGTAGGGATCGGCCGCGGTGGCGGGGGGAGCGAGGACCAGCGGGGCGGCGAGGACGGCGCCCAGGGCGAGGGCGAGCGGTGCGCGGAACCTGGGCACGCGTCGGGACACACGGACCTCCACGGTGGGGGCGGCGACACCCGGCCAATCCGGATACCGACCAGTAGGTACTGGCCGGTAGTCATGGTGTGACACGTGCCAGGGGCCGTCAATCACCGAAACGGGGATTTCTCGACACGAATCCGGCAGCGGTCCGTTTCAGCTCAGCGCCGGTGCGTCGAGCGTCAACGTACCCGCGTCGGCGTCCAGTTCGGCCGTCACGCCGAGGGGCAGCGTCAGGGCGCCCTCGCCGTGGCCGAACCCGAACTCCTCCACGACCGGGACGCCGAGCCCGCCGAGCCGGTCCTGCAGGACCGTCCGCACGTCCTCGTACGTCCCGCAGGACTCCCAGGAGCCCAGCAGGACCCCCGTGGTGCCGTCCAGCCAGCCCGTGCGCAGCAGTTGGGTCAGGTACCGGTCCAGCCGGTAGGGGCTCTCGGCCACGTCTTCCAGGAGCAGCAGGCCGCCGCGGGCGCCGGGCCGCGCGTACGGCGTGCCGAGGTCACTGGCGAGCAGGCTGAGGCAGCCGCCCAGTGTGACGCCCCGGGCCCGGCCGGGGACGAGCGCCCGGCCGCCCGGGGGCACGGCGGTGATCGTCCGCACGGACTCGGGCTCGAAGAGGGTGGCCCGCAGGTGCTCCTGCGCCCGCGCGTGCTTGAGGAAGTCGACCCCCGCGGCGGCGGGACCGTACAGGGTCACCAGGTGCAGGCGGGTGGCGAAGGCCTGGTGCAGGACGGTGACGTCGCTGAACCCGGCGAACACCTTGGGGCCCGCCGCCCGCATGGCGTCCCAGTCGACCAGGTCGACCATGCGCTGGGCGCCGTAGCCGCCCCGGGCGCAGAACACCGCCGCGACGGACGGATCGCACCAGGCGTGTTCGAGGTCGGCGGCGCGTTGTCCGTCCGTGGCGGCCAGGTAGCCCAGGCTACCGTGCCGGCCGAGCGCATGGGGAGCCACGACGGGGTCGAGGTCCCAGCCCCGCAGGATGTCCAGCCCGGCCTGCAGCCGCTCCTCGGGGACCGGCCCGCTCGGGGCCACGACGGCGACGCGGGCGCCGGGCGCGAGCCGGGTCGGCCGGACGAGCGGTCTCATCGTGTCAGCTCCAGGGTCGGGACGCCGGGCGGGCACAGACCGAACACCTGGGCGTACAGGGAGAGTTCCGCCTCCAGTGCGCGCACCATGGTGTCCGCCCGCCGGAAGCCGTGCCCCTCCCCCTCGAAGGCGAGGTAGGCGTGCGGCACCTTGCGGCCCGCGAGCCGGGCCAGGAACCGCTCGCACTGGACGGGCGGACAGATCACGTCGTCCAGGCCCTGGAGGAGCAGGAACGGCACGCTCAGGCGGTCGGCGTGGGCGGCGGGCGAACGCTCCTCGTAGCGGGCCGGCACCTCGGCGAGCGGCCCGATGAGGCTCTCCAGGTACTGCGACTCGAAGTCGTGGGTCTCCCCGCCGCCCCACCCGGCGAGGTCGAGGATGGGGTACTTGATGGTGCCGCAGGCGTAGACGCCGGTCGTGGTCAGCGAGGCGGCCGCGGTCCAGCCGCCCGCGCTGCCGCCCCGCACGGCGAGGCGGCGGCGGTCGGCGGTGCCCTCCTGCGCGAGGGCCAGGGCGACGGCGGCGCAGTCCTCGACGTCCACCACGCCCCACTGCTCGCGCAGCCGCTCCCGGTAGGGGCGGCCGTACCCGGTGGAGCCGCCGTAGTCGACCTCGGCGACGCCGATGCCGCGGGAGGTGAAGTAGGCGATCTCCAGGTCGAGCACCAGCGGGGCGCGGCCGGTGGGCCCGCCGTGCGCCCAGACGACGTAGGGCGGCAGCTCGTCACCGGGCGCCACGCAGCCGGGGTGGTGCGGCGGGTAGACGTGGGCGTGGATGTCGCGCCCGTCGGGGCCGGTGAAGGTGCGGATCTGCGGCTCGGGGTAGTACGCCGGGTCGACGGCGTCGTCGTGCTCGGCGCCGACGACCCGGGCGTGGCCGGTACGGGCGTCGAGTTCGACGACCTCGTGGGCGCTGCGCGGGCTGGCGCCGACGGAGACGACGCGGTCGCCGTGGGCGGCGAGGGTGGGGGCGAACTCGGTCCAGGGGCCCGCCGCGTCGACCACCTCGCCGGTCTCGGGGTCGAGGATGCCCAGGGCCGTGGCGCCGCGCCCGTGCACGACGGCGATCAGGCCGCTCTCCAGCGGGGCGAACCATCGTGACCCGAGCTTCCACAACGGGCCCGCGAACTCCTCCTCGCGCGGGCACACGGGCTCGCCGTCGAGGTAGAGGTTCCACCAGCCGGTGCGGTCGCTCGCCCAGAGCAGGCGGCCGTCGTGGGTGAAGCCGGCCTGGGGAATGGACTCCTCCGGGCCGCCGGCCACGGTCCGGGGTGCCCGCAGGGTGCCGTCCGGGGCGACGTCGGCGAGGATCAGTTCGGTGCCGTCCCACGGCATGCGGGGGTGGTCCCAGCCGAGCCAGGCCGCTCGCCGGCCGTCCGGGGAGAGCCGCACTCCGGTGACGAACCGGTGCGCCGCACCGGTGAGTTCGCGCACCGCCTGCCGGTCCTCGGCCGCGGAGCCGTCCAGCGGGACGGCGGCCAGGACCCGGCGGACGTCGGTGGGGCCGGCACCGGTGAACTCCTCCAGCACGCACCACACCTCACCCCGCTCGGGCCGCAGCAGCGGCTCGGCCCAGCGCAGGCCGCCGCCCACCGGCGACACGGGCGTCAGCGGGCGCGGCTCGCCCCCGGGCTCCCAGCGGTACAGGCGCTGGTCGGCGAAGTTCACGAACACCGCCAGCGGACCCGGATCACCCGGGAGCGCGGCCCAGGGGTGCCCGCCGTACTCGATGACCCGGCTGCGCACGTTCCACGGTGCGGGCAGCACCTGCTCCTCGCGGCCGTCGGCGTGCCGGCGCACCAGGGTGCGCCGGCCGCCCTCGGCGGGGCGCGGCTCGGTCCACCACACCTCGTCGCCGACGAAGTCCACGTACTCCGGGTGCCCGTCGTGCGCGGCGGCCGTCGCCGCGTCGATGGGCGAGGGCCATGCCCCGTACGCCAGCGTCCGCACCGTCTCCCCCACTCGTTCAGACCGTCCGCAGGAAACGGTCGAGCACGCGCACGCCGAAATGCAGCGCCTCGACCGGTACCCGCTCGTCGACCCCGTGGAACATGGCGGCGTAGTCGTAGCCCTCCGGGAGCCTGAGCGGGGTGAAACCGTAGCCGGTGACGCCCAGGCGTGAGAACTGCTTGGCGTCCGTGCCGCCGGACATGCAGTAGGGCACCACGTGCCCCTCCGGGGCGAACTCCTCGATCGCCGCCCGCATCCGGGCGTACGTCGGGGAGTCCAGCGGCGACTCCAGGGCCACCTCGCGGTGGTGGAACTCCCAGTCCACGTCCGGCCCGGTGAGCCGGTCGAGGGTGCTGCGGAACTCGTCCTCGCCGCCGGGCAGGAACCGGCCGTCCACGTGGGCGACGGCGTCACCGGGGATGACGTTCACCTTGTAACCGGCGTCCAGCATGGTCGGGTTGGCGCTGTTGCGCACGGTCGACTCGACGAGCTTCGCGGCGGGGCCGAGCTTGCGCAGCAACACGTCGACGTCGGACAGGTCGCCGTCGATGCCGTAGAGCGCGGCGAGTTCGGCGAGCGCCGCGCGTACCGTCGCGGTGGGCCGCAGAGGCCACTCGTGCTCGCCGATGCGGGTGACGGCGGCCGCGAGCCGGGTCACGGCGTTGTCCGGGTTGACCTTGGAGCCGTGGCCGGCGCGTCCGCGTGCGGTGAGCTTCAGCCAGGCCGTGCCGCGCTCCCCGGCGGCGATCGGATAGATCTGCCGGCCGTTGCCGTCGTGGAAGGTGAAGGCTCCCGATTCGCTGATGCCCTCCGTGCAGCCTTCGAACAGGTCCGCGTGCCGCTGCACGAGGAATCCCGCGCCGTCCTCGGCGCTGGCCTCCTCGTCGGCGGTGAAGGCGACGACGATGTCCCGGCGGGGCCGTACGCCCAGGCGGGCCCAGGCGCGCACGACCGACAGGATCATCGCGTCCATGTTCTTCATGTCGACGGCGCCGCGCCCCCAGACCACCCCGTCGCGGACCTCCCCGGAGAAGGGGTGCACGCTCCAGTCGGCGGCCGCCGCCGGCACGACGTCGAGATGCCCGTGGAGCAGCAGCGCGCCGGCCGCCGGGTCGGTGCCCTCGATGCGGGCGACGACGTTGGTGCGGCCCTCGGTGCGCTCCAGCAGCGTCGGTTCGATGCCGGCCTCGGCCAGGCGTGCGGCGGCGTACTCGGCGGCGGGACGCTCCCGGCAGTCGCCGCCGCCCCGGTTGGTGGTGTCGATGCGGATCAGGTCGGACGTGTACGTCACGACCTCGTCCAGTGCCTGCGCGTCCACCTGCTCAGCCATACGCCTCCTCCACCGCGGCCGCGACGATCGTGGTGACCGCCTTGAAGGTGCGGATGCCCTCGTACATGGTCCCGCTCGTGTACGCCACCTTGCGTTCCGCGACCCGGTCCACTCCCGGCACGACGGTGGCGGCCATCGCCAGGTGCTCGGCGTCGAACTCGACGGCGATCGTGAACGGTCCCCCGCGAACCGGCTCGTGACGGACCGCCAGCGCCGCGGCCTCCTTCGCCGCGGCCCGGATGTCCGCCGCGGTGCGGGCGGGCGCGCGGCACACGGCCGCGTACCGCGACACGTGGTCCTTGACGGCGACCTTCAGCGCCTCCGGCGCGTAGCCGAGCGCGTCCTCGCACGCCACGTCGTCGCCGGTGACCAGCACCACCGGCACCCCGAACTCGGCGACGACGTGCGCGTTGAGCAGTCCCTCGCTCGCCCGGACGCCGTCGAGCCACACGCCCGTGATGGAGTTGGCGAGGTAGGTGTGCGCGAGGACGCCCTCCATGCCGGCGCCCGCGTGGTAACCGACGAACGCGATGCCGTCGACGTCGCCGTGCTGCACGCCCTCCACCATGGACAGCGCCTTGTGCCGGCCGGTGAGCAGCCGGGCGCGCTCGTCCAGCTCCTCCAGCAGCAGGTTGCGCATCGTCGAGTGCGCCTCGTTGATGATCACCTCGTCGGCGCCGCCGTCGTGGAAGCCGAGCACGGCGGCGTTGACGTCGGAGGTGAACAGCGCACGGCAGCGCTCCCATTGGGAGGCGCCGGGCATCACGTCGTCCGGCCAGGTGACGCCGGTGGCGCCCTCCATGTCCGCGCTGATGAGGATTCTCATGACGAGCCGTCCCGGATGGAGATCTTCATGGTTCGTCACGTTACGCGCTGCGGGCGCAACCGGCTACGACGCCGTCCCGGGGCCGGACGGCCGCCCCGCCGACCGGCCGGTGCGCGGCCGGTGCGGCGCGGGCGCCCCCGGGCGGCAGTTCGGGCGCGTCTGTCAGTTCTCGTGGCCGAGCTGCAGATCGCGTTCGGTGCGTCCGCCTCCGGCCACCTGCAGGACCGTGGCGACCGGGGGGTAGCCGGCAGCGATGACGGTGTACTCGCCGGAGGACAGGTCGACGAACCGGAACGTGCCGTCGGGGCCGGTGGTGAGGGTGTCGACGACGTTGCCCGCCACGTCGAGCAGGGTGACGCGGGCGTCCTCCACGGGCCGTCCGCCGCCGGCCCGGACGGTACCGCGCAGGACGGCGCCGCCGGCCAGTTCGATGTCCCGGCGGGTCTCGCGCGCGGCCTGGACGGTGACGGGCAGCGCGGCGGGACGGAAGGCGGGGGCACTGGCGGCGAGGGTGTACTCGCCGGCCACCAGCTCGGTGATGACGTAGCCGCCCTCCCGGCCGCTGCGGGTGGTGGCCACGACCTCGCCGTGCACGTTGGTGAGGGTGACGGTGGCGTCCCGCACGGGCGTGCCGTCGGCGGTGACCACGCTGCCGACGAGGTTGCCGGCACCGCCCAGGACGATGTCGAGTTCCACGGGCCGCTCGCCCACGGTCACGGAGACGGCCTGCGGCTGGTGGCCGCCGGCCGCGGCGATCAGCACGTAGGAGCCCGGGCCGGGGGTGGCCAGCGCGTACCGGCCGTCGTCGCCGCTCGCGCCGCGTCCGGTCTGCTGTCCGGTGACGTCGATGAGGGTGAGCGCCGCGCGTGGTACGACGGTCCCGTCGGGGTGCTGCACCGAGCCGCAGACGGGGACGCCGCCGGCGTACGCGGCGCGCGCCGGCGGGACCGGGGCGATGCCCGGGGCCGTGTCCGGGTCGGTCAGCGAGGCGTTGTGGGACACCAGGGGTTTCTCCTTGAGGAAGAAGGCGATGACCAGTCCGAGGACCAGCACCGGCACCAGGTAGAGGAAGATCCGCGGCATGGCGTCGGCGTAGGCCCGGATGTAGCCGTCGCGCAGGGCCGGGGGCAGGGCGTGCACCAGCTGCGGCGTGATGGCCTCGGGGTCGGGGAGGCCGCCGCCGGCGGGGAGCCGTTCGGCCAGTGCGTCGGCGAGCCGGTCGGCGAACAGGGTGCCGAACACGGCGGCTCCGACGCTGCCGCCGATCTGCCGGAAGTAGTTGTTGGCGCTGGTGGCGGTGCCCAGGTCGGCCTGGCGCACCGAATTCTGCACGGCGAGGACGAGCACGGGCATCACCAGGCCGATGCCCGCACCGAGGATGGCCATCCAGATGCTGTAGTGCAGCCGGGGCGTGCCGACCTCCAGCCGGGACAGCAGCCACATGCCGGCGACGGAGAGGACGCCGCCGAGGACGGGGTAGGCCTTGTAGCGGCCGGTGTGGCTGATGAGCTGCCCCGAGACGATGGAGGCGCCGACGATGCCGGCCATCATCGGCAGCATGAGCAGGCCCGACTCGGTGGCGGAGGCCCCGTCGACCATCTGCAGATAGGTCGGCAGGTAGCTGGCGGCACCGAACAGTGCGACGCCGACCACCAGCCCGACCAGGCCGGTGACGTTGAAGACGGAGTCCCTGAACAGCCGCAGGGGGATGAGGGGTTCGACGGCGAACCGCTCGACGACCAGGAAGAGCACGGTCGCCGCCGCCGCTCCCGCGGCGAGGCCCAGGATGACCCGCGAGTCCCAGGCGTGTTCGGTGCCGCCCCAGCTCGTCAGCAGCACCAGGCAGGTGGAGGCGGCGGTCAGCAGCAGCGCGCCGAGGACGTCGAACCGGGCCCGGACGGCGGGTCTCGGCAGCTTGAGCGCGACGGCGACGACGGCGAACGTGACGATGCCGAAGGGCACGTTGACGTAGAAGCACCAGCGCCAGGAGAGGTGGTCGGTGAAGTATCCGCCGAGGAGCGGACCGGCCACCGAGGCGAGACCGAAGGAGGCGCCGATCAGGCCCATGTAGCGCCCGCGCTGCCGGGGCGGCACGATGTCGGCGATGATCGCCTGGACGCCGATCATGAGCCCGCCCGCGCCGACGCCCTGCAGGGCGCGGAAGGCGATCAACTGGTCCATGGTCTGCGCACGGCCCGCGAGGGCGGAGCCGACGACGAAGACGACGATGGCGAACTGGAAGACGCCCTTGCGGCCGAGCAGGTCCCCGAGCTTGCCGTAGATCGGCAGCCCGACCGTGGCGGTGAGCAGGTAGGCGGTGATCGCCCAGGACATGCGGTCCAGGCCGTGCAGCTCGCCGACGATCTTCGGCAGCGCCGTCGCGACGATCATCTGCTCCAGGGCGGCCAGGAGCAGGGCCAGCATGAGCGCGAAGAAGACCAGCCGGACCCGCGGGGCCGGGTCGGCCTCCGGGTCCGGCGGCGGCGCGGGGATGTCGGGAGGCGCCACCGCCGGTTCGTCCTGCGCCAGAGTGATCCCGCCCACTCACCGCTCCCCTCGTCACGTGCCGCACAATTCCCGCGTAAAAGCGACAACTACGAGCAAGCGCGACGAGTTACGGCGCAGGAGCGAACCGTACGGAGATCACTCGAACCGGTGAGGACCTCAACAGGCCCTCTCCGACGGAGCTTTGGGCGCGCTACTTCTCGACCTCGGCGGCGAGCCGGGCGAGCACCGCGTCGTGGATGCGGCCGAGGCCCTTCGGGGCGAAGGTCTTCTCGAAGAAGCCGCCGATGCCGCCGGCGCCCGTCCAGGTCGTGGTCACGACGACCCGGGACTTCCCCTCGCCGGCCGGGGTGACACGCCAGGTGGTGACCATGGAGGAGTTGCGGTCCTTCTCGACGAGCTCGCCGTCGGTGGGCTCGGTGACGTCCAGGAGGCAGTCGCGCACCCGCTTGCTGGTGGCCTGGAGCTTCCAGTGCACCAGGGTGCCCTCGCCGTCCCCGCCCTCACGCACCTCGTACTCGCTGTACTGCTCGGGCAGCAGCTTCGCGCGCGTACCGCTGTAGTCGGCGAGGGCGTCGAACACCGTCTCCGCGTCCGCCGCGACGATCCGCTCCGTTGTGGCTTCGACCTGCGCCATCGCTTTCCTCCAGGACCTGGTTGCTCGGGGGGTCGGGGCAAGCCAACCACCCCGCCGCACGGCCGCCCAAATCGGGGTGGCACAACCCGGTCGCACCCGTTCGGAAAGCACCCTCGCACGATCAAGGGAACATGTGTTCTATTGTGTGGGCAGTGCTACCGAGGAGGCGTCATGCGCTGGGAGAACCTCACAGTGGACTCCGAACACGGCCGGGCCGACGCCGCGCTGTTCGGCGCGGACGCGGTGACGACCCGGACCTTCGACACGCCGGAGTTCGCCGGAATCACCTTCCACGAGATCAGGGCCCGGTCGATCATCAACCGGGTGCCGGCGGTCTCGCGGATGTCGTTCCAGTGGACGGTCAACCCCTACCGGGGGTGCTCGCACGCGTGCGTGTACTGCTTCGCGCGCAAGACGCACAGCTACCTCGACCTCGACACGGGCCTGGGCTTCGACAGCCAGATCGTCGTCAAGACCAACGCGCCCGAACTGCTGCGGCGGCAGCTCGCCTCACCCCGCTGGCACGGCGAGCACATCGCGATGGGCACCAACGTCGACTGCTACCAGCGCGCCGAGGGCCGCTACCGGCTGATGCCGGGCATCATCGCGGCCCTGCGCGACCACGCCAATCCGTTCTCCGTCCTGACCAAGGGCACGCTGATCCTGCGCGACCTGGACCTGATCCGGCAGGCCGCCGAGGTGACCGACGTCGGCATCTCGGTCTCGGTCGGCTTCACCGACCAGGAGCTGTGGCGCACCGTCGAGCCGGGCACACCCGCGCCGGAACGGCGGTTGGAGGTCGTCCGCGCCTTCGGCGAGCACGGCATCGGCTGCGGTGTGCTGATGGCGCCGGTCATCCCGTTCCTGAGCGACGGGCCGGACCAACTCCGGGCGACCGTGCGGGCGATAGCGGCCTGCGGTGCCACGTCCGTCACCCCGCTGGTGCTGCATCTGCGGCCCGGCGCCCGTGAGTGGTTCATGACCTGGCTGGGCCGGCACCACCCGTATCTGGTGCCGCGCTACGAGAGGCTGTACGCGGACGGCTCCTACGCGCCGAAGTGGTACCAGCGCCGCATCACCCGCCAGGTGCACGAGCTGGCCCGGGAGTACGGCATCGGGCCCGCGCGCATGGGGACGCCGAGGCGGATCCGGCCGCCCGAGCCGGTGGAGGAACCGCCGGTGTCCGGACCCACCCAACTTTCGCTTCTTTGAGAGCATTCGAGGGCATCCCACGATCCAATCGGGTCATGGGTTCAACAGAATGAGTTCTTCCGGGACCGGTTTCCGGGACGATGCGGCGAGGACGGCGACCCTCGCGGGCCTCGATCCCGCCGTCCTGGGAGGACTCCATGAGAAAACGCGCAGCCGCGCTGTGCGGCGCCGCCGTCGTCATGGCCGGGGCCTTCACGGCCGTACCCGCCGAGGCGAGCGCACCCAGTACCGCGTACACGACCCCGCCGGCCGCGAAGCTCAGCTGGAAGAGCTGCGCCACCGACGACCACCCGACGCTGCAGTGCGCGTCCTTGAAGGTGCCGCTGGACCACCGCAGGCCGCGCGGGGAGAAGATCACCCTCGCCCTGTCCCGCGTCCCGCACACCGCCCGCACCTACCAGGGCCCCCTGCTGGTCAATCCCGGTGGTCCCGGGGGCAGCGGCCTGACGCTCGCCGGGTTCGTCGCCTCGTCCCTGCCCGCGAAGGTCGCGGCCCAGTACGACGTCATCGGCTTCGACCCGCGCGGCGTGGGGGCGAGCAAGCCGGCGCTGGACTGCAGGCCGGGCCACTTCGACCCGGTCCGCCCGGACTCCCTTCCGGCGACGCCCGCCGTCGAGAGGGCCAACCTCGACCGCGCCGAGTCCTTCGCCGCCGCCTGCGGGAAGAAGTACGGGCACCTCCTGCCGTACATCGACACCACCAGCGCCGTGCGCGACATGGACGCGATCCGGCGCGCTCTGGGCGCGAAGAAGATCAACTACTTCGGCTACTCGTACGGCACCTACCTGGGCGCGGTCTACGCCCGGTACTTCCCCGAGCGGGTCCGGCGCCTGGTCCTGGACTCCGTCGTCGACCCGACCGACGTCTGGTACGAGGCCAACCTCAACCAGGACGTCGCCTTCAACGACCGCCACCGCGCCTTCCTGGCGTGGGTCGCCCGGCACGACGGCACCTACCGGCTCGGCACCGACCCGGAGCGGGTCGAGGCCGCGTGGTACGCCATGCGCGCGGCCCTGGCGAGGAAGCCGGCGGACGGCACGGTGGGCGCCTCGGAACTGGAGGACACCTTCGTCCCCGGCGGCTACTACAACGGCTACTGGCCGCTGCTGGCCGAGGCGTTCGCGGCGTACGTCAACGGCAAGGACCACGGGCCGCTGGTCGAGGCGTACGAGGGCCTCGGCGCGGTCGACGCCTCCGGCGACAACGGGTACAGCGTCTACACCTCGGTCCAGTGCCGGGACGCCGGCTGGCCGCGCGACTGGCGGCAGTGGCGCCGGGACAACTGGGCGGTGTACGAGAAGGCGCCCTTCATGACCTGGAACAACGCCTGGTACAACGCGCCCTGCGCGTTCTGGCCGACGGACTCGTTGCGCCCGGTGAACGTCGCCAACGGCAAGCTGCCGCCGGTACTGCTGTTCCAGGCGACCGGCGACGCGGCCACCCCGTACGAGGGTGCCGTCACGACCCACCGCCTGCTGGCCCGTTCCAGCCTGGTGGTCGAGCAGGGCAGCGGCAACCACGGCATCACGCTGAGCGGCAACGCCTGCCTGGACGGGCACTTGGCGGCGTACCTCGCGGACGGCACCGTGCCGCGTGGTCACGGCGAGGCGGACGCGGTGTGCGAGGCGCTGCCCGATCCGCAGCCCCGGGAGGCCGGCGCTGCGGCCTCGGCACGGGGGACGACGGGCTCCTCGAAGGGCTCGGCGCTGCACGGCCTGCTCGGCTTCCGCCACTGAGCGGCCGGCCACCGCCGGGGGCGGACGCCGTCGGCGGGTGGGCCACCATGGACCCATGACCGAATCGACGAGCGTCACCGTCCCCGGCGGTGGTCACCCCCTGAACGGTGTGCGGATACGGGAGATGACGCCGGCCGACTGCGAGCGCGTCGCGGAGATACGGGTCCGCGGCTGGCAGCACGCGTACCGCGGCATGATGCCGCAGTCGTATCTCGACGGCCTCAGCGTCGCGGAGGACGCCGAACGGCGGCGTGCGCGTCTCGCCCGCGGCGAGGACGGCGTGACGGACCTGGTCGCCGAGGACGCCGGCGGCGAGGTGGTGGGCTGGGCCTGCCACGGCCCTTACCGGGAGGGTGAAGTCCGCACCCGGGACGCCGAGTTGTACGCCGTCTACGTCCATCCCGACCGGCTGGGGCGGGGCGCCGGGCGGGCACTGCTAGCCGAGTCGGTCGCGCGGTGCGCCGCCGCGGGCCGCGGCCGCATGTTCCTGTGGGTGCTCAAGGACAACGACCGGGCCCGCCGCTTCTACGCCCGGGCGGGCTTTTGCGCGGACGGCGGCGAGGAGTCCTTCGAGGTGGCCGGGGTCCCGGTGCCGGAGGTGCGGTACGTGCGGCCCCTGTCCCGCTGACCATGCCCGGCGTCCGCCGCCCCGCCGCCGCGGTGGGACCCGTGGGGGTCCGGCGCCCACCCGCCCGCCTCCGGGCCGCGACCCCGCGCCCTCACCTCTGCTCGGGGATCCGCCCCAGGGCCCGTACCGCCGCCTCGGCCAGTGCCGGGTGGGCGAGGGCCTCGTGCAGCACCGGGCGGGCCCGGTCGTCGCCCAGCGTCCCGAGCCCGTCCACGCAGGCGAGTGCGACACGGCGGTAGGGGTCGTGCGGGCGCAACCGCCGCCGCAGGGTGGTGATCAGGGCCGGCACGGCCTCCGGCGCCCGCAGGTCGACCAGGAGCCGCACCGGGTGCAGGGCGTAGGCGACGCGCAGTTCGTTGGTGGCGAGGGCGGCCGCGGCGCGTGCGGTGCGCGGGTCGCCGAGCCGGGCGAGGGCGTGCGCCGCGGAGGCACAGCGCGGCGGATCACGGTGGTTGAGCAGCAGCACCAGCGACTCGAAGGCACGCCGGTCCCCCGCCAGTCCCAGCCGGAACGCGGCCAGTTCCCGCGCCCACAGCGGTTGCCCGGGTTCGGTCAGCACCGCCGCGAGCGCGTCGGGATCGTCGGTCGCCACGAGCCGCTCGAACGCCGGCGTGCCTCCGGACTCCTGCCGTAAGCGCACCGTGAGTGATCGCAACTCTTCGTCCATGACTGAGAGGTTAAGCGGGTCACGGGCCCTGCGGGACGTACATCACAAACACAGGGGGCTGGCGCGCTCGTTACCCGCCGGTTAAGCTCAGACGAGCGAGTTACCCACTCGCGATCCCTCATGGTGGTCTGGTGACGCGGCCACCGTGGGAGCAGTCGGTTCGGTGCCTCAGGTACCGCAGTACGGCTCGGCCCCGGGACAGGGCCGGTCGGACGGCCGTTCCCTCCGGGCGTGTGCACGCCCGCGGAAGACGGCACCGGGCGTGTGCGCTTCGCAGCCCGGCCCACACCCGCACTCCTCACGCACCCGGTGCGTCCGCGACCCGGCTTCGGCCGGCCCTCCCGCGGCGCACCCGGGATGCGTTTCCCGTCGTCACCCTCATCCTGGAGTCCCGCGATGGCCACTCCCCTTCCCGACCCTTCCCCGTCCCCGCTGCGCACCGTCGCCGTCGTCGGCCTCGGCACGATGGGCACCGGCATCGCCGAGGTCCTCGCCAAGGCCGGCCGCGAGGTCGTCGGCATCGACGTCAGCGAGGCCCAGGCCGCCCGGTGCGTCGCCGCCCTGGAGTCCTCCACCGCCCGTGGTGTGGAGCGCGGCCGGCTCACCGAGGAGGACCGCGCCGGGATCCTGGCCCGCGTGCGCACCTCCGCCGACCTGCGCGCCGCGGCCGACGCCGACCTGGTCATCGAGGTGGCCCCGGAGTCCTACGAGATCAAGCAGCAGATCCTCCGGGAGCTCGACGCGATCGTGCGTCCGGAGACGATCCTGGCGACCGGCACGAACGCACTGTCCGTCACGCGGCTGGCGGCCGACTCCGCGCGGCCCGAGCGCGTGCTGGGCCTGCACTTCTTCAACCCGGCGCCGGCCATGAAGCTGGTCGAGGTCGTCTCCTCGGTGCTGACCGCTCCCGCCGCCGTCACGGCCGTCACGAACCTCGCCCTCGACCTCGGCAAGGAGCCGGTGGCGGTCGGCGACCGTCCCGGGTTCGTCGCCGACGGCCTGCTGTTCGGCTACCTCAACCAGGCCGCCGCCATGTACGAGGCGAGGTACGCCTCCCGCGAGGACATCGACGCCGCGATGCGGCTGGGCTGCGGACTGCCCATGGGCCCGCTGGCGCTGCTCGACCTGATCGGCGTCGACACCGCGCGCACGGTCCTGGAGGCCATGTACGCCGCCTCCCACGACCGGCTGCACGCCCCGGCCCCGATCCTCAGGCAGCTCAGCGAGGCGGGCCTGACGGGCCGCAAGGCGGGTCGCGGCTTCTACACCTACGAGGCGCCGGGCAGTGCGGTCGTCGTGCCCGACGCGCTGACCCCGTCCCAGGGCGGGACGGCGGTCCCCGGCCGGACCGTCTCCTCGGTCGGCGTGGCCGGCTCGGGCACCATGGCCTCCGGGATCGCCGAGGTCTTCGCCAAGGCCGGATACCGGGTCGTCCTGGCCGCGCGCAGCGAGGAGAAGGCGCAGACCGCCAAGGCCCGCATCGGCAAGTCCCTGGCCCGCTCGGTCGACAAGGGCCGCATGAGCGCCGAGGCCGCCGCCGAGACACTGGACCGCATCACGGCCACGGGTACCTACGAGGACTTCGCCGGCGTCGACCTGGCGCTGGAGGCGGTCGCCGAGGATCTGGAGGTCAAGCGGCAGCTGTTCGCCGCGCTGGACAAGGTCTGCAAGCCGGGCGCGATCCTGGCCACCACCACCTCCTCCCTGCCGGTCGTCGCGTGCGCCCGGGCCACCTCGCGCCCGCAGGACGTCATCGGGATGCACTTCTTCAACCCGGCGCCGGCCATGAAGCTGGTCGAGGTCGTCCGCACGGTGCTGACGGCCGACGACGTGCACGCCACCGTCCGCGAGGTCTGCGGACGGATCCGCAAGCACGCGGTGGACTGCGGGGACCGGGCCGGCTTCATCGTGAACGCGCTGCTGTTCCCGTACCTCAACAACGCGATCAAGATGGTGCAGGAGCACTACGCCTCGCTCGACGACATCGACGCCGCGATGAAGCTCGGCGGCGGCTACCCGATGGGCCCGTTCGAACTGCTGGACGTCGTCGGGCTCGACGTCTCGCTCGCCATCGAGAAGGTCCTGCACCGCGAGTTCCGCGACCCGGGTCTCGCCCCGGCGCCGCTGCTGGAGCACCTGGTGGCCGCGGGCTGCCTCGGCCGGAAGACCGGCCGCGGCTTCCGCGAATATGCCAAGCGCTGAGCGTTCCGGCGACTGGTTCGGGGCCGGGGCGGAGTGGGGCGGGCTGCTCGGCCCGGACCGGTCCGCTCCGCCCTCCGGCGGTGTCCGGCACCCGGGTCATGCGCACCGAGCTGCGCACATGCAGTACGTTCAGGGCATGTCCCAGCCCGCCAGGTCCTCTCGTACACCCGCCACGGCCGACGCCCCGGAGAGCGCCGCCGGCTCCCGTGCCGCCGCCCAGCGGCTCAAGATGCGCCGGGAACTGGCGGCCGCCGCGATGGAGCTGTTCGCGACGAAGGGGTACGAGGCGACCACCGTCGACGAGATCGCGGCCCGGGCCGGGGTGGCCCGCCGGACGTTCTTCCGCCACTTCCGCTCCAAGGAAGAGGCGATCTTCCCCGACCACGACGACACCCTGATCCGCGCCGAGGCGGTGCTCAACGCGGCACCCGCGCACGAGCATCCGCTCGACACCGTGTGCCGCGGCATCAAGGAGGTCATGCGGATGTACGCGGCCCGGCCGGAGATCTCGGTCGCCCGCTACAAGCTGACGCGCGAGGTGCCCACCCTGCGCGAGGCGGAGATCGCGTCGGTGGCCCGCTACGAGCGGCTGTTCACCCGTTACCTCCTCGGGCACTTCGACGAGCGGGCACACGCCGACGACGCCAACGACGACCCGCTGCTGGCGGAGGTGGCCGCGTCGGCGGTGGTCACGGCGCACAACCACGTGCTGCGGCGCTGGCTCAGGGCCGGCGGTCAGGGCGACGTGGAGGCGCAGCTGGACCACGCGTTCGCGATCGTACGGAAGACCTTCGGCACCGGCATCGGCGCCGGGCGCTCCGCGGATCCGCAGCCGGCCGCGGCGACGGCCTCGACGCAGGGCGAGGTGCTGGTCACGGTCGCCCGTACCGACGCCCCGCTGGACGAGGTCATGCGGACCATCGAGCAGGCACTCAAGGAGCGCTGAGGGACTCACCGCACTGTGACGACGGCCACCCTTCGGGGTGGCCGTTTTGGCATGTCAGGGGCCGTTTTGCGGACACTCACCGACCCCGTTCGATCGATCATCGCTCATATGTTGCGTAAAGATTTCACCTGAGAGCAAGTTCTGGCACTCAGTGCCTTGCGGGGTGACACGCGGTGTCATACGTTGAAGAAGTCCGGACGACGTCCCGGCAGGCCGAACCCGCCTGCACGCCCGGACGCCTGCGTCACAGGCAACCTCCCGCGCCACCATGCGCTGCCGAACAGCACCACCGCCGAACCGACGGCACCCCTCAACCCTCAGCAGCACCGACGTAACCATCGGCGCCCCTCCCTCAGGGCGCTCACCGCCGGAGGCAACACCGTGACCGTGAAGGACATCCTGGCCGCGATCCAGTCGCCCGACTCCACGTCGGAGGACTTCGCCGCCCTCCCGCTGCCCGAGTCGTACCGCGCGATCACCGTGCACAAGGACGAGACGGAGATGTTCGCCGGGCTCGCCACGCGCGACAAGGACCCCCGCAAGTCGATCCACCTGGACGAGGTGCCGCTGCCCGAGCTCGGCCCGGGTGAGGCGCTGGTGGCCGTCATGGCCTCGTCGGTCAACTACAACTCGGTGTGGACGTCGATCTTCGAGCCGCTGTCCACCTTCGGCTTCCTGGAGCGCTACGGCCGCACCAACGAGCTGGCCAAGCGCCACGACCTGCCCTACCACATCATCGGCTCCGACCTCGCGGGCGTGGTCCTGCGTACCGGCCCGGGTGTCAACGCCTGGCGACCCGGTGACGAGGTCGTCGCCCACTGCCTGTCGGTCGAGCTGGAGTCCTCGGACGGCCACAACGACACGATGCTCGACCCCGAGCAGCGCATCTGGGGCTTCGAGACGAACTTCGGCGGCCTCGCCGAGATCGCGCTGGTGAAGTCCAACCAGCTGATGCCCAAGCCCGACCACCTCAGCTGGGAGGAGGCCGCCGCTCCCGGCCTGGTCAACTCCACCGCCTACCGGCAGCTGGTCTCCCGCAACGGCGCCGGCATGAAGCAGGGCGACAACGTCCTGATCTGGGGCGCGAGCGGCGGACTGGGCTCCTACGCCACCCAGTTCGCGCTGGCCGGCGGCGCCAACCCGATCTGTGTCGTCTCCAGCGAGCAGAAGGCGGACATCTGCCGCTCGATGGGCGCCGAGGCGATCATCGACCGCACCGCCGAGGGCTACCGGTTCTGGAAGGACGAGAACACCCAGGACCCCAAGGAGTGGAAGCGCTTCGGCAAGCGCATCCGCGAACTCACCGGCGGCGAGGACATCGACATCGTCTTCGAGCACCCGGGCCGGGAGACCTTCGGCGCGTCCGTGTTCGTCACCCGCAAGGGCGGCACCATCACCACCTGCGCCTCGACCTCGGGCTACATGCACGAGTACGACAACCGCTACCTGTGGATGTCGCTCAAGCGCATCATCGGCTCCCACTTCGCCAACTACCGCGAGGCCTGGGAGGCCAACCGCCTCATCGCCAAGGGCAAGATCCACCCCACCCTGTCCAAGGTGTACTCCCTGGAGGACACCGGCCAGGCCGCCTACGACGTGCACCGCAACCTCCACCAGGGCAAGGTCGGCGTGCTGTGCATGGCCCCCGAGGAGGGCCTGGGCGTGCGGGACCAGGTCAAGCGCGCCCGGCACATCGACGCCATCAACCGCTTCCGGAACGTCTGAAGGCAGCGGAGGCCATAGATGACTGAGCGTCAGCCAGCCGAAGGCAGGCGGGAGAAGGACCGGCCGTGGCTCATGCGCACGTACGCCGGCCACTCCACCGCCGAGGCGTCCAACGAGCTGTACCGGCGCAACCTCGCCAAGGGCCAGACCGGTCTGTCGGTGGCGTTCGACCTGCCGACGCAGACCGGCTACGACTCCGACCACATCCTCGCCCGCGGCGAGGTCGGCCGGGTCGGCGTGCCGATCGCGCACCTCGGTGACATGCGCCGGCTGTTCCAGGACATCCCCCTGGAGCAGATGAACACCTCGATGACCATCAACGCCACGGCCATGTGGCTGCTGGCGCTCTACCAGGTCGTCGCCGAGGAGCAGGGTGCCGACATCACCAAGCTCCAGGGCACGACCCAGAACGACATCGTCAAGGAGTACCTCTCCCGCGGCACGCACGTCTTCCCGCCGGGGCCGAGCCTGCGCCTGACGACGGACATGATCGCGTACACGGTCTCCCACATGCCGAAGTGGAACCCGATCAACATCTGCAGCTACCACCTGCAGGAGGCGGGCGCCACACCGGTCCAGGAGATCGCGTACGCGATGTCCACCGCCATCGCCGTCCTGGACGCGGTGCGCGACTCCGGCCAGGTTCCGCAGGACCGCATGGGCGACGTCGTCGCGCGCATCTCCTTCTTCGTGAACGCGGGCGTGCGCTTCATCGAGGAGATGTGCAAGATGCGGGCGTTCGGCCGCATCTGGGACCGCATCACCCGCGAGCGGTACGGCATCGAGAACCCCAAGCAGCGCCGCTTCCGCTACGGCGTCCAGGTCAACTCCCTGGGCCTGACGGAGGCGCAGCCGGAGAACAACGTCCAGCGGATCGTGCTGGAGATGCTGGCCGTCACCCTCTCCAAGGACGCACGCGCGCGTGCCGTGCAGCTTCCCGCCTGGAACGAGGCCCTGGGCCTGCCCCGCCCCTGGGACCAGCAGTGGTCGCTGCGCATCCAGCAGGTCCTGGCCTACGAGAGCGACCTGCTGGAGTACGACGACATCTTCGAGGGCTCGAAGGTGATCGAGGCGAAGGTGGACCGGCTGGTCGAGGAGGCGTTCGCCGAGATCGACCGCATCGAGGAGATGGGCGGCGCCATGGCGGCCGTCGAGTCCGGCTACCTCAAGTCGCAGCTGGTCGCCTCGCACGCCGAGCGGCGGGGCCGGATCGAGTCCGGCCAGGAGAAGATCGTCGGTGTCAACATCTTCGAGGGCACCGAGCCGAACCCGCTGACCGCCGACCTGGACACCGCGATCCAGACGGTGGACCCGGCGGTCGAGGCCCGCGTCGTCGCCGCGCTGCAGCAGTGGCGTGACAGCCGCTACCAGCCGCCCTTCAACCACCCGCGGCCCTGCAAGGCCCTGGAACGGCTGAAGGACGCCGCCCGCGGCAACGAGAACCTCATGGAAGCCACTCTCGAGTGCGCCCGGGCCGGCGCCACGACCGGCGAGTGGGCCGGGGCGCTGCGCGAGGTGTTCGGCGAGTTCCGGGCGCCCACGGGCGTCTCCTCGGCGCCGGTGGCCGTCCCCGTCGAGGAGGGCAGCACGCTCGCCCTGGTGCGCCGCAAGGTGGACCTGACGGCGAAGGACCTGGGCGTGGGCAAGCTGCGCTTCCTGGTCGGCAAGCCCGGCCTGGACGGGCACTCCAACGGCGCCGAGCAGATCGCGGTGCGGGCGCGGGACGCCGGCTTCGAGGTGGTCTACCAGGGCATCCGGCTGACGCCCGAGCAGATCGTGGACGCGGCCCTCGCGGAGGACGTGCACGCGGTCGGACTGTCGATCCTGTCCGGATCACACGCCCAGCTGGTGCCGGACGTCCTCGAACGGCTCCATGTGGCCGGTGCCACAGACATCCCGGTGATCGCCGGTGGCATCATCCCGAACGGTGACGCCGAGCAGCTCAGGGCAGCCGGAGTGGCCGCGGTCTTCACCCCGAAGGACTTCGACATCACCGCAATCATCGGCCGCATCGTGGACGAGATACGGAAAGCGAACAAGCTCGACCCCCTGGAGGTCCCCGCATGACCAGCCCTGCTCCGCAGGTCAACCGCCTTCGCCCCCGGCGTTCCTGCCTGGCGGTACCGGGCTCGAACCCGCGCTTCCTGGAGAAGGCCCAGGGCCTCCCGGCGGACCAGGTCTTCCTCGACCTGGAGGACGCCTGCGCCCCGCTGGCCAAGCCCGAGGCGCGGCACACCATCGTGAAGTTCCTCAACGAGGGCGACTGGACGGGCAAGACCCGCGTGGTCCGGGTCAACGACTGGACGACCGAGTGGACCTACCGGGACGTCGTCACGGTCGTCGAGGGCGCCGGCCCGAACCTCGACTGCATCATGCTGCCGAAGGTCCAGGACGCCCAGCAGATCGTGGCGCTGGACCTGCTGCTGACGCAGATCGAGAAGACGATGGGCTTCGAGGTCGGCCGCATCGGCATCGAGGCGCAGATCGAGAACGCGCAGGGCCTGAACAACGTCAACGAGATCGCGCAGGCCTCCCCGCGCGTGGAGACGATCATCTTCGGCCCGGCCGACTTCATGGCGTCGATCAACATGAAGTCGCTGGTCGTGGGCGAGCAGCCGCCCGGCTACCCGGCGGACGCCTACCACTACATCCTGATGAAGATCCTGATGGCGGCCCGCGCCAACAACCTCCAGGCGATCGACGGTCCCTACCTGCAGATCCGCAACGTCGAGGGCTACCGCGAGGTCGCGCAGCGCGCCGCCGCGCTCGGCTTCGACGGCAAGTGGGTGCTGCACCCGGGCCAGGTCGAGGCGTCCAACGAGATCTTCTCGCCGTCCCAGGAGGACTACGACCACGCCGAGCTGATCCTGGACGCGTACGACTACTACACGTCCGAGGCGGGCGGCAAGAAGGGCTCGGCGATGCTCGGCGACGAGATGATCGACGAGGCCAGCCGCAAGATGGCCCTGGTCATCTCCGGCAAGGGCCGTGCCGCCGGCATGCAGCGCACCAGCAAGTTCGAGATCCCCACCGACTAGAAGGGCGCTGAGCGCGATGCAGTTCGGACGCACCTACGAGGAGTTCGAGGTCGGTGCGACGTACAAGCACTGGCCGGGCAAGACGGTCACGGAGTACGACGACCACCTGTTCTGTCTCCTCACCATGAACCACCACCCGCTCCACATGGACACGAACTACGCGGAGAAGACGACCGACTTCGGCAGGAACGTCGTGGTGGGCAACTACGTCTACTCGCTGCTGCTCGGCATGTCCGTGCCGGACATCTCCGGCAAGGCCATCGCCAACCTGGAGATCGAGTCGCTCCGGCACGTGGCGCCCACCTTCCACGGCGACACCGTCTACGGCCAGACGACGGTGCTCGACAAGTGGCCGTCGAAGTCGAAGAGCGACCGCGGCATCGTGCACGTGGAGACCAAGGGCTACAAGCAGGACGGCACGCTGGTCTGCGTGTTCCGCCGCAAGGTGATGGTGCCGACCGAGACGTACATCAAGGAGCGCGGCGGCGAGCAGCCCGGCCGCCCGGAGCTGCGAGAGCAGGAGAAGTAGTCATGGCGCGACTCGCCCAGACCGCCGGTCTGACGGACGTCCAGCGGGAGATCCTGTCCACCGTCCGGGACTTCGTGGACAAGGAGATCATCCCGGTCGCCACGGAGCTGGAGCACCGCGACGAGTACCCGCAACAGATCGTCGACGGGCTGAAGGAGTTGGGCCTGTTCGGCCTGATGATCCCCGAGGAGTACGGCGGTCTGGGCGAGTCGCTCCTGACGTACGCGCTGTGCGTCGAGGAGATCGCGCGCGGCTGGATGTCGGTGTCCGGCATCATCAACACCCACTTCATCGTGGCCTACATGCTCAAGCAGCACGGCACGCAGGAGCAGAAGGACCACTTCCTGCCGCGCATGGCGGCCGGCGACGTCCGGGGCGCGTTCTCGATGTCGGAGCCGGGCCTCGGCTCGGACGTGTCCGCGATCACGTCCAAGGCGGTGAAGGACGGCGGGGAGTACGTCCTGAACGGCCAGAAGATGTGGCTGACCAACGGTGGGACCTCGTCCCTGGTGGCCGTTCTGGTCCGAAGTGACGAAGGTCACCCCGAGGGCACGGCGCCCCACAAGTCGATGACCACCTTCCTGGTGGAGAAGGAGCCCGGGTTCGGCGAGGTCCGCCCGGGCCTCACCATCCCCGGCAAGATCGACAAGATGGGCTACAAGGGGGTCGACACCACCGAGCTCATCATGGATGGCCTGCGGGTTCCCGCGGACCGCGTGCTCGGCGGGGTCACCGGCCGCGGGTTCTACCAGATGATGGACGGCGTCGAGGTCGGCCGCGTGAACGTCGCGGCGCGTGGCTGCGGCGTCGCGCAGCGTGCGTTCGAACTGGGCGTGCAGTACGCGCAGCAGCGGCACACCTTCGGCAAGCCGATCGCCCAGCACCAGGCGATCCAGTTCAAGCTGGCCGAGATGGCTACCAAGGTCGAGGCCGCGCATGCGATGATGGTGAACGCGGCACGCAAAAAGGACTCCGGGGAGCGAAACGACCTTGAGGCTGGGATGGCGAAGTACCTCGCCTCCGAGTACTGCAAGGAGGTCGTCGAGGACGCCTTCCGGATCCACGGCGGCTACGGCTTCTCCAAGGAGTACGAGATCGAGCGCCTCTACCGCGAGGCGCCGATGCTGCTGATCGGTGAAGGTACCGCCGAGATCCAGAAAATGATCATCGGCAGGCGACTGCTCGAAGAGTATCGATTCCAGGGCTAGATGTCCGGATACGGGGTGTTTTCTTGGAGAAGAAGATCACACCCCGTCAGCACCCTTCAGCCGCCGACTCGGCAGCCTGGCTTACCCAGTTCGGGCCGCGAGCCGCTACGATCGCCGGAAAGCCGCCGTCCCCCGTCAGAGTGCGGCATCATCCGCTACGAAGGTCATCCATGCCCCACAGCCAAACCTCTGCATCTCGCGACAGCCGGGCCGGCGTACGCCTCGCGCGCGGAGCATCGCCGTGGCTCCTTCCGACCGTCGCCACCGCAGCACTCAGCCTGGCCCGCGCGCGCCGCTCCGGCGCCGCCAAGGCCGTGGCCGTTCCCGCCACCGCGCTGGCGGCGGGGATGCTGTGGTTCTTCCGCGACCCCGAGCGCGAGATCACCCAGGGCCGGGTCATCTCGCCCGCCGACGGTGTGGTGCAGAGCATCATGCCGTGGAAGGACGGCCGCACCCGCGTCGCGATCTTCATGAGCCCGCTCAACGTGCACGTCAACCGCGCGCCGCTGGCCGGCACCGTGACGTCGGTCGAGCACGTGCCCGGTGGCTTCGTTCCCGCCTTCAACAAGGAGAGCGAGAACAACGAGCGCGTCGTCTGGCACTTCGACACCGAGCTCGGCGACATCGAGATGATCCAGATCGCCGGCGCCGTCGCCCGCCGCATCGTCCCCTACGTGCCCCAGGGCACCAAGGTCGAGCAGGGCGAGCGGATCGGCCTGATCCGCTTCGGCTCGCGCGTCGACCTCTATCTGCCCGAGGGCGTGGAGGTCGCGGTCGAGGTGGGGCAGAAGACCGTGGCTGGGGTGACTCGCATTGACCGTGATTGATCCTGATACCAAGTCCGGCTGGGTCCCGGGGACCGACGAGGCCGACGAGGAAGAGGAGATGCCCCTCTCCCTCCGGCTGTCGATAGCGGACACGCTGACCCTCGGCAACGCCACGTGCGGCTTCATGGCGGTGTACTTCACCACCACCGGCATCCTGATCCCCGACCTCATGGGCAGCCAGGAGACCGGCATGGCGCGCAACAGCGCGGCCACGGCGGTCATCCTCATGCTGTGCGCGGCGGTCTTCGACCTGTTCGACGGCCTGGTGGCGCGCAAGCTGCGCTCCTCCCCCATGGGCGCCGAGCTGGACAACCTGTCGGACCTGATCAGCTTCGGCCTGGCGCCGGCGTACTTCGTCCTCGTCTACGGCATGGTCGCGGACGGCGCGTACCAGCGGGTCGCGGCGGTCGGGGCGATCGTGGTGCTGCTGGCGGTGGTGCTGCGGCTCGCCCGGTTCTCGTGCGTCACGGTCAAGGACGGCACCTTCCAGGGCATGCCGTCACCGTTCGGCGCGCTGACGGTCGTGTCCATCGTCCTGCTGGAGCTGCCCTTCGTGGCGACCCTGCTGGCGATCCTGGGGACGGCGTGGCTGATGGTGAGCCGCGTGGAGTACCCCAAGCCGCGGGGCCGGCTCGCCGTGGCGATGCTGTCGTGGATCGTGCTGGGGATGGGCCTGATGGCGGCCTGGGCGTTCGACGCGCCGAGCGGCCAGCTGCTGCTGCAGACGGGCTGCGCGCTCCAGCTGGTCATGGGCGCGGTGATCCCGCTGTTCGCGACGGCCCGGAGGGTGAACAACTTCCGCGACAACCGTCGCGAGGCACGGGCGGCGCAGCTGCCGTAGCCAGGCACAGGCGAAGGGCCCCGGACCGGGTTGTGGTCCGGGGCCCTTCGCCTGTCCGGGTGCCGGGCGGCGCGGGAACCGGCTCAGGTCAGGAAGTCGCGGGCGATCCGCTGGGCGACGCGCTCCAGGATGGGGCCCGCCTCGGCGATGCACTTCGCCACGTCCGGCTCCTCGTCCGTCAGGGGATACGCCCTGCGGATCCCGGCCCGGCCCAGCACCTCCGGCGGCAGGGCCAGGCGGCCGCAGACCGCCACGACCTCCCGGCCGGCGGCGCGGGCCGCCGTGGCGACGCCCGCCGGGGCCTTCCCGTGCAGGGTCTGCTCGTCCAGCGAGCCCTCGCCGGTGATCACCAGATCGACGCCGTCGAGCGCGGCGGCGAAGCCCAGGACGTCGAGCATGACCTCGATGCCGGGGCGGAACCGGGCGCCCAGGAGGAGGGCGCCGTAGCCGATGCCGCCGGCCGCACCCGCGCCGGGTGCCGCCGCACAGCCGGCCGCCTTCGGCCCCACCGTCCCCTCCAGCACCTTCGCGAAGTGCGCGAGGGCGGCGTCCAGGGCCGCCACGTCGTCCGGTGAGGCCCCCTTCTGCGGCCCGTAGACCGCGGGCGCGCCCTTCGGACCGGTCAGCGGGTTGTCGACGTCGCTGGCGAGGACCAGCTCCACGTCGGCGAAACGAGGGTCGAGGCCCGACAGGTCCGCCGTCTCCACCGCGGCGAGACCGCCGCCGCCCGGAGGCACCGGGTTCCCCTCGGCGTCCAGGAACCGGGCACCCAGCGCGGACAGCATCCCGGCGCCGCCGTCGGTGGTGGCGCTGCCGCCCACGCCGAAGACGATGGTGCGGGCACCGGCGTCCAGCGCGGCCCGCAGCAGCTCGCCGGAGCCGCGGGTCGAGGCCGTCAGCGGGGCGAGGACGCCCTCGGGCAGCCGTTGCAGCCCGCTCGCCTCGGCCATCTCCACCACCGCGGTGCCGTCGCGCAGCGCGTACGCCGCCGTCACCTCGTCGCCCAGCGGGCCGGCGACCCGGACCTCCCTGCGCTCGAACCCCGCCGCGACGGCCGCGGCCACGGTCCCGTCGCCGCCGTCGGCCACGGGCAGCGCCTCGACGCGGAGGTCGGGCAGGACGCGGCGCAGCCCGGCCGTGACCCGCTCCGCGACCTCCACGGCCGTCAGCGACCCCTTGAACTTGTCCGCGGCGACGAGCACCCGCTGGGTCTTTTGGATTCCGCTCCCTGCAGCGTCCGCCACTTGCACTCCCCTTGCTCTCCGGGCCTTCACGCACGTCAAGGCCAGTCGCGCCGCTGCGACCTTAACCGGAGGATCCGTCCGCCGTCAGCCCGTGCCCATCCCGTGGACCGGGAGGACCCTCGCCTCGGTGGGCGCGGGGAACCGCTCGGCCGGCCACGACGAAGCCGCCACCGAAGACACCGCAGCGGCCACCCCCGAAACGGGTAGACCTCCACCATGACCCCCGCACGCTCTGACACAGACCTCGGCAACCGCATCCTCGGCGGCTGGCAGGGCCGCATCGCGGGCAACATGCTCGGCAAGCCCGTCGAACAGGGCGAGGTCTGGTCGCGCGACCGCATCGACCGCTACCTCAGACGGGCCGCCGCCCTCCCGTTGACGGACTACCTGCCCGAGCCCGCCGGTGACGAGGCGGGCGCACTGCGGCCCGAGTGGCGCCAGTGCGTCCGCGGCCGGATCCACGGCAGCTGCCGTGACGACGACGTCGACTACGCGATCCTCGGTCTCGACCTGCTGGAGACCCACGGCTTCGGCTTCAGCACCGAGCAGGTCGGCGACCTGTGGCTGCTGCGGCTTCCGTACCTGCAGACGTTCACCGCCGAGCGGGCCGCGTACCGCAACCTGGCCAACGGGCTGAAGCCGCCGCTGACCGCCACGTACGACAACCCCTGCCAGGAGTGGATCGGGGCCCTCATCCGGGCCGACGTGTTCGGCTGGACCTGCCCGGGCGCGCCACGCCGGGCCGCCTCGCTGGCCCGGCGCGACGCCGTGCTGTCGCACACCGGCAACGGGGTCTACGGGTCGATGTGGGCGGCGGCGCTGATCGCGGCGGCGTTCACCGCGCCCACCGTGCGGCACGCGGTCGACGAGGCGCTGGCCGTGATCCCGGCGGGCAGCCGCCTCGCCCGTACGGTCCGGCGGGTGGTGTCGCTGCACGACACGCGGATGTCCTGGGAGGACACGCTGACCACGGTCGCCGAGGAGACCGCCGGGATGGGCTGGATCCACACGATCCCGAACGCCGCCGTGATCACCGCGGGCCTGCTGTACGGCGACGGCGACTTCACCCGCACCATCACCCTGACCGTCCGCGGCGGTCTGGACACCGACTCCAACGGTGCGACGGCGGGCTCGGTGGCGGGGGTGCTGGGCGGCGCGGAGGCCATCCCCACGCAGTGGACCGCGCCGCTGGAGGACACGGTGCGCAGCGCGGTGTTCGGCTTCGACGGGGTGAGGATCAGCGAGCTGGCGGAGCGGACGCTACGGCTGGCGGAGGCGGAGAGCTGAACCAGGTGGCCCGGGAGCCGGGCTCGGTCGCTACCCTGCCCCTCATGAGCGCCTCTCCTGACTACGCCGCCTACATCGCCTCCCTGCCCCGTGTCCTGGCCGGTGCCGCCGTGCTGTTCCGGGACGGGGAGGGCAGGGTGCTGCTGGTCGAGCCCAACTACCGGGACGGCTGGGCGCTGCCCGGCGGCACCGTCGAGTCCGACGAGGGGGAGACCCCGCGGCAGGGCGCGCGGCGCGAGACGCTGGAGGAGATCGGCCTGGACCGCGAGGTCGGGCGGCTGCTGGCGGTGGACTGGGTGCACGGCACCGGCCGTCCGCCGCTGGTGGCGTACCTCTACGACGGCGGGGTCCTCGGCGAGGAGGATCTGAAGGCGATCCGCCTGCAGGAGGAGGAGCTGCTGTCCTGGCGTCCGGTCCCCCGCGAGGAGCTGACCGCGTACCTGCCCGGCGCCCTCGGCCGCCGTGTCCTGGCCGCCCTGGACGTCCTGGCGGAGGGCTCGGGCACGGCGGAGCTGGAGAACGGGCACCGGGTCGCCTGACCCCCGCGGTGCCGTTCCGGGTGCCGCCGACGCGATACCCGCTCGCCGCCGCCCGGGATCCGGCCTACCCTCACCGGCATGGCCAAGCCCCTCGTCGCGCTGCTGACCGGTGCCGGTGTCTCCACCGACTCCGGGATTCCCGACTACCGCGGGCCCGACGGGCTGTGGCGGCGGGATCCCGGGGCCGAGAAGCTCGTGACCCACGCGTACTACATGGGCGATCCGGAGATCCGGCGGCGGTCGTGGCGGATGCGGTGGGAGACCGGGGCGCTGGGTGCCGAACCGAACGCCGCGCACCGGGCCGTGGCGGAGCTGGAGCGGTCCGGGGTGCCGGTGCGGGTGATCACGCAGAACGTGGACGGGCTGCACCAGCTCGCCGGGATGCCCGCCCGCAAGGTCATCGAACTGCACGGGACGGCACGGGAGTTCGAGTGCACCGCGTGCGACGTGCGAGGGCCGATGGACGAGGCCCTCGCCCGGGTCGAGGCCGGGGAGGCGGATCCGCCCTGCGTGCGGTGCGGCGGGATCCTGAAGCCGGCGACGGTGATGTTCGGCGAGCGCCTCGACCCCGTCGTGCTGGGTGAGGCGGCCGCCGTCGCCAAGGCGTGCCAGGTCTTCGTCGCCGCCGGCACCAGCCTGCAGGTGCAGCCGGCCGCGGGGCTGGCCGGTGTCGCCGCCGACCACGGCGCCCGGCTGATCGTCGTCAACGCCGAGCCCACGCCGTACGACGACCTCGCCGACGAGGTCGTCCGCGACCCCATCGGCACGGCCCTGCCCCAGCTTCTGCGGGGCCTTGCGGCCGGGTAGCGGCCCGCGAGGTCAGAACAGGGCCGCTCCCCGTTCGAAGTCCAGCAGGCGCTGCTTGCGTTCCAGGCCGCCCCCGTAGCCGGTCAGGCCGCCGTTCGCGCCGATCACACGATGGCAGGGGACGATGATGCCGATGGGGTTGCGGCCGTTGGCGAGTCCGACCGCGCGGGAGGCGGTGGGGGTGCCCAGGGCGAGGGCCAGTTGCCCGTAGGTGCGGGTCTCGCCGTAGGGGATGCGGCGCAGTTCGTCCCAGACCCTGCGCTGGAACGGGGTGCCGTTCAGGCGCGTCTCGACGGTGAACTCCTCGAGCTCTCCGGCGAAGTAGGCCTTCAGCTCCTCCTCGGCCTGCGCGAAGAGCGTGTCGTCGCGGGTGCCGAAGCTCTCCTGCGGCGGGCGGTGGCGCTGGTCGGTCATGTACAGGCCGCACAGAACGCCGTCCTCGGCGACGAGGGTGAGGGCTCCGTAGGGGCTGTCGGTGACGGTGTGCTGCTTCATGGAACGAACGTCCTTATGCCGGAAGGAAGTTGATCGGGTGGTCGTCGCTCGCCCACAGGTACTGGACCGCGTAGGCGCGCCAGGGGCGCCAGGCCGCCGCGCGGGCGGTGAGCGCGGCGGGCGTGGACGGCAGGCCCAGCTCGCGGGCGGCGCGGCGGACGCCGAGGTCGGTGGGGAGGAAGGCGTCGGGGTCGCCGAGGGCGCGCATGGCGATGACGTCGGCCGTCCAGGGGCCGAAGCCGGGCAGGGCGAGGAGCCGTTCGCGGGCCTGCGGCCAGTCGCTCTCCACGCCGAGGACCGGGTCGCCGTCGGCCAGGGCGCGGATCAGCGTGGTGAGGGTGGTGCGGCGGGTGCGGGGCAGCGCCAGCCTCTCGGGGTCGAGCTCGGCCAGGGCCCGCGGGTCGGGGAAGAGGTGGGTGAGGCCGCCCTCGGGGTCGTCGACGGGTTCGCCGTGCGCGGTGACCAGGCGGGCGGCGTGGGTGCGGGCGGCGGCGGTGGAGATCTGCTGGCCGAGCACGGCCCGGACGGCGAACTCCGCCCCGTCCACCGTCCGCGGCACGCGCCGCCCGGGTGCCTTGTCGACCAGCGGTGCGAGGACCGGGTCGGTGCGCAGCTGGTCGTCGACGGCGACGGGGTCGGCGTCCAGGTCGAGCAGCCGGCGGCAGCGGCTGATGGCGACGGTGAGATCGCGCAGGTCGCTGAGGGTGAGGCGGCAGGCGATGTGGTCGGGGGTGGGAGTGAGGGCGGCGATCCCGTGGCCGTAGGGCAGGCGCAGGGTGCGGCGGTAGGAGCCGTCACGCCACTCCTCCACTCCGGGCACGGCCGTGGCGGCGAGGTGGCCGAAGAGGTTGTCGGGGTTGAGGGGGGCGCGGAACGGCAGCCTGAGGGACAGTGCCCCCGGGGTGCTCGCGCCCTGCCGCCGGGGGGTGCGGGCGCGCAGTTCGCTCGGTGGAAGGGCGAAGACCTCGCGGACCGTGTCGTTGAACGTCCGGATGGAGGAGAAGCCGGCCGCGAAGGCGATCTGCGCCATCGGCAGGGTCGTCGTCTCGATGAGCAGCCGGGCCGTCTGGGAGCGCTGGGCGCGGGCGAGCGCGAGGGGGCCGGCGCCCAGTTCGGCCAGGAGCTGGCGTTCGACCTGCCGGGTGCTGTAGCCGAGGCGGGCGGCGAGGCCGGGTACGCCCTCGCGGTCCACGACGCCGTCGGCGATCAGCCGCATGGCGCGTGCCACGAGGTCGGCGCGCCTGTTCCACTCGGGTGAGCCCGGGCTGGCGTCGGGCCTGCAGCGCTTGCAGGCCCGGAAGCCGGCCTGCTGGCAGGCCGCGGCGCTGGGGTGGAAGACCATGTTCTCCGGCTTGGGCGGCACCACCGGGCAGCTGGGACGGCAGTAGATGCCGGTGGTCAGGACGGCTGTGAAGAACCAGCCGTCGAAGCGCGCGTCCTTCGACTGCACGGCGCGTACGCAGCGCTCGGTGTCGGTGTGCATCGCCATCTGCATGCCTCAAGCATCGGCCACCGGGGCGGGCCGGCGCTGGCGAGAATCCGACATGGACGTGCGGGTGCAGGCGTCCGGCCGGTACAGATGAAGATTCATTCATGTGTTCGTGCGGGACCGGTACGATGACGTCATGGGTCATGGAGCCGTCACCCCCGCGCAGGACGCCGCCGAGCGCGTACGCCTCGACGCGGACAACGTCGCGAAGGTCGCCACCACCCTCCAGGCCCTGTCCACGCCCTCACGGCTGCTGATCCTGGCCCGGCTGCGCGAAGGGCCGCTGCCCGCGACGGAGCTGGCGGCCGAGGTCGGCATGGAGCAGTCGGCGTGTTCGCACCAGTTGCGGCTGCTGCGCAACCTGGGCCTGGTCGTCGGTGAGCGCCGGGGCCGCTCGGTGGTGTACGCGCTGCACGACCACCATGTCGCCGAGCTGCTCGACCAGGCCGTCTACCACGTCGAGCATCTGCGGCTGGGCCTCAGCGACACCGCCGGCTGAGCGGCGCCGCCGGGCCCGGTGGAGGTGCTAGTCGGTGGCGGTCGGCCGGCGTGAGACCTCCGTCGCCTCGCTCAGGCGCGTCAGCGGACGCAGCCGGTAGGTGTAGGTGTAGTCCCGGTCGGTGAACAGCTTGAACTCGTCGTGGGTGTGCGCGCCCCAGCTGTCGTCGCCGCCGACGCCCATCTGGCGGTGGTTGACCCGCAGCACCACCGCGTCCCGGGGCGTGAGCTGGTAGTCGTGGCGGGCGCCCACCGAGAGGTCCTCGGGGGTGAAATGGGAGGCGTTGACCTCCACCAGCGGTTCACCGCACACCAGCAGTCCCCGTCCGCTCGCGTCGGTCAGCGCGGCCCAGCGGACGTCGGTCTTGTTGCCGTTCTCCTGCGGTCGCAGATACGGCGACCACTGCCCGGGGACGGTACCGGAGTACAGGCCCACATCGGTGGCGTTGTTGCGGTCCCACATGTTCTCCTCGGGGCCGCGGCCGTAGTAGTGCAGCCGGTCCAACCGGCGCGGCAGGAGCAGCAGGGTGCCGACCTCGGGGATGTAGGGCAGGTCCGGCGAGCCGGGGCGCAGGGTGCTGTCCACCCTGATCTCGCCGTTGCCGAAGACGGTGTACGTCGTGCCGAACGCGGACTCGGTGCCGGTGGGCAGGGTGCCGGTGACGGCGATCTCGACGGCCCGGTCGTCCAGGGTGCGCACCCGGACGTCCGTCACCTTCCGCTTCGCTCCGGCGTCGCGCCATACCTGGTTGCGGGTGTGGTGGCCGTTGCCCCGGTCGTTGTCGGTGGGCGCCCGCCAGAAGTTCGGCACGGGCCCGGAGGTGAGGAGCCGCTCACCGCCCGCCTCGTAGGAGGTGAGGGTGCCGGTCGACTTGTCGAGGGTGAGGGCGAAGCCCTTGCCCTCGACCGTGACGGTCTTCTGCCCGTCGGTGTGCCGCAGGGCGGGCACGCCGCGCAGCGGCGCCGGCCGCAGGGCCGGGGTGTCCACGTCGAGGGCGAGCTGCTGCTTGGCCACCTCGAACCCGGCCTCGGCCCACGGGGTGCGCTCCCTGAGGGCGAAGGAGAGGTGGAGGAAGTACTCCGTGCCCGGCCCGGGATCCGCCGGCAGCCGCACCGGCACCGTGATGTCCTTGCTGCTCAGCGGGGCGACGTCCAGCTGCTCACGGGTCAGCCGACCGCGCCGCACGACGTCGCCGTCGGCGACCAGGCTCCAACGCCCCTCGAACTCGCGGAGGTTGGTGAACAGGTACTCGTTGGTGAGAGTGACGGCGCCGGGGCCGCCCCGTGCCTTGGTGACGCCGACCGCCTGGTAGATCTGCTTGACCTCGGCGGACTTGCCGGTGAGGCCGCGGTCGGCGGTGACGATGCCGTCACCGGAGAACGCGCCGTCGTTGGGGTTGTCGCCCCAGTCACCGCCGTACGCGTGGAAGGTCTTCCCGCGCGGGCGCTCCTCGGTGACGTCGGCGGTCGCGGCGTCGAACCAGAAGCGCACGCCCTCGTCGTCGGGGCCCCGGGTGTCCGAGGCCAGCTCGGCGGCGGTCAGGGCGCGGGCGTGGACGCGGGCCCGGCGGATGGTGCCGCTGAACTCCCGGGTGGGATTGTCGACGTCCGTGGCCAGCGACAGGGAGGCCGTGTTGACGGCGGGGCGGCGGGTGGTGGTGCGGGTGCCGCGCACCCGGCCGTCGACGTACAGGGTGAGGGTGCCGGCGTCCGCGTCGAAGACACCGGCGACGTGGTGCTCCCGGCCGGTCCAGCCGTCGGGCAGGGCCCAGCTCGCGGTGATCCACTGGCCGCCGCCGTAGATGAAGAACTCCAGCGTCCGGTCGGTCTGCTTGAGGGCGTACTGGGTGTCCCCCTTGGCGATGATGGGCTGGTGATAACCCGTCACGTGCGGGGTGACCCAGGCTTCCAGGGTGAGGGAGCCGGTGAGGTCGAGGGCGGGGTCGCGGGGGAAGACGGTGCCGCCGCGGACGCCCTTGTCGCGGTCGAAGGTGCCGGCCGGGGCCATGATCTCGCCGCGCAGGCGCCCCGGGCCGGACTCGGTGAGCAGCTTCCTGGCCGGGGTGGGCCAGCGCAGCGCCTGGTCGGCGAAGTCCCAGATCCAGCCGCCCTGGAGGACGTCGTGGCGGCGGACCACGTCCCAGTACTTCTTGAAGTTGCCGTTGGAGTTGCCCATGCCGTGGGAGTACTCGATCATCACGTACGGCCGGGTGTCGCTGGTGTCCGCGGCGCGCTGCTCCACCCGCTGCGGGCTGTCGTACATCTCGGAGCGGATGTCGCTGATGCCCGGGCGGTCGTCGCCCTCGTACTGGATGACGCGGGTGGGGTCGTAGGAGCGGATCCAGTCGTGCATGGCGTTGAAGGTGGTGCCGCCGCCCGCCTCGTTGCCGAGGGACCAGATGACCACCGAGGCGTGGTTCTTGTCGCGGTGCACCATGTTCTGCGCCCGCACCACGCACGCCTCGGTCCACTCGGGGTGCCCGCTGCCGGGATAGCGGTCGCGGATGCCGTGCGTCTCCAGGTTGGTCTCGCCGACGAGGTACAGGCCGTACTCGTCGGCGAGTTCGAGCCACAGCGGGTTGTTGGGGTAGTGCGAGGTGCGAACGCTGTTGATGTTGAGGCGCTTGATGATCGTGATGTCCTCGATCATCTGCGCGCGGGTCAGTGCCGAGCCGGTGACGGGGTGCATCTCGTGGCGGTTGGTGCCCCGGAAGGAGACCGGCTTGCCGTTGATGCGCATCAGGCCGTCCTTCAGCGCGAACTCGCGGAAGCCGACCCGGTGCGAGAGGGTCTCGATCACCTTGCCGGACGGGTCGCGCAGGCGCAGCACGGCGGTGTAGAGGTCCGGATGCTCGGCCGACCAGAGCTTCGGCGCGGGGACGGCCCGGGACATCCGGACGGTGGCCTCCTCGCCGTCCGGCACGTCGACGGTCCCGTGCAGGGGGCGGGACCAGACGGCGTGGCCGCGGCCGTCGTAGAGCTGGGTCTCGACGGTGTGGCGGCCCGCGCCCTCGCCGCCGTAGTCGCGCACGTGCGCGGTGACCTTCAGCTCGGCGGTGGTGTAGCCGTCGCCCAGCGGGGTGTCGAGCTTGAAGTCGCGCAGGTGGACGTGGGGCGTGGAGTAGAGGTGGACCGAGCGGAAGATGCCGCTCAGCCGGATCATGTCCTGGTCCTCCAGCCACTCCGCGTCGGAGTAGCGGTAGACCTCGACGGCGATCTGGTTGGTGCCCGGCTTGAGGTGGCGGGTGATGTCGTACTCGGCGGAGGTGTAGGAGTCCTCGTGGTAACCCACGAGTTGGCCGTTGATCCACACGTAGTGGGCGGACTTGACGCCTTCGAAGTGCAGAAAGGTGCGCCGGCCGCGCCAGTGGCGGGGGACGGTGAAGGTGCGGCGGTACTGGCCGACGGGGTTGTGGCGGGTGGGGGCGGCGGGCGGCTGGGCGTTCTCGCCGCCGCCGTTGGGGCCCCACCAGGGGTAGGTGATGTTGACGTAGATCGGGACGTCGTAGCCGTGCAGTTGCCAGGCCGAGGGGACGGGGACGGTGTCCCAGCCGGAGTCGTCGACGCCGGTGCCGTGGAAGTCCGGGTCACGGTCGTCGGGGCGGTCGGCGTAGGCGAACTTCCAGGTGCCGTCGAGGCTCAGCCGGTACGGCGAGCGTTCGCGGTCGCCCTTCAGGGCCTGGTCGAGGTCGGCGTACGGCATGAGCGTGGCGTGCGGCGGCTCGGTACCGATCCGGTAGGTAGCGAGGGAGTCGTTCCACTCCGGCGGGCCCTCCGCGGCGGGGCTGCGGCCGGCCGCGGACGCCGCGGACGGTGAGGCGGACAGGGCGAGCCCGCCGAGCACGGCGGCGCCCCCTTCGAGCAGACGGCGCCGGCTGACGACGGGCCGGTCGGCGGGGGACGGGAGCGGGTGCGGCATGACCGTGGCCTTCCTCGGTACGACAGGGTGCTGCACGGACTGAGGGCACGTCAGCGGCGGACCCAACTCCCCCTGTACGCGGGGTGTTTCCGTCGGGGCGCGGACAACTGACGGTGACGGAGCAACTGCTGAGCAGGCACACCCTAGGACTCCAACAGAAACGAAGCAATGACCCCGTCGGTCTCTGTTCGGTCCTGGTGGTTCCCCTCCGTGGCCTCCTGCGGCCGGGCCCCGGGCGGGTGTCCACCCGCCCCGTCCAGGGGGTCGGGCCGGTCGGCGCGCCGCTCGGGAGGTCCCGCGCGGGACGTCGGTAATTTGTCATTTCGGCGCGACAGTGTCACCACCGCGAACGTAATGTGACCTCATCGGACAGCCTGCGCAACGGATCTTTGGCCGGACCTTTTGCCGCGCCGGAAGGAGCGGCTCGCATGAACGGGTATGCGCCCTCGGATCGCGGTGCCGTCACGGCCGCGCCCGGTGGGCTGCTGGACCTGCTGAAGGTCGCGGCCGTGGTGCTGGACGGCGACGGCTTCATCGCGCTGTGGAGCCCGGAGATCGAGCAGCTGCTCGGCTGGACCGCGGCCGAGGCCCTGCGGCAGCGCGCCGACACGCTCCTGATCGCCCCGGCCGACCGGGCCCGCGGCAGGAAGCTGTTCGCCCAGGTCAGCTCGGGTGACCGCTGGGCCGGCGTCTTCCCGCTGCGCCACCGCGACGGCACGGAGCGCGCCGTGGAGTTCCGGACGATGCGGCTCCTCGACAGCGAGGGGCGGCCCCACCTGCTGGGACTGGCCACGGACGCCACGACCGTACGGCAGGTGGAGCGGGATCTCGCCCTCTCGCACAGCCTGGTCAACCAGACGCCCCTCGGCATCGCCGTCTTCGACGACGGCCTGCGCTGGGTCGGCGTCAATCCCGCCCTGGAACGGATCAACGGTCTGCCCGAGGACGCCGTGCTGGGCCGCCGGATCCGGGAGGTGCTGCCCGGCCTGGACGTGGAGGCCATCGAGGGCCGGATGCGGCACGTCCTGGAGACCGGCAGGCCCCTGCTCGACCAGCAGACCGTCGGCCGCACGGCGGCGGACACCGAGGACCGGGCCTACTCCGAGTCGTACCACCGCATCGAGGACACCGACGGCCGGGTGCTGGGTCTGGCGGTGGCCGTGCTGGACGTGACCGAGCGCCAGCAGGCCGCGGCGGAGGTGGCCCAGGCGCGCCAGCACCTGTCGGTGATCGCCGACGCGGGCGTGAAGATCGGCACCACGCTCGACCTGCAGCAGACCGCCCGGGAACTGGCCGGTGTCGTCGTGCCGCACCTGGCGGACCTCGCGGCCGTGGACGTCCTGGAGTCGGTCGTGGCCCACGGCACCATCACGCCCGTGTCGGGCGGCGCGCCCGCCGAGTTCCGGGCGCTGGCCGTGGCGGCCGGCTACCCGACCGACGCCATCCACGCCGCCGACCCCGTGGGCGAGCTGGCCACGTACGGCGCCTCCCGGGTCATCACGCAGTGCGTGCGCAGCGCCCGGCCGGTCCTGGTCGAGCACGTGGACGACAGGATGCTGCGCCGGCTCGCCCGCGACACCGGGGCGGCCCGGGCCCTGCGCGAGGCCGGTGCCCACACCTACCTCGCGCTGCCGCTCGTGGCCCGGGGCAAGGTGCTCGGCACCCTGTCGCTGTACCGCACGGTCAACGAGCGCCCCTTCGACGAGCGTGACCAGCTGCTCGCCTCCGAACTCGCCGCCCGCGCCGCCATCTGCATCGACAACGCCCGCCTCTACGGCAGGGAGCGCGGCACCGCCCTGACCCTGCAGCGCAGCCTGCTGCCGAGCACACCCGCGCAGCGGGAGGGCCTCGACATCGCCGCCCGGTACCGACCGGCCCTCAGCGAGGTCGGCGGCGACTGGTACGACGTGCTGCCGCTCGGACCCGGGCGCACGGGGCTGGTCGTCGGCGACGTCATGGGCAAGGGCGTGCAGGCCGCCGCGATCATGGGGCAGCTGAGCACGGCGACCCGGGCGCTGGCCCGCCTGGACCTGCCGCCGGCCGAGTTGCTGCGGCACCTCGACGACATCGCCGGCTCGCTCGGTGACGCGATCGCGACGTGTGTGTACGCCGTGTGCGACCTGGAGCGCGGGGTGTGCGAGCTGTCCAGCGCCGGGCACCTGCCGCCGGTGCTCGCCGGTGCGGACGGCCGTGCCGAACTCCTCGACGTGCCCGGGGGCGTGCCGCTCGGGGTGGGCGGCGTGGACTTCGGCACGCTGGAGGTCGGCCTGGCACCGGGCGCGCTGCTCGCCCTGTACACCGACGGGCTGGTCGAGAACCGCGGGGAGCCGATCGACACCGGCCTCGGCACCCTGACGCGTCTGCTGGGCGGCACCGGCCCCAGCCTGCAGCGCGCCAGCGACAGCCTGCTCGGCGCGCTGAGCCCGGAGCCCGACGACGACGTGGCGCTGCTGCTGGTGCGCAGGCGCCACTGACGCGCGGGCCGCGCGGCGGTGGACGCACGGGCGGACGCGCGGGCCGTCGGGGCCCGCGCGCCCGCCCGGTTCACCGCCCGGCCGTCAGAAGTCGCTCCTCTTCGTGGTGCACAGGGCCCAGACGATGAACCCCGAGATCGCGATCATCACCACGGACCACACCGGGTAGGACGGCAGGGACAGGAAGTTGGCGATGATGAACAGGGCGCCTATGCCGACGCCCGCGACGCGTGCCCAGGTGGCCCCCTGGAACAGCCCGATGCTGATCAGCACGGCGACCGCACCCAGGATCAGATGGATCCAGCCCCAGCCGGTCAGGTCGAACGCGAACACGTAGCCGGGGGTCGACAGGAACACCTCGTCCTCGGCGATCGCCGCGATGCCGCGCATGATGCCGAGGACTCCTCCGACCATCAGCATGACGGCTGCGAAGATCGTCAGACCGGCGGCGGCCGTGCCGCGCCTCGCCCCGGAGGGCGCGTGCGTGGGGTGTGTGGCGGTCATCCCGTTTCCTCGTTTCTGCTGGTTCCGGCGCGCTCGGCGACCGGAGGGGTGGGTGGCGGAGGCGGGCCTCCGACGGTGGCGGCGATGCCGCCGCGAGCGCGGATCCCGGACGGCCGGGTGAGCCCGTCGACGCTGCTGCGCCGCTTCTCCTCGCCTCCCGGCGGCGCGGGGGGGGGCGACGACGTGGACGCACGCGCCCAGGACCGGCAGGACGGCGCTGAGCGGCAGGGCGTCGTACGCCGGGTAGGTCGGTGCGTCCACGTCGCTCCTCCCGTCCCGGGCGCCCGCCGCGCAGCGGCTCCCCTGCCGTCCCAGCGTCGGCGGGAGGCGGCCCGGGCCGCCTCACCCGGGGAGGGTGATCGTGCGGCCGGTCGCACGGCCTCAGCCGCCCGTGCCCCGGCCGCCCGGCACGGCCGCGGCCGCTCTGCGCAGCGCCGCCCGCCAGGCCAGGGCGAGCCCCGCCTCGGCGAACCCCAGCAGCACCAGCCACAGACCGAGCAGCCTGGTCAGCGCCCGGGCCGATTCCGCCGGCAGCGCCAGCACGACCACGCCCGCGACCACGGCCAGCACGGCGGCGCCCAGGAGGAGCCCGCGGTGGGGCAGGTCCCGCGCGGCGAGGGCGGTGTGCAGCGTGAGCATCCCGGACACCAGCCACGTCAGCCCGACGATCAGCGACAGCGCGGTGATGGTCTGGAGCGGGTTGCGCAGGCACAGCACGCCGGCCAGGACGGACAGCACGGCCAGCAGCAGGCCGGCCGCGCGGTGGCCCTGCTCCTGCCGGGCGAAGGTCTCCACGAACCGGAACGTCCCGGCCGCCAGCAGGTACAGCCCGACCAGGACCGCCACGACGTGCAGCGTCGCCTCGGGCCAGACCAGGAGCAGGACGCCGGGTACGAGGGTGGCGGCGGCGGAGGCGAGGATCCAGGTCCAGGAGCGTCCGAGCGCCGCCAGCAGGTCGGCGGGGTCGGCCGGGTGGGCCGGCCCGCGGCCGCCCGGCCCGGGAGTCGTTTGCGGGCCCGGCGACGACGTCGTGGTCATGACTCCTCCTCGGGGGCCGGACGCGCACGGGCCGTCGGCGGACGGCAGCGGCCCCGGGGACCAATCTCGCGCGGGGCCGCGCGGCACCGGGTCACCCGCGGCGGGTGATCCCCGGCCGGGACGAATCGCGGTGAGCTGGTACGGCGACCGGGGCGGCGGGACCGGTGGCGGGCGGGGCGCACACCGGCCCGGGCACGCACCGGCAGGCGGGCGACAACCGCACGACACGCACGACACGACCGGAAGACACGAGATGGCGGATCCTGCGGTGCACCGGCCCGGGACCGGACCGGGAAACGGCACCGGGACCGGAACCGGTGCCGGCCTGGGCAAGGGACACGGGACCGGAGCCGGAGCCGGGGCGACCCGGGCCAGGACGGACGGCCAGGCCCGGCGGCGCCCGCGGCGGCGCGCGTCGGCCGCCGCCCTGACGCGGGCCGTCCTCATCGCCGTAGGGCTCGTCACCGTCTACTACGTGCTGCCCCTGGACGGACGCACCTCCGCCGGCGCCTCCGCGGTACTCGCCTGCGGGCTGGCGCTGGTCGTGGCGGTGTTCTGGTGGGAGGTGCGGGCCATCCTGGACTCGCCCCACCCACGGCTGAGGGCCGTCGAGGCCCTGGGCACCACGCTGGCGCTGTTCCTGCTGCTCTTCGCGGGTGCCTACTTCCTGCTGGAGCACTCCACGCCGGGCTCGTTCAGCGAGCCGCTGACCAAGACGGACTCCCTCTACTTCACACTCACCACGTTCACCACCGTCGGCTACGGCGACATCGTCGCCCGCTCCCAGACCGGACGGGTGCTGACGATGCTGCAGATGGCGGGCGGGCTGCTGCTGGTGGGCGTGGCCGCGAAGATCCTCGCCGGTGCCGTGCAGGCGGCGCTGCGCCGGCAGGGCCGGGAGCCGTCGGACGACTTCCCCCGTGACCGCAGGGCAGAACCGTGAGCCGGGCCACGCGCGTACCGGAGCCGGTGCGGATCCGCTACGGCCGCATCCGCACGGCCGGCCTCTGACCGGGCGGACGTCCTCCCCGGCCGCCCGGTCCCGCGGCGACCACGGCTTCCGAGGTCCTACAGCAGCCGCAGATCGCGGGCGCGGCGGACGGCGTCGGCGCGGCGGCTCACCGCCAGCTTGCGGTAGATGCTCTTGAGGTGGGTCTTCACGGTGTTCACGGAGACGTGCAGCTCGGTGGCGACCTCCTCGGTCGACATCATCTCGGCGAGGGCGAACAGCACGTCCCGCTCGCGTGCGCTCAGCTCCTCGACCACAAGATCCGGTGGCCGGCCCGTGGGGACGGTCACGGTGGCGCGATACCGGACGGTGCCGTGTCCCCTCGCGTCCACGGCCGGAGCGGCGGTCACGAGCCAGCCGTCGGACAGTTCCCGCAGCCGGCCGGTGCGCAGCAGGGGGCCGATCCAGGGCCCGGCCTCCCGGAACGGCCGGCGCAGCCGCTCGCGCCGGCCGGTGAGGAGGGCGTCGGCGAGCAGACGGCGGGCCGGCGTCTCGTCCCCGGCCGCCAGATGGGCCTCGGCGCGCACCAGCGCGGCGCGTACCGTCACCGCGGGTCCCGGCCGGTCGGTCTCGGGCAACTCGCCGACCAGTGCGAGCGCCTGCTGGGGCTCGCCCTCCGCGAGGCGTGCCCGCGCCGCCTCCACGGCACACGCCGTGCGGTGGTGCGCCGGGCGCTCGACGACCTTGCGGGCGAGGTCGGGACGGCCCAGGGCACGGTGGGCCCCGGCGGCGAGCAGGGCACTGTGGTCCTGCGCCCACGGTGAGCCGACCGCCGCCCGGACGACCGTCTCGGCCGCCGCGAGCGCGGCCACCGCGTCCCCGGTGGCCAGGCGCAGCCGCCCCCGCGCGAGGACGCGGACCGCCTCGGTCACCGGGTCCTCCGCGGCCGGGCGGTACAGGTCGGCGGTGTCGAGGAGCGCCTCGGCCTCGTCCAGTTCGTCCCGGTCGATGTGCACGGCGGCCAGGACCAGGGTGCCGAGCCCCGCCCCGGAGCGCCGGGGCAGGCCGTGGCGCTCCGCCTGGGCGGTCGCCGCCCGGGCCTTGTGCTCGGCCCGGCCGGGCCAGCCGCCGAGCTGGTCGATCAGCGCCAGATGGCCGAGGGCCTCCCAGCGCGGCAGTGCCGTCGCCGCGCCGCCGGGGCCGCCGGTCACCGCCGACAGGGCGGACCGGGCGTCCTCGAAGCGCCCCGCCCACAGCCGGACGGAGCCGAGGTGGGTGAGGAGGAGCGCGGTGTGTTCGGGATGGTCGTCGAGGAGGTGGGCGGGAACGTCCGGACGCAGGCCGCGTGCCCGTTCGGCGGCCTGTTCCGCCCGGCCGGGCGAGCCGGTCAGGCGGGCCGCGAGGGCCTCCAGCAGGGCGTGGCCCAACCGGGCCTGCGGCGGTTGCGAGGCGTCGCGGGCCAGGGTCTGCCCGGTCCGGCGCAGCCGGGCGAGGCCGTGCGTGAGGTCGCGCCGGTCCAGCTCGCGGGCCGCGCGGACGAGGTCGGGCGCCGGGCCGGTGGCGTCGGGGCTCATCCGCGCGAACAGGCCGGACAGCTCCTGCGTGGGCGGTCCGGTGAAGAGCTGCCCGAGCGCCAGGTCGTCGACCAGGGCGCCCGCGGTGAACTCCCAGTCGCCCGCGGCGGCGCCCTGCGCGAGGGCCTCGCGCAGGGCCCCGGAGTCCCGCAGCCAGTGGGCCGCCCTGCTGTGCAGTTCCGGTTCCAGGCCGGGGTGGCGCTCCCGCAGGCGGGCGCGGAGGATCTCGGCGAACAGCGGGTGCAGGCCGTACCAGGACTGCCCCAGGTAGCGGACGAAGGCGTTCTCCCGGTCGAGGGCGGCGAGAGCGGCGCCCGCCCCGGTGCGCGAGGTCAGCGCGTCGGCCAGCTCCGGGCAGCAGCGGTCCAGGACGCTGATGCGCAGCAGCAGGTCCTGGGTGGCGGGGCTCTGCCGCTCCAGCACCTCGGCCAGGAGGTAGTCGGCCAACGCGCTGTGGGCGGCCTCGAACCGCTGTACGTGGACGTCGGGGTGCGGGCCCTGCCGGGCGGCGAGCGCGCACAGCCGCAGCCCGGCGGCCCAGCCCCCGGTCCGCTCGGTGAGGCTCCGCACGGCATGGGGTGGCAGGTGCAGCCCGTGTCGGGACAGCAGCTCGTGGGCCTCCCCCGGTGTGAAGGCCAGCTCGGCGTCCAGGATCTCCGTCAGCTCGCCGGACGTGCGGTACCGGTGCAGCGGCAGCAGCGGTCGGCAGCGGGCGACGAGGACCAGGTGCAGACCCGGCCCTGCGTGGTGCAGGACGAACTCGAGCTGCTCGGCGATCTCGGGGGTGGCCGCCTCGTCGAAGGCGTCGAGCACGAGGACGGCGGGGTGGTCGCGGCGTTCCAGTTCCGCCGCCAGCCGGGTCAGCGTCCGGCGGTCGACGCGGCCGGCGTCGGCAGGTCCGCCGGTCACCTGGAGGCCGGCACCGCGCAGCGCCTGAAGCAGGTAGGCCCAGAACAGCCCGGGCGTCCGGTCGAGGGGGTCGCAGGTGAGCCAGGCCACGGGCTCCGGCAGGCCGGCCGCCCAGTCGGCGGCCAGGAGCGTCTTGCCCGATCCGGCGGAGCCGCCCACGACGGTCAGGGGGGTGCGCAGCGCCTGGTCGAGGCGGCGGACCAGGCGCGGGCGGCGCAGGAACGTGGAGGGCCGCCGCGGGAGGGCGAACCGGGTGCGCAGCAGTGGCTCGCCCCGGGGGTCGGCGCCCGGAGGCGCCGGCTCCGTTTCGGTCTCCTCGGTCGCGGCCATGGACTCCCACTGCCTGCCGTCCGGCGGATCACGAGCACCGCTCGCCCGCCCAGGATCTCAGCGTTCGCGCGGGTCCGCACGCGCGAACCGGCGGGGCCCGGCGAACCCGCGCGCCCGGCCGGGGCGTGACCGCGGTCGTCTCCTTCGCGGGCCCCGGGTCGCCGCACAACCACCCGCCGCGGGCGATGCGGCCGGGCGCAGGCCGGGGTTGGCTGGGGGCCACGCGCCGCCGCCCCGGCGCGCCACCGTCGCACCCGCAGCCGAGGAGCCGCCCCGGCCCGCCCGGGCGGCTCGGAACGGGGGTATCGACCATGTGCCGCTGGCTCGCCTATTCCGGCACCCCCGTGCTGCTCGACGACGTCCTCTACCGGCCGGAGCACTCCCTGATCGACCAGAGCCTGCACGCCCGGATGGGAGTGGAGACCACCAACGGCGACGGTTTCGGCGTCGGCTGGTACGCCTGGCACCTGCGCACGCCCGCCGTCATCCGCGACACGGGACCGGCCTGGAGCAACCGCAACCTGCGGGAGATCTCCGACCACGTCCGCTCGTCGCTGTTCTTCGCCCACGTCCGCGCCTCCACGGGGACGGCGGTGCAGCAGACCAACTGCCACCCCTTCCGCCACGAGCACTGGATGTGGATGCACAACGGGGCGATCACCGGCTTCTCCGAGCTGCGCCGGGACCTCATGATGACCGTCGACCCGGCCCTGTTCCCGTCGCTGGAGGGCACGACGGACTCCGAGGTGATGTTCCACCTGGCGCTCACCCTGGGTCTCGACCGCGATCCGCCGGGCGCGGTGGCGCGGATGACCGGGCTCGTCGAGCGGCTCGCGCGCGAGCACGGCGTGCCGGAGCCGCTGCAGATGACCATCGCGGTGACCGACGGGGAGCGCATCTGGTTCTTCCGCTACTCCAGCGGCGGCGACTCCCGTTCGCTCTACTACAGCAGCCGGGTGGAGGACATCCGGGCCCTGCATCCCGATCTCGCGTTCCTGCGCCACATCTCCGACGAGACGCGGCTGGTCGTCTCGGAGCCGCTGGGCGACCTCCCGGGCGTCTGGAACGCCGTGCCGGAGAGCAGTTACGGCGTCGTCCAGCCCGGGCGTCAGGTGCTGCGGCACTTCGAGCCGGAGCCCGTGTGAGCCGCCGGGCCGGCCTCGGCCTCAGCCCAGTCGCGCGGCGAACGCCTCGTAGGCCCGCTCGTCGAACAGCACGAACTCGACCTCCTCCACGGCCGTGTCCGCCGCCCGCACGGTCTCGAGGGCGATGCGCGCGCCGTCGTCCATCGGCCAGCCGTAGATCCCGGTGGAGATGGCCGGGAAGGCCACACTGCGGGCGCCGAGTTCGTCGGCGACGCGGAGGGACTCGCGGTAGCAGGAGGCGAGCAGGGCGGAGCGGTCCTCGGAGGGGTCGAAGACGGGTCCGACGGTGTGGACGACCCAGCGGGCGTCCAGGTTGCCGGCGGTCGTGGCGACGGCCTGCCCGGTGGCCAGGCCCCTGCCGTACTCCGAGGCGCGCAGCCTGCGGCACTCCTCCAGGATCGCGGGGCCGCCGCGGCGGTGGATCGCGCCGTCCACCCCTCCTCCGCCCAGCAGCGAGGAGTTGGCCGCGTTGACGACGGCGTCGACGCGGCGGCGGGTGATGTCTCCCCGGACCAGGGCGATGGTGGTCATGTCTGCCTCAGTCGCTTCCAGACGGCCTTCGCCGCGTTGTGTCCCGGCATGCCGTGCACACCGGGCCCCGGCGGGGTCGCCGACGAGCAGATGAACACGGCCGGGTGGGGGGTGTGGTACGGGAAGGCGGTGAGCTTCGGACGCAGCAGCAGCTGCAGGCCCGAGGCCGAGCCGGTGGCGATGTCCCCGCCGACGTAGTTGGCGTTGCGGGCGGCGAGTTCGGGTGGTCCTGCGGTGGCCCGGGCCAGTACGCGGTCGCGGAACCCCGGGGCGAACCGCTCCAGTTGGCGCTCGATCGCGTCGGTGAGGTCCCCGGTCCAGCCGTGGGGGACGTGGCCGTACGCCCAGAACACGTGCTTGCCCGCGGGGGCCCGGGTCGGGTCGGCGACGCTCGGCTGCACGGTGATCAGGAACGGTGCGTCCGGGGCCCGGCCCTGCCGCGCCGCTGCACGCAGTGCCGCGCCGATCTCGGCGCTGCTCGCGCCGATCTGCACGGTGCCGGCGACCCGGGCCTCCTTCGCGGTCCACGGCACCGGGCCGTCGAGCGCGTAGTCGATCTTGAAGACGCCGGGTCCGTACCGGTAGCCGGCGTAGTGGTCTCCGAAGCCGGCGATGCGGGCCAGGGCCGTCGGCGAGGTGTCGAAGACGTACGCCCGGGCGGGGGGCAGGTCGTCGAGCCGCTTGACCTCGTAGTCGGTGTGGACGCTGCCGCCGAGTTCCCCGAGGTGACCTGCGAGGGCGTCGGAGATCGCCTGGGAGCCGCCGCGGGCGACCGGCCAGCCGCGGGCGTGCGCGGCCAGGGCGAAGACCAGGCCGATGGCGCTCGTGGCGAATCCGCCCAGGGGGGCCATGACGTGGGCGACGAGCCCGGCGAACAGCGCCCTGGCCGGTTCGTCGCGGAAGCGGCGCATCAGCAGTGTCGACGGGGGCAGTCCGGTGAGTCCGAACCGGGCGAGGGTGACCGGGTCGCGGGGCAGCGCGGTCAGCGGCAGGGACATGAAGTCCCGGGCGAGCGTGTCCCACTTGGGCAGGAACGGCTCGACGAGCCTGCGGTAGGCCCCGGCGTCGCGCGGCCCGAAGGAGGCGGCCGTCCGCCCCACCGACCGTGCCAGGACGGCCGCCGTGCCGTCCGGGAAGGGATGCGCCATCGGCAGTTCGGCGTGCAGCCACTCCAGCCCGTGGCGCTCCAGCGGCAGGGCGCGGAACGCCGGGGAGTTGACGGCGAGGGGGTGCGCGGCGGCGCACGGGTCGTGCCGGAAGCCCGGCAGGGTGAGCTCCTCGGTGCGGGAACCGCCGCCGACGGTGGATCGGGCCTCGAAGACGGCGACGGAGAAACCGCGGCGGGCCAGTTCGACGGCTGCGGTCAGTCCGTTCGGCCCCGCACCCACCACGACGGCATCGAGCATCGACGGCACCTTCGGACCCCTTCGTCAGCCGACGGCCACTGGGGATCAGGATAGGCCCGGGGACGGACGGTCACCGGCGGCGGGGGAGCCTCCGGCGGGAAGACGGGCCTCAGCGACCGGAACCGATGCACGCACACGCTGCGACCAGGCGGGTACGGCTCGCGGCGGCTCCGGGTCCCCCTCCCGGCCGCTCCGCGCTCCTCACACCCCGCCGGACAGCAGCTCGACCACGCGGCGGGCCGTGGCGGCGTCCCGGGCCGCGGTGAAGGGCAGGGTGTTGCCGCCCGTGATGCGGAACGGTTCGCCGTCGCGGGTCAGATGGACGCCGCCCGCCTCCTCGACGAGGAGCAGACCGGCCGCGTGGTCCCAGGCGGCCTCCCAGCTGAACGCCACGGCGTCGAGCTCGCCGCGGGCGACGGCGAGGTACTCCAGGCCGGCCGAGCCGCACGGGCGCGGCGCCACCCCGTCGGTGCGCAGGCCGAGCAGGGCGCGCTTCTGCTCGTCGGTCGTGTAGTCGGGGTGGGAGGTGGCCACGCCCAGGTCGCGGCCGGGCTCGGGGGGCCCGGCGAACAGGCGCTCCCCGCCGAGCCGGGCGCCCCGGCCGCGGACGGCGGTGGCGAGCAGGTCGCGGGCGGGCGCGTACGTCCAGGAGGCGAGCAGGGTGCCGCCGAGCGCCAGCGCGACCAGGGTGCAGAAGCCGGTCTCGCCGTGCACGAACTGCCGCGTCCCGTCGACCGGGTCGACGATCCAGACCGGGGCGTCGCCGTGGATCGCCTCGTACGACGCCGGGTTGGCGTGGACCGCTTCCTCGCCGACCACGACCGAGCCCGGCAGCAGGGCGACGAGCGCGTCGGTCAGGTACAGCTCGGCCTTGCGGTCGGCGTCGGTCACCAGGTCGTGCGGGCCGTTCTTCTGGTCGACCTCGTGCGCGGCGAGGCGGCGCCAGCGGGGCATGATCTCGTCGGCGGCCGCCTTGCGTACGGCCTCTTCCACGTCGGACGCGTGCTGTGCGAGAAACTCTTCGATGGTTTCGGTGCTGTCGATCACTCCCCCATCACAACACGCGGCACTGACAATCCCCACCCGCCCGGTGCACTCCGGGTGGAATCGCGATGAACAGCGCCCGCCGCGGTCAGCGGCCGACGGCGTACCCCTGCATGCCGCGCGGGTTGGCCGCCGCGGACAGCACGCCGGTCCCCGGATCGCGTGCGACCGCGCACAGCCGGCCCTCCGACCAGGGGCCGCCGACGGTCACCTCGTGGCCGCGGCGCCTCAGTTCCGCGACGACGGCCGGGTCGGTCCGCGACTCCACGGTGACGCTGCCCGGGCGCATGCCGCGCGGGAAGAAGGACCCGGGGAAACTGTCGTTGTGCCAGTTCGGGGCGTCGATGGCGCCCTGGAGGTCGAGGCCGCCGCGTACCGGGGCGCGCAGGGCGACCGCGAGGAAGAAGTGCAGCTGCCACTGGTCCTGCTGGTCCCCGCCGGGCGTGCCGAACGCCATGACGGGCACGCCGTCGCGCAGGGCGAGGGAGGGCGTCAGCGTGGTGCGGGGGCGGCGGCCGGGGGTGAGCGAGTTGGGCAGGCCCTCCTCCAGCCAGGTCATCTGCAGCCGGGTGCCGAGCGGGAATCCCAGTTCGGGCACGACCGGGTTGGACTGCAGCCAGCCGCCGCTGGGTGTGGCCGAGACCATGTTGCCCCAGCGGTCGACGACGTCGAGGTGGCAGGTGTCGCCGCGCGTGGTGCCGTCCGCGAGGATCTCGGGCTCGCCGGGCACGGGGGACGCCGGGCTCTTGGCGACGGTCGGTTCGCCGACGCCGAGAGCGTCGAAACCCTCCTGCGCGGCGGCGGCCACGCGCGCGTGGGCGCACAGGCGCGGGGTGCGGCCGCCGGGGCTGCCGGGCCGCAGGTCGTGGTCGGCCCGCTCGCCGGCCAGGGCGCGGCGGGCCGCGTTGTACTGCTCGGACAGCAGGTCGCCGAGCGGGACGTCGGCGGCGTCGCCGTACCAGGCCTCGCGGTCGGCCATGGCCAGCTTGCAGTTCTCGATCAGCAGGTGGACGTAGTCGGCCGAGCCGTAGGGCGGCAGTTCGGACGGGAGCAGGGCGAGCTGCTGGAGCAGGACCGGACCCTGGCTCCAGGGGCCGGGCTTGCACACGGTCCAGCCGTTCCAGTCGTACGTCACCGGGTTCTCGTAGGACGCGGACCAGCCGGCGAGGTCGGCGGCGGTGAGAGTGCCGGTGTGGCGGGCGCCGCTGGTGTCCCGCGTCGGTCGGGCGGCCTGCCGGACGAGGGCGTCGGCGACGAATCCCGTGCGCCACACCTCCCGCGCGGCCTCGATGCGCGCCTCGCGGTCGCCGGCCCCGGCGGTCTCGGCGAGCAGCCGCCTCCAGGTGGCGGCGAGGGCGGGGTTGCGGAACAGCTCGCCGGGGCGCGGGGCCCTTCCGCCGGGCAGGTAGACGTCCGCCGACGAGGTCCATTCCGTCTCGAACAGCTCGCGGACCGTTTCGACGGTCTCACCGACGCGCTCCACAGGCGCGTGGCCGTGCTCGGCGTAGCCGATGGCGTACTTCAGTACCTCGTCGAGCGGTCTGGTGCCGTGGTCGCGCAGCAGCAGCATCCAGGCGTCGAAGGCGCCCGGCACCGCGGCGGCCAGGGGCCCGGTGCCGGGGACGAGGTCCAGCCCGAGTCCCCGGTAGTGGGAGACGGTCGCCCCGGCCGGGGCGACGCCCTGCCCGCACAGCACGCGCACCTCCGCGCCGGCCGGGGCGAGCAGGATCGGCACCTCGCCGGCCGGCCCGTTGAGGTGCGGTTCCACGACGTGCAGGACGAAGGCTCCGGCCACGGCCGCGTCGTAGGCGTTGCCGCCGTCCTCCAGCACGGCCATCGCCGACTGCGAGGCGAGCCAGTGCGTGGAGGCGACCATGCCGAAGGTGCCCTGGAGGGTGGGGCGGGACGTGAACATAGGGCTGCGGTACCTCTCGTCGTCGTGGGCCACCGCTCCCCCTGCCCCGGTCGCGCCGCGGCGCAAACCTCGCGCCGCGTGCCGCACGACGTGGCGTGCGGTGTCCCACGGGCGCCGATGTCGCCGCCGACCGTCGCCAGGTGCCGCAAGTCCGGATTCGTCCGCAACGGGGGCGATGGCGCGGTTTCCGGGCAGCGCAGCGCGACCGGGCCGGTGCGAACGGTGGTGGTCCGGCCCGGGTGCCCGGTCGCCCCTTCCACGCCACAGGCACTCGTGTGACACTGGCGTCCCCGTCCGCCGTGCGGACCCGTTCCGCACCGTCCGTCCCCACGAGAAGGGCGCCGTGCGCCGTGCGTTCCCTACCCCTGCCTCTGGCCCTGACGGCACGCCTGTCGCCGGTCGTCGTGCTCGCCGCGGCGGGCTGGGCGCTGACCTCCGGGCCGCCCGCCGCCCCGCCGGCCGCCGCGCACAAGCCGGCCGAGGGCAAGACCCGGACCCAGACCGCCTCCGCCCCGTCGACGTCGGCGGAGTCCAGGACGTACACGGCCGCTCCCGCGCCCTGTGACAGCGTCGCGAAGAAGACGGTCGAGTCGCTGGTGCCGGGCGCGAAGACGGCCGGCAAGGAGATCCCGTCCACGGACGCACAGGTGCGCCGCACCTGCTCCTGGAACGCGCTCAAGGGGTACGACTACCGCTGGCTCGACGTCTCCTTCGAGATCCTGGCGTCGGACGAGGCGGCGGCCGCGTCCTACCGGTCGGCCACCGCCAAGCGCAGCGGCGGCGGAGCCGTCCCGGGTCTGGGCGACGGCGCGTACTCCGTGGTGAACCTCACCACCGAGGACGAGCAGCAGACCCGGGAGGGCGTCGTCGTCGCCCGCGCCTCCAACGCGCTGGTGACGGTCACCTACAACGGCAGCGACTTCGAGTCGAAGAAGGCGCCGGACACGGACACGGTCAACAGGGGCGCCATCAAGGCCGCGAAGGAGGCGGTGGCCGCGCTGGAGGCCGGTGAGGACTGACCCCGGCCCCCGGCTTCCCCGACCGGCGCGCCGGACCGCCCCCCTCCCGCACCGGCCCACCGCGCCGGGACACCGCCGCCCTGCGGCACGGGCCCGCGTGTCACACCACCGCGCGGCGGCGGGCCCGCAGAGCCATCAGGAACAGGTACAGCACCATCGACGTGCCGAGTCCCACCGCCCAGCCGTAGTCGGCCAGACCGGCCAGGGCCGGGATCGGACGGCCGTCGACCAGCGGCCGAAACCCGCGCCGCCGACGGCGAGGACGCCGCCGGCCGCGAAGGCGACGACCGCCCGCCAGTTCCGGCCGCCGGCGTACCGGTAGCGGCCGCCCGCAGCTTCCACGGGAAGATCAGCACGCCGAGCACGCAGGTCGCCGGGGTGCCGGCGCGGAAACTGACGCGGCGCACCCCCCATGGGGGGTGCGCTGGGGAGCGCCCGGGCCCCCTTCCCGAGCCGCTGGGAAGGGGGAGTTCGAGGGGGTGGTGGTCAGCCGTTGACGGCCGGGATCACCCGCGATCCGTAGGCGTCGATCACGGACTCCTGCGCGTCGTGCATGTCGTAGACGGCGAACTGGTCGACGCCGAGGGCGCGCAGCGCGTTCAGCTTCTCGACGTGCCGGTCGACCGGGCCGAGCAGGCAGAACCGGTCGACGATCTCGTCGGGCACGAAACGGGTGTCCGGGTTCCCGGCCCGGCCGTGGTGGGAGTAGTCGTAGCCCTCGCGTGCCTCGATGTACTCGGTGAGTTCGTCGGGGACCGCCGCCGAGTGCTGCCCGTACTTGGACACGAGGTCGGCGACGTGGTTGCCGACCATGCCGCCGAACCAGCGGCACTGCTCGCGCGCGTGGGCCAGGGCCCCGGGTGAGTCGTCCTCGGTCACGTAGGCGGGGGCGGCCACGCAGACGGTCACCTCGGAGGGGTCGCGCCCGGCGGCGACGGCCGCGTCCTTGACGGCTTTGACCATGTACTCGGTCAGATAGAGGTCGGCGAGCTGGAGGATGAACCCGTCGGCCTCCTCGCCGGCCGTCCTCAGCGCCTTGGGCCCGTAGGCGGCCATCCACACGGGCAGTTCGGCGTCCGGTTTGATCCACGGGAACCGGACGACGGTCCCGCCGCCGAGGTCGGCCTCCTGCCCGCTGCCGAGGGCGCGGATGACCTTCATGGCCTCGCTGATCCGGGCCAGGGTGTTGGGCTTGCGTCCCGCCACGCGCATGGCGGAGTCGCCGCGGCCGATCCCGCAGACGGTGCGGTTGCCGAACATGTCGTTGAGGGTGGCGAAGGTGGAGGCGGTGACCTCCCAGGTCCGGGTGCCCGGGTTGGTCACCATCGGGCCGACCTTGAGCTTCGTGGTGTTGGCGAGGATCTGGCTGTAGATCACGAACGGCTCCTGCCACAGCACGGCGGAGTCGAAGGTCCAGCCGTGGGTGAAGCCGTTGCGTTCCGCCCGCTTCATCAGGCTGATCACCCGCGAGGCCGGCGGGTCGGTCTGCAGGACGAGTCCGAAGTCCATCTGCGCCACTCCTAGTCGAGGTACTGACAGGTGGATCGCGGGGTGAACACGCCGTGCCCGGCGCGCCCGGTGTACTCCCGCTCGGTGATGACGGGCTCGCCGCGCGAGAGGACCGTCTCGACCCGGCCGGTGACGCGCTTGCCCTCGTACGCCGAGTAGTCGACGTTCATGTGGTGCGTCCCGGCCGAGATGACCTGCTCGGCGTGCGGGTCGTAGACGACCACGTCGGCGTCGGCGCCCGGTGCGATGGTGCCCTTCTTCGGGTACAGGCCGAACATCCGGGCGGGGGTGGCGCACGCGATCTCGATCCAGCGGCGGCGTGAGAGGTGCCCGTCGACGACCGCCTGGTGGAGGAGGTCCATGCGGTTCTCCACACCGGGCAGGCCGTTGGGGATCTTGGAGAAGTCTCCGCGGCCGAGCTCCTTCTGGCCCGCGAAACAGAAGGGGCAGTGGTCGGTGGAGACGACCTGGAGGTCGTTCGTGCGCAGTCCCCGCCACAGCGCGGCCTGGTGCTCCCTGGGCCGGAGCGGTGTGCTGCACACGTACTTGGCGCCCTCGAAGTCCGGCTCGGCGAGGTTGTCGGTGGACAGGAACAGGTACTGCGGGCACGTCTCGCCGAAGACGTTCAGCCCCTCGTCGCGGGCCCGGGCCAGTTCGGCCACCGCCTCCGACGCCGAGACGTGCACGACGTACAGCGGGGCGCCGGCGACCTGGGCCAGCCGGATGGCGCGGTGGGTGGCCTCGGCCTCCAGCAGGGCCTTGCGGACCTCGCCGTGGTAGCGCGGGTCGGTCTCGCCGCGGGCCAGGGCCTGTTCGACCAGGACGTCGATCGCGATGCCGTTCTCGGCGTGCATCATGATCAGGCCGCCGTTGTCGGCGCAGCGCTGCATGGCGCGCAGGATCTGGCCGTCGTCGCTGTAGAAGACGCCCGGGTAGGCCATGAACTGCTTGAAGGAGGTGACGCCCTCCTCGACCAGGTGGTCCATCTCCTTGAGCGTGTGCTCGTTGACGTCGGAGACGATCATGTGGAAGCCGTAGTCGACGGAGCAGTTGCCGTCGGCCTTGGCGTGCCAGGCGTCGAGGCCCTCGCGCAGGCTGTGCCCGACGCTCTGCACGGCGAAGTCGATGATCGTCGTGGTGCCGCCCCAGGCGGCGGCGCGGGTGCCGGTCTCGAAGGTGTCGGAGGCGAAGGTGCCGCCGAAGGGCAGCTCCATGTGGGTGTGGGCGTCGACGCCGCCGGGGATGACGTACTTTCCGGTGGCGTCGATGGTCCGGTCGGCCGTGAAGGTGTCGGCGGTGGGGGTGTGGGAGGCAGCGAGGGCGGCGATTCGGCCGTCCTCGATCAGGACGTCGGCGTGGATCTCGTCGGATGCGGTGATGACGAGGCCGCCGCGGATGACTGTACGGCTGCTCATGTCGTGGTCGCTCCTCGCAGTCTGTACGTGCCGGTTGTGAGTGGTTGCTCGTGCAGTTCCCGGCGCCCCTGAGGGCGCGTCCCCCGCAGGCGTCTCACGGTGCTGTCAGTGGCCCGTACGCGCCCGGCGCGCGGTCCCGGTAGAACTGCCAGCGGTCGCGGACCTCGCGGAGCTTGGCCAGGGCCGGGTCGCGGACGACCGGTTCGGGCTCCTTGTCGCTCGCCACCTCGCCGACGAACCGGGCCTCGGGATCGACGAAGTACGAGGTGCCGAGAAGTCGTTGTCCCCGTACTTCTCGACCCCGGCGAGCAGCAGGCCGGTGGTGAGCACCATCTCGCCCGCCGCTGAGCATCACGCCGACGTCGGCGGCCTCGGCGACGTGCACCCAGCGCACGGGCCGGTCGAGGTGGCTCGCCCCGGCCACCACCTCGGGCTCCCCGGCGAGGACCCGCTCCAGGGCGAGGACCTGCCGGACCGACAGGGCCGGTTCCGGGGCGTCCGAGGTGACGGTCATGGCGGCGGCTCCCCTTGGTCGGTCCGTCCCTACTGGATGCTCCGCAGGGCGTTCTCGAGGATCGCGGCGCCCTCCTCGGCCTCCGCGACGTTCAGGGACAGCGGCGGGGCGACGCGCAGCGCGCTGGTGTCGTGGCCGCCGCCCTTGCCGATCAGCAGACCGCCTTCCCGGGCCGCCTCCAGCACGGCGGCGGCGGCCTTCGGGTCGGCCTCGTCGGTGCCGGGACGGGTGATCTCGATGCCGATCATCAGGCCGCGGCCGCGCACCTCCCGGACGGCCGGAACCTGGGCGGCGGCCGAGCGCAGCCGCTCGATGAGCAGGCCGCCGACGCGCCGGGCGTTGCCCTGCAGGTCGTGTTCCAGCAGGTAGGTGAGGTTGGCGAGGCCCGCGGCCATGGTGACCTGGGTGCCGCCGAAGGTGGAGATGCTGTGGGAGTCGAGGCAGTTCATGATCTCGGCGCGGGCGACGACCCCGCCGACGGACATGCCGTTGCCGATGCCCTTGGCGAAGGTCATGATGTCCGGCGGCCCGTTCTGCCCGTGTGCCTGCCAGCCCCAGAAGTGCTCGCCGGTGCGGCCCCAGCCGGTCTGCACCTCGTCGGCGATCCACAGGATGCCGCGTTCGTGCAGCACCTCGCGGAAGGCCGCGTAGAGCCCGTCGGGCGGGGACGTGAAGCCGCCGACGCCCTGGACGGGTTCGGCGATCAGCGCGGCCGGCGGGCGGGTGTGGCCGAGCAGGTCCTGCAGGTCGTCGACGCAGGCGTCGATGAAGTCGGCGTCGCCGAGGGAGGCGAACGGGCCGCGGGAGCGCACCCCGCCGTGGACGTACAGCGTCTGCAGCGGGGACAGCGAGGTCGGGGACCAGCCGCGGTTGCCGGTGATGCCGACGGCGCTGAAGGAGCGTCCGTGGTAGCTGTTGCGCATCGCCAGGACGGTGTTGCTGCGCCGGTAGGTCGTGGCGAGCAGCAACGCGGTGTCGTTGGCCTCGGTGCCGGAGGTGGTGAAGAAGACCCGGGCGTCCGGGATGCCGCTCAACCGGGCGATGCGTTCGGCGAGTTCGACCATCGGGCGGTTGAGGTACAGGGTCGAGGAGTGGATGATCCGTCCGGCCTGCTCGCTCACCGCCTTGGTCACCTCGGGCAGGGCGTGCGCGGTCATGGTGGTGAGGATGCCGCCGAAGAAGTCGAGGTAGCGGTTGCCCTCGGCGTCCCAGACGTGGCGGCCCTCGCCGTGGGTGATCTCGAGGGGCTCCTCGTAGTACAGGGCGAGCCAGTCCGGGAGCACGGCCCGGTGGCGGCCCAGGAGGTCGTGGGTCACGGCTGCACCAGCCCTTCGTAGGCGTCGGGGCGGCGGTCGCGGTAGAAGGCCCACGTCTGCCGCACCTCTTCGATGAGGTCGAGGTCGATGTCCCGGACCACGAGCTCCTCCGCGCTGTCACTGGCGACGTCCCCGACGAACTGCCCGCGCGGGTCGACGAAGTAGCTCGTGCCGTAGAAGTCGTTGTCGCCGTACTCCTCCTGGCCGACGCGGTTGATCGCGGCGATGTAGTACCCGTTGGCGACGGCCGCCGCGGGCTGCTCCAGGCGCCACAGGTGGGAGGAGAGACTGCGGTGGGTGGCGGAGGGGTTGTACACCAACTGGGCCCCCGCCAGGCCGAGTTGGCGCCACCCCTCGGGAAAGTGGCGGTCGTAGCAGATGTACACCCCGACCTTGCCGGCGGCGGTGTCGAAGACGGGCCAGCCGAGGTTGCCGGGCTTGAAGTAGAACTTCTCGCGGAAGCCCTTGAGCTGGGGGATGTGGTGCTTGCGGTACTTGCCGAGGTAGGTGCCGTCGGCGTCGATCACCGCCGCGGTGTTGTAGTAGAAGCCGGGCTGCTCCGCCTCGAACACCGGCGCGACGATCACCATGCCGGTCTCGCGGGCGAGGGCCCGCATCCGCCGCACGGTCGGCCCGTCCGGGACGGGCTCGGCCCAGCGGTAGTGCTCCGGCTCCTCGACCTGGCAGAAGTAGGGGCTGTTGAAGACCTCCTGGAACCCGATGATCTTCGCGCCCCGGCGGGCCGCCTCGCGGGCGTGCTCCTCGTGTTTCGCCACCATGGACTCGGTGTCGCCGGTCCAGGTGGCCTGGACCAGAGCGGCACGTACGACGTTGGCCATGAGCTGCTCCTTCGACGCGACGTCTGCGCCTCTACGCCCGTAGAAGCGGGCCGTAGAGCCACGAACGTAAGCCTCCGGCACGGGCTTGCCAAGACCATCGTCACCAACCCGCGGGGCGGAGCGCGATTCGCACTCCTGTGGGTGAGCCACCGGGGCCCGGCGCGGGGCCGGTCAGGGGGGTGGGCCGGCGGCCCGCAGGGCGTGCGCGATGTCGCGGCCCCGCCGGTCCGACACGGCCCGGGCGGCCTGGAGCAGCAGCGGCACGAGGCGCCGGGGGCCGGGCTCGGCGCTGCGGGCGGCCTCCTCGGGCGGGCGGGCCCTGACGTAGGCGTCGAGCAGTGCGCGCGCCTCGCGGTCCCGGCCGTCGTCGAGCAGGCCGAGCACCGCGCCACCGATCTCGCCCGGCGGGCGTGCGACGCCCTGCCGCAGGACCTGCCGGCCGTCCTCGGCCCGCCCGGCGGCGGTCAGCGCGTCGGCAACGGCGACCAGCCGCACGGCGGGCAGACAGGCGGCCTCCCACAGCAGGGTCTGCCAGTCGGCGTCCAGCCCGGCGCGGTGGAGTTCCTCGGCGAACGCGGGAAGACGGGTGGGGTCCCCCTGGGCGGCCTCGGCCAGCAGGACGTGGGCCTGCCCGCCGCGCCCCTGGCCGCGCAGCCGGGCCAGCGCGGCCACGACCTCCCCGGCCTCCTCCCGCACGCCCGCGGGCACCGATGCCCCGGTCTCCGGCATACCCGCGGGCACCTCTGCCCCGGCCCCCCGCACGGGCCCGGCGGCGTCGTCCACGGCCCCGGCGAAGCGCGCCCCGCGGGGAGTAAGGGCGGCGGCCGGCGCGGGAGCCGGAAACCCCGGCCCGGCAAGCCCCGGCCCGGCGGCGTCCGGCACGGCGGCGGATCCGCCCTCTTCCTCGACCGACCCGGCGAAGCGCGCACCACCGCGCCGGCGCTTGCGCGGTCGCGCCCCACGCACGGCCCCGGCCGACGGGCCACGCGCTCCGTCCCCGGCACGGGCGTCCGGCGCGCCCGGGTGGCGGGGGAACACGCCGCCGTCCCCACCGGGCTGCCCCGGGCCGTGCGCGGGCACGCCGGCGGATCCGGCCGACCGGTCCCGGCCGCCCGGATACGCGGCGGCGGCTTCGACGGGCGCGTCCCGTGCAGCGCGCGGCTGCGCCTGCGCGGACCCGGCCCGCGCGCCACGGCCGTGCCCCGACGCGTCAGCGGTCCTGTTCGGCCCGCTCCGGCTGGGCCGCGGCGCACCGGCGGCCCCGCCCGACCCGTCCCGGTCGTCCCCGCACGCGTCGGCGGCGACCGGCTCGGCCCCGCCGTGGGCCTCGGCGTCGGTGATCCGTGCGCGCAGCTCCGCGCAGCGTGCGCTCGCGCGTTCGTGGTCGTCCTCGGCCCAGGCCAGATCCCGGGCGAGGGCGTCGGCCACGTCACGCGTGGGGGCCGCGGCCAGTCCGCGGGCGAGGGCGGCCCGGCGTTCGGCGGCGGCCCGCTGTGCGCCGAGCAGCGCCTCGAGACGGTGGTGGAGGGCGGCCCGGGCGCCGGGGACGCTGTCGCGGGCGCGCAGCGCCGCCGTGTGCAGGGCACGCATCCGTGCGGTCTCCCGGGCCGCCGCCCCCGGCCCGTGCCCCGCGGCGAGATCGCTCAGCAGCGAGTCGACCACGTCCCAGGGAGGCACCTCGCGTCCGTCGAGGCACGCCCGCATGGCCTCGGGGTCGCGCCGCCAGAACACCGCGCACCAGCCGCCGGACGGGTCCAGGCGTGCCAGCAGCCCGTCCAGGTGGTTCGCGAACTCCCGGACCGCTCCGGGGAGTTGTTCCGCCGTCATCACTCAGCTCCCGCCCGACCGCAGCACTCCGCCCCGTAGGCAACACCAGCCGCGTTACAGCGGTGCTACGGAGAGTTTTCCCCCGCGGGACGGAGGGATCCGGGGCGGCTCAGACGGGCACCGGCACGCACTGCCCGGCCAGTTGGTCCATCGACAGCCCGAGGACCGCCGCCAGGGCGGCCACCGTGAAGAAGGCCGGGGTCGGGGCCCGTCCGGTCTCGATCTTGCGGAGGGTCTCGGGGGAGATGCCGGCGCTCGCCGCGATCTCCGTCATGCTCCGGTCGCCACGCGCCTCACGCAGCAGCCGGCCCAGCCGCTCGCCGCGTTCGCGCTCTTCGGGGGTGAGAGGGGTGCGCACCATGCCCCCATTCTAATACCGGTATAGTAATTGGCATGGTGGAGCTGAAGACAGACACATCGATCGACGCCATGCACGAGGCCGGCCAGGTCGTCGCCCGCGCGCTGACGGCCGCACGGAAGGCCGCCGGCGTGGGCGTGACCCTGCTGGAACTGGACGAGGTCGCACACGACGTACTGCGCGAGGCGGGCGCGTCCTCGCCGTTCCTCGGCTACCGGCCGTCCTTCGCGCCGACCCCGTTCCCCGCCGTCCTGTGCGTCTCGGTCAACGACGCGATCGTGCACGGCGTCCCGACCCGCTACCGCCTGCGCGACGGCGACCTCGTGTCCGTCGACTTCGGCGCCGAACTGGGCGGCTGGGTCGGCGACTCGGCTCTCAGCTTCGTCGTCGGCACCCCGCGCGAGGCGGACCTGCGCCTGATCGAGACCGCCGAGCGCGCCCTCGCGGCCGGCATCGGGGCCGCCGTGGTCGGCAACCGCATCGGGGACATCGCGCACGCGATCGGCACGGTCTGCCGGGCGGCGGGCTACGGCATCCCCGACGGCTTCGGCGGCCACGGCATCGGGCGCCGGATGCACGAGGACCCCGGGGTCCCGAACGAGGGCCGACCGGGCCGCGGCATGCGCCTGCGGCACGGCATGGTGCTGGCGATCGAGCCCATGGTCATCGCGGGCGGCACGGACCACTACCACGCGGCCCCCGACGGCTGGACGCTGAAGACGAACGACGGTTCCCGCGCCGCCCACGCGGAGCACACCGTGGCGATCACGGACGCCGGTCCGAGGATCCTCACCGCACGCTGAGGACGCCCCTTTCGTCCCGCAACACCCCGAAGGTGCCCGCCGTGGGCGATCGTGCGAAGGTGTTCTACGAGCGCGCCCCAGGTGTAACGGGCTGCCACCCGGGTTACCCGACCCCGGCACGTCGACCAGCGAGGGCGTCCCCCGCCCGGGCGCCGGGGACGCCGGGAACGGAAGGCCCATGAGCAGCGGCTTCACCAGCCCGGAGGGCTACGGCTCGGACCCCTTCGGAGAATTCCTCGCACGCTTCTTCGGCGGACCGCGGCCGGGACCGCGGCAGATCGACCTGGGCCGGCTGCTGAGCCAGCCGGCCCGGGAGCTCGTGCGCGGCGCCGCCCGGTACGCCGCCGAGCACGGCAGCCGGGACCTCGACACCCAGCACCTGCTGCGGGCGGCGCTCGCCACGGAGCCCACCCGGACCCTCCTGACCAAGGCCGGCGCCGACCCCGACTCGCTCGCCTCGCAGATCGACGAGCGGTCCGGCCCGGCCCAGCACACCCCGGACGACGCCCCGCCGCCCACCGCACTGTCCCTCACCCCGGCCGCCAAGCGGGCCCTGCTGGACGCGCACGACATGGCCCGGGCCCGGGGCTACGGCTACATCGGCCCGGAGCACGTGCTCAGCGCCCTGGCCGCGAACCCGGACTCGGCCGCCGGGCACATCCTGAACGCGGCCCGCTTCGCCCCCGCCGAGCCCGCCGAGGCCCCCGAGGCGCCCCAGGCCGAGCGGCCCCGGCCCACCAACACGCCGACCCTGGACAAGTACGGCCGCGACCTGACCGAACTGGCCCGGCAGGGCCGCATCGACCCGGTGATCGGCCGGGACGAGGAGATCGAGCAGACCGTCGAGGTGCTCTCCCGCCGCGGCAAGAACAACCCGGTGCTCATCGGCGACGCGGGCGTGGGCAAGACCGCGATCGTGGAGGGCCTGGCGCAGCGCATCTCCGAGGCGGACGTGCCCGACGTGCTGATCGGGCGCCGGGTCGTCGCCCTGGACCTGACGGGCGTGGTCGCGGGCACGCGCTACCGGGGCGACTTCGAGGAGCGGATGAACAACATCGTGGGCGAGATCCGCGCCCACTCCGACCAGTTGATCATCTTCATCGACGAGCTGCACACGGTCGTGGGTGCCGGTTCCGGCGGCGGCGAGGGCGGCTCGATGGACGCCGGCAACATCCTCAAGCCGGCCCTGGCCCGGGGTGAACTGCACATCGTGGGTGCCACGACGCTGGAGGAGTACCGCCGTATCGAGAAGGACGCGGCGCTGGCCCGTCGCTTCCAGCCGATCATGGTGCCCGAGCCGACACCCGCGGACGCCCTCGAGATCCTGCGCGGCCTGCGGGACCGCTACGAGGCCCACCACCAGGTCCGCTACACCGACGACGCGCTGGTCGCGGCCGTGGAGCTGTCCGACCGCTACCTCACCGACCGGCGGCTGCCCGACAAGGCCATCGACCTGATCGACCAGGCCGGTGCCCGGGTGCGGCTGCGGGCCCGGACCAAGGGCACGGACGTGCGGGCCCTGGAGCGGGAGCTGGAGCAGCTGACCCGGGACAAGGACCAGGCGGTCGCGGACGAGCAGTACGAGCAGGCCACGCAGTTGCGGGACCGGATCGTGGAGCTGAAGCAGCGCATCACGGAGGCCGGCGGCGACGGCGAGGTCGACGAGGGCCAGGACCTGGTGGTCGGCGCCGAGGCGATCGCCGAGGTGGTGTCGCGGCAGACGGGCATCCCGGTCAGCAGCCTCACCCAGGAGGAGAAGGAGCGCCTGCTGGGGCTGGAGGAGCACCTGCACCAGCGGGTCGTCGGCCAGGACGAGGCCGTGCGGGTCGTCGCGGACGCGGTGCTGCGCTCCCGCGCGGGCCTGGCCTCCCCCGACCGCCCGATCGGCAGCTTCCTGTTCCTCGGCCCGACCGGCGTCGGCAAGACCGAGCTGGCGCGGGCGCTCGCCGAGGCGCTGTTCGGCAGCGAGGACCGCATGGTCAGGCTCGACATGAGCGAGTACCAGGAGCGCCACACCGTCAGCCGGCTGGTCGGCGCCCCGCCCGGCTACGTCGGCCACGAGGAGGCCGGGCAGCTCACCGAGGTCGTGCGCCGCCACCCGTACTCGCTGCTGCTGCTCGACGAGGTCGAGAAGGCGCACCCGGACGTCTTCAACATCCTGCTGCAGGTGCTCGACGACGGCCGGCTGACCGACTCCCAGGGCCGCACGGTGGACTTCACCAACACGGTCATCGTGATGACCAGCAACCTGGGCTCCGAGGCGATCACGCGGCGCGGCGCCTCCGTGGGTTTCGCCTCGGGCGGCGCCGACGCCGACGAGGAGGCCCGCCGGGAACAGATTTTGCGTCCCCTGCGCGAGCACTTCCGTCCGGAGTTCCTCAACCGCATCGACGAGATCGTCGTGTTCCGGCAGCTCAGCACGGAGCAGCTGCGCCGGATCACCGACCTGCTGCTGGACCGCACCCGTTCCCTCGTCCGGGACAAGGGCGTCACCGTCACCTTCACCGAACAGGCCGTGCAGTGGCTGGCCGAACGCGGCTACCAGCCGGAGTACGGGGCCCGCCCGCTGCGCCGCACGATCCAGCGCGAGGTCGACAACCGGCTGTCACGCCTGCTGCTGGACGGCGGGGTCGGCGAGGGCGGCCGGGTGACGGTGGACGTGAAGGACGGTCACCTGGCCTTCGAGACGCGGGGTTCGGTCACCCCCTGACGGGGGCGCGGGGCCGGGCCGGCGCTGCGGCTTCGCCGTGCGGGCCGACCGGCCCCCGCGCCCCTGCGGGCGGTGACTCAGCGCACGGGCCGCACCACCATGGCCGACCCGCCGCCCCGCCGTACGGTCTCCGCGGCTGCCAGCCACTTGCCGTCCGGCAGCCGCTGGACACCCGTGGCCGCGCCGATCTCCGGGTTCGCCTTGAAGGAGTGCCCGATCGCTTCGAGCCGCTGCTTCACCCCGCTGTCGAGGCCCGGTTCCAGTTCGGTCTGCGCGGCGTTGCGCTGGCTGGCCCGGGGCGCGGCGATCGCGTCGACGAGCGGCAGCCCGCGGTCGAGGAACCCGGTGAGCGTCTGCAGCACGGTGGTGATGATCGTCGCCCCGCCCGGGGACCCCAGGGCCACCACGGGCCTGTCGTGCCGGTCGAGGACGATCGTCGGCGACATCGAGGAGCGGGGGCGCTTGCCCGGTCCGGGCAGGTTCGGATCGTGCACGGCGGGATTCGCCGGGGTGAAGGAGAAGTCCGTCAGCTCGTTGTTGAGCAGGAAGCCCCGCCCGGGCACGGTGATGCCGCTGCCGCCGGTCTGCTCGATGGTGAGGGTGTAGGAGACGACGTTGCCCCACTTGTCGGCCACGGTCAGGTGCGTGGTGCTGTCGCCCTCGTAAGTCGTGGGCGCCGCCGTGCCGCCGGCGTCGCACCGCTGGGGACGGCGCGGGTCGCCGGGCGCCACGGGGCTGGTGAGGACCGCGTCGTCCTTGATGAGGCAGCCGCGCGAGTCGGCGAACCGCTGTGACAGCAGTTCCTTGGTCGGCACGTCCTCGAAGGCGGGGTCCCCCACCCAGCGGCCCCGGTCCGCGAACGCGATCCGGCTCGCTTCGATGAAGCGGTGCAGGTACCGGGCCTTGCTCGCCTTGGACAGGTCCGTCCGCTCCAGGATGTTGAGCGCCTCGCCGACCGTCGTGCCCCCGGAGGAGGACGGCGCCATGGAGTAGACGCCGAGGCCGCGGTACGACGTCCTGCTGGGGGCCTGGAACCTGAGCCGGTACGCCGCCAGGTCCTCGGCGGACAGCTCGCCCGGCCGGGCGTTCCAGCCCGAAGCGGGGTCCACCGGCGGCTCGTTGACCGTGTCGGCGATCTCCCGCCCGAGCCGGCCGTGGTAGAGCGAGCCGACCCCCTTGCGGGCCAGCTCGGCGTACGTGCGTGCCAGGTCGGGGTTCTTGAAGGTGGAGCCGACCACCGGCAGCCGCCCGCCGGGCAGGAACAGCTCGGCGGTGTCCGGGAAGTAGCGGAAGCGGGTCTCGTTGGACGCCGTCTGCGAGCGGAAGGTCTCGTCGACGGTGAATCCGTCGCGGGCGAGCCGTTCGGCCGGCTTCAGGACGGTGGACAGCCGCTTGCTGCCCCACCGGTCGAGCGCCGCCTGCCAGGTGGCGGGTGTGCCGGGGGTGCCCACGCTCAGGCCGCTGCTGACGGCCTCGGCGAAGGGGATCGGCTTGCCGTTCTCGACGAACAGGTTCCGGTCCGCGCTCAGCGGCGCGGTCTCGCGTCCGTCGATGGTGCGCACCGTACGGGACCCGGCGTCGTAGTAGACGAAGTAGCCGCCACCGCCGATCCCGGCGGAGTAGGGCTCGGTGACGCCGAGCGCGGCGGCCGTGGCGACGGCCGCGTCGACGGCGTTGCCGCCCTTGCGCAGCACCTCGATGCCGGCCGCGGAGGCGTCCGGGTCGACGCTGGAGACGGCGCCGCCGTAGCCGACGGCCAGGGGTCTCTTCTCACTCCCGCCGCTGGGGGCCGCGGGTGGCGCGGCCGCTCCCAGCGAAGCCACCACGGCGGCCGAAACCGCCAGGACCGTCAGATTCCGTGCGACAGGGCGACGCATCCGCACCTCCAGTCAAAGGCCGTCCGCGCAGCCTAATTCATCAGCATGGCCGCGTCAGGCAGGAGTCGAACACCGGTGCGTCGGGCCCGCTAGCATGCGCGCCCATGAATGACGACGTGCGCAACATCGTCCTGGGCGTGATAGCGGCGGGCATCAGTGCCGCGCTCGGCTGGGTGGCCCGCACCTACCTGTACCAGCGCAGACTGCGGCGCAAGCAGCGGTTCTTCGGGCTGCCCGACAACTCCGAGTCGCTGCTGGTGGTCAACCGCAACGCCGGGGGGCCGGAGTTCGCGGTGATGCGCTACGACGTGTTCGCGCTGCTGGAGCTGGCCGCGCTCATCAAGGACTGCAACGCGCACGCCCAGATCCTCCCGCACGACACGGCCCGCCAGGGTTTCGGGGAGCGCACCGAGTTCTGCGTCGGCGGTCCGGCCTCCAACCGCCGTATGGCCGCGCACCTGTCGTCCCTGCTGCCCGGGGTGCGGGTGAACGTGGACGCCGAACCGGGCCCGGACCGCGGCGCGTTCCGCGTGGGGCAGGACCACTACCGGATGGACAGCGGCCGGGAGGAGTACGCGCTGCTCGCCCGGCTCACCGCCGAGCGCAGCCAGAACACCCGCCCGGTGTTCCTCTTCTGCGGCCAGAGCGCGATCACCAACCAGGCCACGACGCGCTATCTCGCCCGCAACCACGAGCGCCTGGCCCGCAAGCACGGCGACGACTCCTTCGTGCTGCTGCTGAAGGTGGTCAACTCCCAGGCGTACGGACCGGACGTCGTCGAACTGGTCGGGGACGTGACCCGGGCGGCGCAGGCGCCGCAGCCCGCCGCGGCTCCACGGGGCGGACACCGCGCCTCCTGATGTCCTCCACTTCTCAACAATCGTTACCGGCGCGTAACTTACCGACGGGTTACCCCTGGTAAGAAGGCGCGGTTACCGTTCGGTCACTTTGCACTGACACGAGTGAGGAGTGACCGTGGGACCCCACCGCAAGGCCCTGCGCACCACCGCCGTAGGCGCCGTCTCGGCGACCCTCGTCGCCGGTACCGCCCTCGGATTCGCCCCCACCGCCCAGGCGGCGCCGCACCCCGTCCGTTTCGTCGACATCGCCGGCGAGGGCGGCACCGTCCTCAAGGCCAACGTCGTGACCCCCTCGTCCGCGGCGGCCACCGCCCGGTACCCGCTGCTCGTCATGCCCACCAGCTGGGGCCTGCCCCAGATCGAGTACCTGGCACAGGCGCAGAAGCTCGCCGACTCCGGCTACGTCGTGGTCACCTACAACGTGCGCGGCTTCTGGCAGTCGGGCGGCGAGATCGAGGTGGCCGGACCGCCCGACGTCGCCGACGCGTCGAAGGTCATCGACTGGGCCCTCGCCCACACCCCCGCCGACCCCGCGCACGTCGGCATGGCCGGCGTCTCCTACGGCGCCGGCATCAGCCTGCTCACCGCCGCGCACGACGAGCGGGTCAGGGCCGTCGCCGCGCTCAGCGGCTGGGCCGACCTCATCGGGTCGATCTACGCCGGGCGCACCCAGCACCTGCAGGCGGCCGCCCTGCTGGACGGCGCGAGCATCGTCACGGGCCGTCAGGGCGCCGAACTGCGCACCGTCTTCGACGACTTCTACAGCTCGAACCTGGCGAAGGAGCCGGAGCTGCTCGCCTGGGGGAAGAAACGTTCCGCTGTCACCTACGTCGACCGGATCAACCGCAACGGTACGGCGATCATGCTCGCCAACGCCTGGGGCGACTCGGTCTTCCCGCCCAACCAGTACGCCGACTTCTACGCCAAGCTCACCGGCCCCAAACGGCTGGAGATGCGGCCCGGCGACCACGCCACCGCCGAACTGACCGGCCTGTTCGGGCTGCCCAACGACGTGTGGAAGAGCACCGGGCGCTGGTTCGACCACCACCTGCGCGGCGAGGACAACGGCGTCGACCGCGAGCCGCCCGTGCAGCTCAAGTCCCGCTCGGCGGGCCCGTACGAGGGCTACCCGGACTGGAAGTCGGCGGGCGCCACCGAACGGAAGATCGCCCTCACGGACTCCCGGACCATCCGGGCCGACGTCAACTCCGGGGCGGACGGCGGCGTCGTCTTCCTGTCCAGCATCCTCGACCAGGTGGCCCAGGTGCCCCCGATGGTCTCCGTCCCACTGCTCCCCCGCCGCTGGGCCGCCGTGTGGCAGTCGGAGAAGTACGCCTCGGCGCAACAGGTGCGGGGAACGGCGAGGTTGCACACGACCCTCACCCCGACCAAGGAGAGCGGCACCCTCGTCGCCCACCTGTACGACGTGGGGCCGCTCGGCCTCGGCAAGCTGGTCTCCCACGCGCCGTACACCTTCCACGGGCGCACCCCCGGGAAGCCGTTCGGCGTCGACCTGGAGCTGTACTCCACGGCCTACGACGTCCCGGCCGGGCATCGCCTCGCCCTGGTCGTCGACACGGTCGACCCGCTCTACATCGAGCACAACCCGTCCGGCGCGCAGCTGACCTTCTCCTCGCCCGCGACCGACCCGTCGTACGTGTCGGTCCCGCTGCGCGAGCAGTGATCTCCGGCTGCCGCCGGACGAGCATGGCCGATGTGGACCGCCGCCCCCGTGGCCTGCGGGCCGCGGGGGCCGCACCCCGTGCGGGCTCCGCGGACCGGACGGGCGGTCCGGTCACCCCCGGACGGGACCGGCGGCGTTCGAAGTCCCCCTTCCCGACAGGGATGAAGGGCACATCGTAGTCGAGGTCCCCTGCGGGGGACCGTCCGGTGCCCGCCGGTCAGTGCTTGAGGATCTTGGAAAGGAAGTCCCTGGCGCGGTCGCTGCTGGGGTTCGTGAAGAACTCGTCGGGCGTACGGTCCTCCACGATGCGGCCGTCGGACATGAACACGACCCGGTTGGCGGCGGAACGGGCGAAGCCCATCTCGTGCGTGACGACGATCATCGTCATGCCCTCCTGGGCGAGTTGCCGCATCACCTCCAGCACCTCGTTGATCATCTCCGGGTCGAGGGCCGAGGTCGGCTCGTCGAAGAGCATCGCCTTGGGCTCCATGGCCAGGGCGCGGGCGATGGCCACGCGCTGCTGCTGGCCTCCGGAGAGTTGCGCCGGGTACTTGTCCGCCTGGTCGGCGACGCCGACCCGGTCGAGCAGTTCCCGCGAGCGGCGGTCGGCGTCCTCCTTCTTGCGTCCGCGGACCTTGACCTGCCCCAGGGAGACGTTCTGCAGCACGGTCTTGTGGGCGAAGAGGTTGAACGACTGGAAGACCATGCCGACATCCGCGCGCAGCCGCGCCAGGGGCTTGCCCTCCTCGGGCAGCGGCTGCCCGTCGAGCACGATCTGCCCGGACTCGATGGTCTCCAGACGGTTGATCGCCCGGCACAGCGTGGACTTGCCCGATCCGGACGGGCCGATGACGACGACGACCTCCCCCCGGCCCACGGTGAGGTCGATGTCCCGCAGCACGTGCAGGTCCCCGAAGTGCTTGTTGACGTCACGCAGCTCGATCAGCGGATCGACGGCCATACTCAGCCCTACTCACTCTCAGCTGTGTGGTGGTTGCCGCAACGTATCCAGGCCGGGTGAAGCGCGAGGAGCGACACGCACCTGTCGATCATTAGCCGTATTTACGGCGGATTTTGGGCCAAGGCTTGGGCCGCGGGGCTCACGACTCGGCGACCTCCGCGTACAACTGCGACAGCTCGGGCACACCGTTCGCGGCCCATTCGCGCCCGGCGTCCACCACGTCGAACTCCCGTCCGGAGGCCAGCCGTACGACGGGCTGCCCGTCGGAGCGGAACTCCCAGGCGGCCCCCGGTACGGTGCGCACGATGACGGTGCCCAGGTACAGCCCGGCGTCGTTGCCCAGCCAGGACAGGGTCTCCTCGTCGTCCCGCCAGCCCGGGACCAATTGGTCCAGCGCCTCCAGCGAGGCCACCGAGTCGTCCAGCCCGACCCCCGCCCGGGCCGCCTGATGGCGGAGCAGTTCGCACTCGGCAAGCAGCTCCGCGATGCCTGCCGGATCGGGGAACCCGACCTTCTGGCGCCGGTGGCCCAGGAAAGGGATGTTCATACCTCCAGCGTGTCATTCGTACCGCCGTACGCACCACAGGGCGCGCGGACCCGCCGGTTCCGGGGATGGTCATGCCCCGTTCACGTGACGCGCGTTGACGAGTCCCACGCGTCTCCCTTCTCTCCCACGGACCACTGTGCTCTGCGCCCCGGCGGTCGTCACCCCTTCGGTGTCCTCACCCTGTGCGGGGCGGCGGCCCGGATCCGTGATGCGGCTTCGAGGGCGTCGACGACCTGCGGTGGGGCACCCCGGCGCAGCAGGTGGTCGCCGGGCTGCGCGAGCCGGCGGGCCGGAGACGCGCCCGGGGGGGTGCGGATGCTCGCGGCGACGATCCTGCCGTGCGGCGCCCAGGCGCGCTGCACGGCCGCCGTGGACGCCGAGCGGCGGTGCACCGGGCGGCTGCCGCCCGCGTACGACAGCGGGGGGCGTCCGCATCCCGGCGACAGAGGCCTGGCGGCCCTGGGGCACTCCGTCGGCCTGCGGCTGCCGTGGCCGCAGGGGGCTGTCGGAGGGGTCGGCGCTAGACGTCCAGGTCCACCACGACCGGCGCGTGGTCCGAGGCGCCCTTGCCCTTGCGCTCCTCGCGGTCCACGTACGCGTCGCCCACCGCCTTGGCGAACGGCGCGTTCGCGTACACCAGGTCGATGCGCATGCCGCGGTTCTTGGGGAAGGCGAGCTGGCGGTAGTCCCAGTACGTGAAGGGCTGGTCGTACTTCAGGGGGCGCGGGACCACGTCCGACAGACCCGCCTCGCGCAGGGAGGCGAGGGCGGCGCGCTCCGCCGGGGTGACGTGGGTGGAGCCCTCGAAGAAGGCCCGGTCGAAGACGTCCTCGTCGGTCGGCGCCACGTTGTAGTCGCCCATCACCGCGAAGGGACGGCTGCCCGCGGCGTCACCGGCGACGGCGGCCTTGAGCGCCTCCAGCCACTGCAGCTTGTAGGCGTAGTGCGGGTGGTCAACCTCCCGGCCGTTGGGCACGTAGACCGACCAGACGCGGACCGGGCCGCAGGTCGCCGAGATCGCGCGGGCCTCCACCGAGCCGTCGTAGCCGGGGTCGCCGGGCAGGCCCTTGACGACGTCCTCGATGCCGACGCGGGAGAGCACCGCCACCCCGTTCCACCGGCCGGTGGCGTGGACCGCCGACTCGTAGCCCAGCTCGCGCAGCCGCTCGGACGGGAACTGCTCCTCGGAGACCTTGGCCTCCTGGAGGCACAGCACGTCCGTGCCGCTGCTCTCCAGCCAGGCCAGGAGCCTCGGCAGGCGGGCGGTGATCGAGTTCACGTTCCAGGTCGCGATGCGCATGCCTCACAACCTACCCGGCGGGTCCGACAACGCCGCCCGCCCCCGTCAGACCTCGGCCGACTCCCCGGGGGTCAGCCGCAGGTGCTCCGAGCCGCCGAGCTGCCCGATCTGCCGGTCGTAGATGGGGCGGGCCAGGTCGGTGAGCAGGGCGTCGTGGACGTCGTAGGCGCGCTCGGGACGCACCTCGCGGACGTAGTCGATGACCTCGGAGATCTTGCTCCAGGGGGCCATGACGGGCAGCAGCAGCGTCTCGACCGGCCGGCCGGGCACGGTCAGGGCGTCGCCCGGGTGGAAGACCTTGCCGCCGTCGACGAGGTAGCCGACGTTGGTGATGCGCGGGATGTCCGGATGGATCACGGCGTGCAGTTCGCCGTGCACCTCGACGTCGAAGCCGGCGGCGGTGAAGGTGTCGCCGTGGCCGACGGCGTGGACGCGGCCGGGGAACGCCGGGGAGATCTTCTCCGCGACCGACCTCAGCGTCCAGATCTCGGTGGCGGGGTCGGCCTCCATCGCGGCCCGCAGCCGGGCCTCGTCGAAGTGGTCGGGGTGCTCGTGGGTGACGAGGATCGCGTCCGCGCCGAGCGCCGCGTCCGCCTCGGTGAAGCCTCCGGGGTCCAGGACGAGAGTCCGGCCGTCCTTCTCGAGGCGGACGCAGGCGTGCGTCTTCTTCGTGAGCTTCATGGTCCCCATCCTGCCTCCGGGGCCGCGCGGAAAGTCACTCCTGGGGGGTGGTCTCCTCGCGGACGACCTGCTGGGCGACCCTGAACGCGCGGTTGGCCGCGGGCAGGCCGCAGTAGACGGCCGCCTGGAGCAGTACTTCCCCGATCTCACCCGGGGTGAGCCCGTTGCGCAGGGCGGCCCGGACGTGGACGGCCAGTTCGTCGAGGTGGCCGCCGGCGACCAGGGCGGTGAGGGTGACGCAGCTGCGGGTGCGGCGGTCCAGGCCGGGCCGGTCCCAGACCTCGCCCCAGGCGTAGCGGGTGACGAGCTCCTGGAAGTCGCCGGAGAACTCGTCCGCCTCCGCCAGCGCCCGGTCGACGTGCGCGTCTCCCAGGACCTCTCGGCGCACCTTGATCCCCGTGTCGTAGGGGTCGGGCCGTCCCCGCTCCTGCGGGGCCGGGGCGGCCGGGGCGATCTCGGCGACGGGGCCGGTCTGCGGGGGCTGCGGCGGGGCGGAGGACGTGACCGGCCGGAGGGCGCCGGCCGTGGGCAGGGCCGTCTGCCCGGTGGAGGTCTCGAAGGCGGGCTGCCAGGCCGTGGAGAAGTGCCTGACCAGCAGGTCGGTGACGGCCCCCGGCTGTTCGACCGGTACCAGGTGGGAGGCGCCGGGCACGACGGCGAGACGGGCGTCGGGGATGCCGGCCACCAGGGTCCGGGCCTCGGCGGGGCCGGTGATCTGGTCGTCGGAGCCGACCAGGACCAGGGTGGGCACGCCGATCCGCCCCAGCTCGGCACGCACGTCGAAGGAGGCGAGCGCCTCGCAGGCGGCGATGTAGCAGCCGGGGTCGGTGGTGCGGACCATCTGCACGGCCCACTCGGTGATCGCGGGCTGCGCGGCGGCGAACCCGCCGGTGAACCAGCGCTCCGGCGCGGTGCGGGCGATGGGGTCGAGGCCGTTCGTACGGACGATCACGCCCCTCTGCCGGAACTCGTCGGCGGTGCCGAAGCGGGGCGAGGCGGCGATCAGCGTGAGGGAGGCGAGCCGTTCGGGGTGACGCAGGGCCAGCTCGATGCCGACCGCTCCGCCGAGCGCGCAGCCCGCGTAGCCGAAGCGCTGCACGCCGAGCCCTTCGAGAGTGACCAGCAGCCGGGTGGTGAGGTCGGCGACCGAGTCCGCCGGGTACGCGGGAGCTCCGCCGTGCCCCGGCAGGTCGAACCGGACCACCCGCCACTGTCGGGCCAGTTCGGGGACCTGGCGGTCCCACATGTGCCATGTGGTACCGAGGGACGGCCCCAGGATCAGGACTGGTAGGTGTTCTGGCCCGTCAAAGCGGTATTGCAGCGTCTCGGTCTTGCCTTCGGTCACGGGTTCACACCTTCATCTGTCACGATCTGTCACACGCCCCCTGCGAGACCTCCCCATGCCTCCGCCGCCGGAAGCAGGTCCGCCACGTCCGGCTTCACGTACCACTTCTTCGTCGTCCTCACGTTGGTGTGCCCGGCCCACATGGCGAGCAGGTGATCCGGCACCCCGTTGTTGGCGAGGTACGTGAGGCAAGACGCCCGAGCATCGTACAGACGGACCCTGCGAAGGCCGTTTGCATCCATTATTTTGTAGGCCCGCGTTCGGAGCTGCCGACCGTTCAGCGCGCACCCAAGTTCATCCACGAGGACATACCCGCCGCCCTCGTACCCCTCGCCCGCCGCCAGGCGTTCCACTGCCTGCGTGGCGCGGAACGTCTTCAGCGCTTCCCGTACGAGGCTCGGGATCGGCAACACACGCTCCCCCGCCATGCTCTTCGTGTCCTTCTCCACCACCGTGCGGTTGCCCATCATGGTTCGGGTGTTGGCGATGCTGAGCGTGGCTGCGGCCAGGTCGATGTCCGACCACCGCAGGCCGCAGACCTCCGCCGGACGGAGCCCCATCACGGACAGCAGCAACGGCGCGAACAGGCGGTCACTCTTCATCGCAGCGACAAAGGCACCCACCTCCGAGGCGTTCCATGGCTGGACAACCTCCTTAGTCCTCCGCTCCGCTTTCCGGGCCTTCAGCGGAATGTGCACCTCGCTGGCTACGTTGACGGGCACCAGACCGCGCGTGACAGCGCGGTTCAGGGCGTCCTTCAGTCTGGCCAAGCTCATGTCAACCGATGTGACCCCGAGACCCGTTCCCGCCTTCCCGCCCCGCACACGGCCCCCCTGGAGAGCCCACTGCATCCACGCCATCACATGGTCCTCCGTGAGTTCCTGCAGCCGGACGTTCCCGAGCTTCCCGCGTACACGATCCAGCGTCACCCGGTAGTTGTAGACCGTGGTCGGCTCCAGGTCTTCGGCCTTCATCACGAGCCACTGATCCAGCCACTCGTTCACGGTGATCTTGTTGGGCGGGACGAACGTCCCTTCATGCCGCTTGCTGGTGATGCGGGCGTACTCCGCCTTCGCTTCCCTCAGCGTGTTGAAGGTACGCCGGAGCTGCTTCCGCTTCCCCGTCTCCGGATCCGTGCCGGCGTCCACCACAAAGCGGTAGCGCACCTGTCCCTTTGCGTTTGGGGGCAGCTTCTTGATCGGTTCGGGCATCTCAAGTTCCTTTCCTGATGTGGTGGGCCAGCTCGCGATTTCCCTCAGGGCGCCGACCAAGTGCGTGTCCGTCCGCGGGAGCTTGGCTGAACACCGACCAACCGCACCAACCCCACTCGACGTCGGTCGGCTCAGTCGTGTCTGCCAATGCGATGGCCGGATCCTTCAACCACAACTCCAAAGCCAACCAGACCGGAATTCGGGCCTCCAGGAAGGACACCGTCCAGGTCGAGCGGGCGGCCTTAGCTCGAAGCGGCCCGGCCCGCCAACGACACGGCGCTGCGTGAGGCCCTCGACGAGGCCGCGCGCAACCCGGAACTGGCCCCGCTGGTCCGCGCCGTCGAGACGCTGAAGGCGCCGATGCCGGCCTGACCGGCCGGGTCCGAGCAGGACGCGAACCCGGCCAGTTCCGCAAAGGAGCGCCGGATGTGGCGAGGAATGGGTCTGCATCGCCCTCGACACGTGTCGTCCGCCGAGTACGAAGATGACTTTCGGCCGCCTCATATTCCTCCTGAGACGAGATGATGGACTGCACGGAACTCGGACACCCGTAGCCGTCCCCCGCTGAAAGCGGCAACGAACGCCCATGTCGCGCCGAGTCGCCGCCAAATGTCGGCACGTACGGCGCCAATGGTCCGCACGATCGCCGGTTTGGCGAACCGGCGATCATCGGCTATGTTGCCCGCCGCATCACGGGCCCTGTGTCCGCTCGGCCTCGCAGTCGGCAGGTGAGCGCGAGGCTCCGGGAGCGCTGTCTGGGGGCGACCATCAGCGGACCGTCACCCGTGAGCCGGTCGAGATTTGCCGTGACGCGGCGCTCAGAGACCCCTAGGGTCTGTGCGACCTGCCTCGTTGTGGCACCCGGATGCCGTGCCACGTGCGCGAGGACGACACGATCTGCGCGGTGGCCTCGCAGGAAAAATTGTCTCCGAAAAGGCTGACGGCGGCGCAGGCGGAAACACAGAGCCCTGTGGAGACCGCGAGGTAGTTACCGGTCGTTCGACTTCCCCAGACATTTAGACCACCGAGGACAAAGAGCACGGGCGAAGTGAAGAGTGCAGATCGGATAGCAGACTCAGACAGACGGGCCTCCTAAGAGGGAGCCACGCCAGCGGGCCAACCCTCACAACGCCCACCCCAAATGGTTTCAAAGAAGTGAGCGTAGCCGAGCGGTGGCACCGTCTGGCCCTGGAATTTGCGGGACGTTGTACGTTGACATGCCCTCGCGCAGCTATCCAGTCTTTCTGCGATCTTTCTTGTCTGCCGTAGGCGAATTCGTCGCTTCGGCAATCCGGAGGCATCGCGGCACAGGGCCCGATGGCGGATCAAGCGATGCATCTAAAATGGGTAAGGCTGCCCATGAGACGAGTTGCTACTCGTAATCAGCTGGTAGTGGGCTACATGATCCCCTTCCATCGCCACGGCGGCGTCCCGGCCCGACCGCGCAAGCAGTCAATGCGGTACTGCGCCTCCCGCCGCCACTCTGGACGGCTGGCAGCGTGCAGCGCGGCGTACGTCGTCATCCGCAGCTCTCGCGCGCCAGCCAGAAGTTCATACCCTTCCCACTCCGTGACGTCAGCGCCGTAGGTCTCGCAGAACGCGGCGTACTCCTCGGCAGACACCGCGCCGGTCGTGGTGAGCTTCACTGCGGTCGACACTAGATCCCACTCCGGAGGGCCGAACGAAGCCCGCTCGAAGTCGATCAACATCGGGCCGGCCTCCGTGCGCGCCACGTTGCCGACCCATGCATCCCCGTGGACTACACACTCCGGCAGGCCCTTCGGCCTTGAGGCCCATTGCTGCTTGAGGTCCTCAAGCCGACCCTTCAACCACAGCCGGTCATCGTCAGAAATCGTGCTCGCTGCGTCGATGCGCTCAACCAGCCGGACGAACGGGTCCAGCTCACCCAGTGGCAGGTCTGGTTTCGGCAGGGCGTGCAGTTGCTTGAGGAGCACGACGACGTCGGTGACGGTCCCGATTGCGTGTGGCGGCAGCTCTTCCCAGAACGTCACCGGGTACCCGCTGGCTGCTACCGGCTGCCGCAGATCAAGGGCGCGTACGGCGGGCACGCCCTGGGCTGCCAGCCAGCGGGCGACCTGAACCTCGCGCGTTGCGGCAGCGGCCTGGCCAGGCCGGGCGATACGCACCACCATCCCCCCGGGCAGACGCCAAACGGCGTTCTCGGCGATCCGTATCGGTTGGGCGTTGGTCGCGTCGAGGCCAACGGCATGGCACGCCTCCTCAAGTACGGCTTGGGTGGGCGTGGGTGAAGTAGTCACGCCTGCACCGTAGCTGCGATGCGCTCGCGCAGATCGCTGGCCTCGGGGAGGTTCCGGTGTCGGCCTGCGAACCGGGCGAGTTCCCGCAGGTCCTCGGCGGCCCGGCAGGAGGTCAGCTTGCCGACGTCGTCCAGCGCTCGGTGGCCGAGCACGACCGCGTGCCGCGGATCGTCGCCCTTGGCCATAACCAGGGAAGCGAGCTTTGTCTCGGAGATGGCGCGCGAGCGGGCAAAGGCGTTGCCGTGCCCCTTCACCGCGATCTCGAAGCGGCGGGCCGCCTGCCCTGGGTCTTGGTCCGCGTGGACCGCGAGGTCGAACAGCGCGTGGGCGGTATCGCCGTGGTGCTGGGCGTAGTCGTAGTAGGCCATCCACGGCGGATCCTGTGCCGGGTCGGACTGTTCGAACGCGGCATCGGATTCTCCGACCGCGCGCAGGGTGTTGGCTACGTCACGCATCTTGCCGAAGGCGCGGGCACGTGCGGTGTGGAGCATGGCACGCTCGGTCGCGGTCAGTCGGTCGGAGCGCACGAGGCCCTTCTCTGCGTGAGTTAGGCCAGTATCCGGATCTCCGATCCAGATTTCCTGCCGGGCCATGAACGAGTACGTTTTGGCGCGCAGGTGCCACTCCCCGGCTTCTTCCGCGCACTCAGCGGCTAGCCGGAAGCTGACTCGGGCATCGTCGTGAGCGTACGCGTCGAACTGCGAGGCGCCGACGACAACCCCTAACCGAGCCACAGAGGCCAGGAGTTCAGGCCGCAGGGGCTCGGGGCAGGGCACCGGCAGCAGGGAGGCTCCCCACATGATGGCGCCGCGGGCGAGTTCTCGCACCGCGCCGCCGCCTCCGTACTCGTTGTCCTGGCGATGGATGACATCGGCCAGCGACTTCAGTTGCCTGATCTCGCGCGGGCGGATCTGAGTCGGGATCTCCCGGGGGGCCGCTGGGGTCACGAGATGGGCGAGGTCTATGGGGGCGATGGCGGCAAGGCCGCTCGTGGCGAGGAAGGCGCGACGGTCCACAGAGGCAGGGCTCCCGCTTGGAGGTGTAGTACTACCTCTGCCCAGGATGCGGCCTTCATGGACCTGAACCGGCACCTCCGCCCTGCCAGAGGGTGCACTTTCCGTTTCAGGGCGGGCCTTTTCCGTTTGCCCGAACACCATCCCCCACGCCCGGGTGAGGACTCCGCCCGTCTGCAGGACCTCGTCCAAGCGCTCAGCCAAGTCCTTCGAACAGGTAGCAGTCCGCTTCTCGATCTTCTCAATGAGTGAACCGCTGACCTGCACTTTCGCGCCCAACTCGGCGTGCGTGAGAGGGCCGCGCTTCTTACGCCAGGTCCGCAGTTCATGACCGAACCAGTCACGCGGGGATGCGTCCGGAGTCAATTGCTTCTCGGGTCTTGGCATGGGCTGTTCCTCGCTCGCGAAACGGAAGATCGAGGTTTCCGAATCAAGATCTGCACGCGGTCCTGTCGGCCTGGCTCAATGGTTGCTCACGGCCGCCACCCCAGTACACACCGCATCCGGCGCCGGTTGGAGAGATTTCGTCGAACGAGGGACTCCCCGTGAAGGCAGACCTGATGGAGGCTCAACACACCCTTACGGACGGCACAAGCGCTGCGGTCCGGACGCGTTCCGGAGCATGCGAAATTGACGTCGCTCTGACAGCCGCTGGCGTCTCGGGCGTGCGTGACCTCGTCAGTGCGTGCCTCCGTTTATGGGGCCTGACCGAACTCGACTGGCGGGTCACTCTCGCTGCGTCCGAGCTACTGACGAATGTCTTCCAGCACGCCCGCAAGGAGGATGAGTCCTCGGTTCCGGTGAAGGTCGTCCTCACCCGGACCCCCGACGGGGTCTTCCTGTGCGTCAGTGACCCGCACCCCTGGCTCCCAGCCCCCGTCTCGGCAGGCGACAACGACGAGGGCGGGCGCGGCCTGATGTTGATCAAGACGCTCAGCGACAGATACGGCTGCTCGTCCACGGCCCACGGCAAAGACGTTTGGGTCACGATCCTGCACTCGGCGTAGCCGCATTCTCCCTGCCTCTGACGAGACCCGAAAGGACCACCCCATGTGCCGGCACTCGCCGCCGTTCCCCGGGGCCGACGCGAAGGCCGACGGCGGTTCATCGTCAGCGACGCTGCGCTCGGAAGAATCGAATGACAGCTTCGGCTTGAGGCACGGCCCTCGCACGAGGACTCTTCTGGGAGGGCGACGTCAGCGAGGTCGCTCGTACTTCCTGGTCTACCTTCCGCGCCTCCGCGGACAGGGCGCGATGTACGCCCGCACGGGCTGCAGCGTCGTGGAATTACGGCAAGCCTGCCTCCGGGCGCTCCGCTGCGTCGCGCCAGTAGTCGGCAAGCATCTCGCTCGGCCAGGCCGGCTGGCGGATGGAACCTCGGGGCCCCATTTCCTGAAAGTAGGGGGCCAGATCAATCACCGGCGTCCCGTCGACTGCGTCGAGGTCGGTCACCAGAAGGTCGCGGCCGTCCACGCTCAGCAGCCTCGGGTAGCTGACAGCCAACTGGTTGGGGCGCCGATGGTTTCGGTGGACGAAGGTTCCGGTTGCTGGCCACTGCACGTTGCCCCTGGGGCTGCGGGCGTGGAGCTGCACGTCCTCGGAGTGTGCCAGGTGGAAGCGCCACGTCACAGTCAGGTGGGAGAACTCGTCGATTCCCTGCAGCGTTTCGAGGGGGTACGCCTCGTTGAGTCGGATCACCGACTCAACTCCGCCCTGGTAGTCGTCCTGTACGTGGGTGTGGCCCCCGACAACCGTTGCGATCGTTTCGACCTCGTACGTCGTCACCGGTGCTGGTTCCTCTCCTCGGGCGATGCTGGTCTGCGGGCTGCCGTGGGGCATCGAACGTCCGTGTCGCGATCAGCCTATGGCCCGGAGCATGCCGAGTGCCCGGCGGTCCAGCTCGGTGACATGGCGGCCTCCGCGTTGCCGGACGGGCGAGAGGTCGCTCTGGATTCGGACGATGACGTCACGTGTCCGGCCGGACTGGACGCCCGCCATGGCGTCGAGTGCTTCGTTCCAGGTTGCGCATGCCTCGTCGAGGTTTCCCCGTTGTACCTGGATGGCGCCGAGGTAGCCGAGCGTCACGCTGTGGGTGCGGGCGAATTGCTGGCGCCGGCGCGTGGCCACGCTCCGCTTGAAGTGGATCTCCGCGTCGCGGGGCTGACCTATGTCGCGCAGAGCGCAGGCCGTCTCGTGGGCGAGGGAGGCTTCCTGGAAGAAGCCGACGCGGGCCGGCGCCTCGGTGCTGTCGGCGCGGGCGAGGTCCCGCTCCGCGCGGCTGATGGCCGCAAGGGTTCCGGAGCGGTCGCCGTCAGCCGCGAGCGCGCGGGCGTGCACGATCGCCAGCAGCGCCTTCTCGCGGTGGCTGGCCTGGCCGTAGCGGTCGCGGGACATCGAGGCGTCGGCCAGGGCGAGCGCCCTGCGCGGGTGCCCGAGGTCGACGGCCTGGTGAGCGAGGGCGCGCAGGACGTGGCCACCGAGTGGTCCGTCACCGGCCTCCGCCGCGATGCGGGCGGCGATGGTGAGGTAGCGCTGGGCGGTGCGGTGTTCGCCGGCGTCGAAGGCCATCCAGCCGGCGAGGTACGTCATTTCTGCGACGGTGGAGTGCGTGTCGCGGCGGAGCTGATCTGTACGGAATCGGCCGCCGAGCAGCGGTACCGCCTCGTCGAGCAGGTGGCTGGCGAGGGCTTTGCGGCCGGTTGCGCCGCCTCGCTGCTGGTCGCGCGCGGAGTAGTAGACCGTGAGGTCGCGGACGTCGTCGATGTCGGCTTGGGTCACCGAGCGCGAGGAGGACGGTCGGCGGTTCGCCGCTGTGGCGGGGGCGGCTGCCCACCACGAGGTGGTGGGCAGGGCGAGGCCGGCTGCGGAGTAGGCGGCGGTGGCCAGCAGTTTGCGTCGGTGCATGTCGAGATCGTCGCTTCCCAGCTCGGCCAGTGCGGTCAGGGGGTCGACGCTCCAGTCGGATCCGGTGTCGGTCGTGCCTGTCGGCTCTTCTTCCAGCCCGAGGTCGGTCAGGGAGAGGCGGCGGCCGAGCCTGCGGGACAGCGTCTCGCGCAGGATATGCGGCGCTCTGCCACTTGGCTTCGTGCCGAGCACCCACATGGAGATGTGCGAGCGAGAGATCGCCTCCAGCTCACGCACTCCGCACTCCGCCGCCACGCGGGCAACGGCGGCTGCTGCCTGCGGCTGGGACCAGCCTGCTTCGCGCAGGAGTGCGGCAAGGGCGACGTTGCGGTCACGGGCCATGGACTGCCCCTCGGTTGCGTAATGATCTTTGGCGCCTTTGGCGGTCTTCCCGTCCGCGGAGGCATACCCCTCGAACGGGATTCGCGGTTCGCTCAACGTAGCGGCCAGATCACTCACATCACACGCCGACCGACGTCTCCGACAGGCGATCTCGGCTCACTTTGGCTTGATCCGAACAGGAGTTGTGGCATGCGCCTTTCGCTGGATCCTCGCCGATACGGCAGCCAGCTCGTGGGCGACCGCAGGCGGCAAGCGCCCGTCACCGCAGCACCGGCGCCGGAGCGCGATCACGTGGTGGCCGCGTCGGAGACGGTGACGCTGGTACTGGGCGAAGATTCGCCACTACCCGAGAGCGCTGCCGACGTAGAGGACCTCGTTCGCCTTCTGCGCGGCCACATTGCCCAGTTGGGCGCACGGACCGCTCCGCATGTTCCTGCCCTGCTGCGTGCGCAGCGGCTCTGCTCCGACAGCATCCCCGAGGGTTATGTGTCGAGCCGGGTGCACCTGGTCAGGCTCGCCAAGGCCACCCAGGAACTGACGGCTTACGTGGAACGCGGCGGCCCCGGGCCGAACAGCAAGGAGGGCGGGCGGCGTTGGCCGAGGCCAACGCTCAAAGCGCTGCGCGGCACCGTCTTCGCCCTCGCCCCGGCCTGCCTGATCTTCGCCGCTTCGGTGCCGCGGACATGACGGTAACCGGTGCCGTCGTCATCGCTCTGGTCTTCGGACCGACGGCCTGGCTAATGCTTCGCGGCGAGCGGACGGCCGACCTTGCACGGGCCGCCGAGCACCTGCCGCCGCCCGGCGCTCCCTCCCTATCTGGTGAACACGGAGCTACCTACCGCCCACCGTTCCCGGCCGCTGCGACGGCCCTGATACGGCCCCGAACCTGCGGGGCTCACGGAGATCCACACGATGAATCGGCTTCCGCGCATCGAGCAGTACGGTCTGATCGGCGACACACAGACCAGTGCCCACGTCTGCGATGACGGTTCGATCGACTGGCTGTGCCTGCCCCGTTTCGACTCGCCGGCCGTCTTCGCCGGTCTGCTCGGCACGCAGAAGCACGGCTCCTGGCAGATCTCTCCGGCCCCGTCCGCAGGCCGGAGGGGTTCAGAGAAGGTCGCTGAGCGCCAGTACCGCGGTGACTCGCTCGTCCTCGAATCGGTGTGGCGCACCCCAACGGGTTCGGTCCGCGTCCTGGACTTTATGCCTCCGCGCGACGGCACCCCGCAGGTGATCCGGATCGCCGAGGGCCTGAGCGGCGAGGTGGACATGGTCTCGGCCATGCGCCCTCAGCCGGGATACGGCAGCGTCAGCCCGTGGATCCACGAGGTCGGTGGGCGCATGGTCGCGGAGGCCGGCGCGGACGCTCTGTGGCTCGACACCGGCGTCCCGCAGGTGGAGAAGGACGGCGTCGTCGTCAGCGCCTTCACCATCGCCGCCGACCAGAGTGTGGCGTTCGTGCTCAGTTGGTGCCCGTCGCATGCAGCCGCCCCTGACGTTGCTGCCCCTGAGACCGCCCTCGCTGAGACGCTCGCTTTCTGGCAGGACTGGACGCAGGAGTGCACCTACGACGGGCCCTATCGCGAGGCCGTGATCCGGTCCTCGATCACGCTGAAGGCCATGACCTACGGGCCGAGCGGCGGGATCGTCGCGGCGCCGACCACGTCGCTTCCCGAGGAGATCGGCGGCGACCGGAACTGGGACTACCGCTTCACCTGGCTGCGCGACGCCGCCACGACGCTTGCCGCGCTGCTGGGGACCGGATACCGGCAGGAGGCACAGGCATGGCGGCGGTGGCTGCTGCGCGCTGTGGCCGGGGACCCGGAGAACCTGCAGATCATGTACGGGATCACCGGGGAGCGTGACCTGCGGGAGCGGGAGCTTCCCTGGCTTCCCGGGTACGAGGGATCGGCTCCGGTACGGGTCGGGAACGGGGCGGCGAACCAGCTGCAGCTCGACGTGTACGGCGAGGTCATCGACACCCTGTACCTCGCGCACCAGAGCGGTGTCGCCCACTGCGCCGACACCGCGGTCCTGCACCAGCGGCTCATCGAGCACCTGGTCCAGCGCTGGCGGGAGCCCGACGAGGGCATCTGGGAGATCCGCGGGGCTCGCCGGCACTTCGTTCATTCCAAGGTGATGGCCTGGGTGGCGGTCGACCGCACCATCCGCCTGGCCGAGGCCGGCGCGCTCGACATGGACGTGGCCCCGCTGGTCGAGCTGCGGGCAGCGATCCACCGGGAGGTCTGTGACAAGGGCTTCGACCCGGTGCGCAACACCTTCACCCAGTCCTACGGCTCGCAGGAGCTGGACGCTGCCACGCTGCTCATCCCCCGCACCGGCTTTCTGCCGCCCGATGACCCGCGCGTCATCGGCACCGTGGATGCGGTCCGTCGTGAACTCTCCACGGAAGACGGGCTCGTGTACCGGTACCCGACCTGCGGTGAGGACGTCGGGGTGGACGGCTTGACCGGCGACGAGGGCGCCTTCTTCCTGTGCAACTTCTGGCTCGTCGACGGCCTCGCCCTGACCGGCCGCCCCGACGAGGCCCGTGCCTTGTTCGAACGCCTCCTGGCTCTGCGCAACGACCTCGGGCTCCTGGCGGAGGAGTACGACCCCGTCCAGCAGCGCCAGCTCGGCAACTTCCCGCAGGCGTTCAGCCACATGGGCCTGATCCAGAGCGCCCTGCTCCTTCAGCAGATGGCGGCGCAGTCCTCCCCCCGCCACGGCGCGCTCGCGGTTCCCGCACCCCGCTCAACCTCCCGCAGCACGCGCCAGTCCACCGCAGACCTGACGCCGCAGCGCGCATAGCCACCCCACCCCTGACGAGGATTCCCATGCCTGACAGCGCCTTCCCGGCACGGCCGGCCGCTACCGGCCACCGCAGACGGCGGCCCCCAGTCGACGCGACCACGCTGTACCTCGCCCGTCGCGCCGTGGCACTGCCCCTGGCACTCCTTGCCGCGCTGCTGCTCGCCGCCTTCGCTCTCCGGTCGGGGTCCGTCGTAGGCCCCGGCTGGGTCCTGGCCGGCCTGGTCTGCGGACTGGCGGCGGTCGTCGCGGTGGCGGCACACGGAACGCGCACCGTGGCCAGTGCCGTGCAGTCGGCAGTGGAGGAGTCCCAGTCAGCAGCGCTGACAGCGGTCACAGGGGCAGCGGCAGCCGTTGAGAAGTCGGTGCAGTGGTCGGCGGACGAGCTGTGCCGCGGAAAACGTCCAGCGTTGCCGGACCCGCACACCGCGCAGTCGCCCACTGCGAACGCCGGGATCGACAACGCGCTGAGTGCCCTCCAGGCGCAGGCCATCATGTCGCTGATCCGCGTGCACGACGAGTCCCAGTCCGTGGTCCTCCTGGAAGTGCTTCGCCGCCTGGCCATGCGCGAGCACGCCCTGGTCAGCAAGGCACTCCAGGCACTGAGCCAGCTGGAGATGCTGACCGACGACCCGGAGCTGCTGGCCAAGATCTTCGAGATCGATCACCTCGTGACGCGGATGCGCCGCCAGGTCGAGAGCACGGCGGTCCTGGGCGGACAGTCCCTGCGCAGCGTGCGCCGGCCCGTTCCCGTCACGACGGCCCTGCGTGGCGCTGTCTCCGAGGTTGTGCAGTATCCGCGGGTGGCCGTCGCGGCCGGATCCGTGGGCGCCGAGCTGGGGTTGCCCGGCCATGTGGGGCCGGACCTGACGCACCTGCTGGCCGAGCTGATCGAGAACGCCTGCGAGTGCTCGGATCCAGAGACGCGGGTGATGGTGCGCGCGCAGCGGGTGCCACACGGGCTGGCCATCGAGGTCGAGGACCGCGCCATTCCCATGCACCCGCAGACGCGGGCACAGATGAACCACCTGCTCAAAGCCCCGGATGAGGTCGACGTCAGCGGCCAGGTCCGGGCTGGACAGCTCGGCCTGCTGGTCGCCGCGAAGATCGCCCAGTCACACGGGTTGTCCGTCCTCCTGCAGGAGAACGCGACGGGAGGCACCACCGCCCTGGTCGTCATACCGGCACGGCTCCTGGTAGCCATTCCATCGGTCGAGGACGCGGGTGCGCCGCAGCCCGAGGAAGCTCGCATGTCCGGGCAGCAGCCGCATCAGGTGGCCGCGGCTCCTGCCGCCCCAGGGGTGGGGCAGGTCGCACGCCCCGGCGCCGCTGGGGCATCGACCTCGGCGGGTCATTCGGCCGACGCGCCCGCTCTTCCCACGCGCACGCGTCGGTCGGAACCTTTCCGTCCGCCACAGGAGCGGGAGCAAGCCCCCGTGTCCGCGGCGTCGCCCAGGCTGGCAGCCGCCTTCCGCAGCGGCCTCCAGGCCGGCGGCACCGCCAGTCCCCCTCCCGCCTCGACAGAAGACCCCACCCCCTGACCCGCTTCTTCCGCGTTCCCGGCGGCCCAGTACACCCACTGGCCCTTCCCCCTTCTGGAGCGATCCCCATGAGCACCCACCCCGCGATGAACAAGGTGACCGACGGCACGCCCGCATCCGCGACGACAAGCGGACAGCGGGACAGCATGGCCTGGCTGCTGCGTCAGTTCGCCTCCGAGACGCCGGGCGTCACGCACGCCGTCCTGCTCTCGCGCGACGGACTGCGGCTGCTGGACAGCGACGTCGACAAGGACTGGGCGGACGAACTGTCGGCCGCCTTCAGCGGGGTCGCCTCCCTCGCAGCGAACATCACCGGCCCCAGCCACAAGAAGAGGCCGGCCCGGCAGGTCATCATCGAGCGAGACGACTGCCTGTTCTTCGTCCAGAGCGCCGGGCGCAGCGCGGCCTTCGACACCCACCCCGGTGCCGAACGGGGTGAGGTGGACACGATCCTCGCTGTCATCGCCACCCGGGACGCCGATGTGGGCACCGTCGGCTTCGAGATGGGGCGCCTGGTCCAGAAGTTCGCCCCGTACATGCTGATCCCCGTCCGCGTTGGCACGGGCGGAGAGGTCCGGTGACCACGTACGGCCGCGCGGCCGAGGAGTCGGCGTTCGTGCGGACCTACGCCGTGACGCGCGGGCGTACCAAGCCGCGGCACCTGCTCGCTCTGGAAACCGTCCTGGAGGCCGGGCAGGGACGGCCAGGCCCGGCGCAGGCCGAGGAGTGCGGGGAGATTCTCGCCCTGTGCCGGGAGCGCCGGCGGTCGGTGGTCGAGCTGGCGGGCCGCCTCGGCCGGCCCGTGACCGCCGTCAAAGTGCTCGTCTCCGACCTCCTGGACGCCGACGCCCTCGTCGTCCCCCTGACCCAGTCCTATGCCGATACCGGCGCAGGGTCCGGTCCGTCTATCCAACTGCTGGCAGCCGTTTCCGCCAGCTTGAAGAGGAAGTGGCCTGATGCCGTCGCCTATCCCCAGGCCGGATGACCCGACCACGGTTTCGCCGCACTCGCAGGCCGGTGCGCCGACCGTGCTGAAGATCGTGTTCGCCGGCGGTTTCGGCGCGGGCAAGACCACCGCAGTGGGCGCCGTCAGCGAGATCACGCCGCTGAGTACGGAGGAGTACCTGACCGAGGCGAGCGCGGACGTCGACAGCCTGGCTGGCCTGGCGTCCAAGCGGACCACCACGGTCGCCTTCGACTTCGGCCGATTGAGCCTGCCCGATGCACCGATGCCTCTGGAGCTCTTCCTGTTCGGCACGCCGGGCCAGGACCGGTTCGTCGACCTCTGGTACGACCTCTCCCGCGGCGCCGTCGGCGCGGTCGTCCTGGTCGACACCCGCCGCTTGGAGAGCAGCTTCACGCCCGTCAGCTTCTTCGAAGACATCGGCCTGCCCTTCGTCGTCGCGGTCAACCAGTTCGACGGCGCACACCGCTACCACCCCGAGCAGGTCCGCGCCGCTCTCGAACTCCCCGCCGCCGTGCCGGTGGTCACCTGCGACGCCCGCGACACGAATCACGTCGCCGGCGTTCTGCTGGCCCTCGTCGACCACGCCGTCGATTGCGCCGCCACCACCAATCGCGCTGGTCACACCCCTTCTACCACCCTCCAGGACGCCTGATGTCACAGCACCCCAGCGACCCTTACCGCACGCCGCAGACTGCCCCGCCCGCCCGGTCCTTGCCTCGGCGCGACATGCGGGACACCACCCCCGGCCCGTTCACCCCACCCGGCACCGCCCTCACCAGCCAGCGACCTCAGCAGTCGCTAGAGCTGGCTCAGCGTTACGAGCTGCTCAACCGCCTGGGCGTGCCCCCGGTGGCCAACGAGGACTTCGACGAGCTGGCCCGTGACATGGCCACACAGGCCGGGTTCTTGTACGGGTTCGTCAACCTGTTCCTGGAGGAGCAGACTTTCGTCGGGCTGCACCAGCCGCCCGCGGACAGCGGGTTCGTGATCGTCGGCCGCACCATGAGCCGGGACCACGGCTGGTGCCCGGAGGTCATGGCCCGCAGGAAGGCCCTCCCGCTGCACGACGTGCACGCGTCCCCGCGCTTCAGCGGCAACGCGGTGGTCGACGCCGTCGGGATCCGCTCCTACTTCGGCGCTCCGTTGATCCACGACAGCGGCACGGTGCTGGGCACGGTGTGTGTGATCGACCCCGAGAAGCGGCCCCTGGCCGAGGCACGTCGTCTGCGGGACATCGTCATCAACGCCAGTGCACAGGTGATGGACCACATCGCCCACGCCCTCGTCCGCTAGGCCGTTCCACAACTTCCCACCCGGGAGCCGTAGGCGTTCCCCGGCCGCTCCACGCGTTGCGACCTTCATTCAGGGAGAGGGAGACCATGTCCGCCACGCCCACCACGCCTCCACCGGCGCTGCGTCCCTACCTCACCGCCCGCCACGATCTGCTGTGGCAGGAGGCGGACGCCTTCGCGGCCGAGCACGTCGCGCCGCGCGCCGCGCGGATGGAGGCCGCTCCGGGCAGGGTGGAGCGCAACGTTGCCGACTTGATGGCCGCCCGGCGGTGGTTCGCTGTCACCGTCCCGGCGGTCTTCGGCGGGCTGGGCGCCGGACACGTGGCCAGGACCGTCTTGGTCCACCGCATCGCGCGGGTCTCGGCGGCTGCCGCGGCCATCCTGCAGGCCACATTGATCCCCGTGGGCGCTCTGCTGCACTTCGCCACCTACGAGCAGAAGGGCCGCTGGCTTCCCCGGGTCGCGGACGGGTCCGTGCTGCTGTCGATCGCCGTGACCGAACCGCTCGCCGGCGGACACATCGGCGGCATCGAAACCACCGCCGAACACATCGGCAACCAATGGGTGATCACCGGCAGCAAGATCCATATCGGCAACAGCCACCTCGCCGGAGCCCACCTCGTCGTCGCCCGCACCGCCGGGCCGGGAGTAAGCACCTCACAGGCGCTGACCGCGTTCATGGTCGAAGCCGACCGCCCCGGACTTTCCGTCTCCGACCACTGTGCCGGGCTCGGTCTGCATGGCTTCTCCGCCGGCCGCCTCGACCTCGATCACGTCCGCGTCCCCGAGGACAACGTGGTCGGGGAGATCGGCCAGGGACTGGCCGTGGCCCAGAGCAGCAGCATCCTCTACGGCCGCCCCAACCTGGCCGCCGTCAGCCTCGGCATCCACGAAGCCGTCGTGGACACCACCACCGCCCGGCTCAAGACCCGCCCCCGCTACCAGGGCGCCCTGTCCGACCTGCCGGTCCTGCGGGACCGCGTCGGCGGCATGGAAGCCCGCCTGCGCGCCGCCCGCATACTCGCCTACCAGGCCGTGCACCTCCTCGACCAGGGCCTGCCCTGCGACGCCGACCTGATCAATTCGAAATACCTCGGCCACCAGTGGGCCGTCCAGTCCGCCCAGGACGCCATGGAACTGCACGGCGCCAACGCCCTCGATGGCGACTACATCGTCCAGCGCCTGTGGCGCGACATCCAGCACACCTACCCACCGGCCGGAACCGGCGAAGTCCAGCGCATACGCCTGGCCGACGCCGCCTTCGCAGAGGACCACATCCAGTGGTCCGAGCACCTCGCCGCCGAAGCCGCCTGGGCACGACCCGATCCGACCGCTGCATGAGCCCCCGTGCGCGGCACCCCGTGACTCCCCATCGCCGCGCACGGGCCCGTGCCGCCGGCCCCGTCCCCCGCGGGGACCGGCGGCACCCCTCCCAGTGACCATCCACTCAGCCGAGAGAGACACCGTGACCCCGCCCGTGACGACCAGCGCACCGATCACGCCCCTGACGCCGACCCTGCAGCGCGTCGCCCAGCACCTCGCGAACGGCCTCACGGCCAAGGAGATTGCGGCAGAGACCAGCCTGTCGGCCGTGACCGTCCGCCAGTACATGCGCGACATCCGTGAGAGCCTGCACTGCCCGCCCCGCTGCAAGCCCCCGGTGATCGTGCACCGCCTGTTCACCACCCAGCAGGTGGCCTCACCCACGGCGGACCGGCCAGCGCCATCCCTCACCCCGGAGCAGCGGCTGCTGCTCCGAGCCGTCGCCGAGCCCAGCGACCCCCGTGACATCGCCGTCGCCGCCAAGCTCGCCCCCGCCGACCAGCGCGCCGCACTCGACCAACTTCTCGCCGACACGGGCGCGCGGGACACCACCCACCTGGTGATCCTTGCCCACGGCTGGAAGCTGCTGCCGACCGACCCGGCGGCGCGGAGCGGAGCGAGCCAGTGAGAAGGCCCCCCACTCCCCTGGCCAACGAGGGGGCTCCGGCTTCCACCTCGTTCGCAGCGAAGTACCCGGGCGCCGTGTACGCGGTGCGCAGGTTACGTACGGACGCCGAGCGCGCGGAAGCCGCTGCCCTCGTGCAGGACCGGCAGCGCTGGCTCACCCTGCGCGGTCTCCCCGTGCCCGCCCAAGCCGACGTGCCGGCCCTGTTCCGCGACCCGCACACGACGTCGGCCGGTCTGTTCGAGGACGGAAAGCTGCTCGCCTGCATGGTCCGCGCGCGCGACCCCGGACTCAGCTGGGGCGAAGGCCCCTGCCTCCGCCTGGGCCACGTCCACACCCTGCCCGAGCAACCCGACGACATCACCCGGCTGATCACCCTGTGGGCCTCCGACTTCGCCGCCCGGCAGAGCCTCCCGCTCGTACGGGCCGAAATCCTGGCAGGCCACACCCTGCAAGCCGAACCCATCGCCGCCCTGCTGCGTCGGCTCACGGACATGGGCTGGGACGTGCGGGGTTCCGGTCCGGGACGGGAGGGGGACCGGGTCGCCCGCCTCGAACTGGCCGCCGAGCACCGCCCCCGACTCAGCACACTAATCAGCTGCCAAACCCAAGCTCCCCATCTTGCCGCGGAAGAAGGGAGCAGCACGTGACAACCGAAAAGCCGCAGCGGCCCGACATCGCTCGCGAGCTGATCGCCCGCGCCACGGAATCGGCCGCGCACCGGGCCACACGCGTGCGCAACCAGCTCGATGGCGTCCAACTCGGCCGTGGTCGGCACACCGACTACGCCAACGCCAAGTTTCTGCACCGCGTCCTGGGCGAATACGAGTGGCCCGGCCACCGCCTCGTCGGCCCTGCTGCTGCCCGAGCCGCCTGGAGCATCGCCCTGCACAGCGACCACGATCTCGTCTTCCAGCGCGCCGCCACCATCCTGCTCGGACGTGCGGTCGAGGTCGGCGACGCGCTCGTCCACCACTGGGCACACCTGCACGACCGCACCCTCATCAACACCGGCCAGGACCAGGAGTACGGCACCCAGCTCCTGCTGCGCTCCGACCGCATCGAGCTGTGCCCACTGCGCGCGCCGGGATCCGTCGACAAACGAAGGGCCACGGTCGGTCTGCCGCCGATCGCTGTCGCACTGGAGACGGTGCGTAGCCGGTACATGCCTAACGGCTCTACCGATGAAGTCCCGAGCGTCGTCCTCGCGGAGGCCGCGTGAACAAGCGGAACACCGCGGTCCCCACCATTCGGCCTTCATGCCGCACATCCGCTCTGCGAAAGGGTTGTTGATCGATGAAGCTCCCTACCGCCGTCCTCGCTGCCGGTGTTGCCCTGTCCCTCACGACCGCCGTGGTCGGAGCCGCCCGGCTCAGGCAGAACGCACGGCACCAGGCCGAGCGGCACGAGGCGCTCCGCGCGGGCAACCAGCTCGACTGGCTGAACCGGGTGTCCACCATCGCCGACCTCGCCGAGCTGTGGAAGCCCGAGGACATGAAGGCCGAGGAGTACAAGCAGCTCATGTCGGCCAACCGACTCATCTGCGCCCTCAGCCTCCGACACTGCCTCGGCCGCGTCCGCGACGGACAGCTGCCGCTCTACGCCGAGATGGTCATGAGCAGTGACGTCTGCCGGCGCTACTGGCAGCGCTTCGGCGACCTCCGCGCTCAGGAGGCCGAGGGCGACAAGCGGGCCGAGCACTTCACCCGGGTGCTGGACCAGGCCGCGAAGAACCATCCTCAAGCGCAGCCCGCGGCAGCCTGACGGCGTATCTCGGTTCACCTTTCGGACTTCCGTGTCCCGTCCCCAACTCCTCTTCCGGACAGCAGTTCTCGTGTCTGAAGAGGTGGCCGGCGAGGACCCGACTGGCGCAGGCCACACAGCTGCTGCCCACCGGGGTCGGCCGTACCGCAACACACCGAATCAAAGTGTTCCACCGGACCAATCAGGAGGTTTCCCGTGACTCCCAGGGTGACCGACCAGGGCATGAGGACCGCCTCGGCCTCTGCCGCGCAGGATCCGTTCGACCTCGACATCAGCGTCATCGAATTGGGTGGCACGGTCGGGGCGAGTATCGCCTCCGACGGCGGCTGCGGCTCAACCTGCGGTGGCAACGCCTGTATCTCCAGCGGCTCCTGACCGCACCAGACCACCGGCACGACGCCCATGTCCTGTCAGCGCCGCCCACGCGGCACGTCCCTCGCGGCTCGATCGGAGCCGCGCACGGCAACGGAGGAATCACCACATGCAGATCGACGAATTCGACCTCGACATCAGCGTCCTGGAGTCCGACGACGGCTCCGCCACGCTGATCAACCTCACCGACGACGGCTGCGGCAGCACCTGCTCCAGCCCGTGTGCCACCAACGTGGCCTGATCATCTTCCACCGCACGACGAGTAGGGAGAAACCCGCATGAACGCGAACACGATCAAGGTCCAGGCACAGTCCCCGGCCGCCACGGCGGGCGGTGACGCGTTCGACCTGGACATCAGCGTCCTGGAGTCCGGCGACGGCTCCGCCACGGTGATCAACCTGACGGACGACGGCTGCAAGCCGAGCTGCCAGGGGTCCTGCGCCACCAACGTGGCCTGACCTCGGCGCATTGATCTGCCAGCCCGCGCGGCCTTGCGCCGCGCGGGCTGGCACCCACCCCAACACACCACAACCAGGGAGGGTGCATGGGTTCCCGGAAGGACGGCCCGCTGTACCGGTGCGCGGATACTGCGCTGGTGCGCGCCGCCCGTTCCTCGAGGCTGCGGCTTCCCGCGTGGCCGGACCTCACCGACGACACCCCGGACTGCGAGGTGCGGTGGCAGACGTGGCTGCGCGACGTCTGGTCGCTGTCCGAGGCCGCCGACTCCATCGAGCAGGCCAGCCCTCTGCTCGCGCAGCAGGTTCAGACCCTGTGCTCGGTGGCCAGTCCCGAGACCCGTCAGTTGCGCCGCGCAGTGGTGTCGGTCATGCGGTACCTGCTGCGTATGACGGGCCGGGCGACCCCGAACGGTCTGTTCGCCGGTATCGCGCCCGCCTCGTTCGGGGAACGACCGGGATGGTCCTGGGGTGAGTGGCATCGACCCGTCATCCGTGCCGACGGCGACTGGATCGCGGACCTGGTCGCCCGTCTGGAAGCAGATCCTGAACTCCTGCGGCACCTGCATGTGATGGCCAACAACACCATCTTCGTACGGGGCGATCGGCTGATCGTGCCCTACCCGCCCCGTTCATGCCGTACCGACGGCAGCCCAGCGGCCGAAGTGTCCCTCCGGTACACCAGCGCCGTACGTATCGCCGTTGATGCCACCGCCTCGCCCGTCCCCGTCCATGCGGTGGTCGCACTGATGAGGAGCGAGTTCCCCGACGTTCCCGCGGACCGGGTGGAAGGGCTCGTCAGCAGCCTCGTCGAACGCGGTGTGCTCATCAGCAGCCTGCACGCGCCCTCTGCCACCCTCGACGCCCTGGACCACCTGGTCGAGCAGGCCGAAGCAGCCGCCGCCTCATCAGCCACGGACCTCGTGGCCGACCTGCGGACGGTCCGCGACGCCATCGCCCGGCACAACCAGGTACTGGCCCCGGCGGACGGCCGGCGCCTGCGTACCGCCTTACGTCGGAAAATGACCGCTTTGAGTAGCGTCAAGGCTCAGCCGTTCACGCTGGACCTTCGCATGGACTGCTCCCTCACTCTGCCCCCACAGGTTGCCCGCGAGGCGGAGCAGGCCGCCACGGTGCTGGCCCGGCTGAGCGCGTACCCCTTCGGCACTCCGGCATGGAAGGACTTCCACAACCGATTCTTCGAGCGGTACGGCATCAACTCACTCGTCCCGGTCCGGGACCTGGTGGACCCCGATGTCGGCCTCGGGTTCCCAGTCGGATATCGCGATGCGCAACCTGAACAGGGTGAGGCCCTGACCGCCCGTGAACAGCGGCTGCTCTCCCTCGCCCAAGCGGCCGTCCTCGACGGCCGCGACGAGATCCGCCTGGACGAGGACCTGATCCGCACGTTGACGGTCGGAGATCGCAACGCCCCGCAGGTACCGGCCCACACGGAGCTGCGCTTTCGAATCCGTGCCGCTTCGCAAGAGGCTCTGGAGAGTGGAGACTTCGTTCTCCACGGCATCGCCCCGTCCCGCGGGATCGGCACCACGATCGGCCGCAGCCTGGGGCTGCTCGCATCAGACGATCAGGCCCGCGTGGCCGTCATGCTGGAAGAGCTGCCGGTCAACACGCCCGGCGCGGTGCCCACGCAGGTCTCCTTCACCCCACTCGACCGGGGCGACACCAACGTCACCCGCGTTACAGAACTCCTGCCGGCCGTCATCAGCCTGGCGGAGCACCGTCCGGTCGACGCGCGCACCATCCCGCTCGACGACCTCGCCGTGGGCTGCGACCGCCGCAGGCTCTACCTCGTCTCCCTCTCCCGCGCCTGCCTGCTGGACCCCATGACGCTGCACGCGCTGGACCTGCGCGGCCACACGCCGCCGCTCGCACGCTTCCTCACCGAGATCAGCCGGGCCCAGACCGCCGTCCTGACCGTCTTCCCCTGGGCGTCCGCTACCGCACTGCCGTACCTGCCGCGGGTGCGCTACGGCCGCGCGATCCTCTCTCCGGCGAGGTGGCGACTGGACCGGTCGGAGCTGCCCGACCGCCGTGCCTCCTGGGGGGAGTGGCACAAGGCGGCCGACGAGTGGCGCGCACGCCGCCGAGTTCCGGACGAAGTCGCGCTGGCCGAGGGCGACCAGCTTCTGCCGCTGGACCTCTCCGAGCGCGCGCACCTCGCGCTGCTGCGCGCCCACCTGGACACTCATGAATCGGTGATCTTGACGGAAGCGGAATCCGAGGAAGGCTGGTTCGACGGACGGTCCCACGAGATCATCGCCCCGATGACGGCCGTCCGCCCGCCGCAGTGGCCGGCCGTCCCTCCCGTCACCGCGGACCAGCTCGTCACCCGCGACCACGGTCACCTTCCGGGCGCCGCCTCCTGGCTGCTGGTCAAGCTGTACGGGCACGTCGAACGGCAGCCCGAGATCCTTGCCGACCACCTGCCCGCGCTGCTCGGCCAGTGGAACGAGCCGCCGACCTGGTGGTACATGCGCTACCGCGATCCCCGCTGGCACCTGCGCCTGCGCATCGCGGTCCCCAGCGAGCAGGACTTCGCCCTTACCGCACAGCGCGTGAGCGCCTGGGCGAACGGACTGCGCCGTGCCGGGCTCCTCGCCGACATGCAGTTCGCGACCTCCTACCCGGAGACCGGCCGGTGGGGCCCCTGGCCGCGCCGGATCACTGACCCGCGCCCTATGGACCGGACCGTGCGCGGTCAGGCGTTGCGCCTAGCCGACCCGGCCGACGGCTGGGCGGCCTTGCGCGCGGCTCCCGGCGGCGACGCCATCGCCAGCGCCTGGAGCGAGCGCGACGCGGCCCTGGCCCGCTACCGGCAGAAGCTGGACGTGTTCGGTGGCATCGACCCGGACGTCATTCTCGACTCGCTGCTGCACGCCCACCACATCCGCGCCGCCGGCATCGACAAGGACGACGAGCGGATGTGCGTACGGCTGGCCCACGCCGCCGCCATGGCCTGGACTCACCGAGGAGATCACCATGAATCTGCGTGAAAGCGCGCGGGCAGCCGCCGACACGATCGCCGAGCGGCTTGCCTCGCCGCAGGATGTACGGGGGCTGCATCACCGCCAGGGCTGGTGGCCGCAGTCGCTCGCGCACGGCGCGGCCGGTGTCGCGCTGCTGCACATCGAGCGGGCCCGCACCGAGCTGGGTCCGTGGCAGCGTGCACACGACTGGCTCGCCTGCGCCGCAGCCGAACCCGCTGTCGGCGGCCCGGACAGCCACCTCTACTACGGGGCGCCCGCGCTCGCCTTCGCCCTGCACGCCGCCGCCGACCGCCCCGGACGCTACGCCCGCGCCCTGGACACCCTCGACCGGTACGTCACGAAGGCGATCCGGGACCGGCTCGCGGACGCCCACGCACGCATGGACCGCGGCGAGATGCCCGCGCTGGCGGAGTTCGACGCGATCCGCGGCCTGAGCGGGCTGGGCGGGCTCCTGCTGCACCGCGACGTCCATACCGACGTCGTCCGCGAGATCCTGACCTACCTGGTCCACCTGACCGAGCCGGTCAAGCAGGACGGGGAAGTTCTGCCCGGCTGGTGGAGCTCCCTAGCTCCCTCCGGCACGATCTCCCCGGAGTATCCGGAAGGGCACGCCAATAACGGCGTCGCCCACGGCATCGGCGGCCCCCTCGCTGTGCTCTCCCTCGCAGCCCGCCGCAGCGTCACCGTCGAGGGCCACCTCGACGCGATCACCCGCATCCTGGCCTGGCTCGACCACTGGCAGCAGGACGGCCCCGCCGGCCCGTGGTGGCCGTACTGGATCACCCGTGAGCAACTACGCTCCGGCACGATCGGCCCCGGACCATCCCGGCCGTCCTGGTGCTACGGCACCGCAGGATTCGCCCGCGCCCAGCAGCTCGCCGCCCTCGCCCTCAAGGACCCGGCGCGCCAACACGCCGCCGAATTCGCCCTCCTGCGCGCCATGACCGACCCCGGACAACTCGACGCGACCGTGGACGTCTCCCTGTGCCACGGCTTCGCCGGCCTGGCGCACATCACACAACTCGCTGCCACCGACGCCCTCACTCCCGGCCTCACCGAATGCCTGCCCCGGCTCCTGGCACCAATCACCGACACCACGCCCGGCGCCCTGGCGGACTCCCTGATCAACCCTCCCGGCGGCGGCGACATCGGACTCCTCGAAGGCGCCGCCGGCACCGCCCTCGCCCTGCACTCCTTCCACACCGGAACGCCGTCCGCGTCCGGGTGGGACACCTGCTTCCTGATCAACTAGCCGACGAGAAGAGAAAACATGGCAGCGGACGAATGGCCGCAACGCCTCATCCGGTTCACCGACTGGAGCCGCGCGGAGGCCACCGCCGTGGAGCATCTGCTCCCAGTGCTGATCGCCCAGGAGTCGGAACTGGCCCAGTGGTCATTCCTGCGAAAGTTTCCCTGGTGGCGGTTGCGGTACCGGGCCGCGGGCCCGGACACGGCGAAGGCCCTGGACGCTGCCCTGGACGAGCTGGTCGACGCCGGCGTCCTCGCTTCCTGGACGCGAGGCATCTACGAGCCGGAAGAGACAGCCTTCGGCGGCCCCGCCGCGATGAAGATCGCCCACACCCTGTTCCACTACGACAGCCGTCACCTGCTGGAGGAGGCGGCCCGCCAGCAGGCAGTCACCGGTCCCCAGCTCGGCCGCCGCGAGCTGGCGGTGCTCCTGCTCAGCGTGGCGATGCGCGCGGCGGGTCTCGACTGGTACGAGCAGGGCGACGTCTGGGCGAGGATCGCGGCCGAGCGCCCCGGCGACGAGGTCTGCAGTCCGCAACGGCACCGGGCCGCTGTCCACCGGTTGATGACCGTCGACGTCAGCACCACCAGCCGCAGCGTCACCCAGGGCCGACTCGCGCCGCTGGCCGAGTGGATAGCCACGTTCGAGTGGTTCGGCCAGCAGCTCGCAGACCTCAACCGTCAGGGCCGCCTGGAACGAGGGTTGCGGGCCGTGATCGCCCACCACGGCATCTTCCACTTCAACCGCCTGGGCCTCCCCGCCCAGGATCAGCGCACCTTGTCAACACTCGCGAAAGAGGTAGTCATGGGAACGAGCGACAACACCGCGTCCACCCGAGCTGAGGGGACGGCGAGCACTACGGTCAACGGGGTGAACAGTGACACCATCGAAGCCCCCTCCGCAGACCGTCTGCGCGCCCAGCTGATCGACCACCTGGTCGAGACCGGGTGCGTGCGCACGCCCCGGGTGGAGGAGGCCATGCGGACCGTACCCCGCCACCTCTTCGTCCCCAACGCCCCCCTGGAAAAGGCGTACGGCAACACACCCGTGGACACGAAGTTCGACGGATCCGGCCGCTCCATCAGCTGCGCCTCCCAGCCCGACATCGTCGCCATGATGCTGGAACAACTCGACGTCCAGCCCGGCCAGAAGATCCTGGAGCTGGGGGCCGGCACCGGCTTCAACGCCGGACTCCTCGGCTACCTCGTCGGCGAGACGGGACACGTCACCACGATCGACGTGGACGAGGACATCGTGGACGGAGCGCGCGGCGGACTGGCCGCCGCCGGCATCCACAACGTCGAAGTGGTCCTCGGAGATGGAGCCGTGGGCCACGCCTCCAACGCGCCGTACGACCGGATCGAAGCCACCGTCGGCGCCCACGGCGTTCCGCACGCCTGGCTCGACCAGCTCGCCCCCGGCGGACGACTCCTCACGCCACTACGCCTGCGCGGCAGCGTCTCCCGCTCGATCGCCTTCGAGAACCAGGACGGAGCCTGGCGCAGCGTCGGCAGCCAGATGAACACGTTCATGCCGCTGCGCAGGGGCATCGCCGACGACCCGCGCGTCTTCGTTCCCCTGGACACCGACAACACCGTCACGCTCGTCACCAACGGAGACCAGAAGGTCGACGCGGACGCCCTGCGCGACATCTTCCGCCAGCCGCGCGCCGAGGCGTGGACGGACGTCACCTTCCGGGGCCCGGAATCGGCGGAGTACCTGGAGCTGTGGCTCGCCTGCGCCATGCCGAACGGCCTGAGCCGGATGCCCGCCAGCAACGAGGCCATCGAGAAGGGCCTGGTCACCGCGCCCTACCCGTCCTCGACCGCGGTCTTCGAGGGTGGCACGCTCACCTACCTCACCCGGCGCCCCTACGCGAAGAAGGCCCCCGATGGCGCCACCCTGTACGAGTTCGGCGTCATCGGCCACGGCCCTGACGCCGAAGCCCTCGCCTCGGACGTCGCGGACCAGGTCCGCACCTGGAACCAGGGCTTCCGGGCGCTCGACGTCGGGTTCGAAATCCAACCACTCGACGCGACCCCGCTCGCCCCGAAGCCCGGCCGCTTCACCTTCGACAACCCGCTGAACCGCATCGTCATCGAATGGCAGTGACATGGACGTCAGCCAGATAGCGAAGCGGTTCCCGCTCGTTGCCCGTCCACGTCCAGCGTGCCCGCCCCTCGCTGAACGCATCCGCGAAATCACCGACCTCGCTGCCGCCGCCGAGCGCGACGACAACGTGACCTCCGCAACCGTCGCCCTGAACAAGGCGGCACTGATCGCAAGCGACTGCGGCATGCCGGACCTGGCACGCTCTCTGTGCTGGCGCCACGCCGAGGCCGTCCTGCGCGCCCAGCCCCTGGGCGCGCAGGAAGCCCGGTACGCCCTGGAACCCCTGGTCAACCTGGCCCGACTGCGCATCCGCGACGGCGACGGGACTGGCGCGTATCATCTGCTCGATTCCCTGAACCGAGCAGTCAGATCGAAGACGGAAGCGGTCATCGACGACCGCGCCACGTCCTTCCAGCGCCTCACGAAGTCGGCTTCCGACCATCAACAGGTATGCCAATGGCTGTGGGCCGTACTCCTCGGCGACGGAACCCGTGCCCTCGTCGCAGCAGGTGAATGGGACTACGCCCGGGCGCACAGTAGGCAACACCGGGGCGTGGGACAGCGCCTCTTCGACGGGCGCCAAGTCGAGGTGCTCGTCCGCTGCCTCGGCGAGCAGCCCAGCGATGCGTTGAAGTTCCTACACGAGAGCACCCTGGTGGAGCCATGGGAGCACGCCGTCGCGGCAGCCCTTGCCGTCCTCTGCCACAGGGCAGCCGACGAGCAGCCAGTCGAGCCGATCAACAAGATGGTGCAGCACTACCTGGCTCTCGACTCGGCCCCCGACCTTGCCGTCTTCCGCTCTCGTGTAGGACTAGTTGTGCTCGACCTCTCCCCAGAGTCCCGACAAGCCGAATTGATGCGCCGCCTCACCAGCGAAGCGACGACGCATCCCGACGGGTACATCGCACGAGACGTCCTGGCCCACTCTGTGTGCCGCGAAGGGCTGAGCCAGGACGAGCGCAGAACGCTCTCCACTGCAGTCGCCTCCGCCGGCCTCGGACGGGGCAGCATCCCCGACCCTCTGGATCAGGCCATACGGGACGCTTCAACAGTCGCAGCGGATGTCTGGCAACGCCACGCTAGCTGCCGAGCTAACGCCTGGCCCGCATGACCGGCACCCCGAGCGGCGCACCCCGTCGTATGTCCATTGCAACCGCGGTTGGCCGTGCGAACACGACGCGAATCAACAGGAGTTCTCGTGAACGAGATGCGGCCCAGCGAGCAGATGCGCAACCTCGGCGTAGTCCAGGAAGGCGCCTCCGTCCTTGCCGAGCCAGCACGCCCCTTCTCACTCCCTGCCGAACGTGAGGCCGCCGAGCAAGCCGTGGAAAGCCTGTTCACCTCCATGGCGCGCATCGCAGGCGTCCACACGTTCGCCAAGGGCATGGGCATTGCAGCCCCACAGATCGGCATCCGCCGGGCCGCGGCCGTCGTCCAGCCGGCCGAGCCAGGAGCGGGCGCGATCGTACTGCTCAACCCCCGGGTCATCGCCGCCTCGCAGGAGACCGACGACCAGTACGAGGGATGCCTGAGCTTCTTCGACGTACGCGGCCTCGTCCCTCGCCCCCTCCGGATCACGGTCGAGACCACGACACTCGACGGGACGACCGTGACCACTGACTACGAACGCGGCCTCGCCCGTCTGGTCCACCACGAGATCGACCACCTCGACGGCCACCTGTACACAGCCCGGATGCGCCCCGGAGTGCAGCCCATCTCCGTGACCGAGTACCGGCAGACCGGACGGGCCTGGTCCTACGAGCACTGAAACCCGATCCTGCCGGCCCGCGAGCTCGGGGATGCAGGGGCCCGAAAGCCGGGTGAGATACCTGGGAGGCGTAGCGGTCGCTCTCAACCACGCCCCTCCTTCGGATCAGCGCGCCAGGTGGAAGACGGCTGCGGCCACGATGGTGCCGAGGATGGTGCCTGCGATCACTTGGTTGCGTGTGTGGTCCCGCAGCTCGACGCGGGACCAGCCGACGACGACGACCAACAGGAAGCCAAGGGCCATCCACGGGCCGTAGGTCTGCACGAGCATCGCGCAGGCACCTGCGGACACGGCCTGGTGGACGGAGATCTTCCAGGCGAAGGTGATCGCGGTGAGAATCGCGAGCGTCACGAGCATCGAGACGATGAGGGCAACCATGGTGCGCGGCGCCCCCGCGACAAGCATCAGGACGATGCCGGTGGCTACGGAGAGCAGGATGACGGCCATCACGACTAGCCGTGCTGGCTTCGCTCCGACGTGTCTGTCGCCCCAGTGACCCTTGCGAATGCCGTACTTGATGAAGGTGATCGGGATGACGGCCGCGAAGAGGGCGCCGACCACACCCCAAGCAACACCTGTCCATTGTGCGGTGTGCCAGCCGACCAGCAGCGTGACAGCGATGATCCAGTTCTTCGGCTCAAGCCAGTCTGTAATGCGGCGGGCCAGCCGCGACTCGCTGGGGCGGACATCAGTTGTCATTTGAGGAGATCCTTTCCGAAGCGCCCTGCTCGTGGGAAACGGACGAATGTTCTTGCCGGACGAATTCGGAAACGACTGGCGAGGAGAGGTACGCGCGGGCAACGGTGCGCAACCATGACAGTTCGCTCGCTCTGTCTCGGCCAGTGACGCCGAGGGGTGGATATTCAACTCCCCGCAGCCGTTCCCCATTTCGTGCGCTCTGGACGGCTGCACGCAACCAGCAGGCTTCCGCCACTGCGTCAGAGAGTTGCGCAGCGACCCCTTCCTGACGGACGAACCTCCGGGCCTTTGTGTGCATGTCGACTGACACGTACTCGCGAAGCGCCAGGCAGGCATCCTCGATCTCGATGACGCACCGTTCCAGCCGGAAGCGGACACGCCACCTGCCTACAGATGTCGCCAGCACCACATACGGGGCTGCTTCCGTGAGCTGCACCCAGAGGGGACGCAGTTTCCGCAGGGTGCTCCACGCGGCGACGTATTCCACGGCGACGGAGAGAGGAGGCAAGCAGACGCCGACTGCGACCGACAGGACGGTGGCTTGCTTGAGCGTTGTGGAGAGAAGGTTCTCCAAGGCTGGATAGTTGGTGCCGGAGGCAAGCTGAACCGTCACGAAGACGATGCGCTGGAGGGCGTACAGGCTTCCGAGCAGGGTTCCCAAGCCCAGAAATCCGAGGCCGGCCTTCCCCAGGAGAGTCCGGCTGTGGCGTACGCCGCCGAGGAACAGCCATGTAGCGACGACCATGGCGATGCCGATGTAGAGCGTGAAGACCGTCATGTAGAGGACGGGAAAGAGGGCGCCACGGCCCTCCCCAAGCCTGACGGGCCCTCCTGACGTCCAGTTGGCCAGGGCGTAGAAGGCGAGCATGAGGGGCAACGTCACGCCGGCGGCCACCAGCCGGGTGCGACTTGCCAGGCCCTGCGGTCGAACGACTGCGATGACGAAGTCGAGCAGATATGCCGCCGAGGTAACGCCGAGCAGGTGCTTCAGCAGCGGCGACAGCCTGGCGTCTGCGCCGACGGCGGCATCGACTGCCTCTTTGACCGGCGGAACCTCGAACGTCATGGCAGCCGCGAGAGCCACCAGGGTCAGCGCCAGACTTCGCTGCTTGCGAGAGTGCCGGAGGGACGGCAGTCGCCACAGAGCCACCAGCCAGAGGACGCCGGCGATGAGGGTGGGTGTACTCATGAGCGGCGGTTCCTCCGTGGGTGGACCAGGGCGTCGTCGAGCCGCGCCACGGCACCGGACCGACCGCGTTCCCGGCCCGAGTGGGCAAGATCGTGAAAGAGCTCTCCCAGGCAGGAGGCGGCCATTTCGGCGTCGTACTCGGTCTCGCTGTCGTAGCTCGTCCGGCCGAGAGCGGAGAGCACGGCAGAGGGGTCGACCCCGTCAGGCAGGACTCCCAGTAGAGACCTGACGACGCTCTCGTTGTTCCCGGCGTGCCCGAGCAGCAGGTGCGCTAGCTCGTGGCGCACGATTTGCGCACGATGCCGCTCGCTGGTAGCCGCGACGTGAAAGACGTAATCCCCGTGGTCGAACGAGAGGACCATTCCGCAGGGAGCGTTGGCCCCTCCGGTCTCAGGCAATTCGTGGAGGTGCAGTGGGCGGCCACGCTTGACGGCGAGCTGCCGGCATATTTCATCCACCGCGTAGGGATCGGATATCTCGATCCCCCGCAACTGCTCCTCACACAGTCGCCTCAGCTGCGCCTCTCTGCGCGCGAATTGCCGCTTGAACATGGACGAGATCCTTGCTGTAGCCCCCGAATGAGCGCTGACACGGCCTGCGCTAACCGGAACCCACCATTCCGCGTGGTTCTAGCGGAGCTTGGCATAGGTACAGATGGTTGCCCAAGGCGATCTTGAAGATCCATGCGCGGCATACCAGTCAAATCCACCCAGCAGGTGAGGGAGGTCACATCACTGCCCGGGCTTGTCGAGCCCTTCCCACCGTCTCGCCTGATTGATCACATCCGTGATCATCCTCAAGCTGTCCGCCGAGAGGCCGTTGGCTCGAAGCGCAAGGCCGCGGACGTCGCTGTCGGCTACGGCCTCGATGAGTTCCATGGAGGCGCGCACCTTCTCGGCCTCCTCGGCGTCGTAGCCCGAGAAGAAGTACTGCTCTTTGACATGGAAGTGGCCGGCCAGTCGTTCCACCGTCGCGTAGGTGGGGTTGGGCTTCGCACCGGTCCGCAGCTGCGAGATCGCACTCTCGGACACGGAGATCGCCCGGGCGACCTCGGCATTGGTGTAGCGCTTGCCGGTCTCCGGGTTCGTCACGGTCTGGAACAGGTGGTTGAGCTTGTCGGCGAATGAGCGCCGAGCGTCGGCCGCGCCGCCGGGCGCCTCCGCCGGTCCGCTGGACTCCACCATCACCGACTCCTCTCATCTAGACGCCGACTCCGGACTGTACTGCAGTGTAGTTCCCAGGACCAAAGGCCGAGACGCTTCACTTCAGTGTTGACAGACTGGGATCACTCTGGCGTAGGTTTTCGATCACAGCTTCACTGAAGTGTTGTGACGCCGACGGGGTGCGGTAAGCGCTCCTTGCCCGGCCGTCGTGGCCTACGTACGCGCTAGGACTCGCCCATGCTCGCTCCACCCCCGTCGCAGCAGCTCACGCGACTTCTACAGGGTTTAAGAACCAACTCTGGACCTTGACGCGGAGCCGTGCGTATGTTCGTCGTCCCCCGCCGGGCAGACCGCCCGCACGGACGAGCACAGGAGCAATGACGTGCACAAACTCCGGGCCTCATAGGTCCCAGAACACAGCGACGGCGCCCGAGAGCGGCAACTCCCGGACGCCGGACGCTTAACGGCTGTACCGCCCCGGCAAGGGCGGAGATCGCCACCATCACCACGCTGATCCCTTCCACGGGGCGTCTCAGCGTGGCAACACCAAAGGAGATTCTTGCATGCGCTCCGCCCTGCGCAAAAGGCCCTACCGTCCGGCCTGCGCGGCAGCTAGCTCCGCCTCAGCGCCTCAGCGCCCCGAGCCGGACCGCACCATCCAGGCCCCCGCGAGCCGCCCCGCCCGCCCGCTTGCCGGGAGCGGCCGATGAGCAGCGAAGCTCGCGAGTGGGTGTGGGAGCACAGCTCCAGCCGAGGGGCCGCGCGTCTGGTCCTGCTGTCGATCGCCGACCGGGTGGCCGACGACCAGTGCATCTCCTGGGCCTCCCTGTCCAGCCTGGCCAAGCGCACGCACGCCTCGGTCTCCACGGTGCGCGAAGCCATCGAACGCCTCGTCCTCGCCGGCGAGCTGGAACAGCTCGATGACCTGGTGGGCCCGCAGCGCAGCACGGTCTACCGCCTGCCGCTCGCCGCCGAAGCAGTCGCACAGGCGCTGCGAGAGCAGCGGGAGGAAACGGGCGACACGGCGGTGCCGGACGAGCCCACTGGTCCTGCCAAGCTCCGGCTGTCGGCGCTGCGGCGGTACGGAATCCGCCCGCGTGAGGTGCCGGAATCCCCCGCCAGGGTCCGGAAACCGGCAGTACCGGAAACCGGCAGGTCCAGGCGGAAACCGGCACAGCGGCGTACCGGCCACCGGCACAGCGATGTACCGGCCACCGGCACACAGAACCGTACTGAACCTGATTTGAACCGGAGGTACAGCAGTAGTGGTGGTGCTGCGGTCACCTCGGCTGCCGAGTGGCAGGTCGACCCCGCCACCCACACCTGGGCCCGCCAGCAGGGACACCTCGACCGCCTCGGCGCGCATGGCCTGCAGGCCGCCGACGCGAAGTGGCGTGCCCACCGGGCGGCCCACGCCCCGAGGCCGGCGGAAGCCTGGGCTGCCGACTGGCGAGCCTGGATCACCCGGGAACACGCCCCCAACCGCCCGAACCTCTACGCCGTGCCCGGCCAGAACACCGCCGCGCCCGGTGGCATGACGCGGGCCGAGAAGCACACCGCCGCCCTTCTCGCCGCCCTGGACGAGCCGACCGGAACGGAGGGCTGACCGTGGACCGCCGCGAAATCGCCGCCCTGCTGGCCTACATCGGCCGACTCGACCCCCGCAGCATCCGCACGGACGAGGGCGAGGCCCGCGACCAGCTCGCCCAGTGGCACGAGCTGCTCGGCGACGTGCCGATGGCCACCCCGCACGGCTGGGACGCCCGCATCGCCGCACGCCAGCACTACCGCACCTCGCCGTACCAGATCCAACCCGCAGACGTGGTCCGCCCCTGGGAGAGCTACCGGCGCAACCGCCTGGCCCTCCACTGGGACCCCACACCGTCCGCGGACCCGGACGACCAGGCCGCCTGGACCGCCGAGTTGGTCGGCACCCGCCGTGCCGTCGCCGCCGGCATAGCGCAGCCCGCGTATGCCCCGGCCATCACCAGCAGCCAGGAGGGGATCAACCCGAGGCTGCAGGCTCGGCTGGACCAAATCGGCTCCTGCATACCGCCCGCCGCCCGCGCCGCTCTCGCACCGTTCCGACCCGCCCGGGCAGCACGCGAAGCCGCCGTCGCGCAAGGGCTGCCCGATGCCCTGAGCGTGCGATGCGAGTGGTGCCTGGCCCCGGTCGGCGAGCCGTGCCGCCGCCGCCGGATCGGCCCCACCGACGGAGTACGCGCCATCACGCCGCGCGCCACCCCGCACCCCGGCCGTGTGGACCTCGCCGCCCAGCAGGCCCAGCACACCGAGCAGGCCCAGCAGCCCGCCCTGGCCTGACCGGCGCCTCCGGCGCGTGCATCCCGTCCGCTGCACCGCCGCAACCTCACCGTCCCGCACCGGCTGCGGCGCACACCCACGCGCCGCAGCCGGCACCCGACGCCGCACCCGCCAGGCACTGCGCCAGCCGGCCGGTGTGGCAGCACATCGGAGACTCGCCTTGCGCCACATCACCACCCACGACGCGCCGGCCACCGGCCTGCGCGGCATCGGAGACACCAGCTGGCACGTCCGCGGAGCGTGCCACGGCATGGACGTCGAGGACGCCGACGCCGTGTTCTTCCCCGGTCCCCGGGATCACGAGGAGATCGCGGAGGCGAAGGAGCTGTGCGGCTGGTGCCCCGTCCGCCGCGCGTGCCTGGACTTCGCCCTGGAGAACGTCCTCAAGGAGGGCGTCTGGGGCGGGCTCACCGAAGCCGAGCGGCGCCCGCTGCACGACAACCTGCACCGGCGCCTGGACTACCGGCGTGTGACCGCCTTCTTCCAAGGACGCGACGTGCACCTGACGGAAGCCGAGCGGCAGGTGGCCATCGACCACGCCTACGTCCGGGGCTGGCAGCCCGACCGACTCGCCGCCGCCCTGGAGATCAGCCACAAGCACGCCCGCGACCTGCTCCGGCAAGCCGCCAACAAGGTCTTCGACCGGGACCGCAACTACGGCGTGCCCCGCTCCAAGAAGAAGCGGAAGAAGACCTCCAAGGCCAAGGGCACCCCCGCGCCCGCAGCTCCCGGCACTCAGCAGCCGACAGGCCGCCCGGCGGCGTCGACCCCGGCGCACGCCCCTCTCGGAAAGGCAGCATGACCCACCCTGTCCTCGCCTTCGGTGCTACTTCGGACCTCCCTCTCCTCCTCGCCGCCGCCGTGCCCGCCGCCCTCGCGCTCGTGCTGACCGCCTGGGCGATCCGGCGCCGGGGAACCCGCCCGCGGAAACGTCTCGGCGGCCCGGCGGTCAAGGTCGCCGCCGTCGCCGCCCTGGGCTGCACCGCCTACAGCGCCGACACCAGCTGGCGCTTCGCGGCGGACTACCTCGACATGGCCGGCACCGCCGAGCGCGCCGGCATGTTCGCCGCCGCCGAACTCGCCCTGTTCGCCACCGCGCTGATGGCACGGCAGAACCTCGCCGTCCAGGGCGCTCCCGGCCTGCCGGGCACGCTGGTCTGGGTGATCACCACAGTGCAGGTGATCCCCGCCTACGCAGAGAGCGGCCCCATCGGCGGCACGGTCCGCGCCTTCGTCGGACCGGTCATGGCGGCGATGCTGTGGCACCTGGCCATGGGCATCGAGCTGCGCCTGCGCACCCCGGGTGCAGCCTCGCACGGGCTGATCGCCGTCCTGGGCCGGGAGGCACGCGAGCGGCTGCTGTCCCGCCTGGGCATCGCCGCGCGGGACCGCGACGCCGCGCAGATCACCCGGGACCGGGCCACCGCCCGTGCGGTCGCCCTAGCCGCCCGCCTCGCCGAGTGCACACCCGAGCAGCAGCAGAGCCGTCGCGGCCGGCGGCTTACGCGGCGCCTGTCGAAGGCGGTCGGCAGGGCTTCGGTCGGCACCGACCCTCACCAGCGGGCGCAGCTGCTCGACCAGCTCGCCGCTCGGCGACACGCGCTGGCGCTCGCCACGGTCCCGCTCCCTTCTCCCTGGTCCCCGGCGCACAGCAGCGCATCGGCGGCCACGGTCCCCGTACAGCCGACATCGGATGTGCCGGTCCCCGTCCCCGGTCCCGACGGTTCCGACGAGCCGGTCTCGGACCGAGGACCGAGGGCTCCTCGGAGCCCCGTCCCCGAGAACCCGGAAGCCGGGGTCGACGCAAGGACCAAGGGCGACGCAACGGGAACGTTCGCGGGAACCAAGCCCTCTGAAGACGGTGCGGTCCCAGGGACCGTGCTCGCCGGACCGGGAGCCGCAGCGCGGGACGCAGCGGCCATGAGGACCGACCACAGCACGCGAGAAGTGGCAGCTCAGGACCCGGATTCTCATCGGGGACCGGGCATCAGGAAGTCGGGGACCGAGACCACCGAGGACCGAGGACCGACCGCCCCACAGTCCGGGACCGAGACCACCCAGGACCGAGGACCGACCGCCCCACAGTCCGGGACCGAGACCACCCAGGACCGAGGACACAAAGTCCCGCTTCGCCGGAAGCCGACCAGGACCTCCCGGACGAAGAACAAGGACAAGCGTGCACGGTCCCGCTCGCAGACGGAGCGCCAGGCACGCGAGCTGGGTGAATCTGAGCGCCAGCTTGTCCGTGAGGTGCGTCCCCATGTGCCGGCTCTGCTCGAACGGGACGGCAACGGCGCGATCACCCGAGTGCAGCTGCGCGAAATCATCCGCCGCCAGGGCCTGACGGGCGTCGGTAACGACCGACTCGGCCTGGTCCTCCAGGAGCTGCGGAACGCGGACATCACGACGACGAGGAGCACCGCCCGATGAAGACCTGCCACCAGTTCAAGACGGTCCGCGCCGAGTACGAGCGCGAGATCGGATTCATGCTCGCTCACTCCGAGCGGCATGCGGGCAGGCCGGCGGCGAAGTCCAGCGCGAAGCAGGCAGCCTCGGCGAAACAGCGGATGGCCCGCGCGCTCAACAGCCACGTCGGACGCTGCCCCGAATGCGGCTGAACCGGCAAATCCCAGCACAAGGCCCGTATCCGTAAAGGTGGCCCGGCTCCACGCCGGGCCACCGCCCCGCTTAGGAGGTACGCCATGATTCCTCGTCCCCCTCGCTTTTCCGGGCCCACCACCGCCGAGGCCGGTGCCTGGGCGGACGTCCTGGTCCGCCGGCAACTCCTCCACGCCGTCGTCCTCACGCCGACCGGGCAGTGGCTCGTCCAGGACCGTCCCAACAGACCGGTTCGCGTCCTTGCCAGCCCAGCCGAAGTTCTCGCGCTGGCCGCAACCATCCAGCAACGCACCCGCTCTACGAGGCCCGAATCTCAATGACGAACGCACCCAAGAACGGCACCACCCCGGAACCTGATCCCGGCTCCAACTCGGTCTCGGGGCGAGCAAGTTATCGCAAGAGCATTGCTCCCGAGGGGAGCAATGCTCTTGCGTTCCCCGCCCCTGGAGTGGCGGGAGCGGAACGGCACCGGGGGGCGCCGATCCGTGAGGATGCGACCGAGGGCGGCTCGCATCCCGAGGGGCAGGACCAGCACGCCTGCCACAGTGCGCACTGCACGCACACCGCCCCTTCAAAGCCGCATGTGCAACAGCGTGAGCGCCTGCGCGACGAGAACAAGCGCATGCGCCAGCCCAGCTGCCGCATGAACGACGACGAGTACCAACTCCTAGCTCGTGCAGCCGCCGTGTGCCACATGAGCGTCGCCAGTTTCCTCGCCCACGCCGCTCTCAAAGCCGCCCACGATCTCGACCGTACGGCGGCGGAAATCGCCGCCCAACGAGAAGTCCACAACGAGCTCTTCGCTGTGCGCCGGCACCTCGGCCACATCGGCAACAACGTCAACCAGGTAGCTAAGGCCGCCAACTCCGGTGCCGACGTCCCCTACGCCGAAGCCGTACTCGGCGCCGTCCAGCGCGCCACCCAGCGCGTGGACGCCTTCATCCAGCACTACCTCGACACCGAAAGGCGAACCGGTTGATCCCTCGCGTCCACAAGCGTGGCTCGAACACGTTCGGCCTGCTCATCTACCTCTACGGCAAAGGGACCCATGAGGAGCACGTCGATCCGCATCTCGTGGCGGCATGGGACAGCTTCGCTCCCGACCCCGGTCGCGATCCTCAAGCTACGAAGAGACAGTTGCAGCAGCTCCTGGACCAGCCCGTCCAGACGCTCGCGGAGTCGCGCCGCCCGGCCAAGCACGTCTGGCACCTATCCGTCCGGGCCGCACCCGACGACCCGGTTCTCTCCGACGAGCAATGGGGGGAGATCGCCCGACGCATGGTCGCCGCGACCGGCATCGCTCCGGCCGCCGACGAGGCGGGATGCCGCTGGGCAGCCGTGCGCCACGCCGACGACCACATCCACATCATCGCCACGCTCGTCCGCGAAGACGGCCGGCGCCCCCGACTCAACAACGACGCCAAGCGATCCCAGGCCGAAGCCCGCCTGATCGAAGCCGAGTACGGGCTCAAGCAGCTCAGCACCGGGGACGGAACCGCAGCGCAACGACCGACCAGCGCCGAGCGCCACAAGGCCCAGCGCCAGGGCCGCGAGCGCACCGCCCGCGAGGAACTGCGGGAATCCGTGCGGCGTGCGGTGGCCGGCGCGAGAAGCGACGAGGAGTTCTTCGACCGCCTCGCCGCCGGTCTCCTGATCCGCAAGCGCGCCGCGCCCTCCGGTGACCTGCTCGGATACAAGGTCGCCCTGCCCGACGACCTGAACAAGGACGGCGAGCCGGTGTTCTACCCCGGCGCGCGCCTCGCTCCCGACCTGTCCTTGCCTCGCATCCGCGAGCGGTGGTCCGGTGATGCGCAGGATGTCCCTGCGGCCCGGCGGGAGGAAGCGATTCGTACGGGGCCGGGCAGTCCGGCCTCCGCGCGCCGCGGCACGGCATCGGCCGTGTGGCAGGCCGTGCTCGTCGTCGACCACGGCGAGGACGGGGTCGCCGCCGCCCACATCGCCGCGGTCGGCGAGGTCCTGGACGCCCTCGCGAAGACGTCCGCCGCTCACACCCGTCGCGAACTGCACGACGCCGCAACGGCCTTCGAACGGGCCTCGCGCTCTCACGTCCGCGCCGTACGCGGGCACGATCGAGCCCTGCGACAGGCCGCCCGCGACCTCGTCCAGGGCGGCCCGGCCCTCGGCCGCGGTGAGGACGGAGCCACCACGGCGATGGCGATCGACATGCTGTTCTTCCTGATCACCGCCACCGCGCACTGGCACGCCCGGAAGGGCCACACCCAGCAGGCCGAGGCCGCCACCCGAGCTGCCGAACACCTGCGCACCGCTTACCAGGCCGCCTCGGCCCAGCCGCTCGGTGTGCTATACCAGCGCGGCCGACGTCTGAGCCGGCCGATGCTCCAGCGGCAGACCGCGCTGCTGCGCGAGGCGCTCCCGGAACTGGCCGAGCAGATCCTCGCCGAACCCGGCTGGTACGCCCTGGCCGCGACCATCACGGAAGCCGAAGCCGCCGGCCACGACCCGGCCACTCTCCTGTCCGACGTTGCCGCTCGGCGCGAACTGGGCACCGCGGACTCCATCAGCGACGTGCTCGTATGGCGGATGCGACGGACAGCCGACCTGCCCGCCGATGCCTCCCAGCTTCCCGAGACCAGCACCGCAGCGAACCGGTCCGCGACGCGCAGGGCGACGACCAGGCCCTCCGCGGCCGGCAGGCGGCGCAGCGGAGAGGAGTCACCGCGTCAGGCCCGATAAGTAACCAGACGGCACGCAGGCTCCCCGGATCGCCGCTGTGCCGTACCGAGACATGCGTCGTGGCCTCCTCGTCACCCGGGCAGCCGAGAGGCCACACCCGTGCTGACCTGGCCGAAGGGACTGTGGACGTTGTGAATTGAAACCGCCGACGGCGTGGGGCACGATCATGAAGCGCGCAGGACGAGGTGCCGAGGTGGAGGAGGACGCCAGGGTGTTTCACCGAATACGCCGCAGGGCCAAGGGGCCGAGCGAAGCTCAAAAACGGTTCGCCGAGCTGCACGCGCAGATGCAGGGACAGGTCCCGCCCGGCATCGGAGTGCCGGCGCCCGAGCCGCAGCCCGCCGAGCCGACCGCCATCGTGGACGACTTCCTCCCGCCGGAGCTGCGGGTGCCGAGCCACGACCAGGTCGAGGGCAAGATGATGCCGTGGAAGCAGCCCCTGGTCCTCGACGGCGAGATGGCCACCTGCGCCGAGTGCGGCGCGTACCGGGACTGGCTCATCCTCTCCACCCGCGGTGAGATCTGGCTGCGCTGCAGGGCCGGGCACCAGCAGCTAGAGACGCGCATCGACACCGCCTGGTACAACCGGCACTCCGGGCCGGCGGACTCGACGCACGCCACGTTCGAGGACTGCCTGCGCCACCTCGGGCACTGACCACCACTCCTACGACCCCACCGGGCCCGCGGGCCCGCACTGACCACCCGTCGCCTAGCACCAAGGGGTCAGTTCCGTCATGCGCGTTCGCGTCGCCACCACCGCACTCGGCATCACCGCCGCCCTCCTCGCCGTGCCCGCCTGCTCCACCGACACCCCCGGGGCCAAGCACCGAACCGCCTCCTCCCGTACGGGAAAGCCGACCGAGGTCGCCCAGGAGCCGGCCGCGCTCTCCTCGGCCGCGCTCGAGTCCCGCCTGCTCGACCCGCGCGACCTCGGCAGCGGCTACCTTCCCCAGCCGGAGCGTCCGGCCCAGCACGATGACGTCACCGTCCTCGGCTGCCCGGCCCTGAGCGAGCTGGGCGGTGACGCGGCGACTGGCGGCACACTCGCCTTCCCGCACAAGGCGAAGGCGGACTTCACCTACGGCTACAGCTCCTCGGAGATCTCCGAGGAGCTGTACAGCGACAGCGTGAAGAAGCTCTCCGACGGCACCGGCCGGATCTTCGATGCCATGACAGGCTGCCCGGCCTATCAGGTCGTCGCCGGTGGCTCCCAGGTCGACGTGACCTCGCAGAAGCTGCCCGCGCCCAGCGTCGGCGGTGATGAGCAGTAAAGCCTGCTTCTGACGTACATCGCCGGGGGCCGGAGCACCGTGGTCAAGCAGACCGCGATCCGCGACGGCAGCCTGCTGCTGGTCCTCTCCGGCTCCCCGGCCCTCGTCGACCGCCACCTCGACAAGGCCCTCGCCAAGGCCACGGCAACGAGCTGACCTGCGCGCGCGTCACGCTGCTGCCTCCGACCGTCGCGGTCGGGGGCAGCAGTGCGTTATGGGCTAAGCACTAACGACCCGACCGGCCACTTCGCCCGGGAAACAAGAAAGTCCGGCACCCCCAACTGGGAGGATGCCGGACTGCGATCGTCGAGAGGGGTGCGCGGGACGTTAGATGGCCGGCGCGCGCAGGAGGCGCTCCTGGGTGGCCTCGGGCAGGACCCGCCGCAGGACCGGTGCGGTCGAGCTGAGGGAGGCGGCGAAGGCGGCGACGAGGTCGTGCGGGACGCTGGCGGCGAACGAGGCCACCCACAGAAGCGGGGCGCCAAGTACGGGCTCGGCCCACGCCTGCCATCCGGCCGGTCTAGTCTCGTCGTCCTCGGCGGACAGGGCCCGTAGGTCGCCGTCCTGGATGAGGGGCGGCACCTCTCCCAGGCTGATGTGCGAGGTGAACGTCGGGTCCGTCGCCGACGCCTGGGGTTGGTCGATGTCGCGGAACCAGCCGTGGGCGGCGACAGCGTCAAGGACCGGCTCGGGTCCGGCGAGCGCCGAGGCAGGCTGGTTGCTTGCGTCGAGCGCGACGAGGAAGTCGACCACCGCCTCGCCGGGGACGTCACGGGTGAAGTAGGCCGACCACTGGGCGAGCGGGCTGCTCGCCTCGGCTCGGGCGGAGATCTGCCAGGCGATCGGCAGCCCACCCAGGTGGAACGGCTCGTCCGCCAGCCCCCACTGGGCCCAGCGCAAGGCGTCGGGGCTGATGTGCAGGACGGTGCTGCGCAGGACCTGGCGGTCCTCCAGTTCCTCGTCCGGCTCGTGCCGTCCGCGGACGATCGTCAGGCTCGTCCAGCCCAGGCCGGCGAGTGCGTCGGCGACGACGTCGTAGAGGCGTCCATCGTCACCGGCTAGATGCCGGGGGCCGACCCAGAACGCGGGCTGGCCGCCGCGCGGGGCGGACGGGTCGGGCGGAAGGTCGGGGTACAGGGGCGCCTCCAAGGGCTCGGTGCGTGTCTAGTTGCCGCCGGCACGGCGGCGAGGGCGGCGCGGGGGCGCCTGGACGGGGCCCTGCCACGTCAGGGCGATGGCGACCTCCGGCGGAAGGTGGCCGAGCTGTGCGTCCTCGTCCCGCCCTTCGGCGAGGTAGACAACGGTCCGGCCGGTCTCGTCGACCGACTGCAGGACCTGCGCCAAGCGGTGCGCCATCGGGAAGAACGGGTTCATGGCCTGGCGGACCGGAGCGCTCCGGTCGCAGCCGGACAACAGATCGATGAGATCGCCGACGGTCATCTCCGGGGACGTCACGGACAGCCTCCTGGGGTTCGAGGGAAACGGGGGCGGTGGAGCCGGGCCGGCCTACGGCACCGCCAGCGCTCATAGGACGGGCGCTATGTATCGGTGGCCGCGCTGTCAGAGGCGGCCTGAGGTCTGCAGCACCCTCGCCACGGTGGCGGCGACGATGTCGGCCGGCGTCTCGGTGTCGAACGACATGTGGTAGCCGCGGACCTGAGCGGTGCCGGTGACGACGATCTTCCACCCCTCGCCGTCCGTGCCGGGTCGGCCGTGCGGAAACCAACCGAGGTAGAACCGGCCGTCCTTGGAGCTGACGTGCACGTCCGCGCGATCATCAACGATCAGGTGGAAGTCCTCGGCCGAGAACTGGTCCAGGACCAGAGTCGGCTGACCGGGGCCGAGCTGCCACTCCCGCAGTCGCAGGGCCTCGACAGTGGTGGAGAAACCGGGGCCCGCAGGGGCTACGGTCACGAGCAATCACCTCTCTGACCTGGGGTTTCTTGCAAGGTCGTCTACGTTGACATGCTCTCGCGCACGTTGGCCAGTCTTTCCGAGATCTTTCCTGTCTGCCCCCGGCGAACTGCCGTCCATCGATAGCAAAGCCACCGGGCGGCGACGGTCTTCGGCACCACCAGTGCGATGCGGCCCGATGCTGGCAGATGGATAACATGGCCCGCGGGATTCGGTAGCGGCGAACCCAACGCTTGCAGGATTAGGACTGATCGACCCGGGGGAAAAGATGGCAGTCAGGTTCGACCCGCATATCGCCCGCCAGACATTGGACGAGGCGTTTAGGCAAGCGATGGAAGCAACTTCGCTACCAGAGGCGTGGCTGCACCTTTCGCGCTCACTGCGCCAGGAAGAAGCGCCACGCACTTACACCCCCGCACTGGGTACCGCACTCCTCGCTCGAACACTCGACGAGACCGTTGACCCTCGCTCTATCAAGCAGCAGACACACAATGCTCGATCCTATTCGGCTCGAACCCTATGCCACCGCGTACTTGTACCCGCTTCCGTGGAACTCGGTTTCGACCTGCACACCGCAGGAAGGGAACCTTTCAACAACCAGCCCTTTTTCCGCTGCGACCATTGGGACGAGATACCCCGACCTGAAGCGGAAAAGGGGACGCATTTCGACAGGGTCGATAAGGCGCTGAGACTTCTCGATCGGCAAGACCCGCAGGAATGCAAGTTGGCACTTATGGCCTTCCTGAAAGTCTGCTCCGAGCATTCAGAGTACGACAAGAAGCCGAACTTCACTGCCCGTCATATGGCTGGCGTGCGCAAAAATTACGCGTGCGTTCCCATCCCTATAGATGGCGGCCAAGCTCAGGTTTTCAGGGCGAGAGACAAGTCCACGGGATCCGTGGTAGCCCTGAAGAAGCTCCGCACACCGCTAGAGCGCCGCGTCGCCAGAATGAGGCGGGAGATTGAAGTCGGACTGTTCCTGAGCGGTCATCCTCATGCCATGCCCATTCTGGACCACGCGCCAGATCATAGCTGGTTCGTCATGCCGTATGCGCAGGGAACGGCCCTGGACTACCGTGATGACCTACGGAACGACGACGCGCTGGCCCTTCTCCTGCAATCCGTATGTTCGGTCCTTGAGGTAGCACACGAAAAAGGCTATGTGCACCGTGACATCAAACCGGCCAACATTCTTCTGCTGGACGGCCGGTGGGTGGTTGCTGACTGGGGCATTGTTAGGCGTCCCCGAGGGATGACGACCGACCCTCAGAGGACGAGGATGGGTGTAGCTTTGGGATCGGCTGGGTTTGCCGCCCCCGAACTGGAAGACGACGCTCACAGCGCAGGGCCGCAGGCCGACATATACAGCCTGGGCCAATTCGTCGGGTGGGCAATCACAGGAAAGCGCCCCCGCGCGAATATTCCCCTCCTACCGGAGAGCGGCGCATGGCGTGCGGTCGCAGAGACCGCCACGAGAGAAGACCCCGCCATGCGGCCCGAGTCCGTCACCGAGTTCCTCGAAATCGTCACCCGCGAAACACAAGTTCCCATTAGGTCGACTTCTGGTTCTCATGTTCCAGCAGCCGACTAATCCTGCGGGCTGCGACCACGCGTTTACCCACTGAGCGGATGCCAGCCGTCGCGGCTGCCCGCGGATCGAGAGGGGCGCTGGGTTAGCAGGCAGCTCGCCTCACGCGCTGGCGGGCTGGTCAGGAAGCGCCCGCCCGCCAGGAACCACCGAGTTCGGCAAGATGCCTGCGCAATGCGCCGCGCTGCTCCTCAAGATCCTGCGAGGCGGGAACCGGAAGATAGACATTGTCCCGGTAGGGACGGAAACCCAGGCTCTCCCACCCCTGGGCGATTTTGGCGTTCACGCGGTCCCACTCGGCTCTGGCCGTCAGCCGATGGCTGCTGAGATCGGTGATGCCGGGCGAACAGGCTACGGCCCGGCAGCCGGCCATGAGCCGGGTGATCACCTCGCAGGCAAGCACGGCCGCCAGGCCGTGCCCGCGCCATGGCGGATCCAGCGTCACGCGATTCATGACGAGCAGCGCTGAGCCGACGTACTCCAACTGTTCGCTGACTTCGTCGGTGAAAGAACCCGTCTCGGGATCAAGGAGGACCTGCGCGGTCTCGTACAGTTCCTCCGACTCCTCCTCCATGGCCCAGTAGGCGTTGCGGCCCCGGTCGAGGTGCACCCGGTAGAACGTCATGGAGCCGACGACTACGTCCTCGACCGTGCACGAGGAGCAATCAGCAGTCGTACACCCGCTGGAGCTGACCGGCCCGTGATGTTCACCATGAGCGCGTCGGCGGTGCAGGACGGCCACGTTCCAGCACTCCAGCGTGTCCGCCTGGGGAGTGTCCCAGAGTCCGTCGTCGTAGGAGATGCGCAGGTGTAGCTCGGAGGGGTCGCCTGGCAGCGGGGAGGGCTCGGTCACGGCCGCAGCGTAACGAGGTGTCCGCGCGTTCGTGGATAACGGAGCCCCAGCTCAGAGGTGGCGTGCCCACACCCACGCCGAAGCGAGGAGTTCGTGCGCTGGGACCCGCGGTCCTTCGCCGAGTTGCAGGCCAGCTATTCCTCCCGATTCGTCCGCGGCAGCTCACCGCACGCGCGTCACGGTGACCACGGCATGCCTCGTCGTCCCCGCCAGCACCTCGACGAGCAGTCCGGACTCCGCCGCCGTGAACGACTCGCCCCCAGCCGCCCGACCTCGCGCGGCCGGAGCAACGGCCACCAGCGCCGCCGCGACCTGCGCGGCCAGCTGCGCCCCGAGCCGCTGAGACAATGCAACACGGCCGTCAGGCAACCGCACCGCCAGCGCCTGCGGCCGACCCGCCGCCCCCGTGAACCCCACCACCTCCGCGTCGATCGTCTCCGCGTGTCTGACCTTCTTCCACGACGACGACCGACCCGCCCGGTACGGCGACCGCCCCGACTTCGCCACCACCCCCTCCACACCGGAGCCGGTCAGCGTCTCGTACCAAACCCGGGCGACCTCCACGTCTTCCGTCGCCGACACTGCCTGAATTGGCGACCCCTCCGGCAGCCCGGCCACCATGTCCAGCATCAAGGCGCGCCGCTCCTCATACGGACGCCCCCTCACGTCCCCGGTGGGCAACGACAAAACGTCCCACACGATGAGCAGCGCAGGGTGCCGCGCCGCCAGCTCCCGCGACCGTGCAGGCGAGGAAGCCGCCCGAGCCTGAGCGGCCTCGAACGACACCTGCCCGTCAACCACGACGACTGCCTCGCCGTCCAGGACGACACCAGGCGGCAGGGCCATCCCCGCCACGGCAAGATCCATCCAGGGCGTCGTCACGTCCCGACCCGACCGCGCTTGAAGTCGAACCGTCTCAGCCAGCCGCCACAAAACTGTCCGGTGACCGTCGAGCTTCACTTCATACCACCAGCGCGGCCCGGTCGGCAGTTGCGGCACCAGCTCGGCCAGGGCGACGTCGACAGGGAACTCCACCCCGCCACCCTCAAACGCCGCCCGGACCGCCCGCGCGCCGGACTACTCCAGCAGGCCCAGCCGCGTGTCCGGCCGACACTTCGAGCACGCCGGAACCTGCTGACGTATCGCGTCGCGTGCCTGCTCCCGCGTCGCCGGCATCTGGCGCTTACCCGGGTCCCAGCAGTCCCCCGTGTGCGCCGCCACCAGGCTGCTCCGGTCAAGGCCCCGCTCGATCAGCCACTCCGGGGGCGGCAGTCGCCGCTCCTCGGCCTGCCGTCGCTCGGCCTCGCGACGCTCCTCGTCCGCGATCCACCGGTCTAGCTGCCGAAGGCTCGCCCGCGCCTGCTGCTCGACCACGCGGCGCGTGAACTGCAGCAGTTCCAGACGGGACGGAGCATCGCTCACACATTCGATTATAGAGGGGCGGTTCACAAACACCGAGGCCCCCACATCCAGGAGGACGCTGTTGGCGGTCGCGAACAGCGTGTCCAGCTGGGGCTGCGGGGGCTCCGTGTAGTGAAGAAGGGTGGGTGCGGTCAGCTCCCGGTGTTGTCTTCTGTGTGGCTGTCGGTGCGACTGCGGCGTGCCACGGCGAGGGCGCCTCCACCGGCCGCGATCAGAACGGCCGCGCCGCCGATCAGCCACAGCGTGGCGTCAGCACCGGTGTGAGCGAGAGAGCCCGTCGGCGTCTTCGGTGTGGAGTCGCCGACCGGGGTGGCGGCGATGGCGGAAGTGTCGGTTTCCGGTGTGTCGCTATCCGACGCGGACGGCGTGGCCCTGTCCGTACCGCTGTTCGGCTTGCCTGGGCTGGAGGAGGGGGTGTCGGTGGGCGTGTGCGTGGGCTTACCCGAGGGTTCGGGCTTCGGGGTCGTGGTGGTCTTGGCGTTGGTGACGGTCACGGTTACCGGGTCGCCGGGACCAGCGGTGAACGTCTTGGTGGGCTTGTACAGGTCGTAGCCGGCAGGGGCTTTGATCTCTTTGACCCAGAACTGGGCCTTCCGGCTCGACATGGGCAGCTCTTTGGAGGCCGTGCCCTTAGCTCCCGTGGTCAGAGTGAGCAGCGTCGAGCTGCCGGTGCCGATGTTCACGGTCGCGCCGGGCAGGAGCTTGCCGGTCTTGTCGTCCTTGGCCTGCAGGAGGACCTTGGCGGCCTTGAACGGATCGGTGATCGTCAGCCGGGTGGTCGCGCCCGGGGTGACGATGACGTCCTGGTCGGCGACGACCTCGTGCAGCGGGCTGCCGGAGGCCGTCTCCTTGAGCCGGTAGACGCCGGGCGCGAGGTCGGAGAAGGTCAGCTTTCCCTGTGCGTCGGTCTTCCCGTGTCCGGCTTCCTGGCCGGCGGAGTCGAGCAGCAGGAACACTGCGCCGGGCAGGGCGTCTCCGACTGTGTCCCTGGTGGTGATCTCGACGCTGCCCGCGTCCGCGGCCGGAGTCTCGGCGGCGGCGGAGGCTGAGGGGGTCGGTTCGGTGGGCTCGGCACTCGCGGCCGGTGCCCAGGTGAGGGTGCCGGCCGCGGCGACGGCGATGGCGGCGGCGGATCGGACGAGATGTGCGTGCACGAGGAAGGGGACTCCTTGATCGGTCGGGGGAGGTCAGCGGGCGCGGCCGGCGGGGTGGGGTGCGGACGGCAGAGCGGGCGGCAGATGGCTGGGCGGCTGCGGGGTTGCAGCCGGTGCGACGTAGAGGTGACGACGAGTGTGGAACGGGATCTGCTTCACGGCCCGATGCAGCGGTTCGGTGGAGATCAGCGAGGCGGTGAAAGCCGCAGCGAGGGTGGTGGGCGCGCCGGCAGAGAACTGGGCCTGCCAGTGCGGCTCGCTCGGGTATCCGCCCCAGGCCCGCCAGACCGGACCGTCGGACCCAGTGGTGGCGTACCTGTGACGCACACCGCCAAGGCCCTCTGGTGGCAGAAAGGTCTGCGTACCGTCCGTTTTGACGCTGTGGCTCCAGCCGTGGGTGAGGAGCGGCGTGTACACCTCGTGCGGGGCCGTCGGATCCTCGACCAGGTGGTTCTTGTCGCTGTGGCGGTCTTCGAGGTACAGGTCGAGCAGTTCGGTGTGGACGTCGCGCAGGAGTTCGGCGGGGGTGGTGGCGTCGAAGGTGATCTCCCAGGCCCGCGGGCCGAAGGGGGCACGGTCCATGCCGATGGTCCACGTGTCTGCGCCTCGCTCCTCGGGCTTGGGAGCGAAGCGGGTCCACAGCCGGGCGCAGGGGCTGATGGCGAACACCATCCCTTCGAGTCCCTGGTGAAGGTGCCATCCGTCGTCGAAGGGGAAGGCCCAGATCGTCTCCAGGTCTGCCTGGCCGGGACCGGCGAGGTGACGCGGGAGAACTCTCACGGTCTGGGCAGGGTCGAGATTGTTGAAGGGGTCGCGTGGTGGGTCGGGCAACACGAGGAGATGCTCCTGCTGAGTAGGTGGCGCGGGGATCGGGACGAGGCTCAGCGGGTGCGGGCCCCGGCGGGGACGGTCGGCGGAGCTGGAGTGCTGCGCGGCGTGGGGCCGGCCGCACGCTTGGGCGCGGAGGCAGCCCAGGCGCCGGGGAACCAGACGGCCGTGTACTGCTCGATGGCGTCGCGCAGCCCGGTGGTGACGGCTCCGTCCCACGGGGGGCGGCCGGGGCGGTGGTAGGTGCCGAAGGTGCCGTACTGCTTGGTGTTCGGAGGGGTGTTGGTGGCTTCGTCGCGGCGGTGGAAGGTTCCGTGGTCCACGAAGCTGAGTGCCACCGCGTCGATCTCCCCGCGTTCCGGGTGGACGACTGCGACACGCAGCCCGCCGTAGGTGTCCGCGTGGATGGTGCGGGTGAAGTCAATCCGCAAACGCAGCGGCGTGCCCGGCACGGGGGCGGCGTAGTAGGTGTTGCCCACGACGGCGTGCTCGTGGAAAGGAAGGCACAGCTCGGTGAAGAACTCGGGAGCCTGCAGGAACACGAGGGTCTCCGGTCGGAGTTGAGTGGAGTCAGCGGCGTTGGCCGGGCAGGGCATGTCGGCTGGTGGTGCTCCAGCGCGGAACGCTGGCCGCGGGAAGCGCGGCCGGGCGGCGGGACGCTGCGGCCCGCCGGACGTCGAGCGGGGTGGGCGTCGGCGGAGAGGGCGGGTGGATCGGGGAAGTCTGGGCGTGGTCCTTGACGTAGCTGGAAGTGTCGTCCCGCCATCGAGGCAGGGGTGCGGGGTCGGCCACGGCCTCGGTCACAGCTCGCAGAAGGGCTGCGGGGGTGTCGGTGCTGGCCGTGGCGTACCAGTAGGGCCGAGCTGAGGAGGTGCCGGCCCACAGGTGCCAGCGCGCGTCGCGGGTTTCCAGCTCGATCGCCGGGTCGAGGTCGCCGGTGGTGTATTCCAGCGTGGCGAGCCCGTCGGGTGAGGTGATGGCGAAGGTCCTCAGATCCGGGCGGTCGAAGCACCAGCCTCGGTTGATGAGCGGGTCAACGGCCTGGAACGGGTCACGGTCGGTGCTTCCGGCAAGCGGGCGGGCAAGGTAGCGGTCTGGGCCCTGCCGGTACGCCTCGGCGAGGGCGGTGGTGAAGGCAGTGACGAACTCCGTGGGCGCGCTGTCGTTGAAGCAGACGCCCCAGGCCGGTGGGCCGAAGGCGTCCTTGTAGGCGTTGATGCGCCACAGGCCGTCGTCGTCGCCTTCGGGGAGGTAGCCGAGGCGGACCTTGCCGTCGGGGGCCGTGAGGTAGGCGTTGCCGAGGTGGTCGTGGTGCAGATCCCAGCCGAGGTCGCGCAGCGGGTCGAGGCCGGGGTCGCTGACCGCGGTGGAGCGGGCCAGGTGGCGTGGGGAGACGTAGACGTCGCCGTCGATGGTGTCGTGGTCGTCGTGGGGCACTGAATCCTGGGGGGGGGAGGAAGCGGGTCAGTTCGGGGGCTGCAGGGCGGCTGCGAGGTCGGTGGGGTGGCCGGTGTAGTGCAGGGTGCGCAGGCCCAGGTGGCGGGCTGCATGGCAGTTGTCGGCCCGGTCGTCCACGAAGAGGACGCGGTCGGGGTCGGCGGCACCGGTGGCGTTCATCGCGTGCTGGTAGGCGGCCGGGTCGGGTTTGCAGACCTGGAGCCGGGCCGAGTAGAAGGCGTGGGTCATCAGGCGGCGCCACGGGCGGCGGTCGAGGACATCGCTGAGGTGGCGGGGTGCGTTCGACAGCAAGACCAGCGGCAGCCCGGACTCGTGGGCCTGGTGGAGAACATCGATGACGTGATCGTCGATGGACGTCCACATGTCGGTATCGGCGTCGCGGAGTCCACGCAGCCTGCGGGCACCGGGGTGGTGGCCGAGGACCGTGGCCCAGTACGCGAGGTCGCTGAGGTGACCTGCGTCGTAGGCGGTGCGGGCGTTCCAGAAGGCGTTCTGGAAGGCGGGGAGGTCGTCCTCGGGCCACAGGGCGGTGCGGGCCAGGCGGAGCCACTGGTCGGTGGTGGGTTGCAGGCCGATGACGCCGTTGTAGTCGAGGATGACGGCGGCCAGGCCCGCGTGGGCAGTGGTGGGTGTCAAGGGGTGGTGTTCTCCAGGGCGCGGTGGGCGAGGGCGGCGACGGCGGCTGCGAGGAGGGCGGGCAGCAGCAGGGCCGTGGGCAGGGTGGTGGCGCTGGCCAGGGCTCCGATGAGGGCCGGGCCGGCGAGGAGGCCGAGGTAGCCGGTGGCGGTGACCGTGGCCACGGCCTTGGCGCCTCCGGCACCGGCCGCGGTGATGAGCGAGGGGACGGTGGTGGACAGGCCGAGTCCGAAGACCGCCCAGCCCGTCAGCGCCAGTGGGGTGCTGTTCCCGATGACGCCGATGGTGAGTCCGGCCGTGGCGAGAAGGGCTCCGGCCCGTACGACTGTCGGGGCACCGAAGGCAGCGGTGAGCCGGTCACCGGTCAGCCGTCCGGCCGCCATGGCCGCGCTGTACAGCGCGAACGCGGTGGCGCTCGCGGCCGTCGGGGCGCCCAGGGTGTGCAGGTGCACGGCGGCCCAGTCAGCGGCGGCTCCCTCGCCCAGCAGGCTCGCAGCGGCCAGCGCGGCCAGAAGCCAGAGCTTCCCCGGCGACGAAAGCAGGGGCAGCTTCCCGGCGCCAGCGCGCATTGCGGGTCGCTCTGCGCCGCTCAGGCTTCGGGTGACCGGCACCGCTGCGACAGCGGCCCCGGCCAGGAGGGCGCCTGTTGCGGTGAAGAGTGTGCTGTGCGGGGCCTGGGCGGTGAGGGCGGCCAGGGCGGCGCCGGCGAGGGCGCCGAGGGAGTATGCGGCGTGAAGACCAGACATGATGGGCCGGCCGAAGGCGTTCTGGCAGCGGACGGCCGCAGTGTTGGCGGCCACATCGAGGACGCCGTGCGCGAGACCGAACGCGAGAGCCGCCAGCAGCAACGCGGACAGATTCTCGCCTTGCCCCACGAGGACGAGGCACCCGGCCAGGGCGATGGACCCACTGGTGAGCTGGGCTGGTAGCCGCGCCGGCCGGGCGTAGCGGCCTCCGAGCTGCAGTCCAGCGACCATGCCGACGGCGGCGGCCAGCAGGACCAGGGCCAGCCCTGCGGTGCCGAGGTGGGCAGCCTGCTGCACGGCGGGCATCCGGGCGCCCCACACCGCCATGATGGCCCCCAGGCCGAGGAAATAGCCGGTCAGCAATGCCCGGCTATGCCGGTCAGCCGCAGACACCGCGCTCACGCCGCAGCGCTACGGGGGCCGGAGGTCCGGTCGAGGACCGCGGTGACGGCACGAGCAGCCTGGTCGGCGCGTGCACGCGCCTGCTGGCCGGTGGTGGCGGTGGTGATGAGGTAGCCGATCCGGCCGGTGTACAGGTTTCCTCCGTCGGCGGGGAGGAGGAGCTGGTCACCGGGGCGGCACTGGTAGTGCAGCCGGTCCAGCCACGTCGGGCGGGGCCCGTCGTAGGTGAGGTGGGTGAGGGTGCCGGAGGTGTCCGGATAGAGGAGCCGGATGGCGGCGGCCGAGGACCTGGTGGGCGTGAGGTCGGGGGTGCGGTCGCAGGCGATGTCGGCGGCGGCACGGACCAGGTCGATGCCGGTGGCGAGACGCACGAGGTGGCCGATCATGTCTCCGGCCAGGCGAGCGTTGACCTCGATGAGGCGGGGCCTGCCGTCGACGAGGCGCATCTCTATGTGGCTGACGCCGTCGGTGATGCCGAGGGCGTTGATCGCCGCCCGGGCGGCCGGCGCGACGGTCTCCCGGAGCGGGTCGTCGGCGTCCACACTGTGGGCCAGCTGCTCGAAGCGCGGCGGAGGGCTGATGGTCTTGCGGTTGACCGCCACCACCGTGGTGGCGCCGCGGTAGGTGACACACTCCACGGAGATCTCCGGCCCGTCGAGGAACTCCTCGACGAGGACGCTGGTGCTCTCGGTGCCCTGACCGGCCGTCCGTTCGGCCGCCCGGTAGGCGGCCGTGAGCTGGTCGCGGTCATCGACGCGGAGCACGCCGATGGCACCCGCGTGTGAGGCAGGCTTCAGCACCACGGGATAGCCGATCCGGTCGGCGGCGGCTTCGGCCTCCTGCCGGGTACGCACGCTCACCGAAGCGGCCGAGGGCACGCCGTGGCGGGCGAACAGCGACCGAGCGGTGGCCTTGTTGCGGCACCCCTGCATCACTTCGGGCGCGGTGGTGGACAAGCCGAGCTGGCGGGCGAGTCGGGCGGTCGGGACCACACTCCACTCGTCCCAGGTCATGACACCGGCGAGGTCGTGGCGTGCGGCCAGGGCCCGACCCCCCGCCAACAGCGCGGCAGGATCGCTGAGGTCCACGACGGCGTGATCGGTGATGTGCGGCTTCTCCCACGAGGGTTCGGTGCCGATGAGCAGCACGACTCTGTAGGCGTCGGCGACCTGCTCAAGGCAGTAGCCGCGGTAGTTCTCATCTCCGGGAGCGACGACAAGTACAACAGGGCGAGCGGGCAAGAGGGAATTCTCCGTATCAAGGGACGGCAGGGCAGGGAAAAGGGGGTGTCTCAGGCGGCGCGGCGCCGGCGCAGCCCGAACGCGTGGGACCAGTGGGGGTGGTCGTCGATGAGGCGACGGGCGTAGAGAGCGGTGAAGTTGTTGTTCAGCCCGGCGACGCCGTACGGGAGTTGGCGTCGCAGGTCTTCGAAGAGGTCCTTGAGGCTGATCCGGGTGGCGCCGGCGGCCAGGCGGCGGGCGGCCATGCGTTCGAGGGATCGGTACACGTGCGGGTTGCGGGCGTCGAAGGCGTGGAACTGCTCGGTGATGGTGCGGCCGGTCGCTCGGTGCGACCCGAGGGCGGCGATGGTCATAGGGGTCCTCCACGGGCGGGACAGCCGGGTCAGGCGCGCAGGGCAGGGTCGGTGCGCAGGCGGGCGAAGGCGCAGAACAGGCCGAGGGTTTGCAGGGCGGCACAGGCGGTGATGACGTGGCCCAGCGCGTCGGGCGGGGTGAGCGCGGTGAGCACGCCGGCGAGGGGGAAGGGCAGCAGGAGGATGAGGATGGTGGCCGACAGGGTGCTGCCGAATGCCTCCGGGGGGATCAGGCGGGAGCGCAGGGTGCGCAGAACGACCGCCAAGCCGCCATCGGCTGCCATCAGGACCGCGACCATGACCAGGTAGGACAGGTAGTCGGGGGCCAGGGCGGCTGCGAGACAGGCGAGCGAAGCGATGACGGAGCAGGCGACTCCCACCGGCCACAGGCCCAGGCGGTCCAACGCGAACCGACAGACGGTGACGGCCACCAAAGTGGCCGCCGCTGCGGCGGACCACACCAGGCCGACGGCCGTGGTGGACTGCCCGAAGTGCTGGACGACGATCACCGGACCGGCTGCCTGGAGAAGGCCGATAGACAGGTTGGACAGGGTCAGCCCGGCCACCAACCAGCCGAGCGCGGGGAGCGCGCGGATGGTGCGCCACCCGGTGACGAGCCCGGCGCCGGGCCGCCCCTTCGGCGCGCGGGCCGGGGCCACGGGTGAGGGCGGTGTGCGCAGGGCGAGCAGCGCGGCAAGCAGCGAGAGCACGGTGACCGCCGCGAGCATCGACGGCGGCCCGGCGAGCAGCAGCACGCCGGCGAGCGCCGGTCCGGCCAAGGTCGCCGTCTGGTCGATGCCGAGCAGGGCAGCCTGGACACGGTGAGCCCGAGGTCCCGCTCGGCGGCCGGCGGCGGCACCTGCAGTCTCGACGGCGATGTAGCTGAACTCAGTGAGCACACCGGTCGCCGCCGCCAGCACCATCACCGTCACGCTCGCCGCAGCACCGGACGGGTAGAGGTACAGCAGGACAGCGCCGGCGGCGAGAGCCAGCGCCCGTCCCAGGGAGGCGAGGTGGAAGACCACCGAGGCGCCGCGTCGGTCGACGATCGACCCGGCCCACCCGAACGCTGCCAGGCGCGGGATCGACTCCAGGGCGAAGGCGGCCCCTGTCAGTACGGCGGATCCAGTCGTGGCCAGAACGAGCAACGGGATGCCGTAGGTGGACATCGCGAATGCCAACGCGTCCGCCGTGCGCGGCAGGTAAATGCTGCTCATCAGCCCGGCCGTGTGGCGTGCGTGCCGGGGTGTGACCGCTGCGCTCACGCGGCCCGCTCGGGCTCGGCCCTGGTCACCTGGGGGTTGCCGGCCAGCCACTGGATCAGGTGCGTGCGGACGCGCGCTAGGTCCGCCTCAGCCTCCGCGCTGATCGGGTGCGCGTCGGGCAGGGGTGCGGGGCGGTCGGCGTTCCCGGGGGTGAGTGAGGGTGCCAGCAGGCCGAGAACGTGCCGGATGCGGCTGCTGAACTCGCAGACGGCGGCGGGGGCCGAGTGACGCCGCGCCCACCGGGCTAGCGCGTCGTACAAGTCGGCCAGTTCCATCCCGGAGTCCGTGAGTTCCAGACCGGCGCCGGGCGCGACCCGGACGAGGCCGTGGGCACGGGCCGTGTCGGATGCACTGCGCAGTTGGTGCGCGGAAAGGTCGGGCAGGGTGCCGGCGAGCCGTCGCGGCGGTATGGCGCCGTTGTCGTCGATCTCGGTGACCAGACGGATCAAGGAGCGTGAGGCCAGCAGGTCGATGACCTGGCGCGCTTCGGCAGGGAGGAAGGAAGTGCTCATCGGCGCGGGCCTCCCGCCGGGATGGCTGCCGTCGGGCGGCCGGTGGCAGCGTGCGAGAAGAGGTCGCGGTGGTGCCACACCGGGGACGACCCAACCGCCCGAGCAGGTGGAAGCGCCACGGGCGCCGGCCGTGACGGGCTGCTGACCCACGGCCTCGGCGTGCTCTTGGCCTGCGGCTGCCCCCAGACGGGGTGGCTGGCTGCCTGGTCGAGGGGTTGCCCGGCGGACCAGGCGGACAGCGTGCCGAGGACGGGGCCCAGGGCGTCGCCGGCGGCGGACAGCCGGTAGGGCCGGCCGTTTCCCTCGGTATCGGCCAGACCGTCGGCAACGAGCTGGCGCAACGGCGGATAGATGTTGGTCCAGTCGCTGCTGGGCATCACGATCCGGGCCAGAACCCGGCCACTGACCTCCTTACGCGACTTGAGCACCCACAGGATGGCGGCAGCATGGCGCCGGGTGAGCAGGGTGAGGCTGTCCTCGATCTGCTCGATCGCGGCCAGCGGGCGCTCCGCCTTCTCCAGGTGCTCTTCGGCCCAGGTGACGATCATCGGCAGGATCGGCAGCAGGGCAGTGGCTCGCTCGGTGTGGCCGTAGGTGACGTGCCGTGCGGTGTGTTCGGTGCGCTCGACGAGACCGGCGTCGCACAACGACTTCAACTTGGGGTGGAGCTGGCCGTTCTGCAGCCAGGACACCTTGGCCGCCAACTCGCTGTAGCGCAGCGGCGGGCCGGAGAGGGCCAGCAGGATCCTCACGTTCCAGCGCGGGGTGATCATGGCGAGGGCCTCGGTGACCCGGGCGATGTCGGCGTCGGCATCGGGGGGCAGAGCGGTGATGGCCAAGGGAGGAACTCCTGGGTGAAAGAAGGGGTAATCGCCTGGGGGTCGGGTCAGCGGCTGTGCGCCGCGCTCTGCGCCATAAGGGGCGCGGCCGGAGCAGGCGGCGCGGGAGTCGGAGAGGCAGACGTCGGGGCCGGGACGCGGGCCAGGCTCTGCAGGACGGCTGCGACCGATGTGGCCTGGGCCTCGCGGACGGCGACGGCTTCGGCGAGCCGGCGGGTGCCGTCGAGGAGGTGGGACACCTCGTGCGGGCCGATCTGCCCCTCGGGGTGGACGAGCCGGGCCAGCTGGTCGCGGTGGAAGTCGATGCTGCGCTCGGCCAGGGCGAGGGCGCCGTGCATGCCGAGCAGGGCGGACAGCATGCCGGGTGGCTGTTCCTGTGCATGGGCTTCGAGGTCGGCGAGCGGTGCGCCGTACAGGTCCTCGATCCGGTCGGCTATGTCGGTAGACGTGAGGTGGGGCAATCGAGGGCTTTCACGGTCGGCGGGCCCGGGCCGCCCCGGCACGCTGAGGTGCCGGGGCGGCAGACGGAGGCAGGGTGGCGGTGGCCCTGAGCTGTGCCGTGCGAGCGGGCCGGGTTTGCTTTGCAGGCGGGGGCATGGTGCGCAGCAGCTCGCCGAGGGCTGCGCGGTAGCCGTCGCGGGCCTCCAGTGCCGCTTCCAGCCACTGCGCGTCGAAGCGGAGCTTGTCCGCCGACAGTTCGCCCATGTCCCGCTCGGGATCCATGTCGGCGTGGACGCGGTCACGGACGCGGGCGACCTGCTCCTCGGTGAGCGCCAGGAACGAGCGCAGCTCCAGAGCACGGGCGAGCGCAGGCGAGGCATCGTGGCCGGCAGCAGCCTCGTACAGCTCGGGTACCGGGTTCCCGAAGACCTTCTGCAGGTCGGTGTCCATGGTGCTGGCCTTGTCCCGGCTCATCGGGCGGACCTCGCCGGCCGCCACGCCGACGCCGGTGCGAGTGTCCCTGCCGGCCGGTTGGGGGCGCTGGTCTGCACCGCCGGGCCGCTTCGGGGCCGGAGGCGGGCCAGGCGCTCTGCGGCGAGGTCCTTCTTTCCCGGGGCGTCCGGGTCGAGGAGCCACCGCACGACCATGGCCCGGCCGTCGCGGGTGGTGACGGCGGCGTTCACCCGATGGGCGAGGCCCATCGTCGGGTCGTCGACCTCGCTGGGCTGGGTCTCAAGGGCGGCGAGGAGGTCGTCCTCTGCGCGCTCCAGCACGGACTGGGCCTCGACGAGAAGGCCGTGCCACTTGACGACGTCGGTGGCGTCGGGGTTCGCGGTCGGAGCGGCGGCGACCGCGGCCTTCAACTGGTCCATGCCCATGTCGAAGCGGGCCTCGATCCGTTCGGTGAGCACGCCCACGACATCCGCAGACTCATCGGATATGCCGTCGGTCAAAAGGGATCTCCTGTTCTGGATGGGCCGGTGCCTGCGGAATGTGAGGGGCGGCCGTACCGGTGCCCCCGCCGCTGGGCGGGACGTGCTGGATCCGGTCAGTCAGTCCAGACACATGCGGACGTCGCGGTAGACGTAGGTGCCGGAGACCCAGCCCTTGACGCCGGTCGTCTTGTCCGTGATGTAGAGCCAGTTGCCGCTCTTCTTGGACACGCTGAACTTGTGGCTCTTGTAGAGCACACCGAGCGCGGTGGACTTCGAGCTGGCCTTGGACCGGATGGTCACGGCCTTGGTGTGCACCGCGTACGGGAGCGGCGGCAGGTTGTGGCAGCTCACGGCAGGGGTGGCGGTTGCTGCGGTGGGTACGGTCGCGGCGCTGGCGGGCGTGGCGGACAGCGCCGGCAGCGCGAGCGTGCCGAGCATCGCCGCGGATATGGCGATTCGGGTGGAGCGCATGCGGAAGAAACCTCCGTGAAGGCACAGGGAATGCGGGGAAAGTGCCGCGGGAGTTGTCCCGGCGGCTGTATAAGAGTCCGGAGAATCGGCGGTTTGGCTAACCGGCGATCGTCGGCTATGTTGCGCCGGCCGCGACTGGACCAGCGCTCAGCGAGAGCGGCCGGGCGGGTGTGGGGCAGGGGCCTTCGCTACACCTGCCGGGCGGCTGGGGGTGGCTGCCGGGCGGATCGGCGGGAGCGGCCCGGCCTTGCCGGTGAGGCGGTCGTCGCACCACTGCAGGGCCTCACCGGCCGTGTCGAAGCCGCCCTCCCGCAGGGTGTGCGTCCACGTCTCGGTATCGACCTCCTCGACCACCACGCGGAACGGGCTGGGGACTTGCTCGTCCTGTGCACGCAGTACCAGGACGATGACCATGTCGTCCGGGTCGTCGCTGGTGTAGGAGTAGCCCATGGCGTAGTGGTCGCCGTCGCCGACGAGGCGACGCTCCAGTGCTCGCGTGGCCTCGTCCGCCGGTGGCGGGCCCAGTTCGGGGTGGAGGCCGATGGCGTCGGGCGGGCAGCCGCGGTGGATGAGCCAGGACTGCGCCATCGCAGACAGCGGCAGCTGAGCGTGCTCGAAGCTGAACATGCCTTTTTCGTGGTCCCGTTGCAGATGCACGGCGAGCACCTGGGGCATGCCGGGGCGTCCCCAGGTGGCGGTGCGGTCGAACAGCACGTAGTAGCTGTTCGGGCCGTCGTGGTGTTCGGCGAGGGGGACGAGCATGTCCTCGTGGACAGCGACCTTGCGATAGAAGTCGAGGTACCTCTCCTCGTCGGAGTCGAGGTCGTCCAGCTCGAAGTCGACGTGGGGGATGGTCTTCCGGGCCGGCGCCGGTTCGGTGGGGGACAACAAGAGCCTTTCGGTGGATCGGTGCAGTTCAGCGCCGCTTCGCTGGAGTGGACGGCGGGGCCCCGGGCCGAGCCGGGCTCGTCGGCGCATGCGTTGCAGGAGTCCGGCGGGCGTCCAGCAGTGCGGCTCGTCCGGCGTCGGTGAGGGAGACGGGCTGGCCGGCGTGCGCAGGGTGGCTGGTGTCCCGGACGATCAGGCCGACGCGTTCCAGCTGCTGCATCTGGGGATAGGGGATGCGGGTGCCGGAGGAGGCGGTCACAGACAGTCGGCCTGTCAGCAGGTGTTCGTGAGGCTTGGCACCGCCGGCAATGGCGAGCAGTGCCGCCCGGTCGTCGGTCGAGAGTCGTCCTTCGTCGGGCGTCGATGCTGCGGCGGCGGCCTCGATGGGCTCCAGGGCGGCGAGCACCTCTTGGGCGGTGGCGTCGCGCGCGTTGGCGGCTTCCTCCAGCTGGTCCACGGTGCGGTCGATTCGTACGAAGAGGGCACCGTCGACAGGGAACTCACCGCTCGTGAGCCGGTTGAGCAGCTTGAGGTAAAAGTTGACGCCGATCTGGGCGTTGGCCAGGGTGCGGTGCCGGTCGACCAGCTGGGTGTGTGGCTCGTCGAGGGCGCCGCGGTCGCGGTAGGTCCACAGGGTGTCGATGTCGTGGCCGGTGACCGCTTCGAGGCGGTGGTCGAGCTGCGTGACCGCACGCCGGGTGGGTGTCGCCGCGGGTTGAGGGGGCATGGGCGGCGCTCCGTGCGTTCAGCGGGTGGGATGGTGCGCGGGGTTGGGTGCGGGACGGGGCAGGCCCGGCAGTGCGGCAGGCGGCGGACCGGGCCGGGGCGCGGGAGCACGGGTGGTCAGCTGCGGGGAACGCGACCGAGCCGCGTGCGTCCGAGCGCTCAGCGGCCGGCGGGTCATCCCAAGGCGGCGGCCGACCTCGTCATAGACGTCGTTGCCCGCACGCGGCCGGATCGCGACGACGTGGATCTCCTTTGGGTGGGCGGATTCCGCAGGCGCCGGGCGGACGCCGTAGACGACGCGCCAGTCCTTGCGGCGGTCCACGAACAGCTTCCGGAACCCCTCCAGGTCACCGTCGAGGCGCTGTCCGAAGCGCCGCGCGTTCACGACTTCCTGCAGGTAGGCAAGGGTGAGGTCACGGATATCGCTGGGGGCCTGGAGGAGATCGGTCAGCGCGCGAGGGTCGAAGCTCAGGGCAAACGCGGGCTGTCCCGCTCCCGCGCTCATGGCGTCGGCTCGCCCGGCTCGGCAGTGCCGACGCCATCCGCCGTGGCCGCCGTCTCGGTGCGCACGGACGGCGGCGGGCCGGGCAGGAGACGGTGCGCGGGCCGGTCGGGGGAGGTCATGCAGGCCGACAGCGGTCCGCCCGGCGCGCGGATCGCGGCGACGGCGTGGGTGAGGAAGTCCCGGTGCCACACGAACAGCCCGGAGAGCCCGGCTTCGGGGTCCTTATGCTGCTGGTAGGCGAGCCACAGGGCGTGGAGCCATGCCACGACATCGTCGTGTTCCTGCCACTGCGGGCACCAAGGTGCCGCGGTGGTGACCTCCGCTCCGTAGACCGGGAGGAAGAAGTCGTCGACCCAGTCCGAGAGGGCGTCGAGTTCGTCTTCCCGTTCCTCCCCGTCGAGTTCCAGGATCGGGCGGGGCTCCGGCGGAGCGGCGGCCGGAGGCCCGCCGAACCCCGGCATGCCGAACGCGGCAAACGGTGACCCGCTCGGCGCCGGCGCGGATGCGAGGTGGTCGAGCTGCTGAGCCTGTTGCGCCGACTGCTCCATGAGCCGCCGCACGCTCGCCTCGATTCCCTCCAACTGCGGATCCGGAATACGAACCGGCTCCAACTCCCCATCGTCAGACGGCCTTGCGGATTCAGACATTGAAAGTTCAGCCTCCTACGAGACACGGGTTGGGAGAAAGGCGAAGGCGTCCTTGCACGGACCGGGCAGTGAAATTGCACGTCCGCTCCGGCGGTGCTCCGCCGGCGGCTCAGCAGGGAGCCGGTTGCCTTGGCGGCAGGAGAGGACGCGGCTCAGGTTGCGAGAACCACGTCGTCCTTGGTGAGGGTGGCGCGGATCGTCTCGGTGAGCCGGTCGGCCGCGATCGACGCGTAGTGCTCGGTCTTCTCCACGCCGATGAAGTCCCGGCCTTCCAGCAGGGCGGCGACGCCCGTGGAGCCGGAGCCGGCGCAGAAGTCGAGGACCGTGCCGCCTTCGGGGCTGATCTTGACCAGCTCGCGCATCACCTCGACCGGCTTCTGCGTGATGTGCTGGCGCTTGGACCCCGAGGGCTGCGAAGCCGAGTACATACCCGGCAGGTAGACCGGGTTCCGGGAGCCGTCGATCGGCCCCTTGGACGCCCAGACGATGAATTCGCAGTTCTGGGTGAACCGGCCCTTCTGGGGCCTGGCCTGCGGCTTGTGCCAGGCCAGCACACCCCGCCACAGCCACCCGGCCGCCTGGATCGCGTCCGTCGTCGTGGGGAGCTGGCGCCAGTCGGTGAACAGCAGCGCGGTCCCGCCGGTCTTCGTCAGCCGGTGCGCTTCGGTCATGATCTGCGTCAGCCAGAATCCGTAGGAGCGCTGGTCCATGTTCTCGCCGGTGAAGTCGGCAAGGTCGTTCTTGGAATCGGCGGAGGTGTACTTCTGCTTCGCGGAGCGGGTGGTGCGCTCCTTCGCGGTCCGGCCGCCGCTGTTGTACGGCGGGTCGGTGATGACGGAGTCGACGCAGCCGTCCGGTAGGCCGGAGAGAACGGCCAGAGCGTCGCCCTGGTGCAGAGAAAAAGGCAAAGAGGAACCCCTATTCGGGTGCGGAAATCGCGGAGGGAAACCCCGCCTCACACAGGAGTCCTCGCGGGCCGAAAGCGGGCATGCAGAAGCCCGTGGCCGCAGACCGAGGAGGGCGAGGGGGAGTCAAAAAACTGTAGAGGCGAATCCGCCGACGACCAAGAAACCCTTACCGATGTACCGGTTTCCGGCACCTCACGCCGAGCTTTTTGGTCAACCGCCGATCCGCACCTACTGTTTTTGAACCGCCCGGCGCACACCGCCGCTGGCTACATCCTCGCCACACCTCATGGAGATACCCCTGCCCCGGCACACCTAGCTCACAGCACGGCCGCGCGGAGCGAGCGGCAACTCCCCCGCACCGGCCCGCCTCCGATCGCCCACCCCGGCTGCCGCGCCCTTCCACCACGCCTCGCGCACGCGACACGCCGGACACCACATCCCGAAGGACTCGTTCATGACGTCTGACCACCCATCCATGCCCGAACCCGCTGACCGGCGAGCGGTCCGCTCGGGTTGAAGGCACTCGCCGCCGGCATCGGCGTCGTCTTCCTCTCCCCGATCCTGCTCGCCGGCACCGGCATGATGCTCGCCTCCTCCGCCGAAGCCGTACAGAGCAGCAGCTCCTTCAGCAACTGCCTGACCGACATCGACAGCGACAAGGTCGCCGAGCAGGTCACCAAGATCCTCGACGGCGCGTCCGGCAAGGACGTTGACATTGAGGGCCTGGACCTGCCCGCCGAGCAGGTCCCCAACGCGGCGACGATCGTGGCCGCCGGCCTCTCGCTCGACGTCCCCAAGAAGGGACAGATCATCGCGCTCGCCACGGCGATGCAGGAGAGCCGGCTGCGCAACCTGGGCTACGGGGACCGCGACTCCCTCGGTCTCTTCCAGCAGCGTCCGTCCCAGGGGTGGGGCAGCGCCCAGCAGATCCGCGACCCAACCTACGCGAGCGAGCAGTTCTACAAGCACCTGCTCAAGGTGGACGGCTGGCAGCAGATGACCGTCACCCAGGCCGCGCAAGCCGTGCAGAAATCCGGCCTGCCGGACGCGTACGCGCAGTGGGAGAACCTGGCCACCGCGCTGCAGGCCGCCATCGTCAAGACCTTCCCCGGCGCCGGGGATGCCACGGATGACAAGGACGAGAAGCCGTCGACCAGTACGACCGGCTGCGCGCCGGGCCAGGACGGTTCCGGCTTCGGCCGCATCCCCGAAGGGAGCGTCCCCAAGGGCTACTCGATCCCCAAGGACGCCGACCCGAAGGCCCGTAAGGCCATCGAGTGGGCGATGCACCAGCTCGGCACGCTCTACCAGTGGGGCGGATCCTGCACCAACGCGCACGGCCCCGACCCCATGGGCCGCTGCGACTGCTCCAGCCTGATGCAGCAGGCGTACGCCCATGCTGGCATCACGCTCACCCGCACCACATACACGCAGGTCAACGAAGGCAAGGCTGTCTCGCCCGCTCACCTCAAGCCCGGCGACCTGATCTTCAGCCGCGGTACCGCCGCACGGCCTGAGCACGTCGGCATGTACATGGGCGAGGGCCTCGTGATCGAGGCGCCGCGCACCACCAAGCCGGTGCGGATCACCCCGATCAAGGACTGGGACATTCTCGCCGTCCGCCGCGTCCTCTGACGCCGCCCCGCCCGGTGCCAGCCCGGGCCGGGCCGGGCTGACGCGGCCACTTCCGTGCCCTTCGCTCACCTCTCCCTCCGCTTTCACCTTCCCGTTGGGCCTCGCCGGGCCCGCGTATGCAAGGAGCCTCGCACCACCTATGTCCGTCCCTCTCTCAGACCGCGTCATCCAGCTCGCCTACGACCCAGGAATCACGCCCAAAGGCGGCGGGCTGCCTGGCCTCGCCGTGCTGAAGAACGTGGTCAACAGCATCAACATGTTCGGGATCATCGCCGTCGTCGGCGCCCTCGCCGTCTCGCTAGGCGTATGGGCCTGGGGCCACCACACCGGTGGACACCAGGCCGAGGCCAACGGGAAGAAGGGCGCCGTCGTCGCCGCCGGCGCCGCCCTCGGTCTGGGTGCCGCGAACGGCATCGTGGCCTTCTTCTCCGGCCTGGGATCGCAGGTCCACTGATGCGGAAACGCTTCCCCTCCTCTTCGCTGTCCTCGTACGGCTCGGGCTGGTCGACGAACCAGCGCATCGCGATCGGCGCCACCGTTGTCGCCGTTCTACTTGCCCTTGCCGGGGTCGTTGCCCTGCTGACCGGCGGTGGCAACAGCCAGCAGACTCCCGATGCCGCGCCACCGGCTCCCACGGGCGGCCCGTCCCACTCCGAGGCTGCTCCCAAGCCTTCCTCCGGGTCCGGGTCGGTGCCCAAGCCGCCGCAGATCGCCGAGCCGGTCGCCTACGCCAAGGCAGCGGCCCAGATGCTCTGGTCCTACGACACCCGCGACACCAGCCGCGACCAGCAACTCGCCGGCATGCGCGCCTGGATGACCACCGAGACCAAGTACGCCGACTGGACCTCGGTCGCAGGCCAGGTCCCCGACCCCGTGCTGTGGTCACGGATGGCCGACCAGGACCAGCACGCCACCGCCCACATCACCGAAGGCCACTACCCCGGCGCGTTCAAACAGGCGCTGGCCGAGGATCCGTCCGCGATCACCGAAGCGTACATCTACGTCGTCACCGTCAACGGCAAGCAGACCCTCAGCTGGAAGAAGGGCGGCGGCGGAGCCGAGGAACGCGCCGTGACCCTGGCCGTCCAGTGCCGCCCGAACCACGACTGCACCCTGGCCGCCATCGCACCGAGCGTCACGCAGTGACCCGCGCCTGAGACACGAAAGGAGGAGTAACTCCTCGTGGGTTTCTGTGATTTCCCCCTGGCGGACAAACTGTGCGCCGTCGGCGACGCGGTGGACTTCGCCTCGGACCCGGGCAAAGCCATCGGTGACTGGATGGCGAAGTCCGCCGGTGAACTGGCAGCCGCCGCAGCCGACCTGGCCGCCGAAGCCGTCAACACCACCACCAAGGTCGATCTGAACGCCGGGTGGTTCCGCGACAACTACGAAATGCTGTTGCCGCTGGGCCTGGTCCTGCTGGTCGCCACCTTCTGCGCGCAACTGGTCCGGGCCGCCATCAGACGCGACGGGCAAGCCCTTACCCAAGCATTCACGGGCACCGCGTCCGGAGTCCTGTTCGCCTTCTGCGCCATCGCCCTGACCACAGTCGCCATCGAGGTCGTGGACGCCGTCAGCGACGGCCTGTTCAAAGCCGCACACCTGAACATCGAATCGGCCGTGCGCCGCGTGGTGAAGGTCAGCCAAATCGGGGCGCTGTCCGGTCTCGGTTGGCTCGTCCCGGTCGTCACCGGGCTCGGCGCCGCCATCGGCGCCTTCCTCTACTGGTGCGTGATGATGGTCCGCAAGGTCGGCATCCTCGTCATGGTCACCCTCGCGGTCTTCGCCTCCGCCGGCGGCGGCTGGGAAGTCGCCCGGCGCTGGCGCAAGGGCTGGATCGAAGCCACCGCCACCCTCGTCGTCTCAAAGCTCCTGATGACCGTCATCTTCGTCCTCGGTATCGCCGCCATGGGCAAGACCGAAGCCAATGACGGCATCGCCGCGCTCGCCGACGTCATGTCCGGCATCGTGATCATGGTCCTGGTGCTGCTGTGCCCGTACGCCGTCTTCAAATTCGTGCACTGGGCGGCCGACGGCACCGACGGCGAGTCCATCCACCGTGCCGGTGGCGCCGGGGCCCAGATCGCCAAGGCCCACGCCGAGAAGGCCGCCCGCAAGGCCGCCGCAGCCGCAGCCACCGCCGGAACCGGTGGCGCCGCAGCCGGAGCAGGTGGCGCTGCCGCCATGGGGAGTGCCGCACCGCAAGGCCCCGACGGCGGCGGATTCCCCGGCGACATCGCCACCGACCCGACCGGCGGCGAAGGCAAGGACGGTTCGCAGGGCGGTGGTACGGGAGGCTCGCCCGGCGGCGATGCCGTCAAGTCCGGCCTGGAGAAAGCCGTCCAGCCCGCGCCGACCAGCGTGTCCGACGACACCAGCGGCCAGGTGGGAGGCAGCCCCGGACCCGGCGGATCCGGCGCAAATGCCGCGTCCGGCCAGGGCGGCGGATGGCAGACCACTCCGCCGACAACGACACCGCCTCCACAGGGCGCACCCCCGTCCTCCGGCTCACAGGACGCCGCGTCGAGCGGGTCGGCACCGCCGCCGCCTCCGACCGGCCTCTGACCCCTGCCCGACGCCCGGGGGCGGGACGTGCACACCACCTCCCGCCCCCGGCCTCCACCCGCGCCTCCAGGACCCGCCCCCATGACTGACCTCTCTGTTGCTCCGGTCACGGTGAAGTTCCCCCACCGGAGCCGCCGCGGCATCCTCCTCGGCCTCTCCCTGCCCCAACTCGTTCTCGTCTCCTGCACACTGGCCCTGCTGCTGCTGACGGTGATCTCCACCGGGCTACTCGGCGCCGTTGCCCTGGCACCGCTGTGGGCGGCATCCGGCGCACTCGTCGCCATCCGCCGCCACGGACGCTCCCTCATCGACTGGGCACCGATCGTCACCCGGTACACGCACCGCCGCCGCACCGGCCAGACCCTCTGGCTCGCCCGACCTGTCACCAGGCCCCGGCAGGACGGCCTCCTCCATCTGCCCGGCACCGCCGCTTCCCTCAAAGTCGTCACCCCCGGCGATTCCGCCAACGGAGCCGCAGCCGTCCACGACCCGCACCAGCAGACCCTGACCGCCATCGCCCGCGTCACCAGCCGTGCCTTCGCCCTCCTCGACCCAGCCACCCAGAACCACAACGTGAGCAGCTGGGGGCGCGCGCTGGCAGGTATCGCCCGCACCGGGCACGTCGCCACCGTGCAGGTGCTGGAGCGCACCGTGCCCGACAGCGGTGACACGCTCACCCGCCACTGGACCCAGAACGGGCAGCCCCAGACCCCCGTCGCCGGACAGATCTACTCCGAACTGGTCGCCTCGGCCGGCCCGGCCGCCGCTCCGCACGAGACCTACCTCGCCATCTCCCTCGACCTCAAGGCCGCCCGGCGCCTGATCAACCAGGCCGGCGGAGGGCTGCCCGGGGCATTCACCGTCATGCAGCAGACCACCGCCTCCATCGCCCAGGCCGCCCGCAACGCCGGCCTGATGGTCACCGGATGGCTGAGCGCGCGGGAGATCGCCGCCGTCATCCGCACCGCCTACGACCCCAAGGCGCTCGCCGCGCTCCAGCAGTGGTCCGAGACCGGCCGCGCTGAGGCCGACCCCGCAGCCGCCGGTCCCGTCGTGCAGTTCGAGGAGTACGACCGCCTCGCCACCGACAGCGCGCGGCACGCGACGTACTGGGTGGAGAACTGGCCGCGCACCGAGATGGGGGCAGGGTTCCTGCACGGGATCATGTTCACGGCCGGCGTGCGCCGCACCCTGTCCCTTGTCTACGTGCCGCAGGGGCTCGAGTCCGCACTGCGGGACGTCCAGCGCAAGAAGGCCGCGATCATCGCCGACGCCAACGAACGCGCCCGCCGCGGACAGGTCGACTCCGAAGAGGATTCCGTCGAGTACGCCGACGTCAAGACCCGCGAACGCCAGCTCATCGCCGGGCACGCGGACGTAGCCCTGACCGGCCTGGTCACCGTCACCGCCGAGACCGACGCCCTCCTGGACGCCGCCTGCGCACAGATCGAGACCCACGCCGTCACCTCCGGCGTCGATCTCCGCAGGCTCAACTACCAGCAGCCGGACGCCTTCGCCCTCTCCGCGCTCCCACTCGCCCGCACAGCCCTGTGAACCAGCAGCGCCCGTGCACGCCCTGACCCACTGCACTCCGGATCACCCGCGACGGGACGCCCCATCACCACCCTGCCGACCGGCAGGAAGGACCACCACCTTGACCTCTCCCCCGCGCCCCGACGACGCGCACCCCTACCTCCGCGCCGCGAGCGCCGGCATCCGCCACCACACACGCGCCCTCACGCCCTCGGACGCAGACCCGCCCAGGCCCGTGGACCGTCTGCACCTCGATGTACTGCACGCCCACCTCACCGCTCTGCTCCAGCTTCTGGACCGGCTCGCCGACCACACCCGGCCCCCGCACCCGGCCGCCGGACGTCACCTGGCCACCGCCCACACCAGGCTCTGGCAGGCCACCACCGAAGTCCACGCCGCCTTCCACCTGCTGCCCGGCACACTCCAGGCCGACGCCGAGACAAGCGCCTGCCATCCAGAGCGGCTTCCCGAGGGCCTGCCCGTGCTGACGATCTGCCAGCGCCACCTCGCCGCCGGACACGTCGTCCGCCGCAAGACCACCCCCACCGACCTCCGCCCGCACGCCACGGCCTGCGTGCGATGAGCACCACCCGCAGAATCGAGGGCCCCCGATGAGCCACCGGCCCGCCCGCCGCGCCCGCCGCGCGTCCGCCAGCCCGCTGTTCACCCCCCACGGCACCGACCGCGCCAGCCGCAAGGCCGCCCGCCGCCAGCTCGCCGAGGCCGCCGCAAAAGCCCGCGCGGAAGCCAGCGCCCACCAGAGCGAAAGCACCCGCCCCGAGCAGCAGATGCCCGCCCCGCTCTACCCACCGAGCGGACGCCCCGGGCCCGCCTCCGCTCGCGGGAACCGGCTAAAACTTCCCGCCCACCGCATGACCACCGCCGTCGCGGCCGGCGCCTATCCCTTCCTCGCCGAAGGCGGACTCGGCGCCGAGGGCATCTACATCGGCCGCGACGTCCACGCCGAAGCATCCTTCGTCTTCGACCCGTTCGCTCTGTACGGCAAGGTCGAGGGGTTCACCAACCCGAACCTACTGCTCGCCGGCGTGATCGGCCAGGGCAAGAGCGCGCTGGCCAAGTCCTTCGCACTGCGATCGGTCGCCTTCGGGTACCGCGTCTACGTCCCGTGCGACCCGAAGGGCGAGTGGACGCCGGTGGCCGAAGCCCTCGGCGGCCGGTCCGTCGCCCTCGGGCCCGGACTGCCCGGACGCCTGAACCCCCTGGACGCAGCCCCGCGCCCGGACAGCGTGGCCGAGGCCGACTGGGTCGGCGAAATCCGCAAGCGGCGCCTGCTCCTGCTCGGCTCCCTCGCCCGGACCGTACTGGGCCGGGACCTGATGCCCATGGAACACACCGCCCTGGACGTCGCCCTCGACGCCGTCGTCACCCGCGCCGCCGACACACACCGCACCCCGCTCCTCGGCAACATCGCCGCCACCCTCAACAACCCGACCGACCTCGACGAGGCCGCCGGGATGATGTCGGGCCAACTCGGCGACGCAGCCCGCGACCTGGCCCACGCCATGCGGCGCCTGGTCCACGGCGACCTGGCCGGCATGTTCGACGCCCCCTCCACCGTGAGCTTCGACCCCAACGCGCCGATGCTCACCATCGACCTCTCCCGCCTCGGCGGATCCGGAGACGACACCGCCCTCGTCCTCGCCATGACCTGCGCGAGCGCCTGGATGGAATCCGCCCTCTCCGACCCCAACGGCGGCCGGCGCTGGATCGTGTACGACGAGGCATGGCGCCTGATGCGGCACGTCGGCCTGCTCCAGCGCATGCAAGCCCAATGGAAGCTCTCCCGCGGCCTCGGCATCGCCAACCTCATGGTGATCCACCGGCTGTCCGACCTGCTCACCGCCGGCGACGCCGGATCACAGGGCCGCGCCCTGGCCGAGGGCCTCCTGGCGGACTGCTCCACCCGCATCATCTACCGCCAGGAGACCGACCAGCTCCACGCCGCAGCCTCCCTGCTCGGCCTGACCTCCGTCGAGATGGACGCCATCGCCCACCTCAACCGAGGGCGCGGATTGTGGAAAGTCGCAGGTCGGAGCTTCATCGTGCAGCACCTCCTGCACAGCCACGAACTGGCGCTCTTCGACACCGACGCCCGTATGCACTGAGGAGCAAAAGGCCCGTGAAGCCCGATTTCCAACGCAACCTGATACCGCGCGACGACGCGCTCCACCTTATCGGCGCACTCAACGCCATGAAGGACAAACTGCACGACGCCGCCCAGCGGTGGGAGCTGCTCGACGAGAACGGGCACGTTCCGGCCGCGCCGTCCTACACCGCGCTGCTCCAGCACGCCACCGATGCGCAGGACCTCTCACGCGAGGTCCTCCGCCTGGCCGACGCCTTCGCCCGGAGCCCTCACCACACCACCCGGACCGGCCGGACCGTCCTGAAGCAACTCGCCACGGCCGCGACCATCTCCAGCCACGCAGCCCCGCACTTCACCGAGACCGCAGAGGCCGCCCTGACCCTGCCCCGGACCACCAACCCCACCGACCGGCACTACCTCACGAATCGCATGGTCATCGACCACGCCTCAGCGCGAGCCTTTCTGCGGCGTGCCTCGGAATCCCTCCGCGACGCAGCCAAGGAACTCGACGACCACCTCGGCGTCCAGCGCTTCCTTGCGCCTCTGACCCGCCGGGAGGGACCGCCGGAACCACCGCCGTCCCGGCCTGGCGGTCTCCACCGCTGACCGCGCCAGAGCCGTGAACTGCTCGTGCAACAGATCGCCACCTCGGTGCAGTCCGCCCGCAACGACCTGCAGCCCGCACCAGCCCGAAGGACTCCTGCATCATCCCCCGCGACCCAGACTTCGAGCTCTACGACAACGTCGGCCGCGACGCCGACCAGATCCAAGCCGCCCGGTACAACCTCGCCACCCGCGGCGACTTGAAGCGGTGGGCACAACGCGATGCACAGCCCTTCCGCGCCGCGTACCCCCTACCCGACCAGCCCTGGCCAGCGCCCGACCTCACCCCGTACCTGGACGCCCTCGCCGCAGCCCGGACCCCGGCGGAGATCGACGCGGTCACCGACCACGTCCTGGACGCCGCCGAACCCGCACTGCGCGCCCTGAGTGACTACCTCGTCGCCGCAGCACGGTGGAAGCAGGAAAACCGCGACGCGGCCAAGGGATCGCCTTCGCACCTGCTGATGACAGCGGCCAGCCGGGCGCTGTCCGCCCTCGCTCTCGCCGACGAAGCCGGTCTGAACAGGCTGCGCGCCGCCTATGACCCGGCCCCCGCCCCCACAGCGTCGGCCGACGCCTCGCGTGGAGCTACCGCGAGCTTGCCGCCCGCTCCTCCCTCCACCGGCCCCGGGCCTCACCGTTAGCTCTTCTCCATCGGCAGTGCCCGTGCGCGCCCTGGACCCACTGCACTCCGAATCACCCCGACGCCACAGCCGTCGCCGCTCTGCCCGCCGGCAGGAAGGAGCACACCCTTTGACCTCTCCCCCACGCCCCGACGACCCGCACGCCTACCTCCGGGCCGCAAGCGGCGGCAGCCGCAGGAGGAGCCATGGCCGCTGACGAAACGACCACTCCAGAACCCGGCCAGGTACCGCTCGCACCGCTGCCCGACCACCGCAACGTGCACACGCCGTGGTGGCAGGAGCTGTGGCGTCGCCACGCACACGTCATCACGCCGCTTCGGGCACGCGGGCTGCAGTGCGACATCGAATTCGGCCTCAGCACCTACAACGTGCGCGTCTCGCTCCCCGACGACAGCTACCTGGTCATCAGTCCGCCGCACGACCCGAGCGACCGCCCGGAGACCCGGAGGGCTGGATCGCCACTCGCGAGCACCCCGACGACCCGACGCTGTTCGAGGTCATCTACGACTCGGCGCCCTCCAACGATCCCGGTGCTCCCCAACGGCCCGAAGCCCGCCACGGCGGCAGCACCCAACCCCTGATCGAGGCGATCGACCACCGCCTCGCCCAGCTCAGGCTGCTACCGCACCCCGCCTTGCCCCACGAAAACTCACACGTTCCCCCAGCCCAGCCGTCACCCCTCCCGCCACGGGTCCTCCCGCCGGCATCGCCGAAAGCCGCCCCACCGGCCAGACGCACGCCCTGACTTCTTCCCCTTGCGAACCCTTGGAGCCTCCATCCGCACCGCCCGCCGTACTCTGCCGCTGATCATCGGCGCCGCCTGCCTCACCCTGGCCCTCACTGGCTGCTCCGACGAAGACGGCCCAGCCCAGGCCCGACAGACGCCCAGCGCCAGCACCGCCCCGAAGCCCGCGCCCGCTCTCAGCGCTGCTCAGGCCCGCGACGTCATCACCCGCTATTCCAAGATCAACAACGAGGCCAACGCGGACCGCGACCGGCGCCTCCTCGACACCGTCGGGGACGGACCCCTGTACGCGATGTCCGTCTCGGACTACACCGAGACCGAAGGACTCCCCGCCAAGGACCGCGAGCCGTACGAGCGCTGGTCCTACGACCTCGCCAGCGCCAAGCTGTACATCCCCCGCCTGGCCGACGGACAGGACCGCTGGTTCGCTGCCGCCCTCTCCAGCGAGAAGGGCAAGGCCCCCTCTCGCCTGGCCGTGTTCGCCGAACAGCCCCACAAGCGCTGGGAGATGGTGTCCGTCGTCGACCTCGACAGCCAGAAGCTGCCCGACGTCGCCCTGGACCGCGAGGGATACGCGACCGCCGTCGCCTCCAACGACAACAAGCAAATGGCCGCCGACGCCGACCTGCTGCGTACTGCCGTGCTGGACAACTTCACCACCGGAGGCACGAACACCGGAAACAAGGTATTCGCGCCGACCAAGGCCAGCAAGCGGCAAGTCAAGGTCCACAGCGATGCCGCAACACGCTTCGGCGACAAGGGAACCAGCGTCTTCGACGAAGCCGACAACCGCTTCACGGACGCCTACGCCCTCAAGACGGAAGACGGCGGCGCGCTGGTCCTCTTCTCCCACACGCACACCCAGACCGACGCCGTCGCGCACTCCGGCCTGCAGATCAACCCCGGCAAGGAAGACCGGGCCTGGCTCCACGACGTGCCCCGCATGTCCATCCAGTACACGTTCGTGTGCAACGACGCCGCCACCGTGCCCGCGAAGGCCGAGCCCTCCCGCCTGATCGGCTACACCTGCGCCCGCACCGACGCCTCCGGCCCCCCGGTCCCCTCCTGGTCACACCGCGCGTAGCCGCACCCGCCCGCCACTCGACGGCCACCGAGGACATCCCCCGCCCCCTGCTCGCTCCGGAGAACTCCCTGTCCACACACTCCTTCATCGCCCGCCCCACCCCCGGCACGGGGTACAGCGGCATCCACGTCCAGCTCGACGGCGTGCCCAGCAACCACCTCCCGCTCCTCCTGGCCGCCTACCAGTACAAGTTCGGACGCGACGTCGAGGCCATGGCCCAGCACCTCATCGACGACATCGCCGTCGGCTGGGACGAACTCGGCACCGATCTCCTCGACGACGCCCCGCCCACGCTCGTGGCCACGCTGACCGGCGGCGAACACTGGCCCAGCCGGACCCTCGATCACCTGATCACTCCGGACGGCTCGCCCCCGGTGCGCATGACGGTCACCGACACCACCGCCAGCGACCTGGGCATGCCGTGGGGCTACATCCTGCATCCGCAGGGCATCGAAGTGATCAGCATGGCTCACACAGGCACGGGCCCCCTCGTGGCCTGGGACACCGACCCCAACACCCCCTTCAGCGACCACCCGGCGCACTGGCCCGCCATCACCACACGCCGGACGCCCACCACCTCGCGCACCGCGCGCCCACCGCGGCCCGCTGCCGGTGCAGCGCCGACCGGGCCCCGCACGGCTGCCCGCCGCTGACCCTCACCTCCCCTCATTGCCGGAGACTTCCCTGCCCGCTCCCCTGATTACGGTCGTCATCGCCACCCGCCTGCGCGACGACCGCCTCGACTACCTGACCACCATGCACGCCAGCCTCACCCGGCAGTCCGTGCCGTGGGAGGCCGTGATCGCGCTCGACGGCACCACACCCGAACGCCTGCCGACCGCGCTCGCGCAGGACTCCCGCATCCGCACACTGACGCTGCCCCGGCCGGTCGGCGCCGCCTGCGCCAGGAACCTGGCCCTCACACACGTGCGCACCCCCTACGTCAACTGGGCCGACGATGACGACCAGTTCACCGATGACGCCATGTCCGTACGGCTGGACACCCTGGAATCCACCGGAGTCGGCTGGTGCGCGGGCTGGAGCGAGGACCAGCACCCCGACGGCTCGACCCGTCTGTGGCGCTGCCCGACCCCGCCCGGCCGGCACGAGGCCGGCGACGTGTGGACCTATTGGAAGACGCCGACGGACACGATCCCCATCGGGCCGACCACGATCCTCGCCCGCACCGATCTCGTGCGCGCAGCGCCGATGGGCGGCCTCGTCCAGGGCGAGGACTACTGCGCGGCCCTCGGCGTCACCACGCTCGCGCCCGGAATCCTGCTGCCGGTGCCCGTGTACCGGTACCGCAAGCACCCCGGGCAGATGACGGCCCAGGTCGGGTACGACCAGCTGGAGGCGGCGGCCCGGCAGCACGCCTGGGCGTACGGGCGCAGCCTGCGCGCCGTCCTGCGCGGTGGCGAGGACCTGGTCCATGGCTGAGGCGCAGATCATCCTGTCGCACAGCCGGGAGTCGGGGATCGTCGCCATCGCCTCGGGCGAGCAGTATCCGTGGGCGCACACCGCCCTCGCCGAGAGCGGCTTCCAGCGAGACGACGACGGCGTCTGGCACCTGGCCGCGGACGGCACCCAGACCACCGTGGTCGATCTGGTCACGTGCGCGAAGCGGCACCGCGCCAGCGTGCACACGAGCAGCCGGCGGTACATCGGCGACGCCGCCCGTGACCTCGCGCGCCTGCTGCCCGGCCAGTGGCACGCCTCGGTCGAGATCTATGCGCACCCGGCCTGGCAGGAGGACCTGGTCCCGTGGATCTGGGACAGCGGCGACCTCGGCCGCGCCGTCCAGAGCGAGCGGATCCCCTACGCCGCGGTCCTCACCGACGCGGCGCAGGGCACCACACTGTTGTTCGTCGAGCGGCCCGGCCATCATCTCGGCTACCTGGTGGGCGCCTTCTCGCCGGAAGGGCTCGAAGGAGGCTACGGCGACCCCCACGCTCCGCCCAGCATCGTCCTGCCGCCGTTTCCCGGGCGGGCTGCCCAGGCCCTCACCGACCGGTACCTTCCCGCCTACGAGCAGGCCGTCCATGCCCGCCAGACGGCGGCCATCGCCGGCGTGCTCGCAGACATCCGCTCCGAGCACGACGCCTGGCAGGCCATGAACGCCTCCGGCAGCTACAGCGACGCCACCCCGCTGGGCGCCGCCGCCCTCGGCGCCTCGACGGAGCTGTTCCTCGACCACGCCTGGCGCCGTTTCCTGACCGTCGTCGACCACGCCCCGACGCTGCTCGACCGGTGCCGGCCCGCGACCAGCCCGTGGCCCGACGACGCCTCAACCCTCTCCCGTCTGGCCGACGCCGTGAGCGATGCCGAAGCCCTGCTCGACGAGATCGTCCACGGTGATGCCGTACCGGAGCAGGAGCGCCGAGCACGCGCGTGGCCGGCGATCGAGACGTGGCTCACCGACGGCGACGCGTTCTTGCGCCAGGCCCGCCTGAGCGCACGCCACCGCCGCCCGGCCCTCCCCGTCACAGCCCCAGCCCGCCGCCTCGCCGCGGCCCGGCCGGCGTGCCGCAGCCACTGACCGTTCCCCACGACAAGTCTGGAGATTCCCGCCCCTTTGCAACCCGGCACCCACTTCTCCTTCGGCGACCACAAGGAACACGGTTTCGTCGCCTCCTTCACTTCCTCGATTCCCCAGCACCTCGCCCACTGGTTCCTGGAGCGCGAGCAGTTCGAGCGCGTTCCCGGTGAACCCGGGCTGTATCGCCTCAGCGAGCCCGAGCGCGACGGAGTCCGCCGCACCCGCCAGGCTGTCCATGACCTGCGCCGCCACGGTTACACCGTGCAGGCCGACATCCGCCTCAATCCGGCCCTCTCCGCCGGTCCGCCGCGCCCTGTCCGGCCCCACGGGCTCCAGGAGCGCCGCAGCAGGCTCGCCCAGGCCGCCGCCGGCCGAACGACGCAGCGCTCCACCCCGCCCACCACCTACCCTCCGTCGGCCCGGCCGATCCCGCCGAAGCCCACCTACGCTCCCACCGTCCACCTGACGGCCGCAGCCGGCGGGCGGTCCCGATGACACCCACGAACAGCCCGGCCCCCGACAGTCCTTTGCCGACGGCGTCCGAACTGGCCAGCAAGGCAGGCGACTTCCGGCTGCGGATGGCCGTCATCGACTGCGAGACCGATGCCGCCCTCGACATGACACGCGACCGCCACGGCCGCACCGTCTACGCAGACGCCGCCGCAGCCGCACGAGCCCACCGCGACAAGGCGGCGGTGGAGGCGTACGTCACCCACCTCGCTCCGCACGCCGAGGCTCTCCTCGATGCCGCCCGACTCGCGCTCGACGATTTGCCGCCCGCCCGGCACCTGACCGGGTGGCGGGCCGTCCTGGACGGCCTGGCATCGTCCGCCGCCGAGATCCGCCGGGCCCTCGACCGGCCGGCCGCGCCCGGCTCTCCAGCCGAACGTGCTCAGCACGCGGCTCTGTGGCCGCACCTCACTGCCTGGGCGGACCACAGCCCGATCGCCAGCAACCTCGCCGACCAGCGCGACGGCCGGCACCACCAGGCTCCGCTGACCGACGAGGAACAGCAACTGTGGACCGACAGGGCCCGGGCCGCACAGATACGTGGTGCGCTGGAGCTGACCGAGTCGTGGTATGCCGCCGACGGACAGCCGATCACCCTCGCTTACCTGGTCGAGGACGACGACTCCACAGTGGTCGCGCTGCGCGGCGACCCGGGCGTACCGGGCTGGCAGGTGATCGGGCACTTCGCCCACGAGTACGAGGCAGGCAAGGCCCTGCCCGCTCCGGTTCCGCCCGGTGTGCTGCGCTCGGACATCTCCCGGTTCAACCGTCCGGCTCCGGCCCCGGAGCTGTCCCTGCAGGACCTCATCCGCGACGTCGTCGAAGGCCACAGTGCCGGTGACGCATCGAATGCTCTTCTGGGAGCTGTCCAGCGCGGTTACGCCGCCGGCCCGATGGTCCGCCTGCAAGAACTTCTGGAGACGACCAGCCAGTTCGCCAGCGCCCTGGAGACCGTGCAGGGCCGCCAGATCGCCGCCCGCCTCTCAGCGCTGGGACGGCAGATCGAGTTCCTCACCCGCGAAGTCGAAGAGGCAGCCGAGGACCTCGGTGCGACCGTCGCCGTCCTGCCTCCGCACCGCACCCCCGTGCTGCGCACCCGCCCGCGCCCGGCCGTGGACACCACACCGCCCGCGCCGCCGCCCCGCGCCAGCACGACGGCCCGCCACCGATAGGAGATCCGCTTTGCCCGAAGCAGCAGCAGAGCCGTTCATGCCGATCCGGCACACCATCACCGGCGAGATCACCACCACCGGCTACAACGCCGCCGCCCGGCGAATCCTGCTCCAGGACGGCTTCGAAGAGACGCCCGGCTGCGCCTGCCGAGTGACGGAACTCGGTACGGAGCAGGCGCACGGGGCTGCCCTGCAACCAGCCAGCTGCTCGTCGCCGGCCGTCCCGTGCCCCTGGACCGAGCCCTCGGCCGGCCGGTGAGCGCCGACGGTACGCCCCGGTTGGCCCGGTCGCCGATGTCGGCACAGCCCGTGATCCCCTCCGAGAGCGGCCGGCCTCTTTAGCGCATCGCCCACCCCGCCCCACCCACACCTGCTGAAGGGTTCTCGTTTTGACCACACCCGGGCCTACCAGATCAGCGCGCACCAAGGGCGGCGAACTACGGGCCAAGGTGGCCCGACTGCTGGCCGACCGGCCGGCGGACAAGCTCACCATAGGGGACATGGCCAGGCAGCTGGGCCACTCCCATGGCGCCGTCCGCAACGCCGCCCTCACCCTGGTGCGACGCGGCGAGGCCGACCAAAGCGGGACCGGGCAACCGCAGTTCCGCGCGAACGCGAAAACTGCCGCAGCCGCGCAGAGGGCTGTGATCAGCCCACCGGGCACCCACTCTCCCCGCGCCCAGGCGGCCACGACCCGTACGACCTACACCGCAGCAGCCGCGCCCAAGCAGACCGGCCCGATCCGCCGCGCGGGGGGCCAGCTCTACCACCCCCGGGAGCTGGCCGATCTGCCCGACGTCGAGGCGTTGAACCGCTTGCGCGACGCCGACGTGCCGGTACTGCTCTACGGCCCTCCGGGCACCGGCAAGACGAGTTTGGTCGAGGCGGCGTTCCCGGAGCTGCTCACCGTCGCCGGTGACGGCGACACCACGGTCGGCGACTTGATCGGCGAGTACACACAGGACGACGCGGGAGCCTACGTCTTCCAGTACGGTCCGCTGGTCACCGCGATGACCGAGGGCCGCGCCCTGTTGATCGACGATGCCACCCTGATCTCACCGAAGGTCCTGGCGGCGCTGTATCCCGCGATGGACGGGCGCCGGCAGATCCAGGTCAAGGCCCACAAGGGCGAGACCATCAAGGCCGAGCCGGGCTTCTACGTGGTGGCGGGCCACAATCCCGGCGTCCACGGGGCGGTGTTGACGGAGGCGCTCGCGAGCCGGTTCAGCGTGCAGATCCAGATCGGCACGGACTACGACCTCGCCCTGGCCTTGAGGATCGATGCCCGGGTGGTCCGGGTCGCCCGACACCTCGCCCAGCAGGTCGAACTCGGCGAGCTGGGCTGGGCCCCCCAACTGCGGGAACTGCTCAGCTACCAGAAGACCGAGGCCGTCCTCGGCACCAAAGCCGCGCTCGCGAACCTCGTCGGCATCGCTCCTGTGGAGGATCGCGACGCCGTCGCCGACGCCGTCACGAAGGCTGTCGGCATCAAGAAGATCGCACCTCTCACCCTCGGCAAGCAGCTCCCCGCCTCAGCCGCCCGGCAGCCTCCGGGCAGCACCCGTTCCGCACACCGGGGCCGCCCGCGATGAGTGCCCACCACCACATCCAGTCCACGCCGGAAGACGACGCCGACCTCGCGCGCTGGGACGACGACGGCGCCCCGCCCGCACAACCCCGCTCCTCCCCGGCCGCGTGGCTGCGCGTGGGAGCCGAACTCGGCGACCGGCTGGTCGCCCTCTCCGGCCGCCAGGACCTCCTCGTCACCTGCCGCCCCGGCACGCGCAGCGGCGCACCGGCCGCGTTCTTCCCCACGCTGGGCGAGGTCGAGTTCGACGCCCGCCTGTTCGCACCCCTCCAGCCCCACGAGATCCATCCGCGGACCGTGGGCGACGAGGAGCGGTATCCCGCCGCCTGGGGCGTGTTCGTCCACGAGGCCGCGCACGCGGCCCACTCCGTCTGGACACAGCCTGCCGGAGCCAACCCCCGCGTCGTCGAGGCCGCGCTCCTGCTGGAGGAGAGCCGTGTCGAGGGCGCGCACCTGATCACGCGGCCCACGGACCGCACGTACCTGCGCACCAGTGCCCGGACCCTGGTCATGCCCGACATCGCGCACCCCACCCTCCAGGGCATCGAGCAGGCCGCCGCCGTGGCCGCCCTGATCCTCGGCCGCCGCGACGTCGGCATCCTCGACGCCGGCGAGACCCGGGCCGTCGCCGATCTGTGCGAAAAGGTGCTGGGCGCCAACCTGATGGCCACCCTCACCCGCATCTGGACCGCAGCCCACCAGTGCGCCGACCACGACGCCACGACCATGCTCGCGCACGGTCAACAATGGTGCGACGCTCTGGACACCGCGGCCCCCGCCCTGCCCGTACCGGACAACCTCACCGATCTGCTGTCCGGTGCCGTGGGGGTCGTCATGGACAGCACGGCAGCCACCGACGCGGCCGACCTCGCGGCACAGGCCGCAACCACCAACGCCATCGCCGCACGCTCCACGGCGCAGGCTCAGGACCGCGCCCAGCGAGCCCGCCAGCGACGCAAAGCCGCCGCCACCGCCAAGTCGGTCTTCAACGCCCGCAGCACCACCGTCAACCCCGACGGCACACCGGCACCCTCCAGCAACCCCGTCACCGGCACCCGCAGGCCCACCGCCGCCGAGCAGAGTGCCGCCGCGCGCCTGAGCCGCGCCCTGCGTGCCGCCGCCTACCGCGAGCGGACCGAGGAGCGGACCACCAGCCCCACCCCGCCCGGCCGCCTCAACATGCGCGCGGCCCTCGCCCGCGACGCTCAGCGCGCGGCCGGGTCGGTCCCCACAGCGGAACCGTTCACCCACACCCGCCGCAGGAACTCCCCCACCCCACCACTGCGTGTGGGGATCGCCGTCGACGTCTCCGGCTCCATGCGTGCCGCCTGCAAGCCCGTCGCGTCCGCTGCCTGGATCGTGGCACGCGCAGCAGCCCTGACCGACCCCGACTCCCGCACCGCCACCATCGCCTACGACAGGCACCTGACCGCACTGACCCGACCCACCCACCGAGCACCAGAGCGCGTGACGACGTTCGATGCCAACGGCGGCCACCACAACCTCGCAAACGCCATCGACGCCCTCGACCATGGCCTCGAACTCAGCCGCCCCGGCGCCGGCCGCCTCCTCGTGATCGTCACCGACGCCCACTACGGCAGCGACGAAACCGCTCAAGCCGTCACCCGCGTCAAGCAGCTCACGACCGCCGGCTGCGCCGTACTCCAGCTCACCCTCACCGCGGAATCCCGCCACTTGCCGGGGACCACCTTGCTGCACCTGCCCCAGCCCTCCAGCGCTCCCGCCGCCATCGCCAAGGCGGCCACAGACGCCATCCGCAGGACCCGCTGAGACGACGCAGAAGGCGAATGCGTCCCGAGACCACCGCCAAGCACTCCAGTCCATCCCCGTCCGCCGCATGACTCGTGCAACCCCAACCGTCGACGAAAGGCACTCGATTTGAAGTCCCAGACCAGCAGCCCGACCTCGAACGTAACGCCCATCAAACGCAATTCCCCGGGGGTAAGTACGCACTGGACCGTGGAGCACGCCTGCTCCCACCGGGTAGTTCACGACCTGTCCAACCGCCCCGCCGACAAGCGAGCCGGCTTCGCCCGTTGGCTCGCGTCGAAGGACTGCACCGACTGCTGGAAAGCGGCGCGCGACGCCGACTCCGCGTCCAAGGAAAAGTGGCTCGCGGAGAAGCGCGCCGAGGAGCAGGAGGCAGCCGCCACCTGGGCCAAGCAGTTCGACATGCCGCCCCTGGAGGGCCCGGCCAAGGCCCTGGACTGGGGTGAGCGCTCCCGCCACCAGCTGATGACGGCCGCGCACACCGCCCTGGTCATAGAGGGCAGTTGGGACGAGGCGGACTGGGCGGAGCTGGAGGAGAAGGCCCGCTCCATAACCCGTGCCGGATGGTGGATCGACCAGCGCGACTCCGAAGGCACTGACCTGCTCGAACTCCTCGACGCAGCCACCGAGGCGGACCGCGGGACGGAGAACCCGTTCCGCTGACGGCGGGGCAACATAGCCGGGAAACGCCGGTTAGCCAAACCGGCGTTCCTCCGGACTATTGATGCTCCCACCCCGCCAGCCATCGCGTGGAAGGAACCGCGTGCTCCCTCCGTCCTGGGACCATCAACCCACCCCCGTCACCGCCCTCACCCCCGACCCGCTCACTCCCACACGAGATATCACCCACGCCCACTTTCAGACCGGGGACACCGTCGTCGTCCTCAAGGGTGTGGTCGGCGGGGAACTGTGGGGAGACTCCATGCGCATCGTCGCCCCCTCCTGGCACCCCCACCGACGAGGACGGATGGCGACTGCGTGATCTCACCGGCGGTGCCCAGTCCTACGTCACCGCTCACCCCCGCTACCTCGTGCACCTCTCGCGCCGCTGCCCGGACTGCCTGATCTACCTGCGGGCCATGGAAGACACCCTCCTGAAACGGTTCGCCGGCCGCGACGAGCTGATCGACTGTGGCTGGTACACCACCACCGCCCTGGGCCAGCTCGTGCACACCGCAGACACCAGGGGCGGCCGGTGACTCCCCCCACGAACCGCGCCGACCGTGCCGGGCTCCACAAGGCCAGGGCCCGAGCCACCGCAACTCCGGACGATCCGTCCTGGCCGCTGCACCTGGCCGAAGACCTCCACGGCATCCGGGCCGACTGGAAAACCTCAGCCGAGGTGTGCGCAGACGCCGCCTGGGCGGCACGGTCAGCTGGCCGCAGCGTCCTGGGCCTGCTGTCCCCGGAGGAAGTCCTCGCAACGAACCGCGATCCGATCACCACCCGCACCTTGGCGCATCTGTACCTGAGTGCCCTTCGGTTCGACTTCCGCTGCCCCACCCTCCAGCGCCTCGTCGAACAGCTCGCGCAGACCGCGCGTCAGCCGCTGGACTGCTACACCCGCGCCCTGTACGCCTTCGCGCTGCTTGGCCAGTCCCGCCCCGAGGGCCTGACGGTCATGGACGAGGTCCTCGCCACGGCCGAGGAGCACCCCAAGACACTGCACGTCCTGCTGCACGGTCTGTGGCTCGGCCAGGACCTGGACCAGGGTGCGGAGCGTCTCCTGGCCCTCAGCTCCCGGCCCGCCCTCGCCACCGGCACCGACCCGATCGTCCTCTTCCGCACGGCGGGTGCCCTGCGCCGGCTGGGCCGGTACGACGAGGGGCTGAGCGCCATCGACAGGGCGATCGACTGTCTTCCGCCGGGAGACATCTCGGTTCACACCGACCTGGTCCGCGAGCGCTCGCTGCTCTGTGCAGCCCGCGACCTTCATCAGCACCGGTCACCCAACCGCACGTCGAGCGGGGCGACGTCGTGATCCCCCGCCTGCACCCAAGGGCCCACTCGCCGCGCGAGCCGCTGGCCGAGGCGCTCGGGCGGCCCCTTTCCCCGAACGAGGGCCTGACGGAGTACACCGTGGTCGCCCACTGGCCGGGCCTGGACTACTACACCCCGGACGACGAGCAGAGGACCTGGACATCGGTTGAGTGGGCCGAGCACCTCGAAGATCCCTACATGGAACACCCGTTCGCCGCCAGCCCGGACGACGACCGGCACGCGATCCTCCATCTCGACGTCCGGCTCCATCCGGACGACCGGGAGCTGACCGGCCCCGAGTGGTCCGAAACCGCCCACCGGTTCGCACGGGCCGCCGGTATCGAGGTACCCAGCGCCGCAGAGCACGGCTGGCGGTGGATCGCTGTCCAGGGCCAGCCCGGACGTCTGGATCTGATCGCCAACCTGATCCACCTCGACGGCACCTGGCGCACCCTTCCCGCCGACATCCTGCGACGGCTTGCGGACGAAGCACGCCGCATCGAGCAGGACCTGAACCTGATCCCCGTCCGCACCGGCACCACGCAGTTGTCCGCTGCCCGTACGGTCCCGACCGCATCGGCGCAGCTCGCCGGCGTCCTCACGCAGCTCGCCGACGAACAGGCCGGCCCGCTGGCCACGGTCCGCGGACTGGTCGAGCACACCGCTTACCGGATCGCCCGCCAACCGGGGGCTTCCGGCACGGACACGACGCACCGTCTGGAGCTGATCGCCCGCCGCCTCCACGCGATTCAGCAGGACCTGGACGCCACCGCCACCCATCTGGCCCAGCCCCGGGCCGCCGCCGCACCGACCGCGGCCCGGCGCACCACCCACCGATCTCCGTAGGAGAAACGTCTCTTTGCCCCGCACCACCGGCCGCTTCCTGGACATCCGCCGTGACCCCCACTCCGGCGAACTCCTCGCCCGCGGGGGCGACGCTGAGGCACACAGCATTCTCCAGCGCGCGGGATTCGTCGCGGTCGTCCGCCTCCACGAGAGCTACCACCGCGCCCCCGCCGGCCTGACCGAGGACGAGGAGTCCCGTCTCGCCACCGATGCCGTAGGGCGCCTGCGGGCCGCCGGGTACCACGTCGACTGCGACGAGCCCTTCGACACCGAAGCCCGCCCCGCGGCCTATCCCACGCTCGGCGCCTCGGTCTCCCACCTCGCCGAACGCCTGCGCGAGGCCACCGACACCGCCGAGGCAGCCGACATACTCACCGAACTCACCGCTCCCCACGACGGCATCCTCGCCGGGTTCGAGGAAATCCTCGGCGCCCTGGCGGAGTTCTTCGACGGCCTCGGCAACGCGAGCGACCCGTACACCGCCGGGCGCCTGCGCTACCTCGCCGACACCTACGTCCGCGTCATCCGCTCCGACCTCGCGCACACCCGCGGACGGCTGGCCGACCGGCACGCCCCTCACCCCGGCCGCCGCGCCTGCACCGAGCAGGTCCCCGACCACGAGCCCGAACGCTCCGCGGTGTGCGCCTGCCCGCCCCCGCCGCGTGCACAGCCAGCCCCGGCACCGCCGCCCGTCGGTGCCACCCGCCTGCGCCGCTAACGCCCCTGCAACTGCCCAAGGACACCATGCACGACCACGTCAACTCCGAGCGCCTTGCCTCTTACGCCGACGTCCTCGCCGGCGAACTCCCCGACACCTGGACCAGCACCCACCTGACGGGCGACGCCAAGGACGACCTCGCCGAACTCACCGACCGCATCTGGGACCTGGACCTGGTCGCCGCCTCCCTGGCCGAACACCCCCTGCAGCAGGCCGCCGTCCTCAGCCGCCCCGACGGCGCCCAGCTCGTCCTGATCGACCGGCACGACGAACGCGACGGCTTCCTCCTCGCCGCCGTCGCCCCGCACGCCCTGCCGGACGAGGCGTACCGCGGCGTCCCCGAGCCCAACGGCATCGCCCTGACCGACGACCCGTTCCTCGGTGCCGAGCAGGTCGCCGGCGATCTACTCGCCCGTTACGACCGTGCGCTCGCCCAGGTCCGGCACAACGCCCTGGACGGCATCCAGCCCTCCCAGCCGGACCGGGTCGTCCTGACCTGGCAGCCGGACGGCAGCGTCGCCACCGCCCCCGCCGACGACCGGGCCGGCACCATCCTCGCCGCCCACGGCTTCATCCAGGACCCGCACAGCGGCATCTACCGCCTGAGTGGCGACGACACCCAGGCCCACGCCCACGCCCTGCGCGAGATCGGCCCGCAGCTCGACGCGCTCGGCATCGGCACCGCCCTCCAGCACCCCGCCGGACGCCACGCGCCCACCTCCGCCCTGGCCTCCGTGCCGCCGGCCCCCGCCGGCGCCCGCACACCCACCGCCAGGACGCGATGAACCAGACGGAGCCCGACTTCTGGGTCCTGGAGTACGTCACCATCACCAAGGACCCCCGCACCGGCCTGGTCGTGGCCATCGGCGGCACCGAGCAGGCAGCAGACATCCTTCAGCGGACCGGCGGCTTCCTCACCTCTCCCGGACCCCGCGGTGACTACCACCGTCTTCCGCACGGCCTGCCCATCGAGCAGCAGCGCCTGAAGGCGACCGGCGCCTCGCACGCCCTGCTCGCCGCCGGCCACAGCGTCCACCTCGACCCCGCCCTGAACATGCTGGCCGCCCCCGACGGCGACCGTGACGCAGCCCTGCGCTACCTCACCCGACTCGCCGAACGGGTCTCGGCCGCCGAGACCAGTAGCGAGGTGGCCGAGGTCCTGACCGAGGTCGCTGCGCCCGTGCACGGGCTGCTGCCCCTGACCAGAGAAGTGATCGTCCGCGCCTGGATCACTGCCAGTGATCTCCACGGCGCCGCGCCTGGCGAGGAACCCGAGCCCATCGCACGGCTCGGTAGCACGGCCAACTCCCTGAGCGAAGCCGCCCGCGTCATCCTGCGCGCCCGCAACCACGCCGCCCGCCCGGCGCAGCCGCCAGCGACCGCACCGGCCCCGACACCGGCAGCGGGCCGTGCACAGTCCCCGGTTGCCCGCCGCCGCTGACCCCGGAGAAGAAACGTATGGCCAATCTGGCCGACGAGTACGGCACAGACGCCGAGATCTACATCAAGGCCCTGACGACCGCCATCCACGCCGACACCCCCACCGGCGCCCCCGCCGGCCTCCACGACCTGCTGGAACAGCTCGGCCTTGAACGCCACGAATACCCCCCAGGCGAGCCGCTTTACATCTGGCACACCGTGCCCGATCACCTCGGTGCCGAGGAGCAGAAACACCTGGCGAACCGCGCCATCCCCGCCCTGCTCATGGCCGGATACACGATCAACTGCGACCCCGAGGTGTTCGACGAGGCCCTCTACCAGCAGGCCGTGCACCGCCTCCGGGCGCGCGCGGCCCGACCCGCCCCGCAGCAACCGGCGCCCGCCAGTTCCCCCTCGCGCCCCGCACCGGCCCGCCGCACCCCGTAAGCACGGGCGGCCCCGGCACATCGGCCGGGGCCGCCCACCCCCCGCCCGATTCCACGGAGAAACCCGTAGCAGAACGCACACCCGCACCGATCAGCCATCGGCTCAAACCCCGGCTCGCAACCGCCCTGTTCCGCCGCTATCTACGCGCCTGCATCACGGCCGGCCCCGACCGCGCCGCCCCACCTGCCGGCGCCCGCCCGGAGGCCGCCCTCATCGAGGCGCAACGCGTCGGGCAGCGCCACCACCACTGAACGTCCACGCACCCGGAGGAGCATGTCCCACCCCGCCCCCTACCCGGTGGCACTGGCCGACGAGATCACCCGCCAGCTCGGCCAGCTCTCCGACCACCTCTCTCAGCTTCCCCCGCCCCTGGCAGCGCAGGTCATAGCCCGCGTCCTCGACCCGGACAACGGAGTCCTCGGCGGCGTCACTCACCTCGTCATCACCGGCAGCCACTTCGCCAAGAGCGAGGCGGAACGAGGCGCCCTGCCAGCGGAGGTATGGCTCGCCTTGGGCCGTGCCGCCAACGAACTGCACGACATCAGCCTGGACCTGGACGAGCACCAGGACCTCCTCCAGCACCTCGGCACCCGACCGGCCACCAGCGCGGCGAAGTCTCCGGCTCCTGCCCCGCTCGTCGTACGGCGGCGCCGGTGAAGAAGAAGCAGTGGCAGGGCTGGGGGCCGGACGAGCAAGCCGAGCAGCACTACCTCGTCCAGCCCCGTGCCCTGGCCGGCGGCGGCGACGTCCGGCACGTCTCGGAGTTCCTGCGCGCCTCGGGCTGGCGGGACAAGTCCAAGAAGGACGGCCCGCTGCTCATGGAGAGCCCGGACCGCACCGTCCGCGTCGCCTACGACCCCTACATCCTCCCCGGTGGATGGACCATCCACGGCCGGGCAAACGGGGCGAACGCCGAGTGGTCCGCGCACCTGGGCCGGCAGACTCCGGTGGAGATCGTCTCCGGTCTGACCGACGGCCTCACCCGCCCCCGCTCCGCACACGCCCCCAACGTCTGGGCGCCTCTGCAGGAGCAGAACTGGCACACGCGGTTCGAGGGCCAGGACTATATGGCGACCAGCCCCGACGGCACCGCGTGGATGCAGTACCACCAGGGCGCCGACGGCTCGGCGATGTGGTGGACCGGAGCACAGGACAAGCAGGGCAACGGCTGGACTGCCCACTTCACGCCGAACACGCCGATGCACCTGGTCCAAGCCTTCTCCACCGAGCTTGCCGGCCCGGACCCGGTGATGCGCCCACGCGGACGTGTCCCGCACAGCGCCCAGATCCGGACCTGGTCGGTCTCCGTCAAGCCCTCCCAGCTCAGCGCCTGGCAGCAGGCCCGGATTACAGCTGCCCGCGCCGCCACCTGGGCCCGCAACAGCGCCCGAAGCGCCCGGCCCCGCACCACCGCCCGTCCCTACGCCCCGGCCGGCGGTGCCCGGACCCGCCGCTGATCTCCATCCCCATCTGAAGGAGCCCGATGCCTGCCCCCACCCCGGAAACCCTGCGCACCCTGACCGAAACGCTGTCGGACGTCACCGAGTACCTGCGCGAGAATCCCGACCCCGCCGAAGCCCTCGCCCTCGTCGAGCCGCTCCTCGACGAGTACACGGGCCTGCCCGTCCAGCTCGCCGACACCCTGCGTGCCCTCGCCCGCACCATCCAGGAACACCAGGCCATCCCACGCACCGCGCACGTCAACGTCCTGATCGCCGAGCTGCGCTCCGCCGCCTGGGAGCAGACCGACCAGCACACCCTCCACTACGTCCTCGACGAGCTGCGCGCGCTGCGCGACGACGCCGAGAGCGAGCAGGGGTGCAGCCGGTGCCGTTGAGCGAACGCCAGCTCGACGCCTTCGCCGACCAGCACGCCGGGCAGATCCCCTTCGACACCAGCCCTCGCCACCTCGCCGGTCCGGGCGACGCCCGCCACGTCACCCACGGCCTGGCCGCGGCCGGATGGGCCACGGTCACCGACCCGCTCAGCGCCGAGATCGTGATGGCCAGCCCCGATCACCGCTACCGCCTGCAGTTCGACCCGCAGTCCGCCACCTCCGCCTGGTGGCGGCTGCGGGCCGCCCACGGCGACAACGAACACGGCTGGTACGCCGAGTTCGGTGAACTCGTGCCGGCCGAGGTCCTCGCCGGCCTCACCGACGCCCTCATCACACCGCCCTCATCGCAACCGGACCCCTGGCAGCCCGTGACCAGCGCAGGCTGGCAGTACGAGGATGCCGGGGAAGCGCTCTCTCCGGACTCGCTGTGCCGGATCGAACACCGCCCCATGAGTGAGTTCCATGAACAGCCGTCCTGGCACATCGAGGTCAGGACAAGCAGCGACGAATCATTCCCGGGCCCGCGGATCTGGCACGCCTTCCTCGACGAGCACGTCCCCGATCGCCTCGCCGGTGCCTTCCTGGGCGCGCTGGCCGGCCAGAGCCCGCTGCAGCGCGGCATGTTCGACCGCACCGCCCACTACAGCGCCGTCAAAGAGCCGAGCCCGCTGCGCCCGCAGCAGGTAGTCGACGCGCACACCGCCCGGGTGAAGACGATCCGCGCACAGGCCCGCGCCGTGCGCCGTCAGCAGACCGCCCCCGCGACACCCCCGGCGCCCACGACCGCCGTCCAGCCGGCCGCCCGCCGCTGACCTTAAAAGGATGCTCTCATCTCCCGCACCACGAACCACGGCCGCCGCACCTCTCTGCGGCGCCTCAACCGCTACCTGCGCCACAGTGAACGGATCCTGGCGTCCTGGGACGCCTTCACCGAGTTCAACACGGACCTGGACGGCTGGCCCTTCGACCAGGACGCCTACGGCCGCCGGGCCGCCATCCGGGACGCAGACACCGCCGCAGCGTTCGCCAGTATCCGCCCCGGTGCCCGCCAATTGCTGGCCACCGCCCGGCTACAGCTCCAGCACCTGCCCGCACACCTCACGCGGGCCACCTGGCCCGGGCAGCTGACCATCCTGGAGGAGGCACTGAGCCACCTCGACGCCCTGGACTCCCGGTGGCAAGAGACCAGGGCCCAGCTCCCCGAGGGCACCGGACCGGGCAGCGCAGCGTATGTCGACGTGCTGGACGAGCATTACGCTGAGTGCTGGAGCTACCTGGACGACTGGGCCTGCCACGGCCGCGTCGTCCTCGACATCCAGGCCGCCGCACGCCGAGCACCGTCCCGGCCGAAGGGCCCGCAGATTCCCGCCCTGACGTCCCGGCGCAGCGGACACGGCGCGAGGGGACGGTGACCATGCCCGACCGCCCCGCCAACGTCGACATCGACTACATCGCCCCGCGCCACCTGGCCGGCGGCGGTGACCCCGCCTGGGTCACCGTCCCTCTCCACCGTGCCTGCGGCTGGAGCTACGGTCACGACCCCCTGATACCCCGCGTGCTGCTTTCCAGCCCCGACCAGAAGGCCCTCCTGCGGCTGGAGCCCGACCCCGACGGACGGTGGTGGACTCTGCAGCACGCCCCCGCGCCGGACCGGCCCGCCTGGTTCGCCAGCTTCGATGCCCGCACCCCCGTAGAAATGATTGCGACGTTCACCGATGCGCTGACCGATCCCACGGCCGATCCAGCAGACAACTGGGATCCGCAGGAGCCGCTTCTCAAAGCAGGCTGGATTCCGGCCTACAACCACCACCGGCTCGCCTCACCCGACGGCACCGTCCGCGTCGAGGCCGACGAGACAACCAGGGCCTGGTGGGTCGACACCGCCCTCCGCGACTTCCGGACTCTGTTGTGGCAAGCCCACTTCAGCGAGCACACCCCACCCCACCTGATCATCGCGTTCACCACCGCGCTCACCGACCCCCGACCGGTGCCGCGCACCGCCAGTCCCTCCAGCCTCCCAACTCGCAGCCCGGACTTCATCACCCGCTGGCACCGGGAAGTAGCGGCCACGCAGGTCGCCGGCGCCCTGGAAGAACGCATCCGCTCCCTCGCCGCACGCCGATCCGGCCCGCCGACGACCAGTACGCATCCTCCGCAACGGCCGCAGGCCGAGCGCCACCGCCAGCGCTGATCCCTCCGTCCCCGCCCGGAAGCTCATAGCCCTTGCCCCCCTCCTCCTCCAGCAGCAACACCGACGGATACGACCTCGTCCTGCGCCTCCTGCTCGGCGTGCTCGCCGTCGTCGTCCCCCTGTCCCACCTAGCCTGGCTGTGCGGCAACATCACCGCCTACCTCACCGGCACCAGCTGGGCCCCCTACCAGCCGACCAACGCCTTGCTCCACCCCGAGCAGGTCTGGCCCGCTCTGGGAGAAACGTCCCTGCTCATCGGGGCACGCATCGTTCCCGTTCTGCTCCTCCTGGCTCTCGGGGGGACGGCGGTCGCCCTGTGGTTCCGGCACAAGAACCGCGGCGGCGGCCGGAAGAAGATCACCGGCATGGCCAAGGCCCGGGACATCGAGCCCTTGATGGCCAAGGCGATCACCGACAAGGCCCGCTCGCTGCGCCCGAGCCTCAAGGACGCCAAGCACATCGAAGCCCGCGACACCGGCATCCTCCTGGGTAACCTGCAGCACACCCGGCACGAGGTGCGCATGGGCTATGAGGATGTGGCCGTCGCCATCATGGCGCCCCGCTCGGGCAAGACCACCTCGCTCGCCATCCCCTCGATGCTCGCCGCGCCCGGTCCCGTCCTGCTGACCTCGAACAAGGCCGCAGGTGACGCCTTCACCGCCACATACGAGGCCCGCTCCCGCGTCGGGCAGGTGTGGACCATGGACCCACAGCAGATCGCGCACGCCGCACGCGAGATGTGGTGGAACCCCCTCGCCATCGCGAAAACCCTGGACGGAGCGAACCGGCTCGCCGGCCACTTCCTCGCCGCCTCGGTGGACGCCTCCCAGCAGGGCGACTTCTGGTCCAAGGCCGGCAGCAACATCCTCTCGCAACTGCTGCTGGCCGCAGCGCTCGACGAGCGGCCGATCACCGACATCATGCAGTGGCTCGCCTTCCCCGCCGACCGCACCCCGCTCGACATCCTCCGCGACCACGACTTCGCCGCCGTCGCAGCCCAGCTCAAGGGCACCGTCGAGGGCCCCCCGGAGACCCGCGACGGCATCTACGAGACCGCCCGCCAGTACGCCGCCGCACTGCTGAACAACGAGATCGCCGCCTGGGTCACCCCGCAGAAGGACGTTCCCGAGTTCCGCCCGTCGGAGTTCGTTACCTCCACCGACACGCTGTTCCTGCTGAGCAAGGACGGCGGCGGCGGGGCCTCGGCATTGATCGCCGCGTGCGCGGACTCCGTGATGCGCGCGGCGACCGCCCAGGCCGAACGCGCCGGCGGACGCCTGGACCCGCCCATGCTGGCGATCCTCGACGAGGCCGCCAACGTGTGCAAGATCAGCGACCTGCCGGACCTGTACTCCCACCTCGGCTCCCGCGGCATTATCCCGATCACCGTCCTCCAGTCGTACCGCCAGGGCCAGAAGGTCTGGGGAGACGCGGGCATGGACGCCATGTGGTCCGCCTCGACCGTCAAGGTCATCGGCTCCGGCATCGACGACCCCGACTTCGCCGACAAGCTCTCCCGCCTGATCGGCGACCACGACGTGGAGACCACATCAACCTCGCACTCGGAGTCCGGCAAGAGCACGTCGGTGTCGATGCGGCAGGAACGGATCCTGCCCGCCGACGCGATCCGCGCCCTGCCCAAGGGCACCGCCCTGTGCTTCGCCACCGGCATGCGGGCCGCGATGCTCGACCTGCGGCCGTGGTACCGAGAGCCAGGAGCCGGGGAACTGTCCGCGGCGTCCGCTCGCGCGTCGAAGGCGATCACGGCTCGCGCCGTCGCGAAGCACGCGCCGACACAGTCCGACTTCGGGACGGCCGCGTGAGCGACATACCGCTGCACCTGGTGCCGGTCCGCTCCCGTGAGGCGAAGGACTTCGTGCGCACCTGGCACCGTCACCACCCGCCGCCCGCAGGACAGATCTTCGCGGTCGGCGCCGCCGACGAGAGGGGCACGCTGCGCGCCGTGGCCATCGTCGGCAGGCCGGTGGCCCGTCACCTGGACGACGGCGCACCCTCTAACTGATCATTTCAGAATGAGTTTGGCTCACAGGCTTGGCAGTTGGGCTGGTGGGCGGCAGAGTTCCGTGTGTGTCGGATGATCTTGTGCCTGATGCTCTGTGGGATCGTGTCGCTCCGCTGCTCCCTCCTCGTCCGCCGCGGCGTCGGCGGTATCCGGGTCGGCTGCCGGCGGATGACCGTGCGGCTCTGCGCGGGATCGTCTACGTGCTGCGCACGGGCGTGACCTGGGCGGACGTGCCGACCGAGACGATCGGCTGCAGCGGGGTGACGTGCTGGCGGCGCCTGCGGGACTGGACCGAGGCCGGCGTCTGGCCCCGCCTCCACGCGACCCTCCTCACGGAACTCCGCAAGGCCGGACTGTTGGACATGGAGGACGCCGCGGTCGACGGCTCGCACGTCCGGGCCCTGAAAGGGGGCTCACACCGGACCTTCGCCGGTCGACCGCAGCCGCCGAGGCAGCAAGCACCACGTGATCACCGACCGGCACGGAACACCCCTCGCAGCGTCGTTGACCGGCGGGAACCGTCATGACGTCACCCAGCTGATGCCCCTGCTGGACGCGATCCCCCGCATCCGCGGCCTGGTGGGCAGGCCACGGCACCGGCCACGGCGGCTGTTCGCCGACCGCGGCTACGACTACGACAAGTACCGGCGGCTCCTCCGCGCTCGTGGCATCACGCCGAAGATCGCACGCAAGGGCACCGCCCACGGGTCGGGCCTGGGCAGGACCAGGTGGGTCGTCGAGCGGACCTTCGCCTGGCTCCACCAGTTCAAGCGCCTGCGGATCCGCTATGAGATACGAGCCGACCTCCACCTCGGACTGCTCCAACTCGCCTGCAGCATCATCTGCTTGCGACGACTCCGAACATCATTCTGAAATGATCAGTAAGTCACCCGGACCGCCAGCGACGGCGCCCGCAACGCCAACTCACTGCTCTACGGTGCCGCGTGGCGGGCGGCGAAGGCCCTCGGCTACCGACGGCTGATCACCTACACGCAGGACGGCGAGAGCGGCGCATCCCTGCGCGGCGCCGGGTGGCGCGTGATCGCCAGCCGGCCGCCCCGCGCCCGATGGCACACCCCGGCCCGCCCACGAGCCGGCCACGGCAACGACCACGTCACCCGCCTGCTGTGGGAAGCCCTGTGACCGAGCCCGTTCCTGCACAGCAACGGACCGACCATCTCACCTTGCCCCGTACCGCCCCGCGTCCTCCCGGAGTTGTCCTGCACACCGTCGACCTGACCGAACACACCCGCCTTCTCGGCGAGGTGGCCCCCGCCCTGAAGGAGCTGTCCGTGGAGGCGGCACGCATCCGGGAGGGCGAGATCGCCAAGCCCGTCCGAGAGATCGCACCCCTGAGCCTGCGGGTGCACGAGCTGGCGATGAAGTGCACGCGGCAGGTGCACGACCTGTCGGTCAGCCAGTACCCCGCAATGAAGGACGGTGCCAACAACCTGGCGCTCCTCGCCGGCGCCTGCTCCCAGATCTCCCTCGCCGCCACCCTGTGCAACCTCGCCATCCATCACCGCACCGAGATCCTGCTGTACGAGGACGCCGATCCCACCCCGGCGACCAGCCGTGATCAGCTTCGCCGTGCCGGTGTCGAGATGCAGCAAGCGGCCACCACTTATCGCGCCGTAGCGCGACGGCTCTCCCGACGCCTCGCCTCATTCTCGGCGCGCGCTGAAGACCGGCAACTCATCGCCGAGGGTCAAAGGCCCAGCCCGCAGAAGGCGCCCTCCACACCGCCCGTGCTCGCTGCCCGGCGCCGCGGATGACGACGCCGCCCGAGGGCTTCCTGTTCGACGTGGCCGCCCCGCCGACGCCGGTTTGAGCGCCTGTTGCTGCTATCAGACCAGTACGTGCAGCATAACGACATGCTCGACCGTCTCCTGCGGGCCCATCCGCCATCCGAGCCCAACGCCCACGCCGCCTCCGCCCAGCGACTCGCTTCTGCGACCCGCACCGCCCTCAAAGCGGTCACCGACGGACGCCTCTTCCGCAGTCCCGACCTGTCGGACGCAGTGGTCCGCCTTGAGCAGCTCGCCTTCCTGAGCAGTACCTCCGCGGACCAGCAGCTCCCGATGGCACGCACTCTGACCGCCTTGGCACCCGAAGCCGCGATGGGCTGCGCCAACACCCTCGCCTACGAAATCCGACGCCGCCGGGGGACGGCAGCAGGCGACGGTCCGGAGCACACCCTGACCGCCGCTCACCACACCGCCCTGTGGGAGATCGCCTGCGGGAACGTGGTGGTCACCAGCTCCCTAGGACGGCAAAACGTCCACTACCGCGACGAGCGCGTGCTCATGGGCACACTGCGGGCGTTGGAGGCAAAGGGGCTCGCGGAGCGCGTTCCGGAGTCCGCGCCTGCCGCCTATGTGGGCGGCCCGCTCCAGGACCGAGTCCGCCTCACTCCCGCCGGCACCACCGCGCTGGCCACAGCCATCAGCAGCCCGCCCACTCGCAGGGCGCCCGGCACGACACCCGCGCCCGCACCCACCGCTGCGAAGACGGCCGCCCGCAGCCGTTAACTGACCCATCGGAGCCCACAGCAGCCCATGACCTCGCACAACCGCGCCCAACACCCGGACCCACCCCGCGCCCGGGTGGACGGATACGAGGCCCCGCCCGCACGCGTCCCAGACGTCTCCTGCACACCGGCACCGACGCGCTGCACCCGATCAGTCCTGGCCCACTGCCGCCTGCGGTACAAGGCCCGGCGGTGAGGCCCTTCGCGCCCCAGGACCGGGTCCTGGTCTCCCCGCGCTATCTGGCGGGAGCGGGCATCGACCGGCTCGCCGATGCGATCGGCCCGCTGGTCCACCTCTTCGGCTGGCCGAGCGAGCACGATCGCGCAAGCGGACGCATCAGCGTCCACAGCCCCGACGGCAGCCTGTTCGTCAACTTCAACTCCCGGCATACCCACGGCCACTGGTGGTCCCTCGCGCACCACGAGCCGTACTGGGAAGCCCGCTTCACCCGGCAGACCCCGATCGAGGCCATCGCCGCCGTCACCCAGGCTCTGCCCCAGCTGCTCGGCGACGACCGGCACATCGACCGGATCCCGCTCACCACCACCCCCCTCGCGCAGATCGCCGAACTGAACCACTGGCACCGCGAGGACGACACGTTCACCTCGCCCGACGGCCACTGCCACCTGCAGCACACTCCGGCGGAAGACACCCCGTGGCGCTTCCGGCACCACGTGTACGACGGCTTCGACACCAACTGGGACGCCTCCTTCACCCAGGACACCCCCGAGCGGCTCGTCGCCCAGTTCTTCACCCACCTCGCGACGACCACCCCGGTCGAGCGCACCTTCCGTGACGTCCCCTACCTCGTGCAGAACCTGGACGACGCGCTCATCACCCCCGTGCACCGAGCCGCCGTGAACCCACACGTCCACCACGCCGGCGCCCAGCTCGGCCGCGTCGTACACCGCCGCTGACACCGGCCTCACCGAAACCCGTCATCCCCAGATGAACGAGCCGACTGGGCCGGCCGAGCACCTCCTGCTCCTCGCCGGCTACTTCACCCGGCACAACGACGCCCTGACTCGGCTGCACGTACCCGTCCGTTGCCGCGAGCGCACTGCCATTCCTCCCGGCCTGCACTTCCGAATCCCTTGGACCACCGTGTCACTCCTGGACATCCCCGACGTATTCATCGGGTCCACCGACGACGGCCACACCTTCGTCATCCTCAACCGCCCCATCCGCGACGCCGACCGGCTGCTCACCGACGCCGGCTTCCTCCCTCGTGAACACCACGGCCGCAGGCTCTACCTGCTGCCTCCAGGCATCGCGCAGGACGTACACGAGCGCGCCGGCGTGGCGATGTACGGGCTCTTGGCCCACACCCACGACCTCGTCGACCTTTCCTGGACCACCCGCTGGAGTCCCGACCAGCCGGCAGGCGGCCCAGACCTGCACTTCCAGGTCAGGGACGGCACGGTTGCCGTGACTGCCTCGACCACCGCCGCCCGGTTGCTGCTGGAGCAACACGGCTTCGTCCCCACAGCAGACGGCGCGTCCTACCGCACTCGGGACGGGCTGGACGAGCGCCAACTGCTCAGCGCCATCACCGCTGCCGAGGCACACGCGTACACCCACGGTCTCAGCGCGCGTGTCCACCTGGGCATCCCCACACCAGCCGACATCCCCGCGAGCGCCCGCCGCCGCTCAGCTCCCGCCACCGGTCCACGAACCACACCATCGGCCCCTCGCCGCACCCGCTGACCACCCCAACGCATCCGGCACCGCCATCCGAGAGGCTTCCACGTCCTCCGACACCCCCACCGTGCATGATCTCGCCCGTGCCCTCGCCGACCAGCTTCACCCCGGTGCCGCTCCCCGGGACGTGACCGTCAGCTTCGGCGCCCGCCGGCAAGCCCCCATCGAGTACCGCAGCCGCGGTCGGGGCGGACCCGTGACGGTCTACGCCCAGGCACTGCACGCCGCCCTCTACGGCCTTCCCACGCCCGACGAGTCGCTGCCCACCGCGCTGGACTCGCTTCTGCAAGCCACGCACACCGCGACCGCCCCGGAACGGAAGACCGCCGTCCTGCGGCAGGTCGCCGAGCAGCTGCGCAACGCCGCCGAGATCATCCAGCGATACCAGTACCGAGCCCAGTGGGACCGCTTCCCCACCGATGTCGCCGAGCAGCTCGCTACTGCTCACGACCAGGCCCAGCAGATCGCCCAGGCCCTCGACCGCGTGGCCCCCGCCTTCAGCCACCAGCCCACCACGCCCCGTGCCCAGGCCGCCCACGGCAGTGCCACCACCCCCGTAGCGTCCCCGCCCACGCTGGCACCACGCCACCGCTGACCTGCCGCGACAGCCCGCCCTCCGAGAAAGGCATCTCCTGGCCGCCACCGACTCCCTCCACGCCCTCCTTGCCCAACCCCGGTGCGCGCTCAGCGTGTTCGTTCCCGCCGGACTGCATCCGGCCCGCGCCGAGCGCCGTCAGCTCGACCAGATCGCTCGGGATGGCGCCGATCTGTTCGAGATCGGCCTCGCCCACCATGACGCCGGCCTCGACGGGCCCGTCATCCAAGCCGCCTACCGCCGCGCCCTGAGCCGCGGAAACGTCCTCGCCCGCGCCCTGCGCGCGGTCGAGCACGCCGCTGGCCTTCGGCCGACCGTCGTCATGACCTACTGGGATCCAGTCCACCGGCACGGCCCCGAACACCTGGCCCGACTGCTCGCTGACGCGGGCGCCGCCGGGGCGATGGTCGTCGACCTGCCCGACGACCAGGCAGAGCGCTGGCAGGCCGCAGCGAAGGACGCGAACCTCTCCACCCCACGCCTCGTCCCGCGCCACCTCGCCGACACCGGTCTCGCCACCGTGGCCGCCGGTGCGTCGGGATGGCTCTACGCACCCGCCAGCACCGGCCCCACCTGCTACCGCGGCCCGCTCGACGTGCCCGCGCTCGCCGACTTCACGACACGCCTTCGTGCCGCGAGCCCCCTGCCCGTCGTGTCGGGCGTGGGGAGCTCCACCTCGGCCCTCGCGGAACGCGTGGCGCCACTGGTGGACGCCGTCGTCATCGGCACCCCCGTCGTCCGCGCCCTGATGGCCTCCCCCGAGCAGGCCCCGGTGCTCACCACAGCGTTCGCCCACGCCCTGTACCCGTACGCCACCACGGAGACCCGTGCCTGACTCCACCAACCCGGTCCCGGTCCTGTCCCGCATCGCCTCCGACGCGTCCTGTCTGCACCAGGCCCTGCGTGCCCTGCCCGCCGAACGGGACGCATCCGCACTGGCCGCGCGCATCACTGACGCCCAGGACCTCGCCAGCATCGCTTTGCGGCTGTTTCTCACCCGCAGCCGCCAGACGTCGCGGCCCTCCCCTACGGACCTGCTGCTTCTTCACCGTGTCGTGCAGATCGCCAAGGCCGCCCAGGACGTCGCTGCCGAACTGACGGCTGCTCTTGCCCGCGCCGTGGAGAACCAGCGCCGCCAGGCCGCCGCCACATCACGGCGGGTCGTCCTGATCGGGCCGACACCGCAGCATTTCATCGAGTCGGCCGCCGACCTCCTCGACCGCATCCCCGCCCTCTGCGACGCCCGCGAGTGGCCGGAATCCCCCTGCCAGTGACGCGACAGCCGCGATGCGAGCGCCCCCCTTTTCCCTACACCCAGGACAGACCATTTCAGATCAGCCCCGATTCCGCGCACTCTCCCTCGGCGCGGGAGTTCAATCCAGCACGCTCCTTGCACTGTCAGCCGGGGGCATTCTCCCGAAGGTCGACTACGCGATTTTCGCCGACACCGGATGGGAAACCGCAGCGGTCTATGCACACCTTGACCGCCTGGAAGAAGAGATAGCCGCCCCCGCCGGGATACCCGTACTGCGCGTGTCGGCCGGAAATATCCGAGACGACGCCCTGAACCCGGATCACCGGTTCGCCTCCATGCCGCTCCACATCCTCAATCAGGACGGGCGACCTGGGATGACCCGGCGGCAGTGCACCGGCGAATATAAGGTTAAGCCAATCAAGCAGAAGGTCCGCGAACTGCTCGGCTACCCCTATCCGGCACGCATCCCGAAGGGTGTTTTCGTCGAGCAGTGGGTAGGAATCTCCACGGATGAATTCCACCGCGCGAAGGACGCGGACGTCAAGTACATGCGTAACCGGCATCCCCTTCTGGACATGTCCTGGAGCAGGGCCGACTGCGCGCGCTACCTGACTTCCCTCGGTCTCGCCGATACCCCGAAGTCGAGTTGCCTGGGATGCCCGTTCCATGGAAATGCGCAGTGGCGGCATATCAGGGACACCTCTCCGTCCGAGTGGGCGGACGTCGTCGAATTCGACGCGGCCATCCGGCAGGGCAATGCCCGCGCCAACGCCACCGGCAACAGACTGCTCGGCGAGGCGTTCCTGCACCGCTCCCGCGTCCCGCTCAGCGAAGCCCCCATCGATCACGTCACGGCTGCCGAGCGGGCCGCCCTGCGGATCAGCGCGGACGAGGCCGACGTCCTTGAGAACGGTGTCGAGGACGGCTGCTCGCCCTGGGCGTGCCGGGGCGACGCCGACGCGCTGACGCAGGACGACTTCGGGCTGGCCACGTGATACTCGACCTCTTCGCGGGGCCGGGCGGCTGGAGCAGGGCACTGCACGTCCTGGGCGTGCGCGACGTCGGCCTGGAATGGGACCCGTGGGCATGTAAGACCCGCGCTGCGGCGGGTCAGTTGACCATCCGGTGCGACGTGGCGAGGTATCCGGCCTGGCCGTTCCTCGGCCGCACCCGCGGTGTGATCGCTTCGCCGCCGTGTCAGGCGTGGAGCATGGCCGGCAAGCGCCTCGGTCTTCTCGACCAGCCGCTGGTGCACGCGGCGGTCGAAGACCTGGCCGCCGGGCGCGACACCCGCGAACGCCTCCTCACCGCCTGCCGCGACGAGCGCTCCCTGCTCGCCGCCGAGCCGATGCGCTACCTGCACGCGCTGAACGCGGTCGGCGAGCCCGACTGGGTGGCCATGGAGGAAGTACCGGACGTGCTGCCCTTGTGGAAGCAGTACGCGGCCGTCCTGCGCGGGTGGGGGTTCTCCGTCTGGTACGGGATCCTCAACGCCGCCGACTTCGGCGTCCCGCAGACCAGGAAGCGGGCAATCCTCCTGGCCTCCCGCGTCCGCACGGCGCAGCCGCCCACGCCCACGCACGCCCAGCTCGCCGAGCCGGAATCGCTGTTCGGTCCGGGCCGTGCCCGCTGGGTCAGCATGGCCGAAGCCCTGGGATGGGGCGCGACCGACCGGCCCGTCCCCACCGTCTGTGCAGGAGGTGGGCCTGGCGGCGGCCCCGAGCCGTTCCCGTCGGGCTCTCGCAAGACGCTGACCGACGCGCGGGACCGCGGCACCTGGATGCCGCGGCCGGACGGGGTGGTTCTGCAGTCCCGCCGGGAAGGCGCGGGGTGGGCGGCCCGGCACGGCGACGCGCGAGAATCGTGCGTCCGACCTCCGGCGCCCACGTTCACCGCCGAGGCGCACCGCTGGTCCTGGTCCCTGCGCAGCAACAACCAGGCCAACGCCACCGTCCGGTCCATCCAGGAGCCGGCTGGCACGCTGTTCTTCGGGCACCGCGCCAACGAGTGCACCTGGGTCGCCGAACCCGCCACACCCTCGGCCACGGACACCGATGCGCCGGCCGTTCCCGAGCCGATCCGGATCACCGTCCGCGAGGCGGGCCTCCTGCAGACCTTTCCCGCCGACTACCCCTGGGCCGGCAACAAGGGCCAGCAGTTCTCCCAGATCGGCAACGCCGTTCCCCCGCTGCTCGCCGGCCACCTCCTCGCCCCGCACCTCGGCGTCACCCTCGACCCCGACGACTTCACCCTCGCCGCCTGATGCCCCACACCCCCGAACCCGACGAAGACAACCTCGACACCATCACACCGCCCCAGCCGGTATTCCACGTCGAGCAGGCCCTCCTGGGGGCTCTCCTCCTCGACCCGCACCGCCTGGACGACGTGAACGGCATCGCCGCCGACTCGTTCTCCACCGCCGCGCACGCCGCCCTGTATGCCGCGATCAGTACCCTGCCGCGGCCCAACCCCGCCGAGCACGCGAAGAACACCACGTGGCTCGACCGCGTACTCGCCACCGCCCTGGAGGAGGCGCGCGGACTGACCGCCTCCTACCTGCACGCCCTCGTTCAGGTCTGCCCCTGGCCCCGCCACGCCCCCGCGTACGCCCGGATGGTCGAGGCCGAGCACGCCCGCCGTCGCCTGCTGACGGCCGCCGAACGCCTCGTCCACACCGTCCACGACGCCTCCCTCCCGCATCCCGTCCAGACAGCGCTCGCCGAGGCGGATGCACTTGCCGCGGTCGTGGACGACATCGCCAACCGCTTCCCCCCGCGCTCCGGTGTCCTTCCCCGCACCCCGGCACCTCCTCCCACCGCCGCCGACGACACCGAGGCGGTCGAGGAGGAGCAGCTCCTGCTCGCGACCGCCACCGCCCGCCCGGACGACATCGACGCCGTCCGGTGGCTGCTCCCCGGCGACCTCACCCTGCCCTTGCACGCCGGCCTGTGGCAGTGCCTGACCACCCTCGCCCGCCGCGACGAGCCCATCGACCCCGTCACCGTCCTGTGGGAAGCCCAGCAGCGCGGCCTGCTCGACTACGGCCGTGAACCAGGCGAGGTCCTGCGCATGCTGGCCGAACCGGCCGGATCCGTCGAGCACTGGGCCGAACGCGCCCTGCGGCGCTCCCTGCTGGCCACGGCCGAACACACCGGACGGCGCGTCGAGGCGTACGCCGGCGACTCGGCGAACACCCCCTTCCAGCTCGTCGCCGGGGCCCGCCGCGCTCTCGCTGACATCGCCGCCGTCCGCACCCGCTGGCAGCACGCCGCCGGAGCCACTCCGCCGCAGCAGCGGCGAGCGGCGCCTGCCACCCGCGCCGGCCCGCCGACCACCACGGCCGCACACGCCGCCCGGCCCACACGAGCAACCCGATAACTCCCGATTACGCCGGTGGCCGGGCCCGCGGGTCCGGTCACCGGCAGAACGGATGAGACCCCCACGTGACTGCCTCCATCGACGCCCATGTCCGCCTGGACACCCACCCCACTCACCCGAGCGCCGTGCAGGCCGTCCTGACCGGCACTCAGACCCGTGTCGCCTCCATGGCTCTGGAGGCTGCCGGCTGGAGTGTCGCCACCACAGGCGTCCTGGTCCTGGCCCGCATCGATCACGAGGAGCCCTACTGGGCCGCCGACGCCGCCCAGAACCTGATCGCCGAAGGCATCACCGTCGAGATCACCCCACGGCTCCAGGAGGCCATCGACGAGGAATGGACCTGGGTGAACTATCCGATGCCCTGGCTCACCCGCAGCGAAATCCGCGAGGTCTCCAGCGAGGCCCAGAAGATCCACGACGACATCCGCAACGGCCGCCTCCTGATCCACGCCCACGCCCACGATGGCCACACCACCGTCGCGGCCGGCACATATCTCCACCGGGGCGGCAAGTCCGTCTACCTGCACGGCGAGGACCACCTGCGTCAGGTCGCCGGCACCTTCGACTCACCCGCAAGCGCCCTGCTCGCCTTCGAGGAGACGCACGCGGACGGGATGCGCCCTGGACCGGCACCCCTGACTGACACCGAACGCGCCGCCATCGCAGCGCGCTCGGTCTTCGACGTCACCGCGTCCAAGCCCGACCCTGCCCGCCCGGAGCCGGAGACCGTCCCCGTCTACCTGGCCGATGCCGGCGACCACGACGCCCTCCTCGACGCCTTCCTCGACACGCACCGCGAGTTCGAGAAGTGGCGGACCCGGTCCGATGACACGACCCACGCCATCCACGAGTCCCAGACGCTGCGCATCGAACGCGTCCACGAGGCCCCCGCCCATGAGACGGCATGGACCGTGGCCGCCTACGAGACGCCGGTCTCCGAGCGCATGTGGGTCCTCTCCGTGACCGGCGCCACTCCCGCCCCGGTGCTGCAGAATCTGCTGCTCCACCTCGCCGACAGCGGCTGGGACACGGCCATCGGCGCCCCGGTGAACGAAAAGATGGTCACCACGGCCACTCAGCCACTCCCCAACGCAGGATGGAAGCACACCGTCGACGGGCGATGGATCCGCTGGACCTCCCCCGGCGGGGACGCGGGCGTCCAGTTCGACGCCTTCGCCGCACAACACGCGAGTCAGAACCTGGCCACCTGGACCATCTGGGCCGGGCCCAATCCGGACCGGCCCACCTGGGCCATCACCGCCTCCCCGCACACCCCGATCCCGCTGCTGGCCGACCTCTCCGCAACTCTCGCCCAGGAGACCGACACGCGTCAGACGCAGCCGGGCCGTGAGCACAAAACCCGCCTAGCCGCCAGCCTGTCAGCCGTTCCGGCGGTCACGGCCAGCCGACCCGCCAGCCGTTCACGCTGATCATCGCCCCCGCACGAGCGGGGCAACATAGCGCGGGATCGCCGGTTGGCCAAACCGGCGATCCCGCGCACCATAGATAGTCCACCGCCACGCCCTGCCCGCACGTCGAGAGGCTCCTCCCACGACCGCAGACACCACACGTAGCGCAGCCCGTCACGAGGCCGGGAGCGCCGGGCGATCACGCCGCCGGGTAGCTTGCCCGGAACAGGTCCTGCGCCCGCTCCACGTCCCTGAGCGTACGGAGCTGGACCTCCAGATCACCCGTGCCGTGGTGACCGAGACCGGACACGTCCCGGGTGAAGCCCGGAACAAGATCGACGTCCTTCGGATCGACCTTCAGATAGACCAGCAGCTTGCTTCGCTGCGGCGGGCACAGGCAGGCAAAGTTGCGCAGCCGCTGATACGCCCGGTAGGTCTTGCGCTCCACCCGGTTCACACCATCCCCGAGCCCAAGCAGGACCTCGTCGACCGCACCCGCCAACTCGCGCATCGCCGCGCCCTGGACATCAGCCGCCGACTGGGCAACCGCATGGCGCCGTGCCCGGCGGGCCACCTGCACGCCGCCGCTCACGGAGGCCACGGTCTCAAGCCCAAGCAGGTCCCTGCCGAAGAGTCGGTAGCGAACCAGGTCGATCGACCTCCGATGCTCGCGCACGGCATGCACGTCGTAGCGGGTGAAGTCGCCGGCGATGCAAATCAAGCGCGGTCCGCTCCACAGGACCTGGGACGCGGCCGTCACCCCGAGCCGGTCGCGGACCAGGCGCTCGAACTCCGCCCGGTGGTCCATCAGCCACGAGAGATAGAACAGACCCTGGTTGATGACCCCGGCGTCCGTGCCGCGCTTGTACTCCACGATGACCGGCGATCCGTTCTCGTCCAGCCCGAGCGAGTCGATCCGACCCCCGTGGACGGGCCCCGTGCTGTACTCGCTCACCAGGAACCGGACACCCAGCAGCGTCTCCATGTGCGCCTCGACAAGGCCCTGCACATCGGCCTCAACCTCAGCAAGACGCGGCATGACCTCCGTCATGCCGCTATTCGTCGTGTCCGTGCGGAACAGCTTCAGGCCCGACACCTTCCCCTCCTCGGCTCGGAGATCACCAACGCCGACAGGGTGCGGGATTGTTTCCGCGAGAGACTTCGGGGGCGTGAAGATAATGTGAGACCCTACGTACTGCCCGATCAGGGAGCGCTCGCATCCCCCGGTCACCGGGAATCCGCGATTCCCTCATGTGTCCCCCGCGACCTGGAGGACGGCGCCCGGAAGCTGCGTTTACGCAGGTCAGCCCCCGTAGCTCAGCGGATAGAGCACGTGCCTTCTAAGCGCCTGCCCTATCCCCCTGAGCGGCACTACGCCTTGGCCCTGGTTGAGCAGCCCAATGCGTCTTCGAGGGAATCAGCATGCCAGGCTCCGAGCTGAGGTTCAGCGCGCGTCTCCTCAGCTCCTTTGCAGCGTCCATGGCCACGACTGAGCCAACCGCCTTCACTTCTCCTGCCCTGCCCTGGCGAGCCGCCTGCCACGTGCTGGCACATCGACTGACGCCATAGGCACGAGCTGTCAACCGGAGCTCTCACCTTGCTTCGCAAGGATGGTGCACACTGTGTTTCGCGGGTGAAACCGCAGAGCCGCGCGATCTCGTCGGCAAACCCCTCAGTATTGAGTCCGTGTTCGACGGCAGACGTCGCCATGGCTAGCGAGAGTTGGCTGCGTCTCACTATCTGTCCGCTGGTGAGCCGCCCGCCACGAGCACCTCCACCGCCGCAAGAAGCATGCCCTTATCACCGGGCGCCGGTCATGACCAATGCTCCGTAGGTGAGCGCTCGCTGCAGGATGGTGACCTTGAGGCCCTCTGACAGAGTGTCGGCGGCGGTGAGCAGTCCGTAGATGAGGCCAGCGGTGAAACCGTCGCCGGAGCCAATATGTTCCAAGACCTGGAACTCGGGCATCGGCGGGTGGGTGACCACGCCGGTCGGCAGGGACCAGGCAGCGGAGGGACAGACATTCACCCCGGTCGCGGGCAGCTCGTGAGGGGTGATGGCCAGCACGGACGCCTGCGGGACCAGTTTCGCGATGTGAGGAAGGATGTCTGATACCTCGCCAGCATGGATACGGGTCGCTTGACCGGAGCGTGGTCCTGTCAAGCTCAAGGCGCCGACGACGACGTCTGCGTGCCGGGCGAGTCGCAGGTCGACCTCCCGAGCACTGTCAGCGCGTCCTTGGTTCTCCCGGCTTTCTGGCCGGCAGTTGGTAGCGTAGGAGACGGTCATGCCATGGCGTCGTGCTGCTGTCATCGCCTCGTCGGCGACCTCGACTGTGGTCTCGGACAGGCCGGCAAAGGCGCCTCCGGTGTGGAACCAGCGCGGGCCGCTGGCGAAGACCGCATCCCAGTCGATGTCTCCCGTACGCAGGCCGCGCACTACTGTGTTCGCCCGGTCGCTGATGCCTGGCGCGCTCCGGATGCCGAAGCCTCGCTCGGTGAAGATTGCGCCGGTGCGCGCACGCCCCTTGGTGGCGTCGCCGGGGGCCCAGTGCACCAGCGCCGTATCGACCCCGGCTCGGAGAATCAGATCCTCCACTATCCGACCGACCGTATTGTCAGCCAGGATCGTGACGACGGCCGTCCACACCCCGAAAGAGCGCCTCAGGCCGCGGACGACGTTGTACTCGCCGCCCCCTTCCCAAACTTGGAGGGAGGGGGCGGCGCAGGTGTGCCTCTGACTGCGGTCGAAGCGGAGCATTACCTCGCCCAGAGCGATTACCTGTGGGCCGTACCTGTTCACACATTGCTCCTGTGCACGGCCTGGTCGGTCCGTCGCCGGAGCTGCGTGCACTTGCTTCGCTGTAAATGAGTCACGGTCGCTGTGGCGGACAGGACCGGTCCGGGCAGCTTCCCGGATCTGGCCGCGTGCTCGTCGTTATCGGGGGAAACGACGACAGCCCCGCCCTCCACGCCTGGCTTTAGCCGGTGGACGAGAGAGATACGGAAGGATTCCCATGGACAAAGGGCGCCCAAAGTCACGTGTGCGTCGGCTAACGGACTTTCGGGAGCGGCATACGGTACATCCGGCATCAGAGGAGGATTTGCCTCGGGCAGCGCGGAGGCGAAGCTGGTACTGAACGGTAGAGCCATCCGCCGTCGACGAGCCGCGCCGCGCCGCGCTGGTAGGTGGCGACCTCCGAGGCGGAGAGCATGGTGGTCCACTCGACGTCCTTGAGCCGTCCCCATCATGCGGCCCGGGACCCGAGCAAGTATTGCGTTACCGGGCTCCCGATCGTTCGGGTGCCCCTCTGTGGCAACAACGCGGCTCATTGTCAACGGGTGCGCTGTGGTAGCGATGTCCTGAACGCCGGCGCTGTGGCTCCTTTCCGCCTTCGTGCTTCGGTCGGCGGCATTGGCACCGGTCTCGTTCAGCGTTTTGGCCATGACCCGTCCGCTGCCGCGGCTGACACTGGCGAGTCCTCCGCTCAGGAGTTCCATGCTGGCGCTCCTGCCACATCGCTGCCACAGGCCACGAGGATCTTCATCAGGTCATCGCTGCATTCCGGCGGCTGGAACGCCGAGGTCACTTCGGTGAGCGGAACCACCCTGCTGATGAGCTTGTCGGCGGGGACGGTGCCGTCTTCGATCAGCGCCACTGCCTTCGCGTAGTCGGGTAGGTGGTGCAGACGGGCGTCGACCAGGGTGAGTTCACGCCCGAAGAAGCGGCGCAGGTTGGCCAGACGCGGCCTGGGATGGGTGGCCACCAGACAGAGCCGGCCACGCACGGCCACCGTGTCGATGGCTGCGGCCAGGCCGTCCACGGCTCCGGACACCTCGAAGGCCACGTCCGGGCCCGCAGGGCCGGACCATTGAGCGACGAGTTCTCGCACGTCGTCCGTGGTGGGGTCCCAGGTTGACAACTCCAGGCCAGCAGCTATCTGTCTGCGGTGCGTGCTCGGTTCGATGATCCGGGTGTCCGCTCCGGCGGCTCGGGCAACGAGGGCGATGAGCAGTCCGATGGGCCCGCCGCCAACCACTACGACCCGTTCTCCGCTGCGTACGCCCGCACGGCCGACATCTCGTACGGCGACGGCGGTGGGCTCGATGAGAGCACCGCGGTCCAGGGTGACGGCCGGCGGCAGTCGGACGAGCGTGGCGGCGGGCACCGTCCAGCGCAGCTGCATCGTTCCAGGAGAGTCGCTGCTGATGAAGTCGAGGTGCCGGCAATTGTGTTGGTGCCCGGATCGGCAGGTGTGCCGATGGTCGGCTCGACAGGCGGGGCACCCGCCGTCCCAGCGCAACGGCATTACGGAGACGGCATCACCGGGCTGCCATCCCTCTGTTCCTGGGCCGACCTGCACGATGAGGCCGGCCATCTCGTGACCCAGGACGGTGGGCCGCTTGAGCCGGGCAGGCGTGGTGCAGTGGGGGTTGGGCAGATCGGTGTCACAGATGCCGATGTAGGCAGGGGCTAGTTCTACTTCCCCGGGCCCCGGCGAGGAGGTCCTGACGGGGCCTGTGTCCAGCGTGTGGGTGGCTGTGCTGCGGCCGGAGAGTGTCATGGTGTTCCGAAGGTCCCTTTCAGCATGGAGTCCGATGGTCAGCGGAAGGTTGGCCTCGGCGAGGGAGTCGGTGGCGGCGATTGCCGTCGTCAGGCCGCGCGAGCGGGCGACCTCCTCGCATCTGGATGCCGAGCGGCTCGGTTCGGAGGGTCCTGATTCGCGGGGCCCGGCGGCCGGCGAGGGCGGGTGAGCCGGGTTCACTCTGGGGCGGCGGCACTACCACGCGATCGCAACGGAGGCCGGCCACAGCAGAAGCCGCGCGCGGTGGGATCGAGTAGGCAGGAGCCGACTGCGATGTGGGGCGGCCGCGAGGAGCGACGTGTGCCTGCCGAGAACAGTGGCCGCCCTGAGCAGCAAGCGGGCCTCCATATCCGGCCACGACCTGTGCTCCGAAGCCTGATGTGGACAGCCCGGTCAGTGGCATGACATGGCTCGTCAGCGTCGCCGCGACATTCCGCCTTCACGGAGTGCCGTCCAGAGCGCGGGTGTGCGACGGGCGTGTCAGGTCGAAGCGGGCGTGGGCAGCGCCACTCCGGCCCGGTCCTGGCTGCTATGGCTTGCTTCCGGCCGTCGATGCCCGGGGAACGAGGCGGGGTGCGACGCGGGTGATCCCGGACGGAGGTTCGCCTGCGATAGCGGCGACGAGTCCCAGGGCGGCGAGGCGGCCCACCTCTTCGAGGTTCATGTCGATCGTGGTGATGGGCGGGCGTGAGTGGGCGCAGTAGAGCTCCCAGTTATCGAAGCCGACGATGGCCACGTCACGGGGGACTTCACGTCCGTGGTCGCGCAATTCGTCCGCGACACCGCGAGCGATCTGGTCGTTGGCGCAGAAGACCGCGTCGAACTCGACCGGTCCTTCCAGGAGCGACACCGCTGCGTAGCGTCCCCACTCCTCGCTCCAGTCACCGTAGGCGTTCGCCGGCCCCACGATCTCCAGCCCGTGGCGCCGGGCAGCGCGGACAGCGCCGTCCAGTCGTTCCTTGGCCGCGCTGTAGGTGGGGTCTCCGGTGATCACCGCGATCGACCGGCGGCCGCCCTCGACCAAGTGGTCGATGGCGAGGCGTGCTCCCTCGTAGTTGTCGGAGAGGTAGGAGGCGTCGGCTGTGGATGCCGAGGGAGCGAAGGCGTAGGTGGCGCTCACCGGCAGCAGCTCGGCGAGCGAGGGGCGCTCGTCATCGCTGTGCCCGACGACGATGATGCCGTCCACCTTCCGTCCGAGCAGCGTAGAGATCTGATGTCGTTCCCGGATGGGGTCCCGCCGTGCGTCGGTGAGGATGATCGATGTCGACTCGACACCGAGCGTGTTCTCCACACCCGAGAGGATCGGCAGTACGAACCGGTTCGACAGGTCGCCTGTCAGAAGGCCGATCACACCGGTGGTCGGGGAGTTGAGCGCCTTCGCGAAGTGGTTGGGGACAAAGCCCAGGGCTCGGGCGGTCTCCTCGACGCGCTGACGTGTCGCCGCGCTCACCACGGTCTTGCCGTTCAGCGCCTTCGAGGCAGTCGCCAAGGAGACACCTGCGGCCTCCGCGACAGTCGCCAGCGTGACCGTTTTTGCCTTGCGAGCCATGCGCCCCCCTGGGGTGTGCTCCGTGGTGCTGCTGTAGCCGAAACGTAATGCTGCAGCACCGTTGACCGTGTTCTGAACCCAATGCTAGCTTCCTTTGAAACTACTTTTCAAGGCTTTCAAAGATGGCCTTGAAGCACCGCAACAGGCAGGTCACCATGAGAACGACCAAGATCATCCGCATCGCCGCCGTCGCCGCGTCGATTACGGTCTGCGCGACGTCCCTCGGCGCGTGCTCCTCCTCCGGCTCCGAGGACAGCGACAGCTCCTACACCCTGTGGGACCCGTATCCGCAGTTCGACAAGAACTCGGCCTGGGCCAAGCAGATCAACAAGTGCGCCGACGAGGTCGGCGTGGACATCAAGCGCACGTCCCACGACTCCCAGAGCCTCACCAACCAGGCCCTCCTCAGCGCCCAGGAGGGATCCCTGCCGGACCTCGTCTTCTATGACAACCCGGGTGTCTCGACCCTCGCGGCCACGGGTGCCCTGGCCACGATGGAAGAGGTCGGGATCGACACCAGTGAGGTCGACAAGAACCTGCTCGCGCCGGGGGTGGTCGATGGCAAGACGTACGGCATTCCCGTCGGCGCGAACACGCTCGCCCTCTACTACAACAAGGCCATCCTCAAGAAGGCCGGAGTGGACCCGGAGAGCATCAAGGACTGGGCCTCCCTGACCGATGCTCTGGAGGCCGTCAAGAAGGCGGGGCACAAGGGCATCACCTTCGCGGGATTCGCCAGCGAGGAGGGCACGTTCCAGTTCGAGCCGTTCTTCTGGGGAGCGGGCGCCGACCTGTCGAAACTCGACTCTCCGGAGGCCGTCGAGGCGCTCTCGCTGTGGAAGGACTGGCTCGACCGCGGACTGGCGCCGAGCTCGGTCATCTCGAACTCCCAGACCACGAGCTGGGATGAGTTCTCGACCGGTGAGGTCGGTTTCAGTGTCAACGGCACCTGGCAGGCGGTCAGCAGCACGGACCTGGACTTCGAGACCGGCTTCACGACCATCCCCGCCAAGGACGGCGGGGTGGCGCCTTCACCGACCGGCGGCGAGTTCATGCTGATGCCGGTCAAGAAGGACACCTCGCGCTACGAGACCACCAAGAAGATCGTCAACTGCATCAGTACGACGGAGGGCCAGGTCGAGACCGCCGTCACGCACTCCTACTACATCCCCCCGACCCGCGCGGCGCAGGAGGACCTGCTCAAGGCGCACCCCGAGCTGAAGGTGTGGGTGGAGGCCGTCCGCTCGGCCCGCGGTCGCACCAGCGAGCTGGGAACGGACTACCCGAAGGTTTCCGAGCAGGTCTGGACCGCGGTCCAGAACGCCCTGAGCGGCACGATGACGCCCCAGGAAGCCCTCAAGAACGCGCAGAAGGCTGCTGAGTCCGCGGTCAGCGCGGACTGAGGTCCGGACGCGAAAGGAGGAGTGGTTCCGGTGTCGATGACGACTACCCGACGCGAAGTGTCAGACCGCAACGATGAGGACGCACAGGGAGAAGTCCGCCGCCGGCGTCGCTGGACCCCCGAGAGGTGGGCGGCGATCGGATTCCTCGCTCCCCTCATCGTCTACCTCGCCGCCTTCTACATCTTTCCGCTACTCCGCAACATCGAGTTGAGCCTGCACGACTACACGCCAGTGGCGTTTGTCCAGGGGAATGCTCAGTTTGTGGGATTCGACAACTTCACCGAGATCTTCACGAGCAGCACCTTCGGCACCGCGCTGCGCAACACCGTGCTGTTCACCGTGGTGTCGATCGTGTTCCAGTTCACGATCGGTCTCGGCCTTGCCGTCTACTTCCGCAAGGCATTTCCGCTGTCCCGGCTGCTGCGGGCCCTCTTCCTTGTTCCCTGGCTGCTCCCGCTGATCGTCTCAGGCTCGACGTGGGCGTGGCTGATGAACAGCGAGAACGGCGTCATCAACGCAGCTCTCCGTGCGGTGGGAATGGACCCGGTCAACTGGCTGGTGTCACCGGATACCGCGCTGACTTCCGTGATCATCGCCAACATCTGGCTGGGCATCCCCTTCAATCTGGTCGTTCTCTACTCCGGATTGCAGAACATCCCTGCCGAAGTCTACGAGGCGGCAATGGTCGATGGAGCCGGCCCTTGGCGGACCTTCTGGAGGGTGACGCTTCCGCTCCTCAGGCCGGTTTCTGCCATCACCTTGCTGCTGGGATTCGTCTACACGCTCAAGGTCGTGGACATCATCTGGATCATGACGGCAGGTGGCCCAGGTGATTCCTCCACCACCTTCGCCACCTGGTCGTACCGTGAGGCTTTCGGGAGCGGGAATCCAGAATTCAGTCCGGCAGCGACCGCCGGCAACATACTGATCCTCATTGCGCTCGTCATGGGCGCGATCTATCTCCGCACCCAACGTCGCATGGACCAGTCATGAAAACACGCCGCTGGATGAAGACCCTGCCGGCCCTGTGCTTCACCGCAGTGATGCTCTTCCCGGTCTACTGGATGATCAACGTATCGTTCACGAAACCCGGCGACCTGCGCAAAAGCACTCCGAACCTCTTCCCGGTCGACCCGACGCTCGAGGGATACGACGCCGTTCTTTCGGATCAGCTGCCGAGTCTCGGCACCAGTCTCGTCATCGGCCTCGGCACCGTGGTTCTGACTCTGGTCATCGCCGCTCCCGCGGGTTTCGCCCTGGCCAAGCTGCACTTCGTAGGGCGCGGCGCTCTCAATTTCACACTTCTTGCTGTGCAGATGATCCCGGCCGTTGTGATGGCCATGGGCTTTTATGCCATCTATTTGCGCATGGGAATGCTGAACAGTATTCCCGGGGTCATCGTCGCGGACTCCACCATTGCGGTGCCTTTCGGTGTACTGTTGCTCACCGCGTTCATGTCCGGGCTTCCCACCGAGTTGCTCCAGGCGGCGAAGATGGACGGCGCAGGCACGTGGAGGACCTTCCGCTCCATCGTGCTCCCGATCAGCCGCAACTCCCTGGTGACGGTGTCACTGTTCTCCTTCCTGTGGGCGTGGTCCGATTTCATCTTCGCCTCCACACTCGCCCGCGGCGCCGAGTACGTGCCGGTGACGCTCGGAATCTATAAGTACATGGGGAACAATACGTCCCAGTGGAACGCGATCATGGCGACAGCCGTTATCGCGTCGATTCCGGCCGCTATTCTGCTGATCGTCGCCCAGCGATACGTATCCGCCGGCGTCACCGCCGGCGCAGTCAAGGACTAGAAGGCTGCAAGCCCTCTCATTCCGATTCTCAGAAGGAATCTGCGTTGACCGCTACCCAACCGTTCGCTGTCAGTCCTGCCCAGGACTCCGTCGCCTACGACATCGCCGAGATGCCGTTCAGCATCAGAGGTGCATGGATCAACCTTTCACGGGTGACCGGTATTCACGTCACCAAGCCGGACGTCCACGTCGTGACCCACACGACCGGGATGCACGGCGTCCTGGCGATCATCCCCACACTCCGGGGCGAGCGCGTCGAGGCATCGGTGTCCGGCAGCAGCTCGATGCTCACCTGGTCCCACGGCGAGCGCCAGCTGGAGGCCACCTTCGAGTCCCCGGACACCATCCGCCTCCGCGGCCGTGGCCTCGGTGTCCGCATCGAGGACGGGGCCCCCGGGCTGACCTCCTTCACTGGCGCCTACCTCTTCCGTCAGCCCGCCGACAACGCCCCGGTCTTCACCTCCTACGAGTCCGGTCGCCGCTACCGCGTCACCACGATCTCCGGCTCTGCGAACGTGACGGGGGCGGAATGCCTCGGTGTTGCGGACCGGTGGGTGGAGTTCCACGAAGCAGACGAGTGGGAAGTGGCCATCGAGGAGATCAAGACCGGCCGCAGGCTCTACAAGCCCACCCGCACGTTCGATGAGTGCGCGCGCCGGATCGAGACCGAGTTCACGCGGTACCTCGACGACATCGCGCCGTGGCGTACCAGCGAGTTCCCGGGCGTCGCCCGGGCCGCCTACGTCATGTGGTCCGCCACGGTCGCGCCCGCGGGCGAACTGCGCCGCGAGTCCATGCTCATGAGCAAGCACTGGATGGACCACGTGTGGAGCTGGGACCACTGTTTCAACGCCCTCGCACTCCTTCCCGCCGGACTCACCCCCGCCCTCGAACAGTTCACCCTCCCCTTCGACTTCCAGGACGAGACCGGCGCACTCCCCGACTCCGTCGGCCACAACGTGCTCCTCCACAACTACGTCAAGCCCCCCATCCACGGCTGGTGCCTGCGCCGGCTCCGGGAACTCTCCCCCCACCCCATCCCCCGCGACGAACTGCTGGCCATCTACGAGGGCCTGTCCCGCTGGACCACCTTCTGGCTGGACCACCGACGGGTACCGGGGCGCGCCGTCCCTTACTACGAGCACGGCAACGACAGCGGCTGGGACAATTCCACGATCTTCGACCTGGACCGCGTCATCGAGGCGCCGGACCTCGCGGCGTTTCTCATCGTGCAGCTCGACGTGCTCGCCGAGTGTGCTGCCGAACTCGGTGTCGAGGACCGCTGGAGCGCCGAGCGGGACCGCATGCTCGCCGCGGTCGTCGATGACCACTGGACGGGCGAAGCCTTCGTCGCCCGCTCGGCCCACACCGGACGCGACAGCACCGCCACCAGCCTGCTCAACGTCATGCCCGTGTTCATCGCCGACCGCCTCCCCAAGGAGATAGCGGACCGCCTGGCGGCACAGGCCGAGCAGTTCCTGACGGAATGGGGCCCGGCCACCGAACTCGTCACCAGCGAGCACTACGAGCCCGACGGCTACTGGCGCGGACCCATCTGGGCCCCCTCCACGGCGCTCATCGAGGACGGCCTGCGCCGCGCCGGATACACCGAGCTGGCAGACACCATCAACGCACGGTTCCGGCGCCTGTGCGAGACATCGGGGTTCGCCGAGAACTTCGACGCGCTCACCGGCCGCGGTCTGCGCGACCGCGCCTACACCTGGACCGCCAGCGTCTACCTCTCATTCGCCGCCGAGACGGTTCGCCGCAGTCGGGCCGACTGACCGGCGGAAGTACGGGCGGCCCGTCGCGCCGACGGGCCGCCGCCACCCGACCCGGCAGGAGGTGCACACACCCGACTCACCACGGGGACGTTCCTACCAACGGATGGCAGGAACGCGGCTCTTCCCTGGCTTTCCACGCGGAAAAACCGGCTTTGCCATGCCGAAAGGACCAGAAGTGTTCCACAGACTCAAGCCGTTCGCCGCGCCCGCGGCAGCGGCACTCACCCTCACTCTGCTGCCCAGCACCCTGCTGCCAACAGCAGCCTACTCCGCGGAGGAGGCCGCTGATCAAACGGTGACCGTCGACTTCGGGAACCCGCTGGAGCAGTTCACGCGGACCGGCGCCGGCATGCACTACGGCCTGTCCGAGGACGCCACCCAGCCGTCCGACGACATGATCCTACCGCTCGGCTTCAACCTCCTACGCGGCGGTGGCGCGCAGCTGCTCGGCAAGGACGGCTCCTCGAACTACGGCTGGCACGGCGACGGGCTCAAGGCCGGCCCGGGCTTCGAGCGCCGTATGGACTTCGTCGTCAAGAACGTCAAGCGGTTCACCAGCCCGCCCATCAACGGCCGCTACGCCCTGCTGCTCAACGACCTGTGGGGCCTGGACCTGAATCAGAAGGACAACAGCCCCCACCCCTGCGACTGGAGCGACGCCAAGAACGACTATGACTGCAGCAACTACGTCGAGTTCCTGAACACGATCATCGATCGGGTACAGGAGGAAAACCTCGACATCTACTACTGGGACATCCAGAACGAGCCCGAGAACTACCCGTTCTGGAACCGCGGCTGGGGCACCGAGCAGTACTACAAGATGTGGAACACCGCCTACCGGACGATCAAGGCGCGCATCCCGGACGCCAAGATCGCCGGCCCCTCGTGGGTGGGCTACCACAAGGAGCTCGTCGGCCCCTTCCTCGACCACGTCAAGGCCGCCGGCACCATCCCCGACGTCTTCGTTTGGCATGGCCTGACCAGACAGGACCCGGTCGAGAGCGCCGAGCATCTGCGCGGAGAACTCGCCGCGCGAGACATCCCCGAGATGGAATTCTCCATCAACGAGTACCTGCAGAACACCCAGCTCAACCCGAGTGCCACCGCCTGGTATCTCTCGCGGCTCAACGAGGCCGGCATCGACTCGGCGGCACGAGGCATCTACGGGCACCGGCTCGATGACATCGAGTACGCAAGGTCGCTCAAGCCCTTCGGTGACATCTTCTGCTGCGAGTACCCCAACCTGGCGGGGATCATCCCCGTCGGCAAGCCGGACACGAAGACCGACCACTGGTGGACGTACGAGGCGTACGGGCAGATGAGCGGCACCCGCTACGGCGTCACCAACGGCTCCATGGTCGCCGGGACGGCCACGGCCGACGCCGCCAAGAAGCAGGCCACGGTCCTGCTGGGCGACGACTCCGGCTTCCACGGCGACGCCCAGGTCACCATCAACGGCCTGAACGAGCACCCGTGGCTGACCGACGGCGGCAAGGTCGACGTGAAGATCGACCGGATCCCGTCGCTGGACGACAAGCTCGAGAGCCCCGAGACGGTGTCACGGCGCACCGTGACGGTGTCCGAGAACGGAACGATCGAGCTGCCGTTCGACTGGACCGCTCCGCGTGACGCCTACGCGGTCTATCTGACCAACCCCACCGCCGACCCGGACGCCCCGGACGTGGGCCCCAACCTCCTGGCCAACCCGAGTTTCGAGGCCGACGGGAAGGAAGGGACCCAGACGCCGACCGGGTGGAAGGAAGACCTCGACCGCGACGCCAGCTTCACCGAGGGTCCGGTCTGGTCCGTGCGTCCCCGCTCGGGTGACAACCGCCTGACGCACGCGGCCGACGGACACCACGAGATCTTCACCTACCAGGACCTGGAAGTACCCAACGGGACGTACCAGGCCACCGCCTGGGTCACCCGGGGCGAAGGCCAGTTCCGCAGCTACATCGAGGCCAAGGACTACGGCGGCCCGACCGTACGGACCGACATCCCCACCGGCACCAACTGGCAGAAGATCTCGATCGACAACATCAAGGTCACCAACGGCCGCCTCACCGTCGGCGTCGCCACCGCCGGCGAAGCCGGCCAGTGGATGTCCATCGACGACTTCGAGGTCCGGCGCACGTCCTGACCCGTGGTCACCCCAGAGAGGGGAGGTGCTGACCGATATGAATGCGCGCCTGCCGAAGGGCGGCCGGCGCGCAGTTCTTCCCTGGCTTCTCACTCCGAGAGGATCAGAAAGTGCTTACGAGACTCAAGCCGTTCGCCGCGACAGCGGCAGCGGTGCTCTCCTTCACTCTACTACCCACCGCACTGCCCACCGCGGCTTCCGCCGCGGAGGAACCCACCGACAAGGCCGCAACCGACACGCTGTCCGTAGACTTCGCCAAGGCCGAGGGTGAGTTCAATCACACCGGGGCCGGTATGCACTACGGCCTGTCCGAGGACGGCACCCTGCCGTCCGACGACTTGGTCGAGCCGCTGAAGCTCAACCTGCTGCGCGGCGGCGGCGCGCAGCTGGAAGGGCTGGACGGCTCGCCGAACTGGGGCTGGCTGGGGGACGGCTACAAGGCCGGCCCCGGGTTCGAACGGCGTATGAACTTCGTCGTCAACAACGTCAAGCGGTTCACCAGCCCGCCCATCAACGGCCGCTACGCCCTGCTCCTCAACGACCTGTGGGGCTTCGACGCGCTGCAGGGTCCCGGCCACAAGGCGCCGTGCGACCGGAGCGAGGCGACGGGCGAGTTCGACTGCAGCAACTACGTCGAGTTCCTGAACACGATCATCGACCGGGTCCAGGAGGAGAACCTCGACATCTACTACTGGGACGTCCAGAACGAGCCCGAGAACGGGGACTTCTGGCCGCGTGGGCTGAACACCGAGCAGTACTTCAAGATGTGGGACACGGCCTACCGGACGATCAAGGCCCGCCTCCCCGACGCCAAGATCGGCGGGCCGTCCCACGCCTACTTCAACGAGGAGCGGCTGGCGCCTTTCCTCGATCACACCAAGGCGGCCGGAACGGTGCCGGACATCCTCGTCTGGCACGGGCTCAACCATGTCGACCCGGCGATGCAGGCGGACGCGACACGCCGCATGCTCGCCGAGCGTGACATTCCGGAGATGCCCTTCTCCATCAACGAGTACAACCCGGGCGACACGGCGGCGTACTACCTCAGCCGCCTGAACGAGGGCCGGGTCGAATCGGCGGCCCGCGGCATCTGGGGGCACCGGCTCGACGACCTCTCGGGGCACACGGACCGGGAGCCGTTCTGCTGCACCAAGCCGAACCTCGCCGGCATGATTCCGATCGGCAAGCCGGAGATGAAGACCGACCAGTGGTGGACGTACGCCACCTACGGGCAGATGAGCGGCACCCGCTACGACGTCACCCACGGCTCCCGGATCGCCGGGACCGCCACGGCCGACGCCGGTAAGAAGCAGGCCATGGTTCTGATGGGCGGCGACAACTCCGGCTTCCGCGGCGACGCCAAGGTGACCATCAACGGGCTGAACGCACAGCCGTGGCTGACCGACGGCGGCAAGGTCGACGTGAAGATCACCCGGATCCCCTGGGTGGACGACAAGCTCGAGAGTCCCGAGACGGTGTCGCGGCAGACCGTGACGGTGTCGGAGAACGGCACGATCGAGCTGCCGTTCACCTGGGCCGCCCCGCGTGACGCGTACACGGTCTACCTGACCAACCCGACGGACGACCCGGGCGCGCCGGACGTGGGCCCCAACCTCCTGGCCAACCCGAGCTTCGAGAACGACGGGAACGACGGCACCCAGACCCCGGCCGGCTGGAAAGAAGACCTCGACCTCGACACCAGCTTCACCGAGGGCCAGGTCGGCGACGTGCGGCCCCGCTCCGGCTACTCCCGCCTGACCCAGGCGGGCAGCGGCCACCACGAGATCTTCACCTACCAGGACCTTGAGGTGCCCAACGGGACGTACCAGGCCACCGCCTGGGTCACCCGCGGCGGCGGCCAGCTCCGCAGCTACATCGAGGCCAAGGACTACGGCGGCCCGACCGTACGGACCGACGTCCCCGTCGGCACCAACTGGCAGAAGATCACCATCGACGACATCAAGGTCACCAACGGCCGCCTCACCGTCGGCGTCGCCACCGCCGGCGAAGCCGGCCAGTGGATGTCCATCGACGACTTCGAGGTCCGGCGCGTGTCCTAACCCCGAAGCCGAACGCCGCCGCACAGAAGAGGAGGTGAAGGCACCGGGCTCGCGGGGGCCCTGTTCAAGGTGAGCAGGCGCCCCTGCTTCAAGAACGGCAGAAGCGTAGTTCCCCCAGGCTATTCGTGCCGAAAGGACCGGAAGTGCATACGAGACTCAGGCCGTTCGCCGCGACTGCGGCAGCGGTTCTCTCCCTCACTCTGCTCTCCACCACTGCCTTCTCCGCGGAGGAACCCACCGACGAAGCCACTGCCGACACGGTATCCGTCGACTTCGCGAACGCGGAAGGAGAGTTCAATCACACCGGGGCAGGCATGCACTACGGCCTGTCCGAGGACGGCAGCCTGCCGGCCGACGACATGATCGTGCCCACCCAGTTCAACCTCCTGCGCGGCGGCGGCGCCCAGCTTCTCGGCAAGGACGGCTCGCCGAACCACGCCTGGCTGGGGGACGGCTACCAGGCCGGCCCCGGGTTCGAACGGCGCATGGACTTCGTCGTCAACAATGTCAAGCGGTTCACCAGCCCGCCCATCAACGGCCGCTACGCCCTGCTCCTCAACGACCTGTGGGGCTTCGACGCCACCCAGCCCGGCGGCGACCTCAAGGCGCCGTGCGACTGGAGCGACGCGAAGGGCGACTGGGACTGCAGCAACTACGTCACCTTCCTGAACACGATCATCGACCGGGTCCAGGAGGAGAACCTCGACATCCACTACTGGGACGTCCAGAACGAGCCCGATCTCGGCATCTTCTGGCCCCGGGAAGTAAACAAGGCGCAGTACTTCAAGATGTGGGACACCGCCTACCGGACGATCAAGGCGCGCATCCCCGACGCCAAGATCGCCGGTCCGTCCTACGCCAACTTCAGCCCGGAGAGGTTCGCCGGGTTCCTCGACCACGTCAAGGCGGCCGGAACGGTACCGCAGGTCCTCGCCTGGCACGGGCTCGAAGGCGGTGACCCGGCGGAGCAGGCGGACATCATTCGCGGCCTGCTCGCCGAGCGTGACATACCGGAGATGCCCTTCTCCATCAACGAGTACCTGTACGGCGGCCCCACGCCGAACGACCGGTCGACCAACGAGCTCAACCCCGGCAGCACGGCGTACTACCTCAACCGCCTCAACGAGGGCCGGGTCGAGTCGGCGGCCCGCGGCATCTTCCCGCACCCGCTCGACGACAACTCGCAGCCCCCGGAGCACGGGCAGACGTTCTGCTGCTCCGTGCCGAACCTCGCCGGCATCATCCCCGTCGGCAAGCCGGATCTGAAGACCGACGAGTGGTGGACGTACGCGGCCTACGGGGACATGAGCGGCACCCGCTACGAGGTCACGGACGGCTCCCGGATCACCGGGACCGCCACGGCCGACGCCGGCGAGAAGCAGGCCATGGTCCTGCTGGGCGACAACACCGACTTCCGCGGTGACGCCACGGTCTCCATCGAGGGGCTGAACGAGCAGCCGTGGCTGACCGACGGGGGCAAGGTCGACGTGAAGATCGACCGGATCCCCTCGGCGGCCGGCGCGCTGGAGAGCCCCGAGACGGTGTCGCGGCAGACCGTGACGGTGTCCGGGGATGGCACGATCGAGCTGCCGTTCACCTGGACCGCCCCGCGGGACGCGTACGCGGTCTACCTGACCAACCCCACCGCCGACCCGGGCGCGCCGGACGTGGGCCCCAACCTCCTGGCCAACCCCGGCTTCGAGAACGACGGAAAGGGCGGCACCCAGACCCCGGTCGGCTGGAAGGAGGACCTCGACCTCGACACCAGCTACACCGAGGGGAAGTTCGGCGAGGTGAAGGCGCGCTCGGGTGACTCCCGCCTGACCCAGGCGGGTGGCGAGCACCACGAGATCTTCACCTACCAGACCCTTGAGGTGCCCGACGGGACGTACCAGGCCACCGCCTGGGTCGTCCGCGGCGACGGCCAGCTCCGCAGCTACATCGAGGCCAAGGACTACGGCGGCCCGACCGTACGGACCGACGTCCCCGTCGGCACCAACTGGCAGAAGATCACCATCGACGACATCAAGGTCACCAACGGCCGCCTGACCGTCGGCGTCGCCACCGCCGGCGAAGCCGGCCAGTGGATGTCCATCGACGACTTCGAGGTCCGCCGCAAGAGCTGACGCACAGGCACCACCATGTCGGCGGTGGTACGGACCGCCAGGTCCGTACCACCGCCGACACACTGAGGACGTAGGCCCTGGGGCTGTGCGTACCGACCGCGAAGACCTCCGCGCGGTGCGTCATCACGACGCTTGGCCGCTGGAGTTCAGATGCTCTCGCAGCCACCGCTCCGTGTTGCTGACGTGCAGCAGTGCGGTCGCCCCTGGCTGAGGGTGGCGTCCAGCGCAGAGAGAGTCGCGAAGATGGCCTCCTTGTCCTCGATCGTCCTGCCCGCGGCTCTTCTGTCGGCCAGACCACGTCAAGCGTCGACGGACGGGGCGACCCGGTAGAGGTTGCACGACTCGGCATCTACCCCTTGTACCTCGATGTGGGCCAGCGGCGTAGACCGGGTCGCCCCGTCCGTCGACTTCACCACCAGAATCCGCCAAGCCGTCGTACCTCAGAGCCGAAACCACATCGGAGGCTGAGTGATTCGACAATGCCACCGATGGGACCAACGGCTTATGGCCGTGCGAGCTGGTGTCCATGCTCGCCGCCGGCCGCCTCGCCCCCACGCCGCTATGCCCCACTGGGTCGGCGCCGAGGACGCGATCGACGCCTGCCTACCCGGCTACGCGAACGTCACCCTAGCCCGGCCGCGCGGGCATCAGTCGAGGGAGGTGAGCAGGCAGGAGGTTCCCTAGTGATTGGTGCCCCGGGGGGGCATCGAGCGGTTCGGTTGGTCCGTCAAGGGGGCCGCCTGGTTCGCGGGGCATGTGCGCGAACGCGGCGCGGTCTCAGGAGAGTTCTGAATGAAGCCCTCGTGGATGCGCGCCGCCGACCGCGAGCTGCTCGCGGAGTGGCTCACGGGCCTCCCCGAACCCGTGGGCGTTTTCGCCTGCTACGACATCGCCGGCCAGGAGGGGGCTGGAAGCCTGTAAGGACGTCGACCTTGCGGTGCCCGACTCAGTCGCCGTCATCGGCGTCGACAACGACGAGCTCATCGGCAACCTCACCACGCCACCGCTGTCGAGCATCGAGCCGGACGCGACGTGGACGGGATACTTCGCCGCCGACCTCCTGAACCGCGCAATGCAGGGCCACGCCATCGAACCGGGCCTGCGGCTGATCGCACCGACCCGGCTCATCGTCCGGCAGTCCTCGGACATCCTCGCTGTGGAGGATCCCCTCGTCGCCGAGGCCCTGCGCTTCATCCGGGACCGCTCGAACCAGAATCTCGCGGTCACCGCCGTCATCCGGCACGTCGGGCTTTCCCGGCGCGCGTTGGACCACCGGTTCCTCAAGAGCGTGGGCCGGACGGTCCACGGCGAGATCGTGCGCGTCCGGGTGGCGCATATCGCCGAACCGCTGTCCTCGACGGACTGGACGCTCCAGCAGATCGCCCACCGGCTCGACTTCAGCCACTTCGAGCACCGGGCGGTCAGGCGGTGCCGCCGTGCTCCTTGCGGGGGAGGACGTCCGGCTCGGTGTCCACAAGGAAACTGAGGAAGTGCCGGCTGACAGTCCCCGATTTCGTAGAGACGGTTGCCCGCCGACCGCGCTGTGGCGTGTGTGGGGGTGCCCCGCCGGGGGGGTGCAGAACCCCGACCCGGCCTGATGTCGGCCGCCGGTCACCCGGCGGCACCATGTCCCCGTCCAGGAGCCGTCGGGGCCGCCCTCCAGAGGCGGCCCCGCGGTCAGCCGGCCCGAAGACCGGCAAGGTGATCAGAGAAGTTCCTGTATCCGAATGTTGCGGAACGCCACCTCGTCGTCCGGGCCGTGGTTCTGGATGCCGATGTGGCCGTCGGTCAGGCTGTGGACCGGATCGGTGTTGGTGAAGTCGTTGATCTGCACGCCGTTGAGCCAGACCCGCAGGCGCTCACCCTCGACGCGGATCTCGAAGGTGTTCCACTCCCCCGGCGGGTTGAGCGCCCCCGTCGCGCGCGGCGATGTCGGGGGCCTGGACGTTGTAGACGGCGCCGGTGGTGCTGTCGTCGTCGTCGGTGGCGTCGATCTGGACTTCGTACCCGTTGTCCATCGCCGACCAGGGGTTGTCCGAGGGCGGGAAGCCGACGAAGACACCGGAGTTGTCGTCGCCGGGCATCTTCCAGTCGAGCTTGAGGGAGTACGAGGTGAACTTCTTGGCTTCGTACCACAGCAGGCCCAGGCCGCCCTCGGAGACCAGGGTGCCGTTCTCGGCTCGGAAGGTACCCGGCCCGGCCATCTTCCAGCCTTCGGTCGACGTGCCGTTGAAGAGGGAGGTGTAGGGGGTGGTGGTGAAGGAGAAGTCGTCCACGTCGAAGAGGAAGTCCTCGTTGCCGCCGGTGAATACCAGGTAGAGCTTGGTGGGGCCCTCGGGCGCACCTCCGGTCAGGTCCACGGTGACGTCCTGGAACTCCTCCCAGCTGCCGGTCACCGGGACCTCGGTGGAGCCGAGGAGCGTGCCGTCCGGCGCACCGGCCCGCACCTCGAGCGTCCCACCGATACCGGCGGACGACACCCGGGCCGTCATCTTGGTGGCGTCGGAGAGGTCGTAGGGCTCGAAGGCGATCCAGTCTCCGTTGTGGATGGAGCCGAGCGTCTTGCCGCCGTGGGCGTTGTTGTGGTCGTGCACCCAGATGCCCTGGGAGTCCGTATAGTGCTCGGCCTGCTGGGTCTTGGGCTGGAATGTGAAGTCGTCCACGTCGAAGAGGTAATCGTCGTGGTTGCTGCCGGTGAACACCAGGTAGAGCTTGGTGGTGCCTTCGGGCACACCGGACAGGCTCGTGGCGACGTTCTGGAACTTCGCCCAGCCACCGGTCACCGGGACGTCGGCTGAGCCGAGGAGCTTGCCGTCCGGCGCACCAGCCCGCACCTCGAGCGTCCCACCGATACCGGCGGACGACACCCGTGCGGTCAACTGGCCGGCGTCCGAGATGGCGTAGGGATCGAAGGCGATCCAGTCGCCGTGGTGAATGGAACCGACGGTCTTCCCACCGTGGGCCTCGCTCTTGTCGTGCAGCCCGATGCCCTGGGAGTCGGTGAAGTGCTCGGCCTGCCGGTTCCTGGGCTGGGTGATGCCGACGTCCGTACCGGTCAGCGAGCCCTGCCCGCTGCCTCCGCCGTCGGTGTACTCGGCGGTGAAGTGGCCGTAAAGGTTGGCGTTGGGGTCGTGCTCACCGTCGACGGTGGTCTGGATGGTGCCGGTGCAGCCGTTGGCCGAGGTGATGGGGTGGGCGTGGGAGTCGTGCCCGACGGCGTAGGTGACCTGGACCTTGGAGCAGTCGATCTCTTGGTCCTCCGGGTCGTCGACCGTGACCTCGAAGGGGACCTTGTCGCCGAAGGAGAACAACTGCCCGTCCCGCGGCAGCGTGAGGTTCACCTTCGGGGCGGTGTTGCCCACGACGACCTGTACGTTGGCGCTGCCCTGGTGGCCCTCGGGGTCGGTGACAGTGAGGGTGGTGTCGTACGTGCCGTTCTCGGCGTAGGTGTGCGAGGGGTTGTGCTCTTCGGAGGTCGCGCCGTCACCGAAGTCCCAGTGGTACGTCAGGTCGGTGCTGTCCGGGTCCGCGGTCCCTGCAGAGGAGAAGGCGACCGAAAGCGGTGCGTGTCCGGAGGTGACGTCGGCCGAGGCTTCGGCCACCGGTGCGCGGCCACCGGTGACGTTCTCGATCCGGTACAGGGCGGCATTGTCCGTACCGGTGCCGTAGTCCAGGACGTACAGCGCGCCGTCCGGGCCGAAGTCCATGTCCATCACCTGGGTACCGTCCCAAGGGAAGTCACTGATGGACTGCACGGCGCCGTCGTCACCCTGTTCGATCCGCTTGATCCATTGCCGGCCGTACTCGCCGCCGAAGAAGTCGCCCTCGTACTCGGACGGGAACTTCACCGCCGAGTCAGGGTCCACCTCCGCCTCGCGGTAGACGGGACCGCCCATCGGGGATTCGGAGCCATTGCCGAACTCGGGGACGGAGTTGCCGTCGTAGGGGATCCATGCGGCCTGGGCCGGGGGAAGCTCGGTCAGGCCGGTATTGCGCGGCGAGTCGTTGACCGGCGCCGAGCAGTCGAAGGTCGCACCGGAAGACTTGTCACCGAAGTCGTAGTCGACGTACGGGTCGTTGTCGCCGGTGCAGTAGGGCCAGCCGAAGTTGCCCGCTTCGGTGATGCGGGCGAACTCCACCTGGCCGCCGGGGCCGCGGGCGGGGTCCGGACCTCCCGCGTCCGGGCCGTAGTCGCCGACGTAGACGATGCCGGTGGCCTTGTCGACGCTCATGCGGAACGGGTTACGGAACCCCATGGCGTAGATTTCGGGCTTGGTCTTCTCCGTGCCGGGCGCGAAAAGGTTCCCCTCAGGGATGTTGTACGAGCCGTCGGCGTTGACCCTGATTCGCAGGATCTTGCCGCGCAGGTCGTTGGTGTTGGCGGAGGTGCGCTGTGCGTCGAAACTGGGGTTGCGGTCGGCGCGCTCGTCGATCGGGGTGTAGCCGTCGGACTGGAAGGGATTGGTGTCGTCGCCGGTGGAGAGGTAGAGGTTGCCCTCGGCGTCGAAGTCGATGTCACCGCCGGCGTGGCAGCACATGCCGCGTGAGGCGGGCACCTCGAGGATCTTCGTCTCGCTCGCCACGTCCAGCTTGCCGTTCTCGGACAGCGTGAACCGGGAGAGGCGGTTGACACCGTCGAAGGACGCGAAGTCCTCGGCGGTGCCGTTCTCGGGTGCATCGCCCGCGGGGGTGTCGAGAGGCGGGGCGTAGTAGAGGTATACGAACCGGTTCTGCTCGAAGCCGGGGTCCACTCCGACGCCCTGGAGTCCCTCCTCGTCGTGACTGTAGACGTTGAGGGCGCCGGCGACTGTGGTGGTCCCATCCTCGTCCGTCAGCCGCACCTCCCCGTTCCGCGATGTGTGCAGTACGGAGTTGTCCGGGAGCACGGCGAGCGTCATCGGCTCCCCCACCTCCGTTCTCCCGCGGGCCAGGGTGACCTGCTGGAAGTCATGTTCCTGCGCCGCTGCTTCATGGTCGTGGCCCTCATGGGCCTGGCTTGCCGGTGCGCTCAGCCACATGGCGGGGCCTGTCAGCAGGCCGACGACCATTAAGGTGATGGTCTTGCGAGCGCGTATCCTCTTGTACAAGGGAATCCTCCTGCAGAGGTGAGGGCATGTCAGGTCTCGCCACCTGCCTCTGGACCGTGCCGGCTGGCGACGTCTGCGGAACTGCACAGTGGTGCTCGTCCGACCCGTGGCGCTTCAGCGGGCCTCTTCCGGTGGTGATGTGCGCAGTGCGGGGTCGGATTGCGTGCGGTTGGCGGCCAGGGGCGGGACGAGCACGCGCGCCGCGCGACTAACGGGCACACGACTGCGCACAGCGCCGTAACGGGCCGGCCAACGGGCTGCGACTCCGACGCGCTGGGCTGCGCGCACAGCAGCCCAACAGCCCGATCCCCAGGCTACGAACCCGTGTGATACGACGGACCAGACCCGCGTCGGCCAATGCCGAACTCTCCACCGCCCTCAGCTACCTGACGGTGTTTTCGAAAACATAGCGCTGTCGAACGGGGACGGACAATACCGAGTCGGCGCGCGCTTATCCACACTGAGGACAAGGTTCGCTCCCCTACTGCCAGAGCGATGGGTGGAACTGAGAAGGCAGGCCCGACGTCCGCCACCCTGTTGTCGTACAGACGCCCGTCGGTCAGGTGGGGCAGGACTACAACCGCGCGGATACGGGACTCATCTGCCACCGCTCCTGAAGTGCTCGTACGTGGTGCCCGCGTTGACGTGGGCGTCTGCACACACTCCTGCCGCACGGGGGAACCGTCCACAGCTGCGCCCCGCACTGTGAGGCGGTCGCATCCGCGTCACCGCATCCTCCTCCCCGGGCATGGTCCGTGGACCAAGCGTGAGGCCGAGGGGCAGGGGCGGTGAGCCAGGTGTCGACGAGGGCTTCACCGCACTGCACCACCAGGACTCCTTCTCATTCGATGCCGCTGTGTCAGAGCCCTTGACCTCAAACCCGCCGGTTCCTACAGTCCCACCCGTTCGCTGTTACTTGTTCTTGCGCAAAGTTTCGAAGCGTGTGCACTTCACTTCCTGGCCCCATGGAGAGGACCGAGCGAGCGCCATGAGCCATGCCAGACGACAGGCCTTGATCGTGCGCGGCAGCGGGAAGGGTGACGGCCCCGTCCAGACCACGGATCTCTTCTTGCCTTTCCTCACCCAGCACGGCTTCGATGTCCTCGTGGAGGACTGCCTTGAGGTCTATGAGGACTGCAAGTTGCTGGCCGAGACCGACCTTGTGGTGCAGTGCTGGCAAGGAGAGGACATCACGCCCAAGGAGAGCGCTGGTCTACGGGCAGCCGTCCAGGGCGGTATGGGACTCGCCGGCTGGCACGCGGGGCTCATGAACGCCTTCCCCGAGGACCTCGACTATCAACTGCTCGTCGGTGGGAGATTCCAGCTCGACCCGTCAGAGACCGGCCGCCACCGCGTGCGGTTGGCCGCGGAGCACGCCGACCACCCGGTGATTGCCGGCTTACACGACTTCGAGACCGACGCCGTACGATACTGGCCGCTCAACGATCCTCTGATCGATGTCCTGGCGCATATCGCCTTCGACGGCGATGAGAACCGCCGGGGAGCCTCGACGGTGCCGGCGGTGTGGACCAGGACGTGGGGCCGCGGACGGGTTTTCGCCTCCACCCTCGGCTGCCGACCCGATCACTTCGGTGCTTCCGAGGTGCGTGCGTTGATCGAGCGTGGGCTGCTCTGGGCCAGCCGGTGAAAAACGGCTGTCGGGGTCGGTGCCGCCTCTCCGGGGCCCAAGCCGCCAGTCCACCGCACCGGTGTCGGCCAGGACGTCACCACCGCGGTCTTCGTACGTCTATTCATCGCGTCCATGTCGACCGCCTGGCCTCACTGCTGAATGTTTCGCAAATTTCGTGGCCGTGGACCAGCAATTCCAAAGGTGGGGGCGCCCTCACCTCGCCGCTCGCTTCATCGGGAGGAGAAGCCATGTCGTCAGCGGCCACACCGGGCCGCCCCTTGCGGGTCACCGTCTGGAGCGAGGGTCGGCACGAACGGCAGAACCCCGAGGTCGCCGCGCGCTACCCGGAAGGCATGCACGGCGCGGTGGCGGAGGCCGTCATCGAGCACCTGGGCCAGGGGGCGGAGGTACGGACCGCGACACTGGACGAACCCGAACACGGACTGACCGAGGATGTACTGGCCGGGACGGACGTACTGACCTGGTGGGGGCACCTCGCGCACCGCGAGGTGTCGGACGAAGTGGTGACCCGGGTGCACCGCCGGGTGCTGGCCGGAATGGGCCTGATCGTTCTGCACTCGGGCCATTGGTCGAAGATCTTCACCCGGCTCATGGGCACGACCTGCACGCTGCGCTGGCGCAGTGAACGCGACCGCGAAGTCGTCTGGACGGTGGCCCCCGCCCATCCGGTGGCGGCCGGCGTGCCCCACCCGTTCGTCATCGACGAACAGGAGATGTACGGGGAGTTCTTCGACATCCCCGACCCCGACGAACTGGTCTTCATCAGCTCCTTCAGCGGCGGCGAGGTGTTCCGCAGTGGCTGCGCCTTCCGGCGCGGCCACGGAAAGATCTTCTACTTCAGTCCCGGAGACCAGGACTACCCCGTCTACCACCATCCGCACGTCCGCCGCGTCGTCGCCAACGCCGTGCGCTGGGCGACTCCCGGGACCGACCTGTCGACCCCACGGCTGATCCACAGCGAACCCGGCTGGTTCGAGCCAGGCGGCGCCGCATGAAGGTCCCGACCTTCAGGACGCTGCACCCGGACCGCGGTCCGGTGCGTGTCCTGGTCGTGGGAGCCGGCCGCATGGCACGCAGCTGGCTCCGGGCGATCCTTGCCTCGCCCGGCACGGAACTCGCGGGCGTCGTCGACCTCGTCCCCGCCACGGCCGAGGCGCTCGTGCGCCGGGCCGGCGTACCGGACACGGTCACCGGCCACGACCTGGCCGCGACGGCGGCGGCCACCCGACCCGACGCCGTCGTGAACGTGACCGTCCCCGAGGCCCATCAACCCGTGACCCTGGAGGCACTTGCCCTCGGGCTGCCGGTCCTGGGTGAGAAGCCGGTGGCCGCGACCGTGGCCGAGGCGCTGCGACTGGCCGCCGCTTCCGAGGCGACGGGCGAGTTGTTCATGGTCAGTCAGTCACGCCGTTACGGCCGGCACCCGGCCGCTTTCCGGGACCGCGCGCGCCTGCTGGGCCGGCCCGGCATTCTCACCACCGACTTCTTCAGGGCGCCGCGTTTCGGCGGCTTCCGCGAGACCATGTCCCATCCGCTCCTCCTCGACATGGCGATCCACCCGTTCGACACCGCCCGGTGGCTGCTGGACGCGGACCCGGTGTCGGTCCGTTGCGAGGCGTACAACCCCGCCTGGAGCTGGTACGCGGGTGACGCCGCCGCCACGGCGGTCTTCGAGATGACCGGCGGCATCCGCTACGTGTACAACGGCAGTTGGTGCAGCGTCGGCCTGGAGACCTCATGGAATGGGACCTGGCGGCTCAGCGCCGAGCTGGGGTCGGCCGCCTGGGACGGCGAACACCCGCCCGAGGTCGAGCTCCATGACGGCGCTGGCGTACCTCGATCGGAAGGTGAGGCCGGGTACGGGGATGCTCCGGAGGGAGTGGCGGGCGCGCTGGCGGAGTTCGTCCGCGCACTGCACACCGGCATCACGCCCACGGGTGAGGTGCACGGAAACGTGCTCAGCCTCGCCATGGTGGCAGCCGCCGTGACCTCCGCGCGGACGGACGACCGAGTCCGGATCGAGCCGCTGCTCGAGGAGGGCCTGACGGAGGCGCGCGCGGCCGCCACCGGACCGGAAGCGGCACGCCTGCGTGCCTGGACGTCGGCGAGCGAGGCGCTGGCCGTCACACCGAGAGGACTGCACAGTGGTGGATGACGTCACGTCGGCGGGTAACGGGACCGAGGCGGCGAACCGGCTGCCGCGCCCCACCCTCGCCCAGATCGCCGAAACAGCAGGCGTGTCGGTGTCCACCGTCTCGAAGGTCCTCAACGACCGGACGGACGTCTCGCCGGACACCCGCGCCAAGGTGGACTCGGCGCTGAGGGAGCACAGGTATGTGCGCAGAGGCGTCCCTGCCGACGGACCGGCTGTCCGGACCGTCGACCTGGTGATGAGCGGGCTGGACGGCTCGTGGCCCGCCAGCGTCGCCAGCGGCATGGAGGCGGCGGCGTACGAGGCCGGCGTGCACGTGGCGATCTCCGTGGCCCGCACCACCGCGCCCAGCGGCAGGCAGGCAGGCAGGGACTGGGTGGACCGCATCCTGGAACGCGGCACCGTCGGCGTGGTCCTGGGACTGATCGAGCCGACGGCGGACCAGGTGGCACGGCTGCGGAGGGCGCAGGTACCGTGCGTCGTCATCGACCCGCTCAGCGATCCTTCGCCCGAGGTGATGTCCGTGGGGACGACGAACTGGGCCGGCGCCTACGAGGCGACCACCCACCTTCTGAACCTGGGCCACCGCCGCATCGCCTTGGTGACGGGTCCGCCCGACCACCTCTATTCCCGTGCCCGCATCGCCGGTTACCGCTCGGCGATGGCCGCCGCGGGCATCGAGGTGCCGCCGGAGCTGATGCGGCACGGCACCTACGAACGCGCCAGCGGCGCCGAGCAGGTCCGGGCGCTCATCGCGCTGCCCGAACCACCGACCGCCTTGTTCATCTGCTCCGACCACATGGCCATCGGTGGGTACGAGGCATTGACAGAGGCCGGCCTGCGGGTACCCGACGACGTCAGTGTGATCGGCTTCGACGACCTGCCCGAGGCCCGCTGGGTCTCTCCCGCACTGACCACCGTGCGCCAGCCGCTCAAGGAGATGGGCGGCAGCGCCTTGCGCACCCTGCTCAGACTGATCAACGGCGAAGAGTTGGAGAGCCGCCGGGTGGAACTGGCGACCACCCTCGTGGCCAGGGACAGCACAAACACCCCGAAGAAGCATTGAACTGCGGCCGCACGACTGATGCGTCGGAGGAAACGAACGGTGGGGCGCGTTCGAGAACCCGGACTTCGTTCCCGACTCCGCGCCGCCGGCATCGACAAGGACGAGAGGAGATGTGCTGGCTCACGCCGTCGCAAGGGCCTTGGCTGCGCACCGTCAGCGACTGAGAGGCCCGGCAGTGGTGGGACGTCCACCGCCGAGCCAGCTTGGCGGGGGTGCGGCGCCAGAGGTGACTTGTGGTTCTGTAGTCCTCCCACAGACAGCGGGCTCCGACCATGCAGGCGGCAGCCCACCCCGGGGCTGGTTGCCCCGGGGCGGGCTGGTGTTGTGTCAGGAGGCGTTGCAGGTGAGGGTGCCGTCGGCGGCTCCCTCGATGAGCGCTTCGTGGGCAGCCTTGAGGCGCTCCACGTCGGCCTTGATGACCTTACGGTCGTAGGAGAGGAGGCCGTTCAGTTCGCCCTCCACATCGGTGATCTGGGTGTAGACGGCACCGCTGCTGCCGTCACAGGCGGCGAGTTGCTCGACGTTGTCGAGCTTGGCCAGGTATTCGTCGGTGTAGCCCTCAGGGTCGACGTTGATGTAGCTGAAGCTCAGCGGGTAGGTGTGGCCGGGGATGGCGAGTCCGAGGCCGCCGTATTCGCCGGTGACCAGTGCGCGCTTTCCGTCAGGTTCGGGCAGCACCGGGATGGGATAGCTGTGTGCGTCGGCGATGTCGCCGTTCCCGCCGTCGATGGAGCCGCAGCAGTTGATGCCGCTCATGTTGTTGACCAGACGGGTGGGATCGAGTTCCTTGGCGTAGTCGGCCACGCGGGCTGTGTCGTACTGACCCCAGCCTTCGTTGAAGGTCACCCACATGATGACTGAGGGGTGGCTGTCGTGCTGTTCGATCATCTCCTTGAGTTCGTGTTCGTACTGGGTGCGGGAGTCCTGCGAGGGCACGATGGCGTTCATCGACGGCATGTCCTGCCACACCAGCAGTCCCAGCTTGTCGGCGTGGTAGAACCACCGGTCCGGCTCGACCTTGATGTGCTTGCGCACGGAGTTGTAGCCCATCGCCTTGTGCATCTCGAGGTCGTACTTCAGGGCCTCGTCGGTCGGTGCGGTGTGCAGGCCGTCGGGCCAGAAGCCCTGATCGAGGGTGGCCATGGAGAACACAGGCTCGCCGTTGAGCACCATCCGCGGCTTGCCGTCAACGGTCTCGAGGCCGATGGTGCGCATGCCGAAGTAACCGTTGACCCGGTCGGCGGAGGCTCCTTCGCCGATGGTGACCTTCAGGTCGTACAGGTGCGGGTCGTCCGGGGACCACAGGTGGGGGTCGGGTACAGGGACGTTGAGGGGTTCGCCGGTGGTGCCGGTGGCAGTGCCGACCTCGCGGTCACCCTCGTACGCGGTGGCGGTGACCGGCAGCCCGTCGCGGACGCCGCGTACCTCGACCGCGGCCTGCTCGCCGGCCACGTCGGGGGTGATCTTCAGGTCCTCGGCGCGGTGGGTGGGCACCGGCTCCATCCAGACGGACTGCCAGATGCCGGAGGAGGAGGTGTAGAAGATGTTGCCGGGGGACAGCCGCTGCTTGCCCATCGGCGGGTTCTCGCCGTCGGCAGAGTCGGTCGGGTCGTAGACGCCGACGATGAGTTCCTGCTTGCCGTGGCGCTTCAGGGCGGAGGTGACGTCGGTGCTGAAGCGGTCGTAGCCGCCCTTGTGGGAGGCGACCTGGTTGCCGTTGAGCCAGACGTCGGCCTTCCAGTCGACCGCGTCGAAGTTCAGCTGCAACCGCTCGCCGCGCTTGCCGACCTTCCAGTCCTTGGGCACGGTGAAGGTGCGCTTGTACCACATGCGGTCCTCGTGCCGTCCGATGCCGGAGAGCTGCGACTCGACCGGGTAGGGCACGGTGATCTTCTCGTCCAGTTCACGGCCGATGGGCGGGCGCTCGCCCTCCTCGGCGCCGGCGAACTGCCACTGGCCGTTGAGGCTCTGCCAGTCCTCGCGGGTCATCTGCGGCCGCGGGTACTCCGGGTGTGGTGCCGCGGGATCGACGTCGTCGGCCCACTTGGTGCGCAGCTGGTACTCCGAGTCGTTCGCCCCCGACGTCAGGAACTCGCCGATGTCCGTGCCATCGGTGGCGGTCAGGCCGCCCTGTCCGTCGTAGCGCACATCGGCGGAGCCGCCCTTGCCCACAACCGGCTCATCCAGCTGAATGATCAGCCGGGAGGGGTCTGCCGGGTCGAGGCCAGCGTCGCCGAGCGGCCACTTCATTCCGCCGATGATGGCCTGCAGATGCTCGTCGAACTCCGCGGGAGGAGCGGCGAGCTGCTGGTCGAAGTCGACGGCCACGGTCCGGCCGTCGGGCTGTACGGTGGCGTCGGCGGGGCCGTTGTAGTCGAAACCCTCGGGGAGCGAGTACGCGGACTGCGGCACGGCGGTCTTCTCGCCGCCCGGCGGGGTCCAGTCCAGGTGGAAGTTTGAGCCGCCGTGGTTTTCGAAGTATTCCACCTTCAGGTCGTAGGTGCGGCCCGCCACCAGGGTCACGGGCTGTGAGGTCTGCTCGTTGTCCCAGTCATCGACCCAGTGGTCGATGACCAGCTTGTCGTCCACCCAGAGGCGGAAGCCGTTGTCCCCGCTGACGTGGAAGGAGTGCTCGCCGGACACCTCCGGGGTCAACCCTCCGGTCCAACGGACACTGGCGTTGTCGGACTGACCGGTGCGCATCGCTATCCGCGACTCCAGGCTCTCGAAGTCGAGCGACGGGTCGAAGCCGGTCGCCTTCAGCTCACCGAAGTCGAAGGTCCCGGGGGCGGAGTGGGTGTAGTACTCGCCCTTGAGCCCGTGGACCTCGGCAGCCTGCCCGGCCACCTTGCCGGGACTCTGCTGCGCGGTGCCCGCGGCCGCAGCTCCGGCGCCTGCGGGGAGCCCCAACACGACCGCGGCCGTGAGCAAGGGGGGCAGCGAGCGGCGCAGAAACCGCTGGCGGGATCTTGCATGGAAGTGCACGATGCCTCCGAGAGTGTGAGGAGAGCGCCGAGACGCAAGCACCTTGACTGTCACCAGATGCCAGCAGCCAGCGTTGGTGCGCCGCCCCTTGGGAGCGCGCGATATTTGGCTTGGCCATGACAGCTTTGATCTCGATCCCGGGGTGGACAACTGGATGGCGACCTCGCACGGGATGTTTGACTCTGTGCGTCTAACACCAAAACCCAACGCATGAAGGCTGTCAATCCTTTACACACAGCCCGTTGGACCGTCTCGCGCATCTCGAGCCCAACTCTCGTCGCAGTGAACAGATTTGACGAGACAGGTTGACTTTTGGTGACCGTTGTCGACACTTGGGGGGTCAAGAGCGGGTCGTTTGCTTGGATCATGAACATTGCCCGATTTGAGACACGTTTCCGCCTCGCGACTGGGCTCAGGCAAAAGGCCACATGCCACAGCAGAAGTGAACATGCATCGTCCTTCCTCGTATGGAGGCATGCCTGATGCCTGACCACGCACCTTTACGCCGCTCCTTGGCGGTCGCCCTGGCCGCCACTCCTGCCCGCCCAGGCCGTTCACCGACGCGGTTGTTGAGAAGAGGATCGTGGCCGGCAACTGCGACGGCCGGAGAAACAAGCTTCGTCGTCCAGCGCGACGGCGCCTCCTGCTTCAGGTAGGCGTAGGACAACCCCCGCAGCGAGGACTACCGCGTCGCCCACGCCACCCGCCGATCCTCCTTGACGTTCCGGAGTAGACGCGAGGGGTGATCCTGCCCAAGGACAGGCCACGGTGCCAAGGACGCGGTATCACTCGGTGTCGAGCGACCTGCCGCTCGTTCACCGCCCCCGGTGGGAACGGAGTGCACCGCGAAATCGGCGTCGGCCGCCCGCACTTCAACGCCGACTACTCGGCTCGCCCCGTCGTCCCGCCTCTGGTCTGCATCGACTCCATCTGGTCCTTCCTTCGAAGGAGGCAACGGATCACATGAGACACACCCTTCCCCGCGTCGGCTACCTGCTTGCGGCCGTCCTTCTACTGGCCGCGTCGTTCCAGGTGGCCGGGCAGCGGACCGCGAGCGCCCAGGAGAAGTACACCGGCTACCTGATGGCCCACTTCACGGGCGAGCACGCCGACGGCGAGCAGATCTACCTCTCCCACAGCGACGACGGGCGGCACTGGAACGACCTCAACGACGGCCGCCCCGTACTGCGCTCGACGGTTGGCACACGCGGGGTCCGCGACCCCGCCCTCATCCGCTCTCCCAAGGGCGACCGGTATTGGATCATCGCCACCGACCTGCACATCGGCAGCGGTACCTCGTGGGGCGACGCGGCGAACCGGGGTAGCACCTCGATCGTCGTGTGGGAGTCCAGCGACCTGGTGAACTGGTCGAAACCGCGGCTCCTCGACGTGGCCGGTGACATCCCCGATGCCGGCAACGCATGGGCCCCAGAGGCGATCTACGATCCCGCCACGGATGACTACGTCGTCTACTGGACGACGAACTCCACGGTCGACGGGCTGAAGAAGGGCCGCATCTGGTACGCACGCACCAGCGACTTCCGCAGCATCACCACACCGGAGATCTACATCGACCGCCCCGGGGACCAGGGCATCATCGACACACAGATCATCGAGGTGCCGGACAGCGCCGGCGGATGGCGCTATTACCGGGCCTCGGGCGACGGCCAGCTCACCATCGAGGCCGGCGACTCGATCCTCGGCGACTGGACCCGGCTCGGCGACCTGTCCCACATGGGGCTCACCGGCAGCGACGTCGAAGGGCCGATGTGGGCGAAGTCCAATGACAGCAACGAATGGTCACTCTGGCTCGACCAGTACGCCACCGGCCGCGGCTACATGCCGCTCGCGTCGGCGGATCTCGGCAGCACCCGAAACTTCGTCCGGATCGACGACTACCACCTGGGCGGCACACACAAGCGCCACGGCTCCATCCTCAACCTGACCAAGGCGGAGGAGAAGCGAACACTCACCGAGTGGCCGCACAGACCGGTCCACCGCCTGCAGTCGTTCAACTACCAGGGCCGGTACGTGCGGCACGCCGACTTCGGCGTACGCCTCGATGCGGACGTCAAGCCCGCCGAGGACGCTCAGTTCCGGCTGGTGCCGGGGCTCGCTGACCACTCCGCCAGGCACGTCTCGTTCGAGTCGCAGAACTACCCGGGCTACTACCTGCGGCACTCGGACTTCGGCTTCTCCCTGGAACGTGACGACGGCTCCAGGCTGTTCGCCGAGGACGCGACCTTCCGGCAGGAGGACGGCCTGGCCGACGCCTCGTGGAGCTCGTTCCGGTCCTACAACTACCCGGACCGCTACCTGCGGCACCGCGACTTCCAACTCCGTCTCGAACCAGTCACCGACGCGACCGGCCGCGCCGACGCCACCTTCCGCCTGACCTCCTGACCCGAAAGCGGGCCTCGGCCCTTCACCCTTCCCCCTTTGGAGTCCGTGTGAGCCCCCTTGCGCCCACCGCCTCTCCACCTCTGTCCAGACGACGGACACTGGTAGAGACCCTGCTGGTATGTGCCCTGCTGATCGCACTGCTGCCCGTCGGCGGTGACATAGCGCAGGCCCGGCCGCGCGCCGGTACCGCCGCCGCGGCCGCACTGACCACCCCGTGGACAGCCGAGGTGTCCCCCGACAACGCTCTGCCCGAGTACCCCCGCCCGCAGCTGGTACGGGAGGACTGGAAGAACCTCAACGGCACCTGGGAGTGGGAACCCGCTGAACAGGGAGAGGAACCGCCGTTCGGCCGAACCCTCGACCGGGACATCCTGGTGCCGTTCCCCGAAGAGTCGGCGCTGTCCGGCATCCAGGAGAGCCACGACCGCATGTGGTACCGCCGCGCCTTCACCGTCCCTGAGGAGTGGCAGGGCCAGCGGGTCCAGCTGAACTTCGGCGCCGTCGACTGGCAGGCCCACGTCTGGGTCAACGGTACCGAGGCGGGCGCCCACACCGGCGGCTACGACAGCTTCACCCTGGACGTCACCGACGCCCTGCACGCCGGCGAGAACGAGCTGATCGTGGGCGTCCACGACCCGACGGACTCGGGTCAGCAGGCCGTCGGCAAGCAGCGCAACAGCCCCGGAGGCATCTTCTACACCTCCGCGTCCGGCATCTGGCAGACCGTCTGGCTGGAGCCGACGCCGACCGCGCACGTCACCCGGCTGGACACCGAGCCGGACGTCGCCGGTGAGCGCCTCAAGGTCACCGTCCACGCCGCCGGCGTGGACGGCGCCACGGTGCGGGTGACCGCCCGCGACGGCGACCGGGTCGTGGGCACGGCCACCGGCGCACCGGGCGAGCCGATCCAGGTACCCGTACCCGACCCGCACCTGTGGAGTCCCGACGACCCATACCTCTACGACCTCGAGGTGACCCTGGAGCAGGGCGGCGAGCAGGACCGCGTCACCGGATACTTCGGCATGCGCACCATCGGCAAAGCCAAGGTCGACGGCGTGCTGCGCCCGGTCCTCAACGGCGAGCCGGTCTTCCAGCAGGGCACCCTGGACCAGGGCTACTGGCCGGACGGCATCTACACCGCGCCCACCGACGAGGCGCTGCGCTTCGACCTCCAGGCGCACAAGGACCTCGGCTTCAACACCGTGCGCAAGCACGTCAAGGTCGAGCCCGACCGCTGGTACTACTGGGCCGACCGGCTCGGCCTGATGGTCATCCAGGACATGCCCGCCATGGCCCACGGCCCGTTGCCGGACGCCCGTACGCAGTTCGAGCACGAGCTGCGCGAAATGATCGACCAGCACCGCAGCTTCCCCTCCGTCATCAACTGGGTCCCGTTCAACGAGGGCTGGGGCCAGTACGACGGCGCGCGCATCACGGACATGGTCAAAGAGTGGGACCCGTCCCGGCTGGTGACCGGCGCCTCCGGCTGGCACGACACCGGCAACGGCGACATCGTGGACTCCCACATCTACGTCGGACCCGGCCGGCCCACCCCGCCCAGCGACACCCGGATCTCCGCTCTGGGCGAGTACGGCGGCCTCGGCCTGGTCAAACCGGGCCACGAGTGGAGTCCCGGCAACAGCTTCGGCTACGAGATGGTCGACGACGAGCAGGAACTCACCGACCGCTACGTGGGCCTGACGGCCGCCGTGCAGCAGCTCCAGCGCTCCCAGGGCCTGTCCCAGGCGATCTACACCGAGATCACCGACGTGGAGAACGAGGCCAACGGCTTCTACACCTACGACCGCCGCGAGCTCAAGGTAGACTCCGCCAGGGTCAAGGCGGCCAACCGCGCGCTCATCGACGGCCACCCAGTGGGCGGATCGGTCGACCTCCCGCGAGAGGTCCACCGCTCCCTGCGGGTCACCACACCGGGCTTCGATAACCGCTACATACGGCACCAGGACGCCCTGGGCTTCACCGAAGTGGTCGACGAGGGAAGTTCGGACCTGCTCAAGCAGGACGCGACCTGGAAGATCGTCCCCGGCCTCGCGGACCCGGCATGCGTGTCGCTGGAGTCGCGCAACCACCCCGGCGAGTACCTAAGGCACGCGGGATCGCGCGTCAAGCGCGCGGCACCGGATGGGTCCCAGCTCTTCCGCGAGGACGCTACATGGTGCGCGGTGCCCGGTCTGAGCGGCGCCGCGGACGGCGTCTCCTTCCGGTCGTACAACTACCCGCAGAAGTACCTACGCCATTACCAGGCCGAACTGTGGCTTGCGGGCAACGGGGGCTCCACCGAGCCTTACGAGACCAGGAGCTTGTTCGCCGAAGACGTCACCTGGGCGATCGAGAACCCCTGGGCGGGGTGAGTCGACAGAACGTCTGAGGTTGCTTGAGCGTGGCGGGGTCTCCCCCGTCACGTTCAAGCGTGCCCTGCGGTCGTCGGTTGCCTGTTGCAAGGCATTCCTCGCCGAAATCGGCCAAGGCAGCACCCTGGGAATCGGCAACCCGGTGTGGCTGATGCTCGCCCTGTTCGTCGGTGGAGCCGTGGTGCTGCGCCGCACCCGCTTCGGGCAACATGTATACGCGGTCGGCGGCAACGAGGATGCCGCCGCGTTGATGGGCGCTCCCATCGCTGTCACCAAGATCCTTGTCTATACCCTGTCCGGCATCCTTGCCAGCCTGGCAGGCGCGCTGAACGCCGCCTGGCTCGCTTCCGGCGTCACCATTCTCGGCAACGGCATGGAGCTGGACGCCATCTCCGCCGTCGTCATCGGTGGCACCCTGCTCACGGGCGGGCTCGGTTATGTCAGCGGCTCACTGGTCGGGGTACTACTCCTCAAGGTCATCCAGAACGTCATCAACCAGATCGGTTCCCTGGACTCGTCCTACCAGCTCGTCGTCAGCGGCGCTTTCCTCGCCCTCGTGGTAATCGCCCAGACCTGGCTCGGGCGCAGACGGCAACTGATGTGAAGGCCCGGAACCGGCAGCCGTGTTCCTCCCACACCCCGGCTGCCGTGTCCGGCACCAAGCGATCGGCTGACTCTCCCCCGTAAGGCGGCCGCACCAGCACCCCGATGGAGGGCGCCCCTGTCGGTGTGGAAGACAACGCCGTGGACCCGGCCGCCGCGGGTGGCCACAGCCATCTCGATCGCGTCGGTGACCAGGGAGGTGCGCATGTGATCGGCGATCGACCAGCCCACCACCCTCCTCGAGCAGATGTCGATCACCGTGGCGAGGTAGAGCCAGGTCGTCCCGACGGCTATGTAGGTGATGTCGCCGCACCACCTGGTGTCCAGCGTGTCCGCGGTGAAGTCGCGCATGACCAGGTCCGGCGCGGGCGGCGCCGTGTGGTCAGCGATCGTCGTCCGCTTCTTCTTCCGCAGGTGCCGGCCGACGATGTGGTTGATCCGCATCAGCCGGGTGACGCGCTTGCAGTTGATCCTCCGTCCCCTCGCCCGCAGCTCGGCATGGACGCGCGGAGCGCCGTAGGCGCCATGATGCTCGGCATGGATGGCACGAATCTCGGCCACGGTCCGCTTCTCCTCGGCCTGGCGCTCGGCGCGGGCGGGCTCGGTGGCCAGGTGCCGGTAGTAGCCGGCGCGGGACGCCCCGAACACACGGCAGATCCGCTTGACGCCGAAGTCGGCTCGGTTGTCGGAGATGAAGTCCCAGCGGCGGGGTCTCACTTCACCTCCCGGGCGAAATAGGCGGCTGCCCGGCGCAGGATCTCGCGCTCCAGGTGCCACTCCTTCTCGGCCTTGAGCAGCCGGGCGTTCTCCGCCCGCAGCCGGGCCAGCTCCTCAGCCTCGCTCCCGCCCGCGGCACGGCGTCCGGGCACGGCCTCGGTTTCGGCCTTACGGACCCACGTCCGCAGCGACTCCGCGGTGATGCCGAGATCCGCGGCCACCGCCGCGTACGTCCGCTTGCCCGCCGCGGCGCGGTAGAGCGCGACGGCGTCCTTCCGGAACTCCTCCGGATACGGAGACTTGCGTCCCACCTGGACATCCCTCCCTGGACCATCAAGATCCATTGTCAGGGTGTCCACTCCAAAGGATCAGCCTCAGACCTCTACTTCCGGAACTGGCTCGGCACCGAGCACGGCCGGCGTCGGCCGAGCTGCGCACCACGGACCTGGGCGAGGGCAACGCCAGGGTGTACGTCGAGCGGCGCCCCCAGGGTGGCGGCGCCATCGAGGGGGAGTGCGTCGAGACCTCGGCATTGACCCAGGCCGCGCTGGAACACTGGCTGGACGTGCGCAAGAAACCTGGTGCAATGCGCTTCCGGCACCTCGTGGCTGTGGGTCTCACTGGATGAACCACGACGGCGTCCTCGATGACCAGGGCACCACGGTGATCCGACCCCCGGGGATGCCGCTGGAGGAGAACGGGCTGGTCACCTCGTACCGGGTCGGCCGGCTGCGGTACGACGGGCCGCCCCAGCTGCTGCCGCTCAAGCTAGAGGCCCTGCGGCGCGCGGTGGAGGCAGAGCGCCGACGCACCACCGCCCCATCGCCTTCTTCCTGACCACCACCAGCAGAGACGATTCCCGCTGCTAACGCCCGGGGCGCCATGGATCAACGGCCGCTGGGTGCAGGCCGAGGGAACATAGCAGCGAAACGCCGGTTAGCCAAACCGGCAGCTCCGCAGACAATTGAGATCTACCAGGCACGCGTGGCCTGCGCACTGCATGCCCGGCACAAACCGCCACTCGCCGAGACGAAAGAAGTCGATGCACATACAGGAGAGCGAGCCTGCGAACGCCAAATACAGTCCCGCGCACATTCGTGCCACGTGGCACGGAACAGGGAGCGTGGAGGACGCCTCAAGAGCGCTTGGATTTTCGCGAGCGAAGGGGTACGAGCTGATCCGCAGGGGGAGGTTCCCGTGCCGCGTGCTTCGCATTGGACGAAGCTCGCGCGTCGTTACGGCGTCCCTGCTCCGCGTACTCGAAAGCGGGGAGCCGGAGTACAACGATGCCCGTACCTGATGCCATCGGCGCCGAGCTAGTGGCGGCGAGCCCCACCAAACACTCTGCGGAGCGTCGCCGACTCACTGACGCCCCTAACATGCGGGCGTCGCGGCCACGGCGGGTGGGCCACCCGTTGAGCAAAAGAGGGCCATGGAGCGGAGCGGTAAACGACCCGAGGGATCAGGCTCCAATGAGTGCTCCGGGCCGCTACAGGGCCCTCCGGCTGTCGGAGGCCGGGTGGTTACTCATGGCTGGCGGAATTCCGAGTCCATCGCCCGGCGGAAGCTCTGATCTTCCGGCCCACCTCGCGTACCCGGATCGCCCGCTCCCCACGTGTTCAGGCCAAGATATCCGCCGTACGTTTTAGGACGGTCTTGCCTGCGCAGCCTTCAGCGCAGCACCAGTGAGTACTACTCGCTGCACCCGGGGGGATGCCACCGTGCCGACCGAGCCGACCGAGCCGACCGAGCCGACCGAGCCGACCGAAACAGCATGGAAGATCCAGTTGGCCGTCGCGGATGCAACGGCCAAGGCGGATTCGAAAGCCGCGCTCGCCTTGACCCTGCAGTCCACCACGCTGGCCGTACTGAGTCTGCTGGCGAGTTCCCAGCGGGCGGTAGGCGAGTTCGAGTCCGCCGCGTCGCAGGCGCTGTTGTGGCTCGGCATCGTGCTCATCATGGCGGGTGCCTGTTGTGCCGCATGGGCTGTTTCTCCCCGACTCGGCAAGGAGCGGCGAGGGCCAGACCCGGATGGCGACTTCCTCTACTTCGGACACCTGCGGCTCATGGAACCCGCCGCACTGGAGAGCGCGCTGCGGAACACAGACCCACTGCCTTCGCTTACCCGGCAGGTGGTGGTGATGAGCGAGATCGCCTGGGCTAAACACCGCCGGGTGCAGTGCTCTCTCGTCCTGGCAGTCGCGGGCTGCGGCTGCTTCGCCGTGGCCACCGTCTTCGCGTGAGGGCGAGGAGGTGTCACGGTGAACTTCCTCTCCCTCGTCTCTCCTGAGGTATGGCGCGACTTCCTCGAACGCGGGCATCGGCGCACCTACCGGAGCGAGGCGGTGCTCCTGGCACAGGGCGAGTCGCCCGACGGTGTGATCGCGCTGATCGATGGTCTCGTCAAGGTGGTGCAGGGCAATGAGGCCGGGGACCGTCTGACGTTAATGCTTCGCGGCCCCGGCGAAGTCCTCGGCGAGATGGGCGTGCTGCTCGAGCGGCCGCGTTCAGCGACCGTAACCGCGGTACGCCCCTGTACCGGGGTCGTCATGGCCGCACACGCCTTCCGTGGATTCGTGACCCGGCATCGCCTGGAGCCGGTCGTGTACCGGCTGAGCGTGGAACGGCTGAACAGCCAGGAGCGTCTGCGCGCCGACCTTGCTCATCTGCCGCCGCCGGCGCGCCTGGCACGGGTGGTCGTCTATCTCGCGGACGAGGTCGGTCACCGCGACAGGAGTGGTGGCCTTGTCGTCGAACTCGGCATACCCAGAGAGGACTTGGCCACGATGGCGGGCATGAGCCGGTCATCAGCGTTTGCCGCCCTCGCGCGTCTCCAGTCCGACGGCATTGTCACGCTCGGCCGTCGGCGGCTCGTTGTCAGAGATCCTGCCCTGCTGAGAGCCGCAGCCCAGGACGACGGGATGGGTGACGGCGACCGACCGCCGCGCCGAGCTCCTGTGATGTGACGTGCGGCACGCCCATACCGTCCAGCGCTGGACGGTCGGCTCCCCGCTCCTCAAAAAGGGTGGTGCTCTCCCCACCGCATGGGCGGGGAGAGCTACGAGAGGAGCGCGCATGCTGCCGTCATGGGAGCCGTTGTGGCCCTACCGGGCCGTGCTGGCCGTCGACGCCAGGGACTTCGGATCACTCGACAGCAAAGGGATGCAGCGAGTCAACGCCGACATCCCACCTCTGCTGGCCCAGGCGCTGAGCGCTAGCAACGTCAGCGCGCACTGGGAACGGCGCGTGTTCGGCCAGCACACGGGCGATGGCTACGTCGCCGGCATGGACCCCGAGGTCCTGCCCGCGCTGGTGGGGCACTTTCCCGACGCACTGCGCCAGGCGCTCTCCCGTCGGCGGGCCGAGAACCCCCACCTCAAACCCCTGCAGCTGCGAGTCAGCATCCACGTCGGCCCGTTGCCTCAAAGCGGTCTGGGCGTGCCCATGGTGCACACCCACCGACTCCTGGACGACAAGGCGCTGCGGGCGGTGCTCGAACGTGGCCATCCCGAGATCACCAACACCGCCGTGATCGTCTCCCAGCGGGTGTACGAGGACGTCTTCGACAGCGGCTGTGTCAACGACGACGTATTGCCGGCGCACTTCCACCGGCATCTGGTGAGGGTGAAGAAGTTCGAGCAGCCTGCCTATCTGCACCTCCCGGGCTTCGACTGGGGGCTCGCGGACCCGGACATCTTCGAGCCGTCCACAACGGCGGGGGGTGAGGAGGAGCCGGGAGCCGAGGCGCTCGTGGCGTCGGCGCCCACGGCTCCGGCGGGTCCCGGCGCGGTGACTTTCAACCAGTACGGCGAGCACGGCAAGCAGGGCTACAACTTCTACGACAAGCGGGGGCGGCAATGAGCGACCTCAGCAGCGAAGCACCCGACCCGACGTACCACGGAATCGATCCGGTGGGGCCCAAAGCGCACGAGGATCCGGCCGGCGCGCCGCCGTCGAACGCGTCGGAGTTCCACCAATACGGCGACCACAGCGTCCAGGCGGTCCACTACGCCGTACACCTGAACGGTGACTACGTTCACCCCCTGCCCATCGACGGCCGCGACCCCGCTTACCGTGCGAGCGAAGACGGGCGCTTCGTCGAGCCCCGGGAACCGAACCGTCTGCCCGACGCCGCCAAGATCCTCGAAGCGCACGGCGTCGTGGTGCTGTGCGCCCCCGCTGGCAGCGGCCGGCGGACCGCGGCGGTACGGCTCCTGCGCCATACGGCGGGACCGCAGGAGCCGGAGCTGTTCGACCTGGAACCGGAGTGGACCAAGCCCGGGACCCAGTGCCTGCCGGTGCGCTCGGCGACGGGCTACCTGCTCGACCTCTCCGACCTCCCGGACGAGCCGCCCGCCCGCTTCGGCCAAGACTTGGTCCGTCATGGAGCGGCGCTGCGTAAACAGGAATCTTTTCTGGTCGTGCTCGCCACCCCGGGCGACTGGCAGGGCGCATGGGCGGATGCCACTGGCGACGTCGCCGTACGGCTGGAGCCCCCCGGTGCGCGGCGCCTGGTCGAGGCCGAGCTCGACGCGCACGGTCACGGGGACCGGCTGGCCTGGCTGACGGACGAAAAACTTTCCCCGATCTGGGAAGCCGACCCGTCCGCCCGTGAGGCGTGCCGACTGGCCGTACTCCTCAGTGCGGTCAACGGCAGGGAACAGCTCAAGGAAGCGGTGGACCGTTTCGGGGACTGGCATACCACGGTAGAGAAGCTGCTCAACAAGCGCGGTGCGGTGGACGGGAGTCCGTCGTTGCTGTCCACTCGGGTCACGGTGTGGGCGGGGGCGCTGCTCGACGGAGGGCGGCGCGGTTCCATCGTCCGCGCGTCCGACGACCTACTCGCCTCGCTGGGCCAGGCCCGCGGGCCGGCCGATGTGCTCACCGACGCGACGTCGTCCCGTCGGCTCCAAGCAGCCGAGATCGAGCCCGTCGGCGAACGTGCCCACCACGACCGCACGTGTCAGGGGCTGCCTGCTGCCATCCTGCGTCATCTGTGGGACGAGTTCCCCACCCAGCATGACCTGCTGACGACGTGGGCGGTCGGTGTCGCCGCGAATCGGTCCGTCCCGGAGGACGACGCCCGTCTGGCAAGCGAATCCCTCCTGCACCTGGCGGTACGTCGGCACGACAGGAAGGTGCTCGACGCTCTCGCGACGGGGCTCACCGGCCCTCGGCGTATCTTGGCCGTCGAGGCGCTCACAAAGGCCGCAACCGACGCCGAACTCGGCCGCTACGTCCGGGACCGACTCCTCAACTGGGCAGAGTCCAACAACGCCGAGAAGGTCGATCTGGTCATCGACGTCTGTGGCGGGCCCTGGGGCCTTGAGCAGCCGGCGCTCGCCCTCACCCGCCTGGGCAAGGCAGCGGGCGGAAAGGAGTTCGGCGCCGAGAAGCTGGTCGACGCCTTCCGGGAGCTCGTCCGGCACGCTCCTGGCCTCGTGGACAAGACGGTCGTGCAGTGGTTGAAGAAGCATGGGGTCGAGGCCGAGGGAAAGGCGCACCGCCAGGCTTTGGGGGCCTTCCTCGCACTCGTCTCCAGTGACACGGGTACGGACCTGGTCCTCGTCTCAGCCCGCGACGCGTCCAGCAGGGAGCACTTCGTGCGTGCCTGGCAGACGCTGCTGTCCACCAACGACGCAGTGGACGCCGTACTCGACCAACTAACCCGGTGGCAGGAGCGGTTCGAGCACGACGCCGACCAGAGGGACACGCTGATCGCCGTGCTTGCGGAGGTCTTCGCCCCGCCGCGGCTGCGGTTGCGGCTCGACCGGCTCCTGGTGGCCGACGGAGCGGTAGTCCGGCCGTTCTGGCGGGACATCCTCGGCCACGCCATGCAGCACTACAGCCTCGTCCGGAAAGCGTCGGAGGCATGACCGATCGTCCCGGTCCGTGGTGGAGACGGCGGGTCGGCCGGTTCACGGCGTACTGGCCCACCTGCCTGCCGGGCGTCCGCTTCCTGGCGCGCGGCACTCTCACCCATCAGATCCCGCCCAGGGCGACCGGGACCCACCACGGGGTCGCCGCGCGAGCGGCGGCCCGCCTGGCCCTGGACGAACTCGGCCGCGGCATCGCCGGGGAGCACCAGCCCGAGGAACTGGAATGCGCTCAGCAGAGGCTCACCCTGGCGGTCTCGCCGTGGCACAGCCCCGACGGCTATCCCGGCCTCTGGCTCAGGGCACGACTCACCCTGCTGCTCCCCCAGCAGGACGCCGACCAGGCCCAGAGGCACCAGAACGCCCTGCGCGATGTTGAACTCCAGCTCGCGCAGGACCGGTTGCGTCGGCAGGAGCTGGCTAGGACCGTGTGCACCGACGGGGACAGCGCCCGCCTCTGGTGGCTGGAGCAACATCTGGACGACCTGTCGGCCCTCAACTGGGCATCGTTCAGGGACACGATCCACCCTTTGGTGGGGACGTCGGTCACCGAGCGCACCCAAGCCGAGCGGCTCGCCCACACCCTCCTCTACGTCTGGGAGCGATTGGACGACGTGCCGGGACGGCAGGCGCGGTTCATGGCCACGGCCCGCACGCTCTTCGAGCAGATGGGTTGGGCCGACGGATTCCCCTGGCCGTCACCGTCCGGCGATGCAGAGCCCGTGGCGCCGTCCCCAGCAACCGTCCCTTTAGCAGCGGAGGATGAGCAGTGAAGACCTCCTTACTGCGCTGGCTGCTTGACCCGCTCACCAGTCTGCTCGCCCTACGCCTGTGGTCCCGGGAGCGCGGCCGCAGGCCGTATGACGCGGCGTGGCGACTGGCCAGGGTCATGCGCCACCCGGACGAGCTCGTGTACCGCGTTCACGGCCACCGCCCCGATGATCCTGGAGACGCGCTTCCTTGATTACGGGCAATGCTGCTGCGAGACACGAGCCAAGTGGGCGCGGCCTGATCATGCCGGCGAGCCGGACATGTCGAAGGGACGCCCCTATAACGTGGGGGGCGGGGAACCGGTCTGACCGGGTTGAAGACCTCGCGGGCTGCGTATCGCTTGAGGCATCGGATGATCTCACGGCGGGTCTTGCCCTCCTGGGTGCAGCGTTCGTAGTACGCCTGGGTGCGTGGGTCGTGACGTAGCCGGGTGAAGACGATGCGGTGCAGGGCGGCGTTGGCCTGGCGGTCGCCGCTGTAGTTGAGCCGGCGTGTGCTCCGCCGGCCGGAGGAATATTCGATGGGGCTGACTCCGCAAAGGGCGGCGAAGGACGCCTGGGTGTTCAGTCGCTTGGGGTTGTCTCCCATGGTGATCAGGAGAGTGACTGCGCTGTCCGGGCCGACGCCCACCAGTACGAGAAGCTGTGGGGCACGGTGTTCGACGAGCCGGGTCAGGCGTTGGTTCAGCTCATTGATCTGCGCCGTGAGCTGTTTGATGCGCTCGGCGAGCGTGCGCAACGTCATGTGGGTGGCTTGGCGTCCTCGTCGCTGCCGTCGTCGCGTGAGCCGAGACGCGCGCAGCGGCTACATGAGGCTGCGCATCCTGAACACGCCCCGCGTCCTGTCGGCCCGTCCCCAGCTGCGCATCGATGTGTGAGATCTCAGTTCGCTGTACCTGGGCGATCGCAGTGAGCCAGCTGCTGAACAGCGGTGACAGACTGCGTCCATGAGTGAGGGTGAGACGCGCGCTGGTCGGACGTGGGCTGATGAGGTAGCGCAAACCCTGCGAGGCAGCAAGATCGACGCCTCGCAGGAGGAGTTGAACTGGCCGGATGCGCTGGAGCAGCTGCGTGCGCGGGCTGGCGACGGACCCTACACAGGGCGTCAGCGGCAGCCTTGGCAAGCAACCATTGCCGATCTCACGCATGCTGCCAGCCAATTGGGCCCGGCGGTACGCCAGCAGCTGGAGCCTCGGCTCTCGGATCTCCTTGCCGCACTGGCGACGCCGCCGAACGCCAGCGCCACGGACCGCATCGCCAAGACGGCACGGCTGGCCGATGAGCTGCTCACGCAGGCGGATAGTGGGCAGTTGCTGCCCGCGGCATGGCGGGACTTGCTGGGATCGGTGCGTGACAGTGCTGGCTTTGACGCACTCGACGGGCGCCAGGCACTGCTGCAGGTGTTGTTGCAGCGCTCACAGCATCAGGCCGATCGGTTGTGCCGCCAGTTGTCCGGGGTGATGCGCGATGATGCAGTGTCTGTGCAACGGGCTCAGATGCGGCTGGGCGATCTCGACGTCATTGCTCCGTTGAGAGACAGTGTGGGTTCTGCGGCCGGGTGGAGCGCGCAGGCGCGTGCCGATCTGTGCGAGCGGTTGGTGGCGGCCGGGCCCCTCACAGCCCATCACGTGGTGTGGCACGCGTTCAGACGGGCGGCCATCAGCAAGATGGTCGAGGAGTATGGTCCCGTCACGTTGTACGACGGCGAATGGCTGCGTGGGAATCTGCTCAATGACGGGCCATTCAAGAGCGATCTACCTGCCGAGGCAACGGCCGACGACAGCTTCTTTCCCGCGGAAATGCTGCCTGATGGGAAGGACGTGGTAATAGCCAGAGTCGATTTGGGTTCCGGAGCCCGGGCCGATGCGGCGGCCGACTCCCGGGTCCTGGTGCAGTCTCTGGTTCTGGCGGCCGCATTCCCCAAAGACCGGCATGGCTGGGAGCTCTACAACGGCTACATCCATTCCGCCGATGGTACTTGCGGCTGGGAGGTGTTTCGTCTGCTCGATGAGGACATCGAAGCCCAAATGCCATACGGGCCGCTGGACATAACTGCCAGACGCCTATCCGAGATGGCACCGCGCATAGCTCCACACTTGTCGTCTGGGCTTGCAGACCTGTCCGGTGTGGTTGACGCCATCGGCTGGTGGAAAGCCTCCGGCGTGCAACCCCCGTACGCCTCAGTACTGCTGGACGTACGCATCCTGGAGACCGTTGCAGGGATGATGTGCGGGCTTGGAGACACCTGGTACGGGTATCTCGACGCCTACCACAAAAACGGATGGGTCCGGCGCTCCATGTCAACCGAGCTATTCCATGTGGTGTGGCATGCGCGCGATGACGTTCACTGGTGGAGCCCTCAGGAGCAGGAAGCGGTCATAACGATCCATGACAAGCTACTGCGTCATGGCAGTTGGGAATCCAGCGTCGACATGGCCGAGGTGATTTCCGCACTTCCTGTGTTGGCAGCAGCTCTACCGGAACACACCCTGCAGCATCGCCGCACCGCTGCCGCAGCCCGCCGGATCTCTACCCCTGAAGGAGTGCGCGCCTGGTATACGGAGCTGGAGAACAGATGGACGCGAACTCTGGGTCGGTTGCGGCTGGTCCGCAACGCCCTCGCCCACGGCGGCCCGGTAACCGCGGCCGCCGTCGCCAGCGTCGCCCCGGTCGTACATCAACTAACTGGACAGGCACTGCTGTTCAGCCTCACAGCATTCACAGAAGGAACGGCTGCGGTTGACGGGCACGGGGCGTACCGCGATCGATCCGATGTGTGGGCCCGGGGCTGTCTATCAGGTAGTGCAACCTACAAGCCCTAGCTAGTCGATCCGCCTAATTGCTCCCGCCCCCACATGACCAGCCGTTCCAGGAGGAGCGCGTACCTCTCTTACGGACGAGTGGGCAAGGTGCGATCGCAAATCAGGCGCGCCCCCGAAAGCGTCACAGGCGCACAGACGCCTAAGGCGCCAACCGCATCGTGCGCGTCGGCGCAGCTGGTCGCATGACGAAGCTGCACCGGAACGTTCCGGTGCAGCTTCGTCTCGTAGACCCGGGCAGAGGTCCCCCCAGGGTGCTGCCCAGCGGGTGTGCCTCTATCACCGGCGCTGTCACGTGCCTGTCACCATCTACGCCGACCCCTCCGGACCGCGACGCCTTGACCTGCTATTACGCACCCACCATGGACTGACGTGGACGCCCATAGACGGTCTCTACAACCTGTGCCAGGTCGTGCCGAGCGAGGGGCCGAGGATGAGGACGGGGGCGTCCTCCGGCCCGTCACAGCGGTATTGCAGGGTGTTCGGTGGTGTCGCGCTCACCCTTCCGAGCCTCTCATCTCTCGCCGTGGCCCCGGCAGCGGGGGCCTGTGTGCGGACCGGCCACATCGTGCCACGAGGGCCGCGGCGGCACGGTGTCGTCCGCGACGAGCGCATCCGCGACGGGTGCGGTCAGCCGCCGGTACCGGTGCGCGGGGTGAGGGCGTAGTCGAAGGCCAGGGTCCCCGGGTCGAGGGCCGTCGCCCCTCCGTCGACGGTGAGCACGGCGCCGTTGACGTAGGACGCCGCCGGGGAGAGCAACCAGGCGATCGCCCGGGCCACTTCGCGGGGCTCACCGGGGCGGCCGAGGGGCAGGGGCCTGGTCGCCTCCCGGTAGGCCGCCTCGATGCCGCCCTCCCCCAGGTCCGCCTCCTCGGCGAAACGTGCCATGCGCCGGTCGGCCATCTCGGTCCTGACCCAGCTCGGGCACACGATGTTGGCCCGCACCCCGTCGCGGCCGTGGTCCACGGCGACGGAACGGCACAGCTGCAGCAGGGCCGCCTTGGAGACCGCGTACGGGGTGTTGCCCGGCCCGTTGAGGAGGGCCGAGACCGAGGCGACGGCGACGACCGCTCCCCGTGAGTCCAGCAGGTGCGGGATCGCCGCGCGCAGGAGCAGCAGCGGGCCGGTGACGTTGGTGCGCATCACCTCGTCCCAGTCCGTCATCGACAGCTGCCCGACCGTGCCGCCGCGTCCGATGCCGGCGTTGAGCACCAGTCCGTCGACCCGCCCGTGGGTGTCGAGCGCGGCGCGGACCAGACCGTCGGCGGCCTCGGGATCGCCCACGTCCGACGGGTACGCCAGGACGCCCGTCTCCTCGGCGAGCCGGCGCAGCGGTTCGGCCCGGCGCCCGGAGACCACGACCTCGTGGCCCTCGTCCCGCAACAGCCGGGCGGTGGCCGCCCCGATGCCGGAACCCGCACCGGTCACGATGACAACGCGCTTGTCCGTCACGGTCGTTGAGCCCTTCTTCGGCGGAGGATTGCGGGCGGTCCGATCGTAGACGGGGCGCCGGCGGGGCGGCGGGTGGGCGGGGCGGGCCTTTCCGGTCCGCCGGTCCGCCGGTCTGCCGGGCTGCCGGGCTGTCGGGCGTGGGCGTCGGGGCCGACCGGTGTGCGGGCCGGGTGGCCGTCAGACGTCGCCCGGTGCGCCCAGGCCCGTCAGGGCTCCCACCGGGTCCAGGTCGGGGGTGCCTCTGGGCCACCAGTCCTCGCGGCCGGGCTCGGACTCGTAGGCGTACCACAGGCCGTCGCGGCCCAGGCGGAGCTGGATGTGGCCGCGGGGGTGGGTCAGGTGGTTGCGCCAGGGGCGGAAGGCGGGCAGGTCCGCGGCGAGGAGCAGCGGCCGGGCCCGGTCGAAGCGGCCGGCCGGCGGGTCCCACGGTTCCTCCAGCACGGCCAGCCCTTCCGGTCCGCCCTGCCGCCAGGCGGCGACCGCGCGGGCCAGGTCGGCGACGGAGCGGCCGGCCGCCGAGGCGAGGGACGCGTACAGCGCACGGCTGCCCGCGGTGAGTCCCGAGCCGGGGCGGGCCGCTGCCAGACGGACCGCGTCCTGCCAGAAGGTCAGTTCGCCGACGGGGTCGCGGCCGGTGGTGAGCAGGGCGTGCGCCCGGGCGGCGGCGTCCGTGGCGAGCTGGTCCAGCGCGAAGGGGTCCGGACCGCCCGGGGAGGCGGGGTACGCCGGGGGCTGCTCCGGGTGCGGGGGCACGGGCAGCGGTGCGGGCAGCGGCGGACGGGCACCGGCCGCGAGTACCTCGGTGGCCCGCACGCCCGGTGCCGGCGCCGGTTCCTTGTCCTGGGCGGCGCGCGCGGCCCGGGTGGCGCTCAGCCGGGACAGCGCGTCGAGCAACTCGCGCTCGCCCCGTCCGCGCAGCAGGAGCAGGACGAAGGGATCCGCGTCGAGCAGCCGGGCCGTCTGGTAGCAGAGGGCGGCGGCGTGCTTGCAGGGGTGGCCGCGGTCGGGGCAGCTGCAGTGCGGCTCCAGGTCGCCGGGGCCGGGCAGCAGCGGGGCGCCGCAGTCGGCCAGGGACTGGGGCATCTCCTTGTCGAGCAGCGCCGCGATGTGGCCCGGGCGGTCGGCGGCGGCGTCCAGGAAGCGGTCCCAGTCGGCGCCGCCGAGCGTGCGCAGGCGGACCTGGACGCGGTACGGGCGCGGGCGGCTGCCCTGCACGTACGCCAGGACGAGACCGGGCGTCACCGTGATGGCGTCGACGTTCCCGTGCTCGGCGTACCCGCGGCCGCGCTCCAGCCGCTTGCTGTCCAACGCGCCCTGTTCGAGCGCGGACACCCAGGCGTTGCCCCACCAGCTCGCGGCGAACGTCTCACCCTCCCGGGGCGGGAAGGGCGGGAAGGTACGGCGGAGGTCGCCGTCGCGATCCGGGGCGGCCATGGAACGGCGCGAGCCGGCGCCGGACGACCCGGCGGACGGAGACCGCCCGGAGGACCGGGGCGTCGCGGGCGCCGAGGTGGCGCGCGCGGCGTACGGCGGACGGGGGGCGGTGCGACCGGGGGCCGGGGATTGCGGGTCGCGGGGGCGGGCGTAGGCCGGGGCGGGAGTGGGGCCTCGGGTGCCGGGGCCTTCCGGGTCGTGGGGACGGGGGTGCTCCGGGGCGGTGGCGGTGCTCCTGGTGTCGGGGTACTCCGGGTCACGTGACCCGGCGTGGGCCGGGGCCGTGGAGGGCGCGGGCGTGGCCGGGCCGTCCGCGTACGGAGCGGGGTCGGTCTCCCGGAGCGCCGGGGCATCGATCGCCTCGGATGCGGTGCCCGCGTCGACGCCCCGCGGGCCCGGCCCGTCCGGTGTGCCCGACAGTTCCCGGGCCCGGCGGTCCGGCACGTCGGACCGCTCCGGCAGGTCCAAGTCCCCTCCGCCGGGCACGCCGGACCCCTCCGGCAGACCCAGATCCTCCCGGTCCCGCGCTCCCGGCCGCCGCGACGGGTCCGCGTCCGGCCGCGCCAGCACGTCGGACCGCTCCGGCAGGTCCAAGTCCCCTCCGCCGGGCACGCCGGACCCCTCCGGCAGACCCAGAGCCTCCCGGTCCCGCGCTCCCGGCCGCCGCGAC
>NZ_JAUQWJ010000009.1:0-324130 GCF_036857595.1 Streptomyces sp. AHA2
CCAGCGTCGCCACGAGTGCGGGACCGTGGGACTCCCCCGCGGTCAGCCAGCGCAACCTGCTCAACGGTGCTCCTCAGTGCTCGCGCCCTGGTACTGCCTTGCGTACGCACGTCCTCGCGTACGGCGACGGCCTGACCGGCTGCGCGGCTCCGGTCCGCCACCTCCGATCCTCCCACGACCGGGCCGGGTGTCCGGCCGCCGGTCCATCAGGCGGACGCGCCGTCGCCCCGGCCGCGCTGCGGGGCGCAGGCCCCCAGGAAGTCGGCGCCGCTCGGCTGCGGCGCGGACTGCGCCGGCTGCGGGGCCCAGGGCCCGAGGTGGTCGGCGCCGCCGCCCTGTCCGGACGCCACCTGTGCCTGCTGCGGCGCGTACTGTCCCAGGTAGTCGGCGCCGCGCCCCTGCCCGTACTGCGCGGCGGCGTGCACCGGCCGGCCGTTGCGGACGGCGCGACGGTGGACGATCTTGCGCTTGATCTTCACGACCCAGGACGCCACGAGGGCGAGCACGATCAGGGCGAGCACCGTGATCTGCACCCAGTCGGGCAGGAAGCGCAGCACGACCTCGAACATCTCGGACTTCGCGGACGCCTGCGGCAGGCTTGCGGACATGACGGACGTTCCCCTCCCCGTGTTCCGCCCCCTGCGGAACGAGAGCGGATCTTAGCGGGCCGCGAGAGCCCGCTCGCCCGCTTTTCGCATGGCGTCCAGGGGCGCCGGAGCGATTCCGGTCATCTGCTCCACCTGGAGCACCGCCTGGTGCACCAGCAGGTCGAGACCGCTGACGACGGCCCCGCCGTACGCCGACCAGCGGGCGGCGAGGTCGGTCGGCCAGGGGTCGTAGAGGACGTCGAAGAGGGCCGTCGGCCGCTCCGGCACGGACCGGGCGAGAGCGTCGGTGACACCGGCGGGCGTGGTGCTGATCACCAGCGGGGCGCGCAGGGCCTGCTCGGCGTCCGCCCAGTCGGCGATGCGCACCGTGACCTCCAGCCGCTCGGCCCACTGCCGCATCTCGGCGGCCCGGGCCTCGCTGCGCACGTAGACGGCGATCTCGCCCGGGCAGATCCGGGACAGTGCGGCCAGCGCGGACGAGGCGGTGGCGCCGGCGCCGAGGATCGCCGCGGAGTCGGCCTGTTCGATGCCGTGCTCGCGCAGGGCGGCGACCATGCCGGGGATGTCGGTGTTGTCGCCGGTCCGGCGGCCGTCCTCCGTGACGACGACGGTGTTGACGGCGTCGACCGAGGCCGCGGTGTCGCTGATCCGGTCGAGCAGCGGGATGACGGCCCGCTTGAGCGGCATCGTCAGCGACAGCCCGGCCCACTCGGGTCCCAGCATCTCGAAGAACGCGGGCAGCCCGGCCTCATCGACCTCGAACCGGTCGTACGTCCAGCCGTCCAGGCCCAGTTCCCGGTAGGCGGTGCGGTGCAGGACCGGGGAGAGCGAGTGGGCGATCGGGGAGCCGAGCACGGCGGCCCGGCGGGGTGCGGCCATGGTGGGTTCCTCAGTTGTTGCGCGAGGCGTTGAACTGGTCGACCAGCTTCTGGTGTTCGGCGTTCGTCTTCGTGAACTTGCTGGTCTTGCCGTCGAGCGAGATGAAGTAGTACCAGCCGTCGTCCGTCGGGTTGAGCGCGCCCTTGAGCGCGTCCTCGCCCGGGTTGTCGATCGGACCGGGCGGCAGGCCCTTGTGGAAGTACGTGTTGTAGGGGTTGTCGTAGTTGCGCAGTTCGCTCAGGCTGAGGTCGATCTTGCTCTGGTTCTTGATGTAGTTGTAGGTCGAGTCGAACTCCAGCATCCCGTTGGTCTGCGGGTTCCCCGGCTTCATGCGGTTGTAGACGACCTCGGCCATCTTGCGGAAGTCGTCGTGGCTGGTGCCCTCGGCCTGGACCAGGCTGGCGACGGTGATCAGCTGCCACGGGTCCTCGAGCCCGAGGCTCGCGGCCTTCTTCTCGACGCCGAGCTCGTCGTAGGTCTCGGTGGCCCGCGCGACCATCTGCCTCAGCACGTCCGCGGGCTTCTGCCCTTCGGTCACGCCGTAGCTGGAGGGGTAGAGGAACCCTTCCAGCGGGTCCTTGACCTGGGGGTGGTTCTGCGCCCAGGCGGGCAGGCCCAGCTTCCGGAAGTCCTTCTCGGCGACCGCGGCCGTGGTGCCCTCCTTGACCTCCAGCCGCTTGTCGATGAGGCGGTAGATGTCGGCGTTGCGCTTGCCCTCGGCGATGATCAGGTTGTCGCGGCTCTCGGGGCTCAGCATCAGCTCGACCGCGCTGGCGGCCGACATGTGCTTCCGCATCGTGTAGACGCCGGCCTGGATGGTACGACCGTCGGGGTCGGAGGCCTGGGCCGAGACGAAGGCGTCGACGCTCTTGACGACCCCGGCGGCCTTCAGTGCCCGTCCGATCGCGTAGCCGTCCGCGCCCTCGGGGATCTCGACGGACACTTCCTGGCCGGTGCCGTCGCCCGCGTAGTCCGGGGCGTCGCCGAAACGATCCTGGTAGAACTGGTAGCCGAAGTAGCCGGCACCGGCCACACCGCCGCCGAGGATCAGGACGACCAGCAGACAGGCCATGCCGTTGCGGCGCTTCCTGGGTTTGCCGCCGCGCCCGCGCTTGTCGTCTCCGCCGCGCCGGTCGCGCGGATCGTCGCCGTCGTCCCCGTCGTCCTCGCCCGCGAAGAACGCGTGCTCGCCCTGGTCGGGGCCGGGGTCCCAGTCCGTCTCCGCCTCGGGTTCCGGGGTGCGCCCGGTGGGGCGCCGGCCGGGCGGCTCGGGGGCCGGACCGGTGTCGGGCGTGCCGTAGGGGTCCTGCGGGCCCGCCGGCTCGTACGCGCCGGTCTGCTGCCCGTACGGATCGCCCGGGTGGCCGGGGTAGGAGACCTGCTGGTGGGCGCCGGTGTCCCAGCCGCCGTCGCCGTAGGGGTGCTGGTGGTACGGGTCGTGCGGCTGCCCCTGGCCGGGGTACTGCTGCTGTCCGTGGGCCTGTGCCGCGTACTGCTGCTGGTCGTACGGGTACTGCTGGTGCGTCTGGCCGTAGCCGGGGTACTCACCGCTGCCCCACTCGCCCTGCTGCGCGTGCTGCGGCTGCTGCGAGTGGTGCTGGGGCTGGCCGTAGGGGGACGGGTGACCCTGATGGGCCTGCGGGCCGCCCCATCCGCCGTCCCCGTACAACGGGTCCTCCGGATGCCACGGTTCGGAGCCTTGGCCCCGGCCATACTCAGTCATCGATCCCCTAGAGCCGCGAGGCGGCGGGTCGCGCGGCTTCCGGCCCGGCTCCCGTCCCGCCTCTTGCTGTGCGGCGGCTGTTCGAACGCCGCCGCATCGCGCGGAACGTTACCGTATCGCGATCAGATGACCACTTCGACGCCTTCGCCGGGTGCTTTGCCTGACACCCGTTCGGATTCGAGGGCCTGCTGGAGGATGATCACGGCTGCCGCCTGGTCGATGACGGACCGGCCCTTCTTGGACTTCACGCCGGAAGCGCGCAGCCCCTGACTGGCCGTCACCGTCGTCATGCGTTCGTCGACGAGCCTCACCGGAATCGGCGCGATCATGCGGGCCAGTTCCTGGGCGAAGCCCCGGACCTTCACCGCGGCCGGGCCCTCGCCGCCCTTGAGGGAGCGGGGCAGGCCGATCACCACCTCGATCGGCTCGTACTCCTCGACGAGCTGCCCCAGCCGTCGCCGGGCTGCGGGGATGTCGCGCCCGGGGACCGTCTCCACCGGGGTGGCGAGGATCCCGTCGGGGTCGCACGAGGCGACCCCGATGCGGGCGTCCCCGACGTCGATCGCGAGCCGACGTCCTCTGCGCATGGTCTCGGCCGTCTCTACTTGGCCGTCTCGGCGACGAGACGCTCCACGGCGTCCACGGCGTCACCGACGGCGGCCGGGTTCTGGCCGCCGCCCTGGGCGACGTCGGGCTTGCCGCCACCGCCGCCGCCGAGGGTCTTGGCGGCCGCGCGGACCAGGTCGCCGGCCTTCAGGCCGCGCTCGCGGGCGGCCTCGTTGGTGGCGATCACCGTGAGCGGCTTGCCGTTCGCCACCGTGAACAGGGCGACCACGGCGGCCCGGCCGCCCTGGATGCGCCCGCGCACGTCGAGGACCAGCTTGCGCAGGTCGTCGGCGGTCGTGCCGTCCGGGACCTGTCCGGTCACGACGGCGACGCCCCGCACGTCCTTGGCGGACTCGGCGAGACCGGCGGCGGCCTGGAGGACCTTCTCGGCGCGGAACTTCTCGATCTCCTTCTCGGCGTCCTTCAACTTGCCGAGCATGGCGGAGACCTTCTCCGGCAGCTCCTCCGGACGGCCCTTGATCAGCTCCTGGAGCTGGGCGACGACCGTGTGCTCCCGGGCGAGGAAGTTGTAGGCGTCCACCCCGACCAGGGCCTCGATGCGCCGGACGCCCGAGCCGATGGAGGACTCGCCGAGCAGCTTCACCAGGCCCAGCTGGGCGGTGTTGTGCACGTGCGTGCCACCGCACAGCTCCTTGGAGAAGTCGCCGATGGTCACCACGCGGACGCGCTCGCCGTACTTCTCGCCGAACTCGGCGATGGCGCCCTGCTTGCGGGCCTCGTCGATGCCCATGACCTCGGCCTGGACGTCCAGTTCGCGGGCGAGGACCTCGTTGATCTTCTGCTCGACGTCGGTCATCACGGCCGTCGGAACGGCCGAGGGCGAGCCGAAGTCGAAGCGGAAGCGGCCGGGCTGGTTCTCCGAACCGGCCTGGGCGGCCGTGGGGCCGAGGGCGTCGCGCAGGGCCTGGTGGGTGAGGTGCGTGGCCGAGTGGGCACGGGCGATGGCCGTGCGGCGGCGCGCGTCGATCGAGGCGTGGGCCGTGGCGCCGACGGTGACCTCGCCGACCTGGACGACGCCCTTGTGGACGTACACGCCCGGGACCGGCTTCTGGCAGTCGCGGATCTCGATGACGGCGCCGGAGTCGACCTTGATGCGGCCGGTGTCGCCGATCTGTCCGCCGCCCTCGGCGTAGAACGGGGTGCGGTCGAGGACGATCTCGACCTCGTCGCCCTCGGTGGCGGCCGGCGAGGAGACGCCGTCGACGAGGATGCCGACGATCGTGGACTCGCCCTCGGTGTCGGTGTAGCCGATGAAGTCGGTCTCGCCGGCCTTGTCGGCGATCTCGCGGTAGGCGCCCATGTCGGCGTGGCCGGTCTTCTTGGCCTGGGCGTCGGCCTTGGCGCGCTCCCGCTGCTCCTTCATCAGGCGCCGGAAGCCGTCCTCGTCCACGGACAGCCCCTGCTCGGCGGCCATCTCCAGGGTGAGGTCGATCGGGAAGCCCCAGGTGTCGTGGAGCAGGAAGGCCTTGTCGCCGGGCAGGACGGTGGAGCCGGACTGCTTGGTCTCGCTGACGGCGGTGTCGAGGATGTTCGTGCCGGCCTTCAGCGTCTTGAGGAAGGCGTTCTCCTCGGCGAGGGCGACCTTCTCGATGCGCTCGCGGTCGGTGATGAGCTCGGGGTACTGCCGGCCCATCATGCCGATGACGACGTCGATCAGGTCCTTGACGACCGGTCCGGTGGCGCCAAGCAGGCGCATGTTGCGGATGGCGCGGCGCATGATGCGGCGCAGCACGTAGCCGCGGCCCTCGTTGCCCGGGGTGACGCCGTCACCGATGAGCATGGTGGCGGTGCGCATGTGGTCCGTGACCACGCGCAGGGAGACGTCCGAGGTGTGGGCGTCGCCGTAGCGGACGCCGGTCAGCTCGGTGGCCTTGTCGATGACGGCCATCGAGGTGTCGATCTCGTACATGTTCTGCACGCCCTGCAGAATCATGGCGAGGCGTTCGAGGCCGAGGCCGGTGTCGATGTTCTTGCTGGGCAGTTCGCCGAGGATCTCGAAGTTGTCCTTGCCGGTGCCCTCGCCCCGCTCGTACTGCATGAAGACCAGGTTCCAGATCTCCACGTACCGCTCGTCGTTGACGGCGGGGCCGCCCTCGGCGCCGAACTCGGGGCCGCGGTCGTAGTTGATCTCGGAGCAGGGGCCGCACGGGCCGGGCACGCCCATGGACCAGTAGTTGTCCTTCATTCCCAGGCGCTGGATGCGCTCCTTGGGCACGCCGACGATCTCGTGCCAGATGCGCTCGGCCTCGTCGTCGTCCTTGTAGACGGTGATCCACAGGCGCTCGGGGTCGAGGCCGTAACCGCCCTCGTCCTGGGAGCTGGTGAGCAGCTCCCAGGCGAGCTTGATGGCGCCTTCCTTGAAGTAGTCGCCGAAGGAGAAGTTGCCGCACATCTGGAAGAACGTGCCGTGCCGCGTGGTCTTGCCGACCTCTTCGATGTCCGGCGTGCGCACGCACTTCTGCACGCTGGTGGCGCGGGCGAAGGGCGGCTTGACCTCACCGAGGAAGTAGGGCTTGAAGGGGACCATGCCGGCCGGGACGAGGAGCAGAGTCGGGTCGTCCGCGATGAGCGACGCCGAAGGGACGACGGTGTGACCGCGCTCCTCGAAGAAGCTCAACCAGCGGCGGCGAATCTCAGCCGACTCCATCAGTGGTCCTCATTCCGGTTGTACGGGTACGTCGGGTACGTCGAACCCTCGACGTACGGGGGGTTGTCGCGGTTCTCGATGGCGGGGTACCGCCGGGGCGCGGGCAGTTCGGGATTCTCGTTGATGCCGAGGGCCTCACCGAGCTCGGCCTCCCGCGCGGCCATGTTCTCCCGGACGTCGAGCGCGAAGCCGACCGCGCGGTCCTTGATGCGGTGGCCCGCCTCGATCGCCTTGTTCCCGGCGGTTCTCGCGAGGCTCTCGGGGGTCAGCTGCTTGAGCTTGCGGTTGACCTTGGTGGTGGCCCACACACCGGCGGCGACGCCCGTGCTGAACCAGAAGGTACGGCGGAACATCGCTGGCTCTCAGTCCCTCTTCCCTCGGGCGCTGCGCCGGGTGACCGTCCGGCCCACGATCACGGTGCGCCTCGGTGCCTTGGCGGACGGCGCGTCCTCCTTGCGGCCGCCCAGGGCCCGGCGCACGCCGTAGCCGAAGGCGGCGACCTTGACCAGGGGGCCGCCGAAGGTGGAGGCGACGGTGGTCGACAGCGCCGAGGCGTTCGACGTGACCTCCTGGACGTCCGAGGCGATCGCGTCGACCCGGTCGATCTGGGTCTGCGCGGAGCGCACCGCCGTCGAGGCGTCGGCCAGCAGCGGGACGGCCTGGTCGGTCACGTCCGCCACGAGCTTGGTGGTCGCCCTGAGCGTCTGGGCCAGCCTCGCCAGCGCGACGGCGAGGAAGGAGACCAGAATCGCCCAGAAGACGGCCACCAGGATCCCGGCAACCTCTCCACCGGACACTGTGCACCCGCTCCCTGAAACGCGCCTGAACTTCGAAAAAGTCGTACGCCGAGCCTATCGCGCCGGGGATGGGGCTCCGTACCGGATTACCGCCCGGGCGTAGGGGGATCGCGAAAGCCCGCCGCCCCGCCCGCCGGTGAGGGCGGGCGGGGCGGCGGGCTGACGTACCGCGTGCCTGCTGGAGATCAGCGGGCGTAGTACTCGACGACGAGCTGCTCGTCGCAGATCACCGGGATCTCCTTGCGGTTCGGCTCGCGGTCCAGGCGGAACGCCAGGGCCTTGAGGTTCACCTGGAGGTAGCGCGGGGTCTCGCCCTCGGGGGCGAAGCCACCCTCACGGGCGATCGTGAAGAGCGTCTTCTCCTTGGAGCGGTCGCGGACCTGCACGACGTCGTCCGGGCGGACACGGAAGGAGGGCTTGTCGACCTTCTTGCCGTTGACCTGGATGTGGCCGTGGACGACCATCTGACGGGCCTGGTAGATCGTGCGGGCGATGCCCGAACGCAGGACCAGGGCGTCGAGACGGCGCTCGAGCTCGATGATCAGGGCCTCACCGGTCTTGCCCTGGACCTTGGAGGCACGCTCGTAGGCGCGGACGAGCTGGCGCTCGGACACGTCGTACTGGGCGCGCAGGCGCTGCTTCTCGAGCAGACGGACCTTGTAGTCCGAGTTCTGCTTGCGGCCGCGGCCGTGCTCACCCGGCGGGTAGGGACGGGCCTCGAAGTACTTGACGGCCTTCGGGGTCAGCGCGATGCCGAGGGCACGCGACTTCTTGACCTTGGGGCGGGACTGGTTCGCCACTGTTTCTCATTTCCTTGATTCGGCTTGTCAGGGTTGTGGGAGGTCGCATCCGCAGCCGGGGAGACCCGCCTCGGTCCGGTGGGACCTCGGTGGGCAGCCGCTCCCCTGGTCTGGGCACATACGTGCAGCACGCGAGTGGCCCACCGACCGGTACCGTCCTCACGACGGGGGGTGGTGGGCTGCCCGCGACACCGTTCGACGGTGCGCGACGCTCCTGGAACCGGTCCGGGGACGCGCCCCTGGCCGACTCCGGCCGACTGTCCCGTTCTGACTGCACGGGACGCGGCACTCCGGACGAGTTTACAGGGTGCTCAGGACCGCTTACGACCGAGGTTCTTCCGGGTCCACTCGACCGCGTCCGCGTACCTGGCCTCCGCGCCGTGCCGGGTCGGCTCGTAGTACTCGCGGTCCTTGAGGGCGTCCGGGGCGTACTGCTGGGCGGCGATGCCCTCGGGCAGGTCGTGCGGGTACACGTACCCCTGACCGTGGCCGAGCTTGGTGGCGCCCTTGTAGTGGCTGTCGCGCAGGTGTGCCGGGACGGGTCCGGCCAGGCCCTTGCGCACGTCCTCCAGGGCGGCGCCGATCGCGGTGGTCGCGGCGTTGGACTTGGGCGCGAGGGCCAGGGCGATGGTGGCGTGGCTGAGGGTGAGGGCCGCCTCGGGGAAGCCGATCATCGCGACGGCCTGGGCGGCGGCGACCGCGATCTGCAGGGCGTTCGGATCGGCCAGGCCGATGTCCTCGCTGGCCGAGATCATCAAGCGGCGGGCGATGAAGCGGGGGTCCTCGCCGGCCTCGATCATCCGGGCCAGGTAGTGCAGGGCGGCGTCCACGTCGGAGCCGCGGATGGACTTGATCAGGGCGCTGGCCACGTCGTAGTGCTGGTCGCCGTCGCGGTCGTACTTCACGGCGGCCCGGTCGACCGTCTCCTCCAGCGTGGTCAGCGCGATCTCCGGCTCACCCTTGTCCAGGGCGGCTCCGGCGGCGGCCTCGAGGGCGGTCAGGGCGCGACGGGCGTCGCCGCCGGCGATGCGCAGGAGGTGGTCCTCGGTCTCCTCGGGGAGGGTGACGGCGCCCTTGAGGCCGCGGTCGTCGGTGAGGGCCCGGCGCAGCAGGCCACGGATGTCGTCGTCCGTGAGCGGTTCGAGGGTGAGCAGCAGGGAGCGGGACAGCAGCGGGGAGATGATCGAGAAGTACGGGTTCTCCGTGGTCGCCGCGATGAGCGTGACCCACCGGTTCTCCACGGCGGGCAGGAGGGAGTCCTGCTGGGCCTTGCTGAAGCGGTGGATCTCGTCGAGGAAGAGGACGGTCTCCTTGCCGTAGCCGCCGGAGGCGCGGCGGGCACCGTCGATGACCGCGCGGACCTCCTTGACGCCGGCGGTGATCGCCGACAGCTCGACGAAGCGGGCGTCGGTCGCCTTGGAGACGACGTAGGCGAGGGTGGTCTTGCCGGTGCCGGGCGGGCCCCACAGGAGCACCGAGGAGGGCCCGGCGGGTCCGGAGGCCTCCCCGACCAGTCTGCGCAGCGGCGAGCCCGGCTTCAGCAGATGCCGCTGGCCCACGACCTCGTCGAGGGTGCGCGGGCGCATCCGCACGGCCAGGGGGCTGCTGGACGGCTCCTTCTCCTGGCGTTCTTCTGCTGCGGCGGTGAACAGGTCGGGCTCCACGTCGCAAACCCTAAATCACGGCACCGACAGTCGGCCCCGGCCCGGCTCGGGGCCCGGGTTCAGCTGAGCCAGAAGTCCCACCAGCGAGTCAGGATCAGCATGCCGATGATGCCGATGTGCAGCACGGGCATGACCCAGGTGAACTCGCCGAAGAAGCTCTTGAGCCAGCCCGGGGCGGGCAGGAAACCCGTGCGGATGTTGAACGACGTCACGTACCAGAACATGACGATCGTGGCGACCCAGGCCAGGCAGCACCACAGGCACAGGGCGTTGATCCGGTACAGCGACTGGAACATCAGCCAGGCGCAGAAGCCCACGCCGAACAGGCAGCCGGCGTTGAAGGTGAGCCAGTACCAGCGCGGGAAGCGGGCACGCGCGAGCAGGCTGACGCCGACGAGGATGACGACGGCGTAGGCGGCGATGCCGAGCATCGGGTTGGGGAAGCCGAAGACGGCGGCCTGCTTGCTCTCCATGACGCTGCCGCAGGACACCACCGGATTGAAGCTGCAGCCGGGCGTGAACGTCTCGCCCTCGACCTTGGCTTCGAGGATCTTGAACTTGTCCAGGGTGATGACCCACGCGGCGAGCAGTCCGGCCGCACCGGTGATCACCAGCAACAGGGCGAGGGCCCGGCTGCCGCCCTCCGCGCGGGGCGCGGTCCCGGCGCGCTCCGGCTCGGGCTCCGCGGAGACGTCCTTCACTGTCGTCTTGCTCATCTCGCCGATTCCGTCACTCGAGACCTGAACCTCTTCGGGCAGGGCCATTGTGCCGCACCGACCTGTGTGCGCACCGTTCGCCGGGGACAAGGATGCCCGCACGGTCGTCCCTGAGGGTTGTGTTTCGGCCGACGTGCGTTCGCCCGGGGGCACAGGAGTGCGAGCCCGCGGGACGGCGAAGGCGCCGGGCACCCCGTCGGATGCCCGGCGCCTTCGCGGGTACGGCGGTCCGCGCGGGTGCCGTCAGCCGAGCCGTGCTTCCAGCTCCGCCACGATCTCGTTCACGCCGACGGCCGTCTGCTCTCCGGACTCCATGTCCTTGAGCTGGACGACGCCCTCGGCGAGGTCGCGCTCGCCGGCGACGATCGCGTAGCGGGCGCCGCTGCGGTTGGCGTTCTTCATGGCGCCCTTGAGGCCCTTGCCGCCGTAGGAGAAGTCGGCCGCGATGCCGTTCTTGCGCAGTTCGCCGACCTTGGCGAACAGGACCCGGCGGGCTTCCTCGCCGAGCGGGACGGCGAAGACGCTGGTGGCGGCGGGCAGTTCGAGCTCGACGCCCTCCGCCTGAAGCGCGAGGACCGTGCGGTCGACGCCGAGGGCCCAGCCGACGGACGGCAGCGCGGGGCCGCCGATCATCTCGGACAGGCCGTCGTAACGGCCGCCGCCGCCCACCGCGGACTGGGAGCCGAGGCCGTCGTGGACGAACTCGAAGGTCGTGCGGGTGTAGTAGTCCAGACCGCGCACCAGCCTGGGGTCGTCCTCGAAGGCGACGCCCGCCGCCGCGATCAGCTCGCGGACCTCCTCGTGGTACGCCTTGCACGCGTCGCACAGGTAGTCGCGCAGCAGCGGGGCGTCGGCCAGCTGCTTCTGGACCTCCGGGCGCTTGTCGTCCAGGACGCGCAGCGGGTTGATGTCCGCACGGCGCAGGGTGTCCTCGTCCAGGTCGAGGCCGCGCAGGAAGTCCTGCAGTGCCGCCCGGTACACGGGGCGGCACTCCTTGTCCCCGAGGCTGTTGAGCAGGATCCGGAACTCGTTCAGGCCGAGCGAGCGGTACGCCTGGTCGGCCAGGATGATCAGCTCGGCGTCCAGCGCCGGGTCCTCCGCGCCGATCGCCTCCGCACCGACCTGGGAGAAGTGGCGGTAGCGGCCCTTCTGCGGACGCTCGTAGCGGTAATACGAACCGGAGTACCAGAGCTTGACCGGGAGGTTGCCGGCCTTGTGGAGGTTGGCCTCCAGCGCGGCCCGCAGCACCGAGGCCGTGCCCTCGGGGCGCAGGGCGAGCTGGTCGCCGCCCTTGGTCTCGAAGGCGTACATCTCCTTCGTGACGATGTCGGTCGACTCACCGACCCCGCGCGCGAAGAGTTCCACGCTCTCGAAGCCCGGCGTCTCGATGTAGCCGTAGCCGGAGTTGCGCAGCGGCGCGGCGATCGCCTCGCGCACCGCCAGGTACTTCGCGGAGTCCGGCGGGATCAGGTCGTACGTGCCCTTGGGGGCCTTGAAGGTGCTCACAGGACGTCTCTCGTCACATTCCTCGTCGGGGAGCGGGCTGGGCTCCCTGGCCGGCCGCCACCTGCCGCAGATACGGGTTGGTGGCGCGCTCCTGGCCGATGGTCGTCTGGGGGCCGTGGCCGGACAGCACCACGGTCGAGTCGTCGAGCGGCAGGCACACGCGGGCCAGCGAGTCGAGCATCTCGGCCATGTCGCCGCCGGGCAGGTCGGTGCGTCCGACGGAGCCGGCGAACAGCAGGTCGCCCGAGAACAGGATCGGCGGGATGTCCGCCGCCTCGGGCATGCCGAAGGTCACCGACCCCTTGGTATGGCCGGGCGCGTGCGCGACGGACAGTTCCAGGCCCGCCAGTTCCAGCTTGGAGCCGTCGGCCAGTTCCTTGACGTCGTCCGGCTCCCCCACGGTCAGCTCCCCCATCAACGGCATCCCGATGGAGCGGCCGAGCGCCTTCTCGGGGTCGCTCATCATGTACCGGTCGTCGGGGTGGATCCAGGCCGGCACGTCGTGCGCGCCGCAGACCGGGACGACCGAGGCCACATGGTCGATGTGGCCGTGGGTGAGGACGACGGCGACGGGCTTGAGCCGGTGCTTGGCGACCGCTTCGGCGACGCCGTCGGCGGCCTGGTGGCCGGGGTCGATGATCACGCACTCCTCACCGGCGGCGGGGGCGACGAGATAGCAGTTCGTCCCCCAGGCCCCGGCGGGGAACCCGGCAATGAGCACGATCGTCCTTCGTTGTGTCGATACGGGTGGCTACGGCTGCTCACAGAGCCTACCGGCGCTGCCGATTCCTCAGCGAACCCATATACGGTACGGGGCACACGCAGGCGGTCGGCACACAGGACGCACGCGTACGGTCGACGTTTTTGGACCCAGGAGGAGAGAACCCGGTGGTCAGCCAGGAACAGCGGCGGCGTCAGCTCGCCCGGGAGAAGTTCTTGCGGCAGCAGCAGCGACGCACGGACGCGCGACGCAAGACCCGTATCCGCAACTCCGTGATCGCCTCGGTGCTCGGCGTGGTCGTGGTGCTGTCCGTGACGGTCTTCCTGACGAAGCCGTTCGAGGACGACGGCAAGAAGGAGAACGCGGGCGCGGAGGTCACGCCGAGCGCCTCGCCCAGCAAGGCCCCGGACCCCTGCGAGAAGCCTGCCCCGGGCAAGGTCGAGTCGCAGACCTGGAAGAAGGAACCGTCGATGGCCATCGACGAGTCGGCGAAGTACACGATGAAGCTGGACACGACCTGCGGCGAGATCGGCATCGCGCTGAAGGCGTCGGCGGCCCCGCACACGGTCAACTCGTTCAAGTTCCTCGTCGACAAGGGCTACCTGGACCACACCAAGTGCCACCGCCTCACCGACCAGGGCATCTACGTCCTGCAGTGCGGCGACCCGCAGGGCACCGGCATGGGCGGTCCCGGCTACACGATCCCGGACGAGAACCTGAAGGACAAGAGCCTCAAGGGCGGGGTGTACCCGGCGGGCACGGTCGCGATGGCGAACCAGTACAACGCCCAGACCAAGCAGGGCCGCGACAGCGGCGGCAGCCAATTCTTCCTCGTGTACCGGGACAGCCAGCTGCCGCCCGACTACACACCGTTCGGTACGGTGTCCGAAGCCGGCATGAAGGTCCTGCAGAAGATCGCCAAGGCCGGGGCGCAGGCTCCCGACCCCCAGACGGGCAACACCGCGCCCAACGCGACGGTCGTGATCAACAAGGCCACGATCAGCGAGTCTTGACCCTCAACTGCGAAATTTCGGTCGCGCGGGATGCGGACAGGCCCCCCGCCGGTCGCCTATGTTGGCCGTGACGAAACTGTGGACGATGCCCGGGGGTGCCGCAGGCCCCCCGCAGGCATCATGTGGAGGAGGCGCTGTGAGCAGCGACCCGTGGGGCCGCGTCGACGAGACGGGGACCGTGTACGTGCGTACGGCCGACGGCGAGCAGGTGGTCGGTTCCTGGCAGGCAGGCTCCCCCGATGAGGCGCTGGCCTACTTCGAGCGCAAGTACGAGGGCCTGGTTGTCGAGATCGGCCTCCTCGAGAAGCGAGTGAAGACCACCGACCTGTCGGCCAAGGACGCCCAGGCGGCCATCGACCACATCAGGGAGCAGGTCGACGCCCACCACGCGGTGGGTGACCTGGACGCCCTGCGGGTCCGGCTGGACAAGCTCGTGGAGCTGGTGGAGGCGCGTCGCGAGGAGCGCAAGGCGCAGCGGGCCAAACAGTCCGACGAGGCGCGCCACGCCAAGGAGGCGCTGGTCGCCGAGGCGGAGGAGCTGTCGCAGTCGGACCAGTGGCGGGCGGCCGGTGAGCGGCTGCGGGCCCTGGTGGACACCTGGAAGGGCCTGCCGCGGCTGGACCGCAAGTCCGACGACGAGCTGTGGCACCGCTTCTCGCACGCCCGGTCGGCGTTCTCCAAGCGGCGCAAGCAGCACTTCGCGCAACTGGACGCCCAGCGTGAGGAGGCCCGCCGCACCAAGGAGCGGCTGGTCGCCGAGGCCGAGGCGCTGTCGAACTCGACGGACTGGGGCGTCACGGCCGCGCGCTACCGCGAGCTGATGTCCGAGTGGAAGGCGGCGGGCCGAGCGCAGCGGGAGCACGAGGACGACCTGTGGAACCGCTTCCGCGGCGCCCAGGACGTCTTCTTCGCGGCCCGCAGCTCGGTCTTCGCCGAGCGGGACGCCGAGCAGGCGGAGAACCTCAAGCTGAAGGAGGAGCTGGCCGAGGAGGCCGAGAAGCTCCTGCCGATCACCGACCTGAAGGCGGCCCGGGCCGCGTTCCGCAATGTGAACGAGCGCTGGGAGGCCATCGGCCACGTGCCGCGCGACGCCCGGCCCAAGGTGGAGGGCCGCATGCACGCCGTGGAGCGGGCCATCCAGGAGGCCGAGGAGGCCGAGTGGCGCCGGACGAACCCGGAGGCACGCGCACGCGCCGAGGGTCTGACCGGTCAGCTGCAGGCCGCGGTGGACAAGCTGCGGGGCCAGATCGAGCAGGCACGCGCGCAGGGCAACAACGCCAAGGCGGACAAGCTGCAGCGTGAGCTGGACGGCCGCCAGGCGCTGCTGGAGCAGGCCCTGAAGGGCCTGCAGGAGTTCGGGGGCTGATCCCGGGGCTCCCGAGGACGACACGGCGAAGGGGCTCCCCGTACACCGCGTACGGGGAGCCCCTCCGCCGTTCGTCCGGCTACCGGCGGCTCACGTCCTGCTGCGGGCCGACGTCACCCGGTACACGTCGTAGACGCCCTCCACGCCGCGGACCGCCTTCAGCACGTGGCCGAGGTGCTTCGGATCGCCCATCTCGAAGGTGAAGCGGGACGTGGCGACCCGGTCACGGGAGGTCTGGACGGCCGCGGAGAGGATGTTGACGTGCTGGTCGGACAGCACGCGCGTGACGTCCGACAGGAGCCGGGAGCGGTCCAGTGCCTCGACCTGGATGGCGACCAGGAAGACCGAGGACTGCGTGGGCGCCCACTCCACGTCGAGGATGCGCTCGGGCTCGCGGGACAGCGAGTCCACGTTCACGCAGTCGCTGCGGTGCACCGATACGCCGCTGCCGCGCGTGACGAACCCGATGATCGGGTCGCCGGGTACGGGCGTGCAGCAGCGGGCCAGCTTGACCCACACGTCCTGGACGCCCTTGACGACGACGCCGGGGTCGGCGCTGGAGCGGCGCTTGCGGCTGCGTCCGCGGGCCGGCGGGACCGACTCGTCGATCTCCTCGGTGGCCGCCTCCTCGCCGCCGAGGGCCTGCACCAGCTTCTGCACGATGTTCTGCGCGGAGACGTGCCCCTCGCCGATCGCCGCGTACAGCGCGGAGATGTCGGCGTAGCGCATCTCGTGCGCCAGCGTCACCAGGGAGTCGCCGGTCAGGATGCGCTGGATCGGCAGGTTCTGCTTGCGCATGGCGCGGACGATGGCGTCCTTGCCCTGCTCGATCGCCTCGTCGCGGCGCTCCTTGGAGAACCAGGCGCGGATCTTGTTGCGGGCGCGGGGTGACTTGACGAAGCCCAGCCAGTCGCGGGACGGCCCGGCGCCGGGTGCCTTGGAGGTGAAGACCTCCACCAGGTCGCCGTTGTCGAGGGTGGACTCCAGCGGGACCAGGCGGCCGTTGACGCGGGCGCCTATGGTGCGGTGGCCGACCTCGGTGTGCACGGCGTACGCGAAGTCGACGGGGGTGGCGCCGGCGGGGAGCGCGATGACGTCGCCCTTGGGGGTGAAGACGAAGACCTCGTTGCGCGAGAGGTCGAAGCGGAGCGACTCCAGGAACTCGCCGGGGTCCTCGGTCTCCTTCTGCCAGTCCAGCAGCTGCCGCAGCCAGGCCATGTCGTTGAGGTGGTCGTCCTTGCTCTTGCCGGACGACTTGGGCGCGTCGGTGCGCACCTTGGAGGCGCCGGCGACGGCCTCCTGCTTGTACTTCCAGTGCGCGGCGATGCCGTACTCGGCGCGGCGGTGCATGTCGAAGGTGCGGATCTGCAGCTCGACGGGCTTGCCGCCGGGGCCGATGACCGTCGTGTGCAGCGACTGGTACATGTTGAACTTGGGCATCGCGATGTAGTCCTTGAACCGGCCGGGGACCGGGTTCCATCGCGCGTGTACCGTGCCCAGGGCCGCGTAGCAGTCGCGGACGGTGTCCACGAGGACGCGGATGCCCACCAGGTCGTAGATCTCCGCGAAGTCCCGGCCGCGGACGATCATCTTCTGGTAGACGCTGTAGTAGTGCTTGGGGCGGCCGGTGACGGTCGCCTTGATGCGGGCCGCACGCAGGTCCTGCTGGACCTCGTCGGTGACGATGGCCAGGTACTCGTCGCGCTTGGGCGCGCGCTCGGCCACCAGCCGGACGATCTCGTCGTACATCTTGGGGTAGAGGATCGCGAAGGCGAGGTCCTCCAGCTCCCACTTGATGGTGTTCATGCCCAGGCGGTGGGCGAGCGGCGCGTAGATCTCCAGGGTCTCGCGCGCCTTCTTCTCCTGCTTCTCGCGCTTGAGGTAGCGCATGGTGCGCATGTTGTGCAGGCGGTCGGCGAGCTTGATGACCAGGACGCGGGGGTCCTTGGCCATGGCGACGACCATCTTGCGCACGGTCTCGGCCTGGGCGGCCTCGCCGAACTTGACCTTGTCCAGCTTCGTGACGCCGTCGACGAGCAGGGTGACGACGTCGCCGAAGTCGCGGCGCAGGTCCTCCAGGCCGTACTCGGTGTCCTCGACGGTGTCGTGCAGGAGGCCCGCCATCAGCGTGGCCGGATCCATGCCCAGCTCGGCGAGGATGGTGGTGACGGCGAGGGGGTGCGTGATGTAGGGGTCGCCGCTCTTGCGCTTCTGGCCGCGGTGCCAGCGCTCGGCGACCTGGTAGGCGCGCTCGATCTGGCGCAGCGTGGCGGTCTCGATCTTGGGGTCGTTGCTGCGCACTATCCGCAGCAGCGGCTCCAGCACCGGGTTGTACGGGTTCGCGCGCTGCACGCCGAGCCTGGCCAGGCGGGCGCGGACGCGGTTGGAGGAGCCGCTGCGGGCCGACTGGCCCGAGGCCTGCCGCACCGGCGGGGCGGGCTTGGGGCGGGCCTGCTCGGCGGGCTTGTCGACCGGTGCCGACTGGGCGTGCTCGACCGGCCCGCGGGTGTCGTTCTTCGCGTGGGGCGTGGTCGGCGCGGGCTTCGCCGCGGCCGCCGAGGCGGACTCGGGCTTGGCGGCGGTCAGGTGCTGGGCCTCGTCTGGCAAGAGGACTCCTCGTGCGCGATCCGGGTCCCCCGGTCAGGCTCCGGAGACCCCATGGTAGCGATCCTGGGCTTCTGGATCGCCTTCAGGCCGATGTGAGAGCCGTCTACCCCCAAACACCGAAGGCGGACCACGGATTCCTCCGGGGTCCGCCTTCGCGGTGCGGTGTCTGTGCGCGCCGGGGCGTCCGGCGGCCGTCAGACCGTGAGCAGTGCCTCCAGCGGGGCGCCCTCCAGCGCGGGCTCCAGGCGGGCGCGGCCGCTGAGGAAACCGAGCTCCATCAGGACGGCGAGGCCCGCCACCTCGGCGCCGGCCCTGCGGATGAGCTGGATCGAGGCCTCGGCGGTGCCGCCGGTGGCGAGGACGTCGTCGACGATCAGGACACGGTCGCCGGCGGCCAGGTCCTCGGCGTGGACCTCGATCTGCGCCGAGCCGTACTCCAGGTCGTAGGCCTGGGAGAGGGTGGCTCCGGGGAGCTTGCCCGCCTTGCGCACCGGGATGAAGCCGAGGCCGGCGCGGACGGCGACCGGGGCGCCCAGGATGAACCCGCGGGCCTCCAGGCCGACGACCTTGGTGGCGCCGGTGCGCTCGGCGATCTCCGACAGGGCGTCGGTGAGCGCGGTGAACGCCGCCGGGTCCGCCAGCAGCGGGGTGATGTCCTTGAACATCACGCCCGGCTCCGGGTAGTCGGCCACGTCCCGGATGCGGCTGAGCAGCAGCTCCTGGATGTCGGTCACCGGCGCTTCCCCGAGGGGCGGCCACGTCCGCGGGTGCGGGACGCGGGCTGGTTGCGGGGGCCGACGACGGCGGGCGCGGCGTCCTCCGGCTCATCCGCGTACGCCTCGTCGTGGACCTCGCCCTCGCCCTTGGCGGCGGACTGGGCCCGCTTGGCCAGGACGCGCTTCCTCAGGGCCTTCATCGCCGGCTCGCGCTCCTTGAGGTCGGCGACGAGCGGCGTGGCGATGAAGATCGAGGAGTACGCACCGGCCGCGAGACCGACGAAGAGCGACAGGGAGATGTCGTTCAGCATGCCGGCGCCGAGGACACCGCCGCCGATGAACAGCAGGCCCGCCACCGGCAGCAGCGCGACCACCGTGGTGTTGACGGAGCGGACCAGGGTGCTGTTGATCGACCGGTTGGCGATGTCGCTGTAGGTCCAGCGGGTCTGTTTGGTGATGTCCTTGGTCTGTTCCTTCAGGCTGTCGAACACCACGACCGTGTCGTAGAGCGAGTAGCCGAGGATGGTCAGCAGACCGATCACCGTGCCCGGTGTGACCTCGAAGCCGACGAGGGCGTAGATGCCGACCGTGATGGTGATGTCGTGGATCAGTGCGACGAACGCGGCGACGGCCATGCGCCACTCGAAGGCGATCGCGAGGTAGATCACCACGAGCACCATGAAGATGCCGAGGCCCTGCCAGGCCTTGTTGGCGATCTGGTCACCCCAGCTTGGCCCGACCAGTTCGGCGTTGATCTGCTCCGCGTCGACCTTCAGGTCGTCGGACAGCTGCTCCTTGATCTTGTCGGCGGCGCCGGTGTCGATGCCGGCGACCTGGATGCGCAGGCTGCCGTCGCCCAGCTTCTGGACGATCGCGTCGTGACCGGAGGCCTCTTCGGCGTAGCCCTCCGCCTGGGACACCGAGACGCTGGTGTTCTTCGGGGTGGTGAAGACGGCGCCGCCCTGGAACTCGATGCCCATGTGCAGGCCGCGGACCGCCAGGCCGACGATGGCCGTGATGGTGATCAGGATCGACAGGCCGTACCAGATCTTGCGGTTCTTGACGAAGTCGTAGCCGATCTCGCCACGGTGCAGTCGAGCGCCGAGGTTGCCGAGTTTCGACATCTCAGGCCTCCTTGGTGTCGACGGGGACGGCGGGGCGGCGGGTGCGGCGCAGCGGCGGTTGCGCACCCAGGCTCTTCGGGTCGAGGCCGGACCACTTGTGGCCGTTCGCGAAGAACGGGCGGCGGGCCATGAGGGTCAGCAGTGGCTTGGTGAAGAGGAACACCACGACCACGTCGAGCAGGGTGGTCAGACCGAGCGTGAACGCGAAGCCCTGGACCTTTCCGACGGTGACGATGAACAGCACCGCGGCGGCCAGGAACGACACGAAGTCGGAGACCAGGATGGTGCGCCGGGCGCGCGGCCAGGCCCGCTCGACGGCGGGGCGCAGCGAGCGGCCCTCACGGATCTCGTCGCGGACGCGTTCGAAGTAGACGATGAACGAGTCCGCCGTGATGCCGATGGCGACGATGGCACCGCAGACGGCCGGCAGGTTCAGCGCGAAGCCGATGGTCGGGCCGAGCAGCGACATGATCGTGTAGGTCAGCGCGGCGGAGACCAGCAGCGACAGGATCGCGATGAACGACAGGCCGCGGTAGTAGACCAGCAGGTAGACCACGACCAGCGCGAGGCCGATCGCGCCGGCGATGAGACCGGCCTCCAGCTGCTCGCCGCCGAGCGCCGCGGTCACGGTGGTGACGCTGTCCTCCTCGAAGGACAGCGGCAGGGCGCCGTACGACAGCATGTTGGCGAGGCTCTTGGCCTCCTCCTGGGTGAAGCTGCCGGAGATCTGCGCGTTGCCGCCGCTGATGGCGGTCTGGACGAACGGGTGGGAGACGACCTCGTCGTCCAGGACGATCGCGAACTCGTTCTGCGGAGTGGTCTGCTGGGCCAGCTTGGCGGTGGTCTCGGCGAACTTCTTGGTGCCCGCGGAGTTGAAGGTCATGTCGACCTGCCAGCCGCCGGCGCCCTGGGTGTTGAGGCTCGCCTGGGCCTTCTTGATCTCGGTGCCGTCGACGTCGACCGGGCCCAGCAGGAACTTGCTCCAGACGGTGCCGTCCTGCCCGCAGGCGACGGTGGGCTGGTCGTTCTTGGCGGCCTTGCCCGCGGTCGCGCGCTGCTTCGGGTCGGAGCAGTCGAGGGCGGCGTACTGCTTCTCCAGCTCGCCGGACGCGGCGCCGGCGGTGCCGGACGGCGACGGACTGCCGGAGGCCTTGGGGCTGCCGCTCGCGGACGGTGTGGCGTCGGCCTTCAGCGCGTCGGTGACGGCACGGCCCTGGGAGGTGGCGGAGGCCGACGGGCTCGGGGAGCCGGAGGTCGCGGACTCCTTGGGCTTGCCGGACCCGGACGGGCTCGGGGAGGCGCTGCCGCCGGAGGTCGCGCTCGGGGTGGGCTCGGCCTCACCGGGGGCGGCCTCGCGCTGCAGGACCGGGCGGAAGTAGAGCTTTGCGGTGGTGCCGACCTGATCCCGGGCTTCCTTGGAGTTGGTGCCCTTGGGGATGTTGACGATGATGTTCCTGTTGCCCTGGGTCTGCACCTCGGACTCCGAGACGCCCAGACCATTGACACGGCGCTCCATGATCTCGACCGCGGTGTCCATGTTGGTCTTGTTGATGGCGTTTTCCTGGCCGGGCTCGGCGACGGCGCGGAGCGTGATGCTCGTGCCGCCGGCCAGGTCGATGCCGAGACGCGGTTTCGTGTGTCCCGAGGCGAACATTCCACCGGTGAGCGCCGCGATGGCGATCAGGATCAGGGCCAGCGAGCGCCCCGGCTTGCTCTGGGCGCTCGCGCTCCGGCCCTTTTTAGGTGTGGCCACCTTCTCGTACTCCCTCTCGGGCCGCCCCGGTCCACATCGGCGGGCGGGCGGCCATGACAATGTGTCGGGATTCCGTGCGAGCCGGTCGTGTGCCGGGGTGCGCGGGCCGGGCCCGCGCACCCCGGGACACGACTACTTCGCGTCGGAGTCGCCGTCGGTCTTCTTCGGCTCTGCGTCCGCCTTCGCCTCGCCGGCCGGGGTCTCGCCGGCCGTGTCGTCGGCCGCGTCCTTCTTGCCGAGGTCGACGGCCTTGTCGTCAGCGGGGGCGTCGGCGGCGGAGTCGTCGGTACCGGTGAGGGAGGAGGCGTCGTCCGGCACGATGTCGGTGTCGGACTTCAGGTCGTGCTCGATGCCGTGGACGATGCGGTTGTACTCGTCGTCGGTCAGGACGGCACCGATGGCGTTCTTGGCGAAGAGGAGCTCGACGCCGGGACCGGCGTCGACGAGGACGGTGTCCTCGTTGACCTCCTTGACCGTGGCGTACATGCCCCCGATGGTGCGGACGCCGCTGCCGGGCTGCATTTGGTTCCGCATCTCCACGGCCTGCTGCTGCTTCTTCTTGGCCGATCGGGTCATCAGGAACATGGCCCCGATGAGCACGATGAACGGGAGGAGGGTCAGGAGACTCACGGGTCGGTACTTCCTTCACACGACCGCGCTGTGAGCGGCCAGATGGTTGGGGGTGTGTACGCCGCCGACAAAGGCGGCATCGGCGGAGTCTAAGCGAGTCCGCGCGCATGGAACAACGCTCAGCATGGCACCGGGGTTCCTGCTCCGGCCACTGTCCCGGCCGTGCCGCCGCGGCGGCGGCGCCGTCACGCCCCGAACAGGTCCTGTTGTCCGTTTCCGGCGGTCTGGGAGCGCGGCGGGGTGAGGCCGAGGTGCGCCCATGCGGCAGGGGTGGCGACCCGGCCGCGGGGGGTGCGGGCCAGCAGTCCCTCCCGCACGAGGAAGGGTTCGGCGACCTCTTCCACGGTCTCACGTTCCTCCCCCACCGCGACAGCGAGCGTGGACAGGCCGACGGGGCCGCCGCCGAACAGCTTGAGCAGGGCCTCCAGCACGGCCCGGTCCAGCCGGTCCAGGCCGCGCGCGTCCACCTCGTAGACCGCGAGCGCGGCGGCCGCGATGTCGCGGGTGATCAGGCCGTCGGCCTTGACCTGCGCGTAGTCCCGGACGCGGCGCAGCAGGCGGTTGGCGATGCGGGGCGTGCCGCGGGAGCGGCCGGCGATCTCGGCGGCGCCGTCCGGCTCGATCTCGACCTCCAGGAGGTCGGCCGAGCGGTGGACGACCCGCTCCAGTTCGGCCGGTTCGTAGAACTCCATGTGCGCGGTGAAGCCGAAGCGGTCGCGCAGCGGGGGCGGCAGCAGACCGGCGCGGGTGGTGGCGCCGACCAGGGTGAAGGGGGGCAGTTCGAGGGGGATGGCCGTGGCACCGGGGCCCTTGCCGACGATGACGTCGACGCGGAAGTCCTCCATGGCCATGTACAGCATCTCCTCGGCGGGCCGCGACATGCGGTGGATCTCGTCGAGGAAGAGGACCTCGCCCTCCTGCAGGGAGGACAGGATCGCGGCGAGGTCGCCGGCGTGCTGGATGGCGGGGCCGGAGGTGATGCGGATGGGGGCGCCCATCTCCGCCGCGATGATCATGGACAGGGTGGTCTTGCCGAGGCCGGGGGCGCCGGAGAGCAGGACGTGGTCGGCGGTGGCGCCGCGGGCACGGGCCGCGCGCAGGACGAGGTCGAGCTGCTCGCGGACCCTCTCCTGGCCGATGAACTCGTCCAGGTCCTTGGGGCGCAGGGCGGCCTCGACGGCCTGGTCCTCACGGTCGGCGGACGCACCCACGAGCCGCTCGGCGGCGTCGGCGTCGGTCGTGTCGTCCCAGTTCATGGAGTGTGCCTCGGAATCTCGGTACGGAGGTTGCGGCGGTGCGGAGCGACGCAGGTGCGGCGGTGCGGAGCGGCACGGGTCCAGCGCTGCGCGGCGGCGGCCGTGCGGGCCGAGGTCACCGGGCGCGGTTCAGCGTCTGCAGGGCGGCCTTGAGCAGCTGGCCCACCTGGGGAGTGCGTTCGGCGGCCTCGGCCTGCGGGGCCACGGCGGACACGGCCTCGTCGGCCTCCCGGGTCGCGTACCCGAGCCCGATCAGGGCGGCGTGCAGCTGGTCGCGCCAGCCGGAGGTGACCGGTGCGCCGACCGCGGGGGCGCCGACGGGCGCGCCGAGCCGGTCCTTCAGTTCCAGCAGCAGCTTCTGAGCACCCTTCTTGCCGATGCCCGGGACGGCAGTGAGGGCCTTCTCGTCGGCGGTGGACACGGCCCGGCGCAGGGCGTCGGGGGTGTGCACGGCGAGCATGGCCTGGGCGAGCCGCGGCCCGACGCCGCTCGCGGTCTGGAGCAGCTCGAAGACCTGCCGCTCGTCGTCGTCCGCGAAGCCGTACAGGGTGAGGGAGTCCTCGCGCACGACCAGGGAGGTGTGGAGCTTGGCGGGCTGGCCCAGGCGCAGCGTGGACAGGGTGTTCGGCGTGCACTGCACGGCCATGCCGACGCCGCCGACCTCGACGACCGCGGCGTCCGGGGCGAGTGCGGCCACTGTGCCGCTGACGAAGGCGATCATGCCGTACGGCCTTTCGGTGCTCGGGCGGAGTGCAGGGCGACGGCCTGCTGGAGTCGGTTCTGCGCGGGGGCGCGCCAGATGTGGCAGATGGCCAGCGCGAGGGCGTCGGCCGCGTCGGCGGGCCTGGGAGGTGCGTCGAGTCTCAGCAGGCGGGTGACCATGGCGCCCACCTGGGCCTTGTCGGCGCGGCCGCTGCCGGTGACGGCGGCCTTGACCTCGCTGGGGGTGTGCAGTGCGACGGGGATGCCGCGGCGGGCGGCGCACAGCATGGCGACGGCGCTGGCCTGGGCGGTGCCCATCACCGTGCGTACGTTGTGCTGGCTGAAGACGCGCTCCACGGCGACGAACTCGGGCCGGTGCTCGTCCAGCCACCGCTCGATGCCCTGCTCGACGGCGACCAGGCGGTGACCGAGCTCGGCATCGGCGGGCGTGCGCACGACCCCGACGCCGACCATGGTGAGCGGCCGTCCGGCCACGCCCTCGACCACGCCGACCCCGCACCGGGTCAGTCCCGGGTCCACCCCCAGTACGCGCACGCGCCCTCCCTTTCGCTCACCAGTTTGTGCAGGCTATCGGGTGCCACCGACAACGCGACGGGCCGACGGGGTGTGTCCCGTCGGCCCGTCGCTCTCGTGCGCGTGTCAGGCGTCGACCTTCTCCATGACCTCGTCGCTGACGTCGAAGTTGGCGAAGACGTTCTGCACGTCGTCGCTGTCCTCCAGCGCGTCGATCAGCTTGAAGATCTTCTTGGCGCCCTCCTCGTCCAGCTCGACCTGCATGGTCGGGACGAAGTTGGCGTCGGCGGAGTCGTAGTCGATGCCCGCGTCCTGGAGGGCGGTGCGGACCGCGACCAGGTCGGTGGCCTCGCTGATGACCTCGAAGGTCTCGCCGAGGTCGTTGACCTCCTCGGCGCCGGCGTCCAGGACGGCGCCGAGGACGTCGTCCTCGGTCAGCTCGCCCTTGGGGACGATCACGACGCCCTTGCGGTTGAACAGGTAGGACACCGAGCCCGGGTCGGCCATGGAGCCGCCGTTGCGGGTCATGGCGACGCGGACCTCGGAGGCGGCGCGGTTGCGGTTGTCGGTCAGGCACTCGATGAGCACCGCGACGCCGTTCGGGCCGTAGCCCTCGTACATGATCGTCTCGTAGTCGGCGCCGCCGGCCTCCAGGCCCGCGCCGCGCTTGACCGCGGAGTCGATGTTCTTGTTGGGGACCGACGACTTCTTGGCCTTCTGGATGGCGTCGTAGAGCGTCGGGTTGCCCTCGGGGTCGGCGCCGCCCATACGAGCCGCGACCTCGATGTTCTTGATCAGCTTCGCGAAGAGCTTGCCGCGCTTGGCATCGATGACGGCCTTCTTGTGCTTCGTCGTGGCCCATTTAGAGTGGCCGGACATCTGCCTGTCTCCTTCGCGTAACCCATCTCAGCAACGAACGCAGGAATCCTACAAGGACTCGGCTGTCCGGTTCGCGCGCACCATGTCGACGAACAGGGCGTGCACCCGGTGGTCGCCGGTCAGTTCCGGGTGGAACGAGGTGGCCAGCGCGTTGCCCTGGCGCACGGCGACGATGTGGCCGTCGTGCTCGGCGAGCACCTCGGCCCGGGCGCCGACGGACTCGACCCAGGGGGCGCGGATGAAGACGCCCTCCACCGGCTCCCCCTCGACACCGGCGATGTCGACGGCCGCCTCGAAGGACTCGTTCTGCCGGCCGAAGGCGTTGCGGCGCACGATCATGTCGATGCCGCCGACGGTCTCCTGGCCGGAGCGCGGGTCGAGGATCTTGTCCGCGAGCATGATCATGCCGGCGCAGGTGCCGTACACGGGCATGCCGGCGCGCACGCGCGCGCGGAGGGGCTCCATCACGCCGAACAGCCCCGCGAGCTTCGAGATGGTCGTGGACTCACCGCCGGGGATGACCAGGCCGTCCACCTCGGCGAGTTCCTCGGAGCGCCGCACCGGCCTGGCCACGGCGTCGGCCGCGGCCAGGGCGACGAGGTGCTCCCGTACGTCGCCCTGGAGGGCCAGGACGCCTATGACAGGAGTGCTCATGGGACTACCAGCCGCGGTTGGCGTAGCGCTCGGTCTCGGGGAGGGTGTCGCAGTTGATGCCGACCATGGCCTCGCCGAGGTTGCGGGACGCGTCCGCGATGATCTTCGGGTCGTCGTAGAAGGTGGTCGCCTTGACGATGGCGGCGGCGCGCTTGGCCGGGTCGCCGGACTTGAAGATGCCCGAGCCGACGAAGACGCCCTCGGCGCCGAGCTGGCGCATCAGGGCCGCGTCGGCCGGGGTGGCGACGCCGCCGGCCGAGAAGAGGACCACGGGGAGCTTGCCCAGCTCGGCGACCTCCTTGACCAGCTCGTACGGGGCGCGCAGCTCCTTGGCCGCGGCGTACAGCTCGTGGTTGTCGAAGCCGCGCAGCTTGGCGATCTCGTTCTTGATCTGGCGCAGGTGGCGTACGGCCTCGACGACGTTGCCGGTGCCGGCCTCGCCCTTGGAGCGGATCATCGCGGCGCCCTCCGCGATGCGGCGCAGGGCCTCGCCCAGGTTGGTGGCACCGCAGACGAACGGGGTGGTGAAGGCCCACTTGTCGGAGTGGTTGACCTCGTCGGCCGGGGTGAGGACCTCGGACTCGTCGATGTAGTCGACGCCGAGGGACTGCAGCACCTGGGCCTCGACGAAGTGGCCGATGCGGGACTTGGCCATGACCGGGATGGAGACGGCCTCGATGATGCCCTCGATCATGTCCGGGTCGGACATGCGGGCCACGCCGCCGTCCTTGCGGATGTCGGCCGGGACCCGCTCCAGGGCCATGACGGCGACCGCGCCCGCGTCCTCGGCGATCTTCGCCTGCTCCGGGGTGACGACGTCCATGATGACGCCGCCCTTGAGCTGCTCGGCCATGCCGCGCTTCACACGGGCGGTGCCGGTCTCGGGAGCCTGGTTTTCGGAGATGGACACGGGTGACCTCGCTGAGGGGAAAGGGGGTTTCTGCAGCACCGAGGAAACGTGAGGGAAGCAGGCCACAGCAAGGGCCAATGGGAACGCCGTGGATCCTTTTCGGCGGAGCGGCGGGGAACGGGCGGTGAACGAGGCGGGCGGCGCCTTCCGGGGCCGGGACTAGGCGGCCCGGCCGACCAGGGCCGCCGGGGGCTCGTCGTCCATCTCGAAGGCCATGGGGAACGGGGCGTGTCCGGCCAGCCGGAACCAGCGCACCTTGCGGTGCCGGCGCAGGGCCCGGGCGGCGCGTACGGCGTCGTTGTGGAAGCGGCGGGCCATCGGCACCCTGCGCACCGCCTCGGTGAGCTCGCGGGCCGCCTCCTCTCCCCCGGGTGCCTCGCGGACGGCCTCCACCTGTGCGGGCTCCTCGAACACGGCGCGCAGTGCCTGGGTCAGCTCGCTCTCGGCGACCTCCCGCTGGTCCTCCTCGGCCTGCCGGGCGGCGTGCGCGGCCTCGTACAGGACGATCGAGGCGGCCGGGTCGAGCACCCCGGAGGTGGCCAGTTCCTGGGCGACGGAGGCGCGGCGCAGCAGCTGTGCGTCGAGTGCGGCGCGGGCGGCGTCGATCCGCGCGTGCAGCCGGTCCAGCCGCCCGGCCGTCCAGCTGAGGTAGAGGCCGATCACCACGAGGGCGACGAGGGTCCAGATGAGGGTTGCGGTCACGGGCCAAGAGGCTACCGGGGCGCTCCGCTCGGCCGGCCGGGTGTCTTGCCGGGGGGGCGATCCGGCCCGGCCCTCCTGCGAGAGGCCGCCCCGGACCCCCGCTGCGGGCCTGAACGGCCTCGTCCTCGAACGCCGGACGGGCTGGGGTGCGCGCCGCGCGGTCGCGCGCCCGGCCGGCGGCCGGGCCGGGTGGGCGGGGGACCGCGCCCACCGCCGCCCCGTCCGCGACCGCCCGCAGGGGCCGCGTGCCGCGTGCCCTGAACCCGCTTCCAGGGCTGCACGGGCTCGGTATGTCCCGGGGGCGGCGCCCCGCGCCGCCGCGTCCGGGCTCGCGCACGGGTCGGCGCAGGCGGGGGGCGTCAGTCCCGGGCCAGGCCCAGCCGCCCCCACAGCCCGGTCGTCCGTTCGTCCTCGGCCACCGCCGCCGCGCCCGCCGTGACCGTCTCGTAGACCGACATGATGTCCGCGCCCACCGTCGACCAGTCGAAGCGCCGTACGTGGGCGCTGCCCCGCTCGCGGAGTTCCGCGCGCCGCCTGGGGTCGTCCAGGAGCCGGACGGCCGCGTCGGCCAGGGCGTCGGCGTCCTCGTTGGGGAACAGCTCGCCCGCCGCTCCCCGGTCGAGGACCTGCGCGAAGGCGTCCAGGTCCGAGGCGAGGACGGGAGCACCGGCCGACATGGCCTCGACCAGGATGATGCCGAAGCTCTCGCCGCCCGTGTTGGGCGCGACGTACAGGTCGACGCTGCGCAGGAAGCGGGCCTTGTCCTCGTCGCTGACCATGCCGAGGAACTCCACGCGGGAACGCAGTTCGACGGGCAGGGACTCCACGGCCTCCTTCTCGTCGCCGCGGCCGGCCACCAGCAGGCGGGTCCGCGGACGCGCGGCGAGGATCTTCGGCAGGGCCTTCATGAGCACCGGCAGGCCCTTGCGGGGCTCGTCGATGCGCCCTATGAAGCCGATCGTGCCGTCCTGCCACTCGGCCTTGGGCTCGGCCTGTGCGAAGAAGTCGACGTCGACGCCGTTGGGGATGACCACCGCGTCCCCGCCGAGGTGCTCCACCAGCGTGCGGCGGGCGTACTCGCTGACCGCGATCCGCGCGCTGATCTTCTCCAGCGCGGCCTGGAGGATCGAGTACGCGGCGATCATGGCGCGGGAGCGCGGGTTCGACGTGTGGAAGGTCGCGACGATCGGGCCCTGGGCGGCCCAGCAGGCCAGCAGGCCCAGGGACGGCGAGGTCGGCTCGTGGATGTGGATGACGTCGAACGAACCGTCGTGCAGCCACCGGCGCACCCGGGCTGCACTGAGGAACCCGAAGTTCAGCCGGGCCACCGAGCCGTTGTACGGCACGGGCACCGCGCGTCCGGCCGAGACGACGTAGGGCGGCAGCGGGGTGTCGTCGTCGGCGGGGGCCAGGACGGACACCTGGTGGCCGAGGCGGATGAAGTACTCGGCGAGGTCGCGGATGTGGAACTGGACGCCGCCCGGCACGTCCCAGGAGTAGGGGCAGACGATGCCGATCCTCACGGGCGCCCCTTGGCGGGGTCGAGATCCGCGAGCCACAACCGCTGCAGCATGTGCCAGTCCTCCGGGTGATCGGCGATGCCGGTGGCGAAGGCGTCGGCCAGCGCCTGTGTCATGACAGACGTCTTCTCGGCGCGCGTGCCTGACTCGGGCACCTCGACGGGCGGGTGGACCCGGCCGCGCATCACGGGCGAGTCCTCGTACCAGAGGGTGACGGGCAGCAGCAGGGCGCCCGTCTGCTGGGCGAGCAGGGCCGGTCCGGCCGGCATCCGGGCGGTGTCGCCGAAGAAGTCCACCTCCACACCGGAGGCGGACAGGTCCCGGTCGGCGACCAGGCAGACCAGGCCGCCGTCGCGCAGCCGCCGGGCCAGGGTGCCGAAGGCGCTGCCGCCGCTGTGCGGCAGGACTTCCATGCCGAGGCCCTCGCGGTAGGCGACGAACCGGTCGTAGAGCGTCTCGGGCTTCAGGCGCTCGGCGACCGTGGTGAAGGGGATGCCGAGCCGCGTGGTGACCCAGGCGCCGGCGAGGTCCCAGTTGGCCAGGTGCGGCAGGGCGAGGATCACGCCCCTGCCCGCGTCCATGCCCTCGGTCAGGTAGTGCAGGTCCTTGACGTCGACGCCTGCCCTGATGCGCTGCTCGCTCCAGGCGGGGAGGCGGAAGGACTCCATCCAGTAGCGCAGGTAGGAGCGCATGCCGGCGCGCGAGAGTTCGGCCAGGCGCTCGGGACCCGCCCCGGGGACCACGCGCGCGTAGTTGCTCTCCAGGCGCTGCACGCCCTTGCCGCGCTGCTTCCAGGCGGCGTCGGCGATGGTGCGCCCGAGCCGTACGGCGGCCGGTTCGGGGAGCTTCTTGACCGTGCTCCAGCCCAGCCCGTACAGCGCGTCCGTCAGCCGGTCCTGTGCGCTCACGTGGCCGCCTCGCTCCCGTGGGAGGCGTTGTGCTGCCCGCTCTCATTGTCCTGCGCGGCACTGTCCTGCGCGGCACCGCCCTGGGCGGCGGCCGACGCCTGCTCGGCCTCGGCGGACTCGCGGCGGACGGTGACGACCCGCTGGATCAGCGTGACGAGGCTGCCCACGGCGACGATCCACAGGGCGATCGGCAGCAGGTACTGGATGCCGGGGACACCGAAGGCGTGCAGGCCCGCCAATCCGGCCGCGACCAGCGAGATCACCAGCCGCTCGGCACGCTCCACCAGCCCGTTGACGGCCACCGGCAGCCCGATCGACTCGCCCCGGGCCTTGGTGTACGACACCACCTGGCCGCTGGCCAGGCAGAAGATCGACACCGCACAGAGCACGAGGTCGTCGCCGCCGCCCGCGTACCAGAGGATGAAACCGCCGAAGATCGCGCCGTCGGCGACCCGGTCGAGCGTGGAGTCGAGGAAGGCGCCCCAGCGGCTGGAGCGGCCCAGCTGGCGGGCCATGTTCCCGTCGACGAGGTCGGAGAACACGAACAGCGTGATCACGACCGTGCCCCAGAAGAACTCGCCCATGGGGTAGAAGACCAGCGCGCCCGCGACCACACCGGCGGTGCCGATGAGCGTGACGGTGTCGGGGCTGACGCCCCGACGGATCAGAAACGCGGCGAACGGTGTGAGGACACGCGTGAAGAATGCACGCGCGTACTTGTTCAGCATGGCCTTCCCGAGGGTCGGTGTCGCCGTCTGGCCCCTGCTGGCCACCGGCTGGCCCATCGTAGCCACGCGCGCGTGCGGGTGAGGTGGGGGCACCCGGACCCCTTTCGGAGGAACCCGGGGGGCACCGCCGGGCGGCGCGGTGACGTCGTTCGTATGGACGCGCCGTGACGACGGTGGGAAGGTCGAATGACCGCGGGCGTCGCCGGAGCCGCACCGCTGGGGGTACCCCCGGACGGAGTGTGGGGGGAGGATTCCGCGTGTCCGCGCCCACAGGGACCTCACCGTGTACGGGAGGCAGGATCATGGGCGACAAGGCACAGACACACCCTGGGGCCGCCGGCAGGGCACAGGCGGCCGACCACCCCAAGTCCGTACGGAACGTGGTGCTGGTCGGCCACTCCGGATCGGGCAAGACCACCTTGGTGGAGGCCCTCGCCCTCACGGCGGGGGCGGTGAACCGGGCGGGCCGTGTGGAGGACGGCGGCACCGTCTCCGACTACGACGAGATCGAGCACCGGCAGCAGCGTTCGGTGCAGCTCTCCCTGGTGCCCGTCGCGTGGGACGGCATCAAGGTCAATCTCCTCGACACTCCCGGATACGCCGACTTCGTCGGTGAGCTCAGGGCCGGTCTGCGCGCGGCGGACGCGGCCCTCTTCGTCGTGTCGGCCTCGGACGGCGTGGACGGGGCGACACGCATGGTGTGGGAGGAGTGCGCGGCGGTGGGCATGCCCCGGGCCATCGTCGTCACGCACCTGGAGGCGGCGCGGGCCGACTTCGAGGAGATGACGCGCATCTGCGCGGAGGCCTTCGGCGCGGACGACCCGGACGCGGTCCTGCCGCTGTACCTGCCGCTGCACGGCCCGCAGGCCCCCGACGGGCACGCCCCCGTGACGGGGCTGATCGGGCTGCTGTCGCAGAAGCTGTTCGACTACTCCACCGGCGAGCGCAAGGAGTCCGAGCCGGGCCCCGAGCAGCTGCCGCTGATCGAGGAGGCCCGCAACCGGCTCATCGAGGGGATCATCTCCGAGAGCGAGGACGAGACCCTGATGGACCGCTACCTCGGCGGCGAACCCGTCGGGGTCGAGACGCTGATCGACGACCTGGAGCGGGCCGTGGCGCGCGGGTCGTTCTTCCCCGTCCTGGCCGCCGCCCCCGCGGCCGAGGGCGCCCGGCAGGGGCTCGGCACGGTGGAACTGCTGGAGCTGATCACCGGCGGTTTCCCGACCCCGCTGGAGCACGAGACGGTGCGGGTGACGACCGTCGACGGCGAGCCGCGCGAACTCAAGCCGTGCGACCCGGACGCCCCGCTGGTCGCGGAGGTCGTCAAGACGTCCTCCGACCCGTACGTGGGCCGGTTGTCGCTGATCCGCGTGTTCTCCGGCACCCTGCGCGCCGACCAGACGGTCCACGTCTCCGGGCACGGCCTGGCCGACCGGGGGCACGAGGACCACGACGTCGACGAGCGGATCGGCGCCCTGTCCACGCCGTTCGGCAAGCAGCAGCGCCCGGTCTCCCACGTGATCGCCGGCGATCTGGCGTGCGTGGCCAAGCTGAGCCGCGCCGAGACCGGCGACACCCTGTCCGGCAAGGACGACCCGCTGCTGATGGAGCCGTGGCAGATGCCCGACCCGCTGCTGCCGCTGGCCATCCGGGCGCACAGCAAACCGGACGAGGACAAGCTGTCGCAGGGCCTGGCCCGGCTCGTCGCCGAGGACCCGACGATGCGGCTGGAGCAGAACCAGGACACCCACCAGGTGGTCCTGTGGTGCCTGGGCGAGGCGCACGCGGACGTCGCCCTGGAGCGGCTGCGCAGCCGCTACGGCGTCCAGGTCGACGTCGTGCCGCACCGGGTGTCCCTGCGCGAGACCTTCGCGCACAAGTCGGCCGGGCGCGGGCGGCACGTCAAACAGTCCGGCGGGCACGGGCAGTTCGCGATCTGCGAGATCGAGGTCGAGCCGCTGCCGGGCGGTTCCGGGATCGAGTTCGTGGACAAGGTCGTCGGCGGCGCGGTGCCGCGGCAGTTCATCCCGTCGGTGGAGAAGGGCGTGCGCGCCCAGGCCGCCAGGGGGGTCGCCGCCGGTCATCCGCTCATCGACGTGCGCGTGACGCTGCTGGACGGCAAGGCGCACTCGGTGGACTCCTCCGACGCCGCGTTCCAGACGGCCGGGGCGCTGGCGCTGCGGGAGGCGGCCGCCGCCGCGAGGATCCATCTGCTGGAGCCGCTGGCCGAGGTGTCGGTGCTGATCGGCGACGACTTCGTGGGCGCCGTGATGAGCGACCTGTCGGGGCGGCGCGGCCGGGTGCTCGGCACCGAGCAGACACCCGGTGGGCGCACCCTGATCCGGGCCGAGGTGCCCGAGATCGAGATCGGCCGGTACGCGATCGACCTCCGGTCGATGACGCACGGCACGGCCCGCTTCAGCCGCCGCTACGTGCGGCACGAACCGATGCCGGCCCAGGTGGCGGAACGGGTGCGCGAAGAGGCGCGCGCGGCATCCTAGTCGGCGCCGGGCGCCTCCGACTGGCCCGGTGAGGGCTCCACTCCGCTTCGGCGGGCGGCTTGACGGCCGTCCGCCGACGCGCGCCGGTCCGGACGGATACGCTGATGACCTGATCAACAGGTGTGCGCAGAGCGGAAGTCGGGAAGGCCGCAGATGCGGATGCGGCGGCGATGGGGGCGGCAGTGACGGACGGATTCGACTTCGGTCCCGGGGCCCAGGTGCCCCTGGCGGGTGCGAGCGGCCAGACGGCGGCGACGTACGCGCTGGCCGCGGCGGCCTACCGGGACGACGAGGTCACCAAGATCCTGGCCGCCGACAACGAGTGGCACCAGTCGAAGGTGACGCCACCGCGGTCGTGGGCGAAGATCTTCCGGCCCCGGCTCGGTGAGGCCTTCTCCCGTGCGGTGATCGACCGGATGCTGGGCGCCGGGCGCAAGCCGGTCATCCAGTCCTTCGGCATCGAGCCGCAGGTCGTCGTCGAGCACTGCCTGGCGGCGCACCGCATCCGCCGCGACCGGGACAACATGCTCTCGGTGATCACGGTGCTGTGCGGGTTGCTCTTCCTGCCCGGCTTCCTCGTGTGGCTGCTGGTCTTCACGCTGCGCACCACCATGGCCAAGCGTGAGGACAAGCGTGCGGGCGCCCTCGCCACGACCATGCTGGTCGGCATCGGCGCGCTGGCCGTGCTGTTCCTGCTGAAGATGCCCTTCAGCGGGTTCTGGGGCTGGTACGCGCGCGCCTGCGTCCTGATGCCCGTGGTCGGCTGGTTCTGGGCCAAGCACGTCTGCGAGCGCACGGCACGGGACCTGCGGGACCGCTGGTCCAGCCTGCTCTCGGGCGGCGGGGTCGGCGCCAAGATCCCCGAGGCGGTCCCCGGCAACCCGGGCGACGCGGCCGAGCAGGTCCGCAAGGAGCTGGCCCGCCTGGCCGCCGAGCAGCGCTCGAACTCGGTCTTCTACGCGGGCCCCAAGGGCATACTCGGCATGGGCACGCGCTGGGGCAGCTGGCAGCTGGCCGAGGAGCTGGTGTCGGCCGAGCCGGGCAAGGAGTTCCACCCCTTCCGCAGCTGGGACGTGATCGTGGCGATCCAGGGCGGTCTGGCCATGCTGGAGCGCACGTCGATCAACACCGGCGGCTTCCCCAAGCCGTCCATCACGCACTGGATCGTCACGCCGATCGGCGAGAAGGCCACGGAGGTGTCCCGGCCGAGCGGGACGGACGTCGACGCCTACACGGTCCGCACGCACGCCGTGCAGGACATCTGCAACAAGCAGCAGTTCGGCAGCGGCGACCGGCACTACCTGGGCGTGCAGTGGACGCTGTGGGACGGCCACCTGGTGATCACGATGCTGATCACGGTGACGGTGCTGCACGACACCCTGCGCATCGAGGTCACCGGGCATGCGCTGGGGCCGGTCAACCCGCTGTTCAACGAGAAGCCCGCGGCCAGGGAGAAGACGGTCCAGAAGTCCTTCCGTTTCTGGGAGACCCGCACGGTCAAACTCCCCCTGGTCGACGCCGACGAGGTGGTACGGCTGGCCGCACGCGCCCCGCTGACCTGGTACCCGCCGCTGCTGAACTGGCTGGGCGGCAGCCTCACCCTGCCGGAGCCGTTCGGCCTGCGGCACGCCTGGGCCGACCAGCCCTGGCGGCACCGGTTCATGGCGGACGACGCGTTGCGGGCGGCCACGCCGGTGCTGCGGGTGGTGCACGCCGCGGCGCTGAAGGTGCTGCGCGAGAACGGGGTGAACGTGGAGAAGTTCGGTGCGCGGTCGGCGGCGCTCAGCGGGGCCGTGCAGGAGGCTTCGCCGAAGAAGGCGGACGTGTACGACGCGTAGGCGATCGTCGCCCGGGCGGGTGGGGGCCGGTGTTCCCGGGGGCTGCGCCCGCGGCCCCCGTCGGCCTGGGCGGTCTCGTCCTCACGCGCCGGACGGGCCGGCCTCGACCGGCCGCGCGGGCATCAGCTCGCCGGCCACGCCTCGGCCAGCATCTTCCTCGTGTCGGCCAGGAGCTGCGGCAGGACCCGCGTGTGGCCCACCACCGGCATGAAGTTCGTGTCCCCGCCCCACCGCGGCACGATGTGCTGGTGCAGGTGCGCCGCGATGCCCGCGCCGGCGACCGAGCCCTGGTTCATGCCGATGTTGAAGCCGTGCGCGCCGGAGGCGGTGCGCAGGGCCGTCATCGCCTGCTTGGTGAGTTCGCCCAGCTCGGCGGTCTCCGCGGCGGTGAGGTCGGTGTAGTCGGCGACGTGCCGGTAGGGCACGGTCATCAGGTGCCCTCCGTTGTACGGGTACAGGTTGAGCACCGCGTAGACCTGCCGGCCGCGGCGGACCACGAGCCCGTCCTCGTCGGACTTGGCCGGGATCGAGCAGAAGGGGCAGCCGTCGCCGGCGCCCGGGCCGGTCGGCTTGTTCTCCCCCTGGATGTAGGCCATCCGGTGGGGGGTCCACAAACGCTGGAACGCGTCCTGCGTCCCGACTCCCAGCTGCTGCTCCGGCTCACTCGTCATGCAGTGCAGCATATGGCGTCGAGCTGGGGGGACGGCAAAGGCCCCCGGGAGATCCCGGGGGCCTCGCGCCGTGCGATCAGACCTGCGTCCGGTCCTCGACGATCTTCGCGATCTTCGCGATGGCCTCGTCGAAGGGGATGCCGTTCTCCTGCGAGCCGTCGCGGTAGCGGAAGGAGACCGAGCCGTTCGACATGTCCTCGTCGCCCGCGATGACCATGAAGGGCACCTTCTGCTTCTGGGCGTTGCGGATCTTCTTCTGCATGCGGTCGGAGGAGGAGTCGACCTCGACGCGCAGGCCCTTGCGGCGGGCCGCGGCGGCGAACTTCTCCAGGTACTCCACGTGCGCGTCGCCGATCGGGATGCCGACCGCCTGGACGGGGGCGAGCCACGCCGGGAAGGCGCCCGCGTAGTGCTCCAGCAGGACCGCGAAGAAGCGCTCGATGGAGCCGAACAGCGCGCGGTGGATCATGACCGGGCGGGTCTTGGTGCCGTCCGCGGCGGTGTACTCCAGGTCGAAGCGCTCGGGCAGGTTGAAGTCGAGCTGGATGGTCGACATCTGCCAGGTCCGGCCGATGGCGTCCTTGGCCTGGACGGAGATCTTCGGGCCGTAGAAGGCGGCGCCGCCCGGGTCGGGGACGAGCGGGAGGCCTTGCTTCTCGGCGACCTGGCGCAGCGTCTCGGTCGCCTCCTCCCAGGCCTCGTCGGAGCCCACGAACTTCTCCGGGTCCTTGGTGGACAGCTCCAGGTAGAAGTCGGTCAGCCCGTAGTCGCGCAGCAGGTTCAGCACGAAGGTGAGCGTCTTGTCCAGCTCCTCGGACATCTGCTCACGGGTGCAGTAGATGTGGGCGTCGTCCTGGGTGAAGCCGCGGGCCCGGGTCAGGCCGTGCACGACGCCCGACTTCTCGTACCGGTACACGGTCCCGAACTCGAAGAGGCGCAGCGGCAGTTCGCGGTAGGAGCGGCCGCGCGCGTCGAAGATCAGGTTGTGCATCGGGCAGTTCATGGGCTTGAGGTAGTAGTCCACGCCCTCGTCGAGCTGCATGGGCGGGTACATGCCGTCGGCGTACCAGTCCAGGTGGCCCGAGGTCTCGAAGAGCTTCCCCTTCGTCGCGTGCGGGGTGTAGACGAACTCGTAGCCCTCCTCCTCGTGGCGGCGGCGCGAGTAGTCCTCCATGACCCGGCGGATGATGCCGCCCTTGGGGTGGAAGACGGCGAGGCCGGAGCCGATCTGCTCGGGGATGGAGAACAGGTCCAGCTCGTTGCCCAGCTTGCGGTGGTCGCGCTTCTCGGCCTCGGCGAGGAACTCCAGGTGTGCCTTCAGCTCGTCCTTGGTCGGCCAGGCGGTGCCGTAGATGCGCTGCAGCATCGGGTTCTTCTCGCTGCCGCGCCAGTAGGCGGCCGCGTTGCGCATCAGCTTGAACGCCGGGATGTTGCGGGTGGTGGGCAGGTGGGGACCGCGGCACAGGTCCTTCCAGCACAGCTCGCCGGTCTTGGCGTCCAGGTTGTCGTAGATCGTCAGCTCACCGGCGCCGACCTCGACGTCCGCGCCGTCGTCGGACGAGGCGGAGCCCTTGAGGCCGATCAGCTCCAGCTTGTACGGCTCGCCGGCCAGTTCCTCACGGGCGGCCTCGTCGGTGACCACGCGGCGCGAGAAGCGCTGGCCACGCTTCTGGATCTCCTGCATCTTCTTCTCGATGGCCTTGAGATCCTCGGGCGTGAACGGCTTGTCGACGTCGAAGTCGTAGTAGAAGCCGTCCTTGACGGGCGGGCCGATGCCCAGCTTGGCCTCGGGGAACAGCTCCTGCACGGCCTGCGCCATCACGTGCGCGGTCGAGTGGCGCAGGATGTTCAGGCCGTCCTCGGAGGAGATCTCGACGCCCTCGACCTCGTCACCGTCGGACAGGGCGTACGACAGGTCCTTGAGCTCGCCGGCGACGCGCGCGGCGATGATCGAACGCTCGCCGGCGAAGAGCTCGGCGGCCGTAGTGCCCGTCGTCACCACGCGTTCTTCCCGCTCGGAATCGCGCTGGATGATCACACGGACGTCTGACACCGGTCTCTCCTGACTGAAGGGGGCTGCGGCGCCATACCGGAGCGCGCGCACGAGTAAGGATCGTACCGACCCGGGGCCGTCCCCCGCGAAATCAGTTTCCGCGGTCCCCTCCCCCGGCCTCCTCGAAACAGCAGGCCGTGACCCCGCCGTCCTCGCTGAGCGACTTCATCAGCCGGTCCTGCTCGGCCTCGTCGAGCGGCACCGGGACGACCCCGTGGGCACCGGTGAGGCGGCGGAACCCGCCCCGGCTCTCCAGCCGCCCCTGCACCCGCACGGGCAGTCCGGCGAGGTGCGCGTGCCCGGCGGTGCGGTACTCCTCCTCCTCCAGCGCGACCCGGACGTGCGGCACGTCGGCCCCGGCCAGCACGCGCAGCCGTACGGTGCCCGCACCCCGCGGCCCCGTCCTGCGCATGCGTGTGACCATCCCGGTGATCCGCACGGGCGGGGACGGTTCCTCGCGCCGATAGCGGGCGCTCGCCTCGCGCAGGACGGGGAGGTCGCCGGGCGAGAACTCGACCGGTTCGGCCCGGGGCGCGCAGCCCTCGGGGACCCCGGCCGCGGGCGCCCAGGCGACGGCGATGCGGGCGCCCTCGGTGCCGTGGACCAGGGCGACCAGGGCCTCGGTCAGCTCGTGGCACACGCCCGCCTCGACGGCGCCGTCGAAGGCGTCCGTGCCGCCGGTGGCCCGCTGGTAGTCGACGGCCTCACGGGCGGCGTGCAGGGCCTGGTGGAGGCGTACGGCCAAGGGGCGGCCGCCGTCGACGGGGACGAAGGCGGTGAGCCGGCCGCCGTTCGCCGAGCCCACGAGGACGTGGCTCAGGGAGGCGACGGCGGGGCGCCGGTGACGGGCCCCGTGGTAGCCGGCCCGGGCGCGGTCGGCGAGGGCGGCCGCGAGCAGGGTCCGGCGCGCGGCGGCGCGCAGCCGCTCCTCGACGCTCCAGGACGCGGCCCCGGCGGGCCCGGCGGGGACGTCCTGCCACCAGCGGACCTCGTCGCTGGGCACGGCGAGGGAGACGAGGACCTCGCGCGCGGAGGGCGAATCGCTGCGGGCCAGGGCGAGCAGGGCCTCGCCGAGCAGGTCGTCGCTGTCGGGGAAGGCGCGGCTCTCGGGCACGAGCAGGCTGGTGCCCCGGGCGCCGGGGCCGGGCGGGGTCCAGCGGCCGTAGCGGCCGGGGGCGCCGCCGCGGCGCTGCCAGCCGTGCCGGCGCAATAGGGCGGCGAACACGGCCGGGTCGACGTCACCGGGCTCGGGGGCGGGGCGGCCGGGGGCGTTGACGTGGGGGTGGGGGCGCACGGGCCTCATGGGCTCATCGGCCGGACGGTGCGTCACGGTCTTCCTCCCGTCCCGACCCGCGTCATGATCTCGCACAGGGCCCGGTCGTCGAAGATGCGCGCGGTCGGTATGCGCACGGTGGTGCGGCGGCGGCCGGTGACCGGGTGGCCCGCGAGGTTGGTCCAGTAGCAGCAGTGCCGCAGGTCGAGCCGGTCGTGCCCGGCGCGCAGCCAGTCCTCGCGCGAGCGCGGCACCAGCATCACGACGAGGATCTTGTGCACGGACACGGGTGTGCGGGCGAGCTTGACCAGGTGGTCGTTGTCGAGCGTGAAGGAGAAGCTGCGGCCCGGCGGGTGGGGCGGCACCTGGTAGGTGGCCTTCAGCTGCACCTTGATCGTGACCTCGTCGTCGACGGTGTGCCCGGGGGCGCTGTGGCTGACGTGCCAGTCGATGCCGTTGTCGGGGAAGGGCTGGGACAGCGAGCAGCCGGCGGCCGCCGCGACGGCGTGCAGATAGCCGACCTGCAGGGTCTCCATGCAGGCGGTGGTGGCGAGAGAGCCGCGGGAGGGAGCCGTGCGCTCGGGCAGCAGCCCGCCCCGTTCGGGCTGCGCTATGGCCATGGCCGAACAGCCTTCCAGAACAGTGGAATCCCCGTCCGGGCCGCTGAACTGCAAGGACCCGTATTCCTGTTGTCTCCTTCCGGCGTACGACGCAAACAGCCCGGGTATCACCGGATCGGGCAGCGGACGGTGCGTCAACTGCCGAGAGGTGACGAGGGGTTGCGGGCGTATGACGACGTGCTGGTACGAGGGGCCGCTGGCCGCCTTCGACACGGAGACGACAGGCGTCGACGTCGAGACCGACCGGATCGTGTCGGCCGCCGTCGTCGTCCAGGACGCGCCGGGCGTCCGGCCGCGGATCAGCCGCTGGCTGGTCAACCCGGGCGTGCCGGTGCCCGCGCAGGCGACGGAGGTGCACGGGCTGACCGAGGAGCACCTGCAGCACAACGGCCGGTGGCCGGCGCCGGTGATGTTCGAGATAGCGGAGGCGCTGGCCGAGCAGGCGCACGTGGGCCGCCCGGTGGTGGTGATGAACGCGCCGTTCGATCTGACCGTGCTGGACCGGGAGTTGCGCCGCCACCGGGCCTCGGCGCTCGGCCGCTGGTTCGAGTCGGCGCCGCTGCTGGTGCTCGACCCGAGGGTGCTCGACAAGCACCTGGACCGCTATCGCAAGGGCCGCCGGACCCTGACCGACCTGTGCGCGCACTACGGCGTGTCCCTGGAGGGCGCGCACGACGCGGCGGCCGACGCCGTGGCGGCGCTGGAGGTCACCCGGGCGGTGGGCCGGCGGTTCGCGTCGCGGCTGGAGCGGCTCGCGCCGGGCGAGCTGCACACGCTGCAGGCGGTGTGGCACGCGGCGCAGGCCCGGGGGCTGCAGGCGTGGTTCGCGCGCAGCGGCGTGGACGAGGCGGTGGACCCGGCGTGGCCGCTGCGTCCGGAGCTGCCGGCGGCGGCCTGAGCATCGCCTCGACGCGCGCGGGACGGGCGAGCGGGACGGGGCGGGGCATGAGAAAGCCGGTCCGTCGGTGACGGACCGGCTGTTTCCGGTGGGCGATACTGGGTTCGAACCAGTGACCTCTTCGGTGTGAACGAAGCGCTCTCCCACTGAGCTAATCGCCCGGGAACGCACTGAACAATACAGGTCCCGGCACGCTTCCTTCAAACCGCTCGCAGGTGCCTGAGCAGTCCGCGCCGCCCGGATCGCATCATCAGCGCGTGATTGGCGCGGAACAGCGGCCGTCCCGGCACGGCGAGCCGCCGCAGCAGCGGCTTGCCGACGCTCACGACCTGGTCGTACCGCGCGAGCGTGCCGTCCCCGTGCGGCCCGACGGTCCAGCGCACCCAGCCCTCGATGTCGCCGGACACCGCGATCTCCAGCACCCCGGCCGACGGTTCGCGCCGCGTCTGCCGCGCCGTGAAGGTCATGTCGTACGGCAGGACGGAGCGGATGCGGAGGACGCCGGTGGTGTCGTCGAGCCGTTCGACCTCCCGGACCTGGCGCCACCAGCGCGGGTAGTCCTCCGGGCGCTGCAGCACCTCGTACACGGCGGCCGGCGGGGCGGGCAGGGGCCACAGGCTGCGGAAGCGGTGATGGTTCCAGTCCATGTCCGCAGTCTGCCCGGGGTGCGCCGGTCCGTGTCTGAGTACGCCCCTGAGTACCGGCACTCATGGCGCGCCGGGTGACCCGGACCACACTGCGAGGCATGACGCACCAACCGCCCCCGGCCGAGGAACTGCGGCTCCTCGACGACGAACTGCGCCGACTGGACGCCCGGCGCGTCCAGTTGCTGACCCGTCGTGCCTGGCTGGTCGCCGCTCTGCAGCAGATGCAGGCGCCCGCCCCGCCGGCGACGCACCCGTCGGCCACCCCACCCCGCCCCGAGACCGCCGCGCCCAGCGTGCAGAACGTGCTCCTGGTGCTCGGCGGGATCCTGCTCACCCTCGCGGCCGCGGTGTTCACCCTGGTCAGCTGGGGCCACATGGGGATCACCGGGCGGGCGACGGTGCTCGGCGCGGTCACGCTCGCCACGCTCTGTGCACCCGTGCCGCTGCTGAAGCGGGGCCTGCGCTCGACGGCGGAGTCGGTGGCGGGCCTCGGCCTCGCCCTGACGGTCCTCGACGCCTACGCGCTGCGCGAGGCGGCGCTCGGCGGCACGGACGGCCCGCTGTACGCGGCGGCCGCCTCGGCGGTGCTCGCGGTGATCTGGGCGGCGTACGGCCTGCTCCCGTCGGTCAACGCCCTGCGCCTGCCCCTCCCCTGCGCCGTGGCGGCGGCCCAGTCGCCGCTGACGCTGTGGGCCCTGGCCGCGGACGCCGGCCCGTACACCGTCACGGCCGCGCTGCTGGTGACGGCCGGGCTGGACGCGGTGGTGGCCCTGCGGGTGGCGGCCGCCGCGGTGCGGATCTGCGCCCTCGTCGGTGCGTACGGCACGGGTGGCTGCGGGACGCTGGCCGCGGGGTGGCTGTCCCTGACCGCGGACGGCCCGGTGACGGCCGTCCGGGCCGGTGTGCTGCTGGTGCTGGCGGCGGCGATCGCGCTGGGCGCGGCCTGGCGGCTCACCGGTCCGGCCGGGTGGCACGCCCTCGGCCTCGCGGCACTGTCCGGGCTGCTCACGGTCGGCGCGCTCGGGGCAGTGGCCCGCACCGGGGTTCCGGCCGCATGGACGGTCCCTGTTCATCTGGCACCGGGCATCGCCCTGTCGGCGGCTTCGCGCGCCGGGGGGTTGCTGCCGCAGACGATCCGGCACGGCCTGGTCTGGGCCTCGGCCGCGGTGCAGGGGCTGGCACTGCTGTGGGTGCTGCCCGTGTCCGCCCTGGTGGTGCTCGGCCCGGCCGGGTGGCTGGGGCGGATCTGGGGCGGTGCGCCCTCGGACGCGCGGGCCGCGGTCGCCGTCGAGGCGCCCTGGCCGTCCGGCGCGGTGACGGCTCCCCTGGTGCTGCTCGCGGTCGCGGCGGTGCTCGCGTGGGCGGTCCGTGCCGAGCAGTGGCATCCGCGCGCCCGGACCGGTGCGCTGGGCCTGCTGTGGGCGGCGGCACTGCTGCTGCCGGCGATCCTCGCGATCCCGTACCTCGCCGGCCTGGCGGTCCTGGCCGTCGTGGCGGCGGCCGCGCTGTGCCTGGCCCGCACCGCGCGCCGCGAAGCGCGGACCACCGCCCTGATCCTCGCGCTGATCACGACCGTCGACCTCACGCTGGCCTCCCTGGCCTCGAGGAACGTGACACTGGTCGTGCTCTCGCTGCTGACCGCGCTGCTCGCGGCCGCCTCGGGGCACGCCCGGCTCACCCCGTTCACGGCCCCGGCCGCCCTGGTGTACGGCACCGCTCTGGCGTCCGCGGCGGGCGCCGCGGCGGACTGGCCGCCGGCCCGCACCGCCCTGCTGGTCCTGCTCGTCCCCGCGGTGGCCGCCGTGCTCGCGCCGCGTCTCGGCGGGTCCCGCGCGACGGTGCCGGTCGAGGCCGCGGGGGCCGCCGCCGCGCTGCTCGCCGCGGGCCTCGCCGTCACCGACCCGCCCCTGCTCGCCCTCGTGCTGGCCCTGTGCGCGGTGATCGCCGCGGGCACCGCGCTGCGCCCGGACCGCCGTCCCGTGGGCTACGCGGCCACGGCCCTGTTCGTGCTCGCCGCCTGGGTGCGCCTGGCCGCCTGGCAGGTCGACACGCCCGAGGCGTACACGCTCCCGGTGACGGTCCCCGCCCTGCTGATCGGGGCGCTGCACCGGCGCCGCGACCCGCTCGCCTCGTCCTGGACCGCGTACGGCCCCGGGCTGGCCGCGACCCTGCTGCCCAGCCTGGCCGCGGCCTGGACCGACCCCCACTGGACGCGCCCGCTGCTGCTCGGGGCGGCGGCCCTGCTCGTCACCCTCCTGGGCGCGCGCCACCACCTCCAGGCACCGCTGGTGCTCGGCGGCGCGGTGCTGGCCCTGGTCACCCTGCACGAACTCGCCCCGTACGTCGTGCAGGTGACCGGCGCCCTGCCCCGCTGGGCACCCCCCGCCCTGGCCGGGCTCCTGCTGCTCGCACTCGGAGCGACGTACGAGCAGCGGCTCCGGGACGTCCGGCGGGTCCGGGACGTGCTGGGGAGGATGAACTAGGGCGCGCACGGGGCACTCGCGGGATCGACCGGACGCCGGACGGCCGCGTCCGGCCTCGCGGGTCGGGGTGGGCGTCATGAAGTGCGCTGTCCCCTTGAGGGATCGGTGCAGCCGGAAGCGGTCGCCGTACACGCCCCGGAAGGGCCGGTTGCCGCCTGTCCCGACGGTGACCGCTTCCCCCGATACGTTCTCCGCGCTTATTCGCGCGGGAAGCCGATCGCATTCCGGACGCCGTCCGGGGGATTTCCGCTGCGCTCCTGCGTGTTGCCCTTTCTCCAGAAGTCGAGACAAGGCCCGGCGTCCGTTTCCGCCTCGATCTCCGGATGCTTCTCAGCGAGGAGCGTGATGGTCTTGTCGATTCTCCGGGCCGTTCCTCCGCATCCCACCGCGGGTAACGGACCGTCACCGTCCAGTCGTGGACGGTGTCTTCACCGCACGGTGACCGGAAGAGGACGGCGAGGCGGGTGCTGCGGACCGGCCGGTCGGAGTCGGCTTTCGGCCGGCGTGCGCCCGGTGCGGGGCGGTGGCGAAAGCACCGGGAACGGGGAGGGGCCCGGGCGAGGGAGAGGGGTGGGGCGACGCGGCGTGATCCGCGGGGGGGCCGGGTGCGGTATCCCGCGGCTCGGCGGCACGAGCGGACCGGCACCTCGTACGGCCTTCGGACGCGTCATTCACTGCCCGGCCCGGGCGGCACTCCCGGCCGGCGGACGTGGCACCCGGTGCCCGGCCGGGGAGTGACCGTGCGGTCGGCTGCCCGGCACCCCGCCCCGAGCAGCCCGGCCGCGCGGATCGGGCCCGTACACGACACCGGCCCACCTGCGCGTTCGCAGGTGGGCCGGTGATCCGGGTGGGCGATACTGGGTTCGAACCAGTGACCTCTTCGGTGTGAACGAAGCGCTCTCCCACTGAGCTAATCGCCCGGACGCAGGAAGAACATTACCCCATGTCAGGGGGTGCCTGTGACCGGCACCGGCACCCCGGCGCGACTCACTGGTCCTTGATCTTCCACGGCATGACGAGACCGAACTTCCACAGGTAGACACCGGCCAGCACGGCCACGATCACCAGCCCGATGCTCGTCAGGATGATGTTCCGGCGGCGCACCTTGGGATCGAGGGCCCGCTGCGCCGCTTCGGTGACCTTCCGCTTGGTCCAGCGGAGCACCAGCTGCGCCCAGACGAACTCCGTCGCCCAGATCGCCATGCCGCCGAAGATCACCACCCAGCCCGGCCCGGGCAGGGGCAGCATGATGATCCCGGCCACGACGACGGCCAGGCCGATGATGAAGACGCCGACCTGCCAGCTCATGTGCAGCACGCGGCGCGCCTTGATGAATTCCGGCGCCCGCGAACCGAGTCCCCGCTCCGGTTCGCTCTCCACCTCGCCGGTCCCCGTCCCGTCCGGTGCCACGGCCACCTCGCCCGGCTCGTCACTCCCCGTATTCATACGGACGAACACTACCCGAGCGAATCCGGTCACCGGAATGGACGCACGACGCGAACGATCTCTCGGCCGGAAGAGTTACGTAAAGGCACGCAAAACACTCAGAGGGGTTTACAACGGCACCGTAGGTGGCATGTCGATTTCGCCGACGTGCGAATCCCCGAGCGCACACTGAGCGAAAGGCCCTGGCGCTTATGAACACCACGGTCAGCTGCGAGCTGCACCTGCGCCTCGTTGTGTCGAGCGAGTCCTCCCTGCCTGTCCCCGCAGGCCTGCGGTACGACACGGCCGACCCCTACGCCGTGCACGCCACCTTCCACACCGGAGCCGAGGAGACCGTCGAGTGGGTGTTCGCCCGCGACCTCCTCGCCGAGGGACTTCACCGCCCCACCGGCACCGGCGACGTCCGCGTCTGGCCGTCGCGCAGTCACGGTCAGGGCGTCGTGTGCATCGCCCTGAGCTCACCGGAGGGCGAAGCCCTGCTCGAGGCCCCGGCGCGGGCCCTGGAGTCCTTCCTGAAGCGCACAGACGCCGCCGTGCCGCCCGGCACGGAGCACCGGCACTTCGATCTCGATCAGGAGCTCTCGCACATCCTGGCGGAGAGCTAGGCCGAGGCCCCACAAGCCGCCCGGCGCCGTCGACTCGGGGAGACGGCTCGGGCCCGGACAACCGCATACAGGTCACACCGGCGCCGGCTCCGCGGCTCACGCGGGGCGGCGCCGGTGTGCGTGTGGGCGGGGCCCCGGCGGGTGGTCGGGAACCAGGGCGGGCCCGGCGGCGTTGTAATCGAAGCCATGTGCGGGCAGGAGAGCGGACCGGCCGCGGTCGAGCCGTTACCATCGGCCAGCATCGGCGGGCGCCCGCCCGACCCTCAGGCCAGGGAGCGAATCGTGCTGATCACCCACGACACCCGGTGCGCCCTCGACACCGTGGTCGATCTGGTGAACACCGCACCGGACGAGGACACGGCGGAAGGACTGCCGGACGTGGCGGCCCTCGCGGACTTCGTACGGAACCACGAGATCAGCGACGTCGGGGTGCTCTCGGAGTTCGACCTCTCCGCGGTGCGCAAGATCCGCGGGCGGTTCGCCGCGGTCTTCGCCGCACCGGACGCCCGGGCCGCCGTCGTGCTGATCAACGAACTGGTCGCGGCCGCAGGCACCACGCCACGTCTCACCGACCACGACGGCTACGACTGGCACGTCCACTACTTCGCCCCCGGCGCCTCCGTGGCCGACCACCTGGCCGCGGACTGCGGGATGGCTCTGGCGTTCTTCGTGGTCGCCGGGGAGCAGGAGCGGCTGCGGCGCTGCGAGGCGCCGGACTGCCGGCGCGCCTTCGTCGACCTGTCCCGCAACCGCTCCCGGCGCTACTGCGACAGCCGGACCTGCGGCAACCGGCTGCACGTGGCCGCGTACCGGGCGCGCCGCAAGGAGGCGGCGGGCTGAGGGGTGGGTGCCGGGACCGGGACCGGCGTGGTGTCGCGGCCCCGGCGGGTGACGCCGGGTACCGCGGACGAGGCTCACAGCAGCAGCAGATCGTGCAGCGAGGCCATGAGCAGCAGCGTCCCGATCACCGCGAGGAAGATCATCAGCGGTGGCTGGGACAGGGCGAAGAGGCAGCCGCGCGGCTCGTCCCGCGGGGGACGCCGCTCCTCCGGCGAGGCGGGTGCCCCGTCCCGTGAGGGAAGCCGCTCGTCGAGGAAGGCGGGAGCCTCGCTCCCTGGGGAGAACCGCTCGTCGAGGAAGGCGGGAGCCTCGCTCCCTGGGGAGAACCGCTCGTCGAGGAAAGCGGGAGCCTCGCCCCCTGGGGAGAACCGCTCGTCGAGGAAGGCGGGAGCCGCGTCCTGCGGCGGCGCGGGGTCGCTCTGTTGCGTCGTGTCCAGCATCTCGCGGCGATGATGACGCAGTCACCCGGCCGGACGCGATCGACGGCCTGCTTGCGTGCGGGGATGCGCCGAAACCGCGAGGTCCGGGTCGCCTTGTGATCACTTCCGCGCACCCGGGGACGAACTGTGACGCATCGACCCGGCCCGCGTCAGATGCCGTGCTTCTTGAGGATCGCCTCGATGTCGCTGAAGTCGTCGTCGCCCCGGGGTGCGGCGGCGGGCCGGGAGGCCGGGCGCGAGCCCTGGCCCAGGGAGGGCGCGGAGGCCGCCGGGGCCACCGCACCGGGCTGCTCCGCCGCGCGGGCCGCGGCCCTGCGCTCCTTGCGCGTACCGCCCCGGCGGCGCTCGACGAACCGGGTCGTCACCAACAGCACCCATGCCAGGCCCAGCAGCCCGAAGCCGGCCCAGGCGGCCGGACTGAACGCCGTGTCCGCCAGCCATTCGACGATCCCGGTCATGACCAGGCCGATCGGCACCAGCGAGTAGGCGGCGATGCGGGCCGCAGCGAGGAAACGCTTGCGGTACGCCGTCACCGCGGCGATGCCCAGGCCGGCCGCGGACACGGCGGAGCAGACGGTCTCGGCAATCATCCGGGGGCCTCCAGGCGTGCGCGGTCCGGCGGGCGGTTCGTCCCTTCCATCCTGCACCCGGCGCACCCCGCGGGGCCATGCCCCCGGCCCACATCAGGGACTTCTCCGGGTCGCCTCCTCCGCAGGTGCCGGTGCCCCGCCGCCTGCCCCGCACCACCGCAGGACGCGGCGGCTGGGAGACTGTCCGTATGAGTGACTCCCCCGCCCCCGTTCTCGAGGTCTGGTGCGACCTGCAGTGCTCCGACTGCCGCACGGCGCTGGACGACCTGCGTGCCCTGCGCGCCCGCTACGGCGACCGGCTGGAGCTGCGGCTGCGGCACTTCCCGCTGGAGAAGCACAAGCACGCCTTCGCCGCCGCCCAGGCCGCCGAGGAGGCGTGGGAGCAGGGCCAGGGCTGGCCCTACGCCGAAGCCCTGCTGAGCCGCGTCGAGGAGCTGGGGCGGGCGGGCGAGCCGTTCCTGGTCGAACTGGCCCGCGAACTGGGCCTGGACGCCGAGGAGTTCGACACCGCGCTGATCGACGGCCGGCACATCCTGGCCGTGGACGCCGACCAGGCCGAGGGCAAGGCGATCGGTGTGACCGGCACGCCGACCTACGTCATCGGCGGCGAGCGGCTCGACGGCGGCAAGAGCCAGGAGGGGCTGCGCGAGCGGATCGAGGGGATCGCCGACCGGCTGCTGGCCGGCGGGCAGGGCTGAGCCCCGTACCGCTCCGCACGCCGGCCCCGGGCGGTCAGAGCAGCGGCTTGTACATGGCGTACAGCGTCGTCCCGTAGCCGAGGGAGTCGTAGAGGCGTTCGGCCGGGGTGTTGCCCGCGAAGACGTTGAGGCCGAGGGTGCGTCTGCCCTCGGCGATCGTCTGGGCCTCGGCGAGCAGCAGCAGGGTGCGGCCGTGTCCCCGGCCCCGGTGGGCGGGGTCCGTCTCGACGTCGAAGACGAAGGCGCTGTCCTCGCGCACCGCCAGCCACAGCGTGCCCACCGGTGTGCCCAGGTGCTCGACGACGCTGATCAGCATGCCGGGCGTGGCGAGCCCCCGGGGCAGGAGGTCGGCGTGGTCGCGTTCCGACTTGGCCCGGGCCTCGGCCTCCGGGACGCCCCGCTCGGCCCAGCTGCGGGCGTAGTCCACCTTGCCCTTCTCCAGCCAGGGCCCGAACTCCGCCTCCGTCATGGGCCGGGCTCGGCTGCCCTCGGGCAGCGCGGGCGGGGTGTCGCCGAGCCGCTTCTCCATGCCGCGGTTGCGCACCACGTAGCCGAGCGCGGTCGCGAGCCGGAACCCGGCCTCGGAGTCGGCCGGCACCGAGACCTCGATGCGCCGGCACCCCCAGCCGCGCGCCACCTCCTCGGCGGCGAGGGCGGCCACCGTGCCCCGGCCCCGGCCCCGGTCCGGCTCGTCGATCTGCAGGCGCGTGATCCGGGCCACCGCGTCGCCGAACACGGGATGCGTGCCGAGGTCCATCGCGCCCACGGGACGACTGTTGACGCACACCTGGTAACGGCGTGAGCGCGTCCCGTCGTCGTTTCGCTGAAGCGGCTCGGTCGGCCGCAGGGTCGTGGTCATCACCGGTGTTCTACCCGCAACCGCGGCCCTGGTCAGCCGAATATCGCGGGCCGTCAGGGGTCGAGGTCGTCCCCGGAGCGCTCCTCGAAGACCCGCATGGCCTTGGCGGTCACCGGGCCCGGGGCGCCGGGCAGCTCCCGGCCGTCGACCCGGTGCACGGCCTGCACGTCGCGCAGGGTGGAGGTCAGGAAGATCTCGTCGGCCCGCTCCAGGACGTCCAGCGGCAGGTCGGTCTCCCGTGCGCCGGTCCACTCGATCGCCAGGGCGCGTGTGATGCCCGCGAGGCACCCGGAGGCGAGCGGCGGCGTGTGGATCTCGCCGTCCAGGACGACGAAGACGTTCGAGCCGGTGCCCTCGCACAGCTGCCCCACGGTGTTGCCGAACAGCGCCTCGGAGGCGCCCTGTTCGCGGGCGCGGGCGAGAGCGACGACGTTCTCGGCGTACGAGGTGGTCTTCAGGCCGGTCAGCGCGCCGCGTTCGTTGCGGGTCCAGGGGACGGTGATCACGGCGGTGGAGTCGGGCCGGCGGGTGGTCTCGCCGAGGGCGACGACGAGGGTGGGACCGTGGTCGCCGCGGTCGGAGCCGAGCGGTCCGTGACCGCCGGTGTAGGTGATGCGCAGGCGGCCGAGCGGGACCGGGACGGCCTCCAGGACGGCGGCGCAGGCGCGGCGGACCTCGTCCAGGTCCGGGTCGGGCAGGCCGAGGCCGCGGGCGGAGCGGGTGAGCCGGTCCAGGTGCCGGGTGAGGGCGAACGCCCGGCCGTCCACGGCCTTCACCGTCTCGAAGATGCCGTCGCCCACGGTCAGCCCGTGGTCGAAGACGGACACGCGGGCGGACTCGATGTCCTGCAGCCCGCCGTCGAGCCAGATCTTCACGTCAGGTCCTCTCCACTCACCTCGTACGTTCCCGACGCTATCGCGAGCAGCCGGGAGGCCTTCAGCTCGGTCTCGCGCCACTCACCCTCGGGATCGGAGCCCCAGGTGATCCCCGCGCCGGTGCCGAAGCGCAGCATGCCCCCGGCCCGGTCGATCCAGAAGGTGCGGATGCCGACGGCCAGCTCACCGGTGCCCCGGTCGGCGTCGACCCAGCCGATGCCCCCGCAGTACGGCCCCCGGGGCGCCGTCTCCAGGGCGTCGATGATCCGCAGCGCGCTGGACTTGGGCGCGCCGGTGACCGAGCCGGGCGGGAAGGCGGCACCGAGCAGTTCGGCCCAGCCGGCCCCCTCGCGCAGTTCCCCCCGGACCGTGGACACGAGGTGGACCAGTCCGGGGTGCTTCTCCACGGCGCACAGGTCGGGCACGGTCACCGTGCCCGTGGCGCACACCCGCCCGATGTCGTTGCGGACGAGGTCCACGATCATCACGTTCTCGGCGTAGTCCTTCTCCAGGAGGTCCGCCTCGGTGCGGCCGGTGCCCTTGATCGGCCCGGACTCGACGGTCCGCCCGTCGCGCCGCAGGAAGAGCTCGGGGGACGCGGTGGCGATCTCCACCCCGTGCCCGGGCAGGCGGATCGTTCCTGCGTAGGGGGCCGGGTTGCCTCGCGCCAGCAGGGCCGCGAGGGCGTCGACGTCGGCACCGGGCGGGACGGGCGCGGACAGCACCCGGCACAGGTTCGCCTGGTAGACCTCGCCGGCCGCGATGTGCTCCCGGATGCGCCGCACCGCCGCGGTGTACGCGGCGCGGTCGAGCGAGGACACCCAGTCACCGGCCGCCGGGCCCCGCCACGCGCCGGGCGCGGGCGGCGGCACCTCCGCCGTCCGTACGTCGCGGAAGCGGGCGCAGGTCAGACGGCCCTCGAAGTCGGCGCAGACCGCCCAGAAGCCGCTGGATTCCAGCGCTTCGGGGTCGTCGGTGACGTCGAGGAGCCCGGTGGCGACGCGGTCGCCGAAGCGGGCGAGGGGAGCGAGGTCGAGCACGCGTCGAGTCTATGGCGGGTGTCCCGCGGGTGACCGGGGGACGTCCCCTGTGGGGTCCTCGCGACGTCCCTGAGCAGGGCAGGTGCAGCACGCTGCGCAAACGCGTTTTTGTCCTGGCACCGGAATCCGCTAGAGTTCAACACGTCGCCGGGCCGCGAGAGCGGACCGAAACGACAGGCGGACGTAGCTCAGTTGGTAGAGCGCAACCTTGCCAAGGTTGAGGTCGCGAGTTCGAACCTCGTCGTCCGCTCGAAGGAAGAGGGGGCTTACCGGCCCCCTGCACTCCTGGTGGAGTGGCCGAGAGGCGAGGCAACGGCCTGCAAAGCCGTCTACACGGGTTCAAATCCCGTCTCCACCTCCAAGGACGATTAGCTCAGCGGGAGAGCGCTTCCCTGACACGGAAGAGGTCACTGGTTCAATCCCAGTATCGTCCACTGGATCTTCCAGATCCGTCCCGCGCGATTAGCTCAGCGGGAGAGCGCTTCCCTGACACGGAAGAGGTCACTGGTTCAATCCCAGTATCGCGCACGCAGTGCCCATGGTCCGCTGCGCACAGTGGCCATGGTCCCGAGGACGATTAGCTCAGCGGGAGAGCGCTTCCCTGACACGGAAGAGGTCACTGGTTCAATCCCAGTATCGTCCACACCACCCGGGAGCCCCCGGCCGTTCGCGGCCGGGGGCTCCCGTCGTTCACGGCTCAGGACGAGAACAGCATGTGCCCGAAGCTCTTGTGGCGGTGGTGACCGTGGTGGCCGTGGCCGCCGTGCGGGGCGCCCCAGGCGGGGGCCGGAGCGGCCGGGTAGGCCTGCGGGGCGGGCGGGGGCGGCGGGCCCGGCTGGGACCACTGGGCCTCCAGACGCGTCAGCGACTCCAGCTCGCCGTAGTCGAGGAAGATCCCGCGGCAGCCGCTGCACTGCTCGATCTGGACACCGTTGCGGTTGTACGTGTGCATCGGTGCGTGGCACTTCGGACACTGCATGGTCGTTCAACTCCTCGCCGGTCGGTCCTGCTTCACATCTCGCCAGGACAGACTCCGTCCCGCGGTGGTCGGTTGCACCCTACGCCCGGTTCACCTGCGTCAACTGCGGCGGGACGGTCGCCATTCGGTCACAGGCGTCCACGACGGACCGTTCCACCTCGTCCAGGTCGCGGCCCGCGGCGGCCGACTTCACCACGGCCCGGGCCGCGGTCTGCACGGTCAGGGCCCGGGCGCAGACGTCCAGTGCGGGCCAGGGGTCGCCCTCGGCGGGCACGGCCGGGCCGCCGGAGCGCCGGTAGGCGTCGAGGAACCGGGTCCACTCGCCGGCCGGGAGCAGACCGCAGGCGTACCAGGCGGCCGGGCGGGCCAGGTCCCAGGCCGGGACGCCCACACCGACGTCGTCCACGTCGATCAGCAGCCAGGGGCCGCCGGGGCCGGGGTGGCGGACGAGCTGGCCGAGGTGGAGGTCGCCGTGGCACAGGGTGCCGGGGCCGGGCATCGGCGCCTCGGCCCGGACCCAGGGCGGCAGGGTGTCCCAGGCCCGCAGGACGGCGTCGGCCGCGGGGCCGGGTCCCGTCCGACGGAGCCGGGCCACGGCCGCAGCGGCCTTGGCGGGGCCGCGCATCGGCGGCAGCCCGTCGGGGACCGGGGCGCGGTGGAGGCGGGCCAGCAGCACGGCGGCGTCTTCCCAGGGCGCGGCGTCGGGATCGGCCGGATCCACCGGCGCTCCGTACGGCCAGAACGTCACGAGGCGGTCGTGCAGGCCGAGGGGGGCCGGGATGAGCGGGGGCAGGAAGATTTCGGGGTGGCTCAGGGCCACGGCGAGGCGGCCGGCCAGCCCGGCCGGGTGGGCGTCCGGGGCGTGGGCCTTGGCGACGGTGTCCGCGTGCCGTACGACGAGACCGTCGGGCCGGTCGGCCAGCGTGGCCGCGCCGCAGGGACACACCGCGGAGCGGGCGTGCGCGGCGGCCCGGACCTCGGCACGGAGCGCCGCCGCGAGCGAGCCGGGGTCGGGCGTCACGATGCTCCCTGCTGCCTGGGTGGTGGTGATCCGAAGTGAGGTTACGCGGGGATCGGGGGCGGGGGGCAGGCAGCGACGCTCACGTGCCTCACGGCATCGGAGGGGGTGGGTTCGCGGCGCGTGTGGGGGTGGGACCGGCCGTGATGGGCTGGGCTGGTGGTCTGCCGGTTCTCGCGTCTCGGCCGGGGCCGCGGTTCACAGGACTGGTGGAGCGGCGGGGCCAGACCGTGGGGGCCCGGCGTGCAGGCGGCTCCGTCTCGGCGTGCGGACGGGCTCGCCGGGCGGTGCGCAGGGAATCGGCCGGTCCTCCGGTGGTTGGGCAGAGCAATGCCGGCGCAGCTCCCCAGCTGCGCCGGCATCTGTGCCGTCCGCCGCACCCCCGTCCCCACGGGGTTTCATGGGTGGATGTCCCCGCCCGGACCGCTCTTCCGGGCCTGGGGTCGCCGCTCAGCGCCCCAGCATCTCACCCACGGACGACGCCTGTGTGGCCACTGTCTCCCACCCGTCGAAGACGAGGAGGAGCAGGACCGCCAGGGGAAGGGCCATCAGCGTCGCCACCACGGGGTGGCGACGGCCCTGGCGTGGACGGAACGCGGCGGCGTACGCCTTGCGTCCCTCCTCGCGGATCAGCGTCCGCGCTGCCGTGTGGGCCATGGTCCTCTCCTGACCGTGTTCCGTTGTCGTCGGCAGCGGCGGGCGTCTGACCTCGGGGGACGAGTGCTGCCACCCGCCGCTTGACCTCAAATCTAGGTTCTGCGCGACGCGCGGGCGTCATGCCCTCGTACCGATTGCCGGGCCTCCCGGAGGATGAGCCGTCACCTGCGACGTACTCCCCTGGGTGGAGACGCGGCCCCGGCTCTCAGGGTCTTCCCCGACGGGACGCCGGAGTCATCCCCCTTTGTCGGCGCTCCCGTCCCCACGGAGCCGGCTGTTCCGCCAGGGTCGGCACCCGGTTGCGTCAACCGCGCGAGACGTACGACGGTGTCCCCCCCCCCCACCGCCCGCACGGCACGCAGGGACCTCCACCGGGTGACTTCGCTCACTTTCCTGCCGCTCCGGCGCACCGCCGCCTCCACCCGGCGGCCCGCCCTACCGGTCACCACCTGGTAGGTGCGGGTCGTGTCCCCGGCGTCCACGACCGCCTCCACCCGGTCACCCTTCGCAGGATCAATCCCCCTCCCGCGACGGGCGGTTGGGATCACTGCGGATTCGAAGTCCGCCTCCTCGCGCCCTCCCTGACCACCTTTCAAGTCTCCCGCCCACCACTGACAATCCATCACCCTGAGAGGGCGCGGCCTCTGCGCGCGGGCGGCCGTGGAAACGTAAGCTGTGGCTCGTCACAGGACCGGGCAGCGGGGATGAACATGGCGATGATGCGCCTGAGGCGCGAGGACCCGCGCGTCGTCGGCTCGTTCAGGCTTCACAGACGGCTCGGCGCGGGTGGGATGGGCGTGGTCTACCTGGGCTCCGACAAGAAGGGGCAACGGGTCGCGCTGAAGGTCATCCGGCCGGATCTGGCGGAGGACCAGGAGTTCCGGTCGCGGTTCGCCCGCGAGGTCTCCGCCGCCCGCCGGATCCGCGGCGGCTGCACGGCCCGGCTCGTGGCGGCCGACCTCGACGCGGACCGCCCCTGGTTCGCCACCCAGTACGTGCCCGGTCCCTCCCTGCACGACAAGGTCGCCGCGGAGGGGCCGCTCGGTGCCGCCGACGTCGCCGCCGTGGGAGCCGCCCTGTCGGAGGGCCTGGTCGCGGTGCACGAGGCCGGCGTGGTGCACCGGGACCTCAAGCCCTCCAACATCCTGCTGTCCCCGAAGGGGCCGCGGATCATCGACTTCGGCATCGCCTGGGCGACCGGCGCCTCGACGCTGACCCACGTCGGCACGGCCGTCGGCTCGCCGGGGTTCCTGGCACCGGAGCAGGTGCGCGGTGCGGCCGTCACCCCGGCCACGGACGTGTTCTCGCTCGGCGCCACGCTCGCCTACGCCTCGATGGGCGACTCGCCCTTCGGGCACGGCAGTTCCGAGGTGATGCTGTACCGCGTCGTGCACGAGGAGCCGCAGCTGCACGGCGTGCCCGACGCCCTGGCCCCGCTGGTCCGGGCCTGCCTGGCGAAGGACCCCGAGGAGCGGCCCAGCACCCTCCAACTGTCGTTGCGGCTCAAGGAGATCGCGGCCCGCGAGTCCCAGGATCCGGCCGGTGTGCGGCCGCCCGCGCCGCGCGGTGCGGACGGTGAGCGGCCCGTGGACACCTACCCGGACCGCGGCCGGGGCAGGCCGGGCCAGCAGGCACCGTCCGGGCCCCAGCGGGGCCGGGGCACTCCCCCGCCGCGCCGCGCGCCCGGGCCGGGCGAGGGTCTGCCGCCGGACGGCCCGGCCTCCCAGGGCGGATCCGGTGTGCGGGGCGGCGCCCGGGGCCAGGGCGGGACGCGCCCGGCGGGCTCGGGTACCCGCGGCAGGACCGCGGGGCGCGGCACGGGCGCCTCGCGCGGTGGCGCCCCGTCGCGGTCCGGGGCGCGGCCGACGCCGACCGGGCGCAACGGCACCCGCTCGGGCACCGGCAGCCGTCCCGGCCCGCACAGCGGCACGGGGCGTCCGGCGCCGAGGAGCACCGGGACCGGTCTGCGCCCGGCCAATCCACGTCTGCTGCGTCAGCGGTTGTTCGTGTTCGTGGTGGTGACCCTGCTGGTCGCGGTCGGCATCGCCCTGGTCCAGGGCTGCCAGGGCCCGGCACGCGGACTCGGCGGGGACGGACCCGGCGTACGGCAGGAGCGGGTGCAGCAGGATCCGGCAGCCCGCGACTTCCGGCCGTAGGGCGGAGCTGCCCTGGGGCCTGTCCGACGATTCCCGCCGTCGCCCGGAGGGCGGCCTCGCGGCGTCAGGTGCGTGCTGTCGGCGTGCCGGGCGTAGAGCGTCGTACGGGATGTACTCGGCTCTGCGCCCGGTGCGGCGAGAGTGCGTGCATGGCGCGCGAGACGGGAGGGAATGGTCAGACAGGCCCTAGGCCGGGGGCCGGCCGGTGGTCACGGCGTAGAAGGCCACGGCCGCGGCCGCCCCGACGTTGAGGGAGTCGACGCCGTGGGACATGGGGATGCGGACCCACTCGTCGGCGGCCGCCAGGGCTCGGGCGGACAGGCCGTCGCCCTCGGCGCCGAGCATGAGCGCCACGCGGTCCAGGGTGTGCGGGGCGGCCTCGTCCAGGGACCGGGCCTTCTCGTCGGGCGTGAGGGCGAGCAGGGTGAAGCCCGCCTCGCGGACCGACTGCAGGTCGCTGGGCCAGGCGTCCAGGCGGGCGTACGGGACGGAGAAGACCGCGCCCATGGACACCTTCACGCTGCGGCGGTAGAGGGGGTCCGCGCAGTCCGGGGAGAGCAGGACCGCGTCCATGCCGAGGGCGGCGGCCGAGCGGAAGATCGCGCCGATGTTGGTGTGGTCGTTGACCGACTCCATGACCACCACGCGGCGGGCGGTGCTCAGCAGGCCGGCCGCCGTGGGCAGCGGCTTGCGCTGCATGGAGGCGAGGGCACCGCGGTGCACGTGGTAGCCGGTGACCTGCTCGGCCAGCGCGGGACTGACGACGTAGACGGGGGCGGGGAGGTCGCCGATCACGTCCCGCATGGCGTCGACCCACTTGGCCGACAGCAGCATCGAGCGCATCGCGTAGCCGGCGTCCCCGGCCCGCCGGATGACCTTCTCGCCCTCGGCGATGAACAGGCCTTCTGCGGGTTCGCGCTTGCGGCGCAGTTCCACGTCGGTCAGGCCGGTGTAGTCGCGCAGGCGCGGGTCGTCCGGGTCCTCGACGGTGATGAGTTCGGCCACAGCGGTGTACTGCCTGTCCTGGAAGGGGTGCGAGGGCGCGGGACGGGTGACGTCCCGCTCATCACTGGAGTTGTTCGACGGTCTGGGGGCCGACGGTGACGACCGGTCCGATCACGATCACGGCCGGGGGCTTCACGTTCTCGGTCCGTACGGTCTCCCCGACGGTGGCGAGGGTGGCGTCGACCCGGCGCTGGGCGGCCGTCGTGCCCTCCTGGATGAGAGCGACGGGCGTGTCGGGGGACTTGCCGTGGGCGACGAGCGTCTCGGCGACCTTCCCGATCGTGCCGACGCCCATGAGGATCACGAGCGTGCCGGTGAGCTTCGCGAGCGACGGCCAGTCGACCAGGGACCGCTCGTCGTCGGGGGCGACATGGCCGCTGACCACCGTGAACTCGTGGGCGACCCCGCGGTGGGTGACCGGGATGCCCGCCGCCCCCGGGACCGAGATCGAGCTGGAGATGCCCGGCACGACCGTGCAGGCTATCCCCGCCTCGGCGAGCGCCTGGACCTCCTCCATGCCGCGCCCGTAGACGAACGGGTCACCGCCCTTGAGCCGTACGACGGCCTTGCCCTGCTTGGCGTACTCGATCAGGGCGTTGTTGATGGCCTCCTGCGCCATGAAACGGCCGTACGGCAGCTTCGCCGCGTCGATCACCTCGACGTTGGGGGGCAGCTCGGCGAGCAGGTCGCGCGGGCCGAGGTGATCGGTGATGACCACGTCCGCCCCGGCGAGCAGGCGGCGGCCGCGCACGGTGATCAGGTCCGGGTCGCCGGGGCCGCCGCCGACCAGCGCCACTCCGGGCGTGCGGGTGCGGTGGTGGGGGGCGACGAGCGTGCCGTCGCGCAGGCCCTCGACCACGGCGTCGCGGATGGCGGCGATGTGACGGGGATCGCGCTCGCGCGCGTCGGTGGTGAGGACGGCGACGGTGACGCCCTCGCTCTCGCTGTGCCCGCTGGCCGGTGTCCAGGCCGTGGCCACGTCGGCGTCGTCGGCGCGCACGCACCACACGCGCCGGTGTTCCGCCTCCGCCGAGGCGAGCGTGTTGGCCTGCGGGTCGCTGGTGGCGACGAGGGCGTACCAGGCGCCGTCGAGGTCGCCCTCCTCGTAGCGGCGCCGGTGCCAGGTCAGCTCCCCGGCGTCGGCCATGGCCTGCACCGAGGGGGTGACCTCCGGGGACACCAGGACGAGGTCCGCGCCCGCCGCGATGAGGGCGGGCAGGCGGCGCTGGGCGACCTGGCCACCGCCCAGGACGACCACGCGGCGGCCGGCGAGGCGGAGGCCTACGGGGTAGGCGGGGTGTTCGGCCATGGTGGTGGGGCTCCTGAGGGGGCGGGTTCGGCGGCGGCCCTGACGTGCGGATTTTAAGCCGCGCGGGCCTCCGCGCGGCACGGGTGTCCGGTGGCTGAGCACCCCGGCCGGGCGCAAAGCCACCGGAAACGGTTCGACCCTACTTCTCGGTCATTCCCTACTTCTCGGTCACTCCCGCGGAGTCGAACGTCGCGACCTCGTGCATGGCCCGGGCCGTGCTCTGCACCAGGGGCAGGGCCAGCAGGGCGCCCGTGCCCTCGCCGAGGCGCAGGTCCAGGTCGACCAGGGGGCGCAGACCCAGCTTGTTGAGGGCCGCCACATGGCCCGGCTCGGCACTGCGGTGGCCCGCGATGCACGCGGCCAGGACCTCGGGGGCGATCGCCCGGGCGACCAGGGCGGCGGCACCGGCGCTCACCCCGTCCAGGATCACCGGCGTGCGCAGCGAGGCGCCGCCGAGGAGGAGGCCGACGATGGCGGCGTGCTCGAAGCCGCCGATCGCGGCGAGCGCCCCGATCGGGTCGGCCGGGTCCGGTTGGTGCAGTTCCAGGGCGCGGCGGACGACCTCGGTCTTGCGGGCGAGGGTCTCGTCGTTGATGCCGGTCCCCCGGCCCGTGACCTCGGCCGGGTCGGCGCCCGTGAAGACGGAGATCAGGGCGGCCGACGCGGTCGTGTTGGCGATGCCCATCTCACCGGTGAGCAGGGCCTTGTTCCCGGCGGCGACCAGGTCGCGGGCGGTCTCGATGCCGACCTCGATGGCCTGCCTGGCCTCCTCGCGGCTCATCGCGGGGCCGGTCGTCATGTCGGACGTGCCACCGCGGATCTTGCGGGGCAGCAGCCCCGGGGTGGCCGGGAGGTCGGCGGCGACGCCCACGTCGATGATGCACACCTCGGCGCCCACCTGGGTCGCGAAGGCGTTGCAGACGGCGCCGCCACCGAGGAAGTTGGCCACCATCTGGGCCGTGACCTCCTGCGGCCAGGGGGTGACCCCCTGCGCGTGGACGCCGTGGTCGCCCGCGAAGATCGCCACGGCGGCGGGCTCCGGGATGGGCGGCGGGCACTGGCGGGACAGACCCGACAGCTGCGCGGAGATGATCTCCAGCATGCCGAGCGCTCCGGCCGGCTTGGTCATGCGCTTCTGGCGCTCCCACGCCTCGCCGAGCGCCTTGGCGTCCAGCGGGCGGATCTGCGCCACGGTCTCGGCGAGCAGGTCGTGCGGTTCCTCTCCGGGCAGTGCGCGTCGGCCGTACGTCTCCTCGTGCACGACCCACGACAGCGGGCGGCGCTTGGACCAGCCCGCCTGCAGCAGCTCGGGCTCGTCCGGGAACTCGTCGACGTAACCGACGCACAGATAGGCGATGACCTCGAGGTGCTCGGGCAGCCCGAGCGCGCGCACCATCTCGCGCTCGTCGAAGAAGCTGACCCAGCCGACGCCGAGTCCTTCGGCGCGGGCGGCGAGCCAGAGGTTCTCCACGGCCAGCGCGGCGGAGTACGGGGCCATCTGGGGCTGGGTGTGGCGGCCGAGGGTGTGGCGGCCGCCACGGGTCGGGTCGGCGGTGACGACGATGTTCACCGGCGTGTCGAGGATGGCCTCGATCTTCAGTTCCTTGAACTGCTTGGCCCGGCCCTTGGGGAGGGACTTCGCGTACGCGTCGCGCTGGCGCATGGCCAGTTCGTGCATCGCGCGCCGCGTGTCGGCGGAGCGGATCACGACGAAGTCCCAGGGCTGCGAGTGGCCCACGGAGGGCGCGTGGTGGGCGGCCTCCAGGACGCGCAGCAGCACCTCGTGCGGGATGGGGTCGCTGCGGAAGCCGTTGCGGATGTCGCGGCGTTCGCGCATGACCTTCAGGACGGCCTCGCGCTCGGCGGGGTCGTAGCCCGGGGCGGCGGGGCCGGTGGACGGGCGTGCTTCGGCCACGGCTGCCGCGCTCTCTTCTCTCTGGTTCTCCTGGTCCTCCAGGTCCTCCTGGTCGGCGGCCCGGGTGTCCAGGTCGTCGGCGCTCTGCGCGAGTCCGGCGTCGCCGTCGCCCTCGCGGGGCGCGGGCACCGCGACCACGGCTCCGGGCGTCCCGGGCTGCGACTGCTGCGGTCCCTGCACGGGCTGCGTGCCGTTCCCGTCCGGTACGGGGGCGGGGACGACGACGGTGACGTGCGCGGTGGCCGATACCGTCGGGCCGGCCGGTTCGGGGGCGGGTTCCCCGTCCGCGGGGGCGGGGAATCCGGCGGGTGCCTCGGGCTGCGCCTGCTCGGCTTCGGCGGTCCCCACCGCGCTCGCGTGTTCGGGGGTGGCGGCCGCCTCGACCGGTGCCTCCGGGGCCGCTGCGGTGGGTGCGGGGGCCTCGGAGGTGGCCGGCTGGGGGGCCGTCACCAGCGGTGCCGGCCCGGCTGCTTGGCCGCCGGCCGGTGCTTCGGGCGCAGCGGGGGCCTGAGCGGCCGTCGCCGGCGGTGCCGCGCCGTCGGCCGTCGCGGCCGCGGCCTCCAAAGCACCCTGGGAAACGCCGGCCGGGCCCTCAGCGGCGGCCTCGGGCGGGTTCACGACGGCGGGTTCAGGGGCCAACGGAGCGACGGCTTCCGGGGAGGGGGCGGGCTCGGGAGTCGGGGCGGTCTGCGGGGCCGGGGCGGACTCCGGTGCAGGCGTCGTCTCCGGGGCAGGTGCGGTCTGCGAGGCGGGTGTCACGGCGTCGGAGGTCGCCGTGGCTTCGGGGGCCGCACTGGCCGGCTGGGGCGCGGGAGTCGGCGCCTCGGGAGCCGGGGCCGCCTCGGGAACCGCGGTTGCCGCAGGGGCCGCGGGAGTTGAGGCGTCGGCAGCCGGGGCCGCGGTCTCCGGGACGGGAGTCGTCGCACCGGGAGCGGCAGCCGGGGCTTGTGGAGCTGCGGGCGACGTCTGCCCGGCGGCAGCCGCGGGCTGCTCAACGGCGGTCCGGCCCTGCTCGGCAAGGGCGGGCCCCTGCTCGGCGGCAGCCGCGGGCTGCGCGGCAACGGCAGTGCCCTGGTCGGCGGAAGCCGGGCCCTGGTCGGCGCCGGCAAGGCTCTGCCGGACGCCGGCGAGATCCTCGTGAGCGATCGCCGGGCCCTGGTCGGCAGGGGTCGCGGCCCGGTCGCCCGCCTCGGCGGCAGCGGCGACCGCGCCCGGCTGCACGGCATCCACGGCTCCGGCCACGCCCGCTCCGGCCTGCCCGGTGGCTTCCGCGGCGGCGGCCTGCGACACGACCGGGTCCTGGACGGCCCCGGCTTCCGCGGACGTCACGGCGAACCCGTCCGGACCCCCCTGGGCCGCGTCCGACTCGGGGGCGACGGAGCCGGCTCGGCCCGCCTCGGAAGCGGCCTCAGCACCGGCGGGACCGGCAGCGGCCGGCTGACCGCTCGCCGCGCCGGCCTCCGTGACGGCCGGCCCGGCCGCGTGCGCCCGATCAGCGGCGGCGTCGGCCGCACCGGCGGCGACGGCGTCGTCCGCCGCGGCCCGAGCCGTGTCAGGACCGGTGCTCTCGGCAGCGGCGCCCGCGGGATCGGGCACCTGGCCCGCCTCCCCGGCAGCCGCGTCACCGGTCGTACCGCCCTCCACCGGGCCCACTCCCACCGCGTCGGGGACGTGCCCGGCACCCCGGGCCGTGCCCGCGCCTGCGGGGTCGACGGCCACGGCCTGCGCCGGCACCGGAAGACCCTGCTGAGCGTCGAGGAGCTGGCCCTCCGGCCCACCGGCGACCGGCACCGGCTGCTCCGCGTGCGCGGGCTGTGCGGCCTGAGCCGTGTGCGCGGCCCCGGCCGGCTGCGGTGCCGTGGGGGTCGCGACCGCCTCGACCGTGCCCGCCGGGGCCGTTCCCGGTACAGCGGTTTCCGGAACAGCCGCTTCCGGAACAACCGTTTCCGCAGGCGCCGCCCCGGCAGCCGTCGGGGCCTGGGGCGCGGCCTGCGCACCCCACGGCGCGCCCGCGGGCGTCTCGGCGGCCCGGGGCGCGTCGAGGTACTCGGGGCCCGGGGGCTGGGCGACGGCGGGCTGGCGCACCGGCGCGTCCGCGGGGCCGCGGTCGGCGAGGGAGCGGACCGGGCTGGCGGAGGTGTCGGGCAGGGGCGGGCCGAGGTGGAGCGGCCGGCGCGGGGTGATGGGCGGGATCGGCGGCGGGTCCGGCAGGCGGACGCCGCCGAGGTCCACCGAGCCGCTGTCGCGGCCGGAGAGTTCGTGCGGGCCGGGCTGGTGCACGGTCTCGACGACCGGCTCCGGCGCGGGCGGCGGGACCTCGTTGCCCCACGCGCCCTGGGCACCCGGCAGCAGCAGGTCTTCGTCCTCGGTGGAGTCGTCGGAGAGGTAGGTGTACGGACCGTGCGCGGAGGCGCCCGGCTGCTCCACCATGCCTGCGCTCTCCGGCAGTCCCTCGCCCGGGACCTGGCCGGTGTCGGTCATGCGTACCCCTCGCCCATCGGTTAGTGCTCCTACGACCAGCTCGCCGGAACGGCGCACCGACCGCCCCGCAGTGAAGAACGAGCGTGCGTCCCCAGCGGCACGAACGGCCCGCCGGAAAAGGCGACAAAGCCACTCAGTGGCATTGTTGCGGCCGTACCACCCTCACGGCAGCATGATCCGCGACGGTTCCGCTGTGGACTGCGCCACGTTGCGCGTCCTTCGGTTCTGCCGTACCACACCCCTCCCAAAACGGGCGGGCTTTCCGGACATTGGCCGACGAAGTGCCGGGGGTCCGGGTGCGGTGCAGCGATCGGCCAGCCTACCGCGCGCGGTACGACAAACCGATCACGGGGACGGTCGTCGGGTCAGAGGCCGCGTTTCGGCAGCACGCCGCTGAGCAGGAACGCGACGCTCCGTTCCTTCTCCGTCCAGGCCCGGGTGTCGAGTTCGACGGACTGGAGGAGGGCGCACTCGACGGTGTAGCCGTGCTCGGTCAGGTCGCGGCCGACGAGTTCGGCGGCGTCGCGGGTGGCGGCGTGCGTGACGATGCGCTGGGGGCGGCGGTCGGCGACGGCGGAGACGACGGCCGCTCCCCCGCCGCCGACGCGGACGACGTCCGGCTCGGGAAGGTTCTCCAGGACGTGCGGGGCGGTGCCGTGGACGACCTGGAGCGGGATGCCGAGGCGGCGGGCGGCGGCGTCGGTGCGGGCACAGGCGTCGCGGTCGCTGTCGACGGCGATGACGCCGGCGCCGGCGCGTGCGGCCTCCACGGCGAAGGCGCCGCCGCCGCAGCCGATGTCCCATACGAGGTCGCCGGGGCGCGGTCCCAGGCGGGCGAGTTGGGAGACGCGCAGCAACGGCGTCTCGCCCTCGCCGGGGACGCCGTCGTAGGTGTCGGCGGGCAGGGTCCAGCCGCGCGGTCCGGCGGACGGGTCGCGGCCGGCGATCCAGCCGCCGTTCTCCCCTGCCGTCTCCGGCCGGACGGGGCCGCCCAGGACGATGACGACGTTGGGGTCGCGCCAGGTGTGGTCGGCGGCCTTGTCGGAGGTGACGACGCTGACGCGTTCGCGGTCGGTGCCGAGTTCCTCACAGACGACGAACGAGCGGTGAACTCCTTCGAGGAGCAGGCCGAGTTCGGCGGGTCCGGCGCCGGGTGAGGTGAGGACGGCGACCTTGGTGTGGGCGCGGCATACGTTGACCGCGCGTCGCAGGGTGCGCCGGTGTGCGACGACCACCTGGGCGTCGTCCCAGGGCATTCCGGCCCGGGCGAAGGCGGCGGCCACCGAGGAGACGGCGGGGACGACTTCGACCTCGAGCCCGAACTCCGGTGCGCGCAGGCTGCGTACGACGCCGAAGAAGCCGGGGTCCCCGTCGGCGAGGACGACGGCCGTGCCGCGGTGGGCGGCGATGCGGCGGGCGGCGAGGGCGACGCTGCCGAGGCGGATGCGTTCGGCGCCGGCGGGCACCTCGGGCAGCGCCAAGTGGTGGGCGGCGCCCGCCACGAGCGTGGCGGCGCCGAGGGCGGCGCTCGCCGCGGCGGTCAGCGGCGAACCGTCCCAGCCGATCACCGTGACCCGGTCGGCCATCGTCGTCAGTCTCCAGGGGGTCTCGCAGGTCGTCTGCGTGTCGTCGGGGGAAGCCGCCCGGGGGCGGGCTTGGTGAGGGTACCCGGTGGAGTCGGGGAGGGGGGTGCCGGTGTCGTGGCCGCCGCCCGCCCGTGGGGGGCGGCGTTCAGTTCCAGTCGCCGAACGACGTGAAACCGTCGCGCTGCTCCCCGACGCCTTCGAGGTCCTCCGGGAGCAGGCTCCAGACGATGTAGTCGGTGCGTACGTCGGCCCAGGTGCCGTCCTCGGCCCGGGCGCGGGCTATGCAGGCGTTGCGCAGGACGCCCTCGCTGATGCAGCCGATCTTCTGGGCGACCTGCTGGGAGGCGGTGTTGTCGGCGGCCGTGCGCAGTTCGATGCGTTCGAACTTCTGGTCCGTGAAGAGCCATTGGGCGGTGGCGAGGGCGGCTTCGGAGGCGTAGCCCTCGCCGCGGGCCCAGGGCGCGATGATGTACGACAGTTCGGTGGAGCGCACGTGCCAGTTGGTCTTCCCCAGCTGGACGATGCCGACCAGGCGCTGGGTGAGGAACTCGGTGACGGCGAAGTCGAGGCCGCGTCCCTCGGTGCGGGCGGTGGGGGCGTGCTCGGTGATCCAGGTCCGGGCGCCGGCCTCCGTGAAGGGCTGCGGGACCGAGGTCCAGGCCGCCACCTGCTCGTCGTTCATCATCGCGGCCAGGGCGGGGACGTCGTCCTCGTCGAGGGGACGCAGCACCAACCGCTCCGTGCTGATGGAGACGTTGGGGAAGGTGCTCGTCATGCGCCGCTCCGTAACCTTCGGTGAACCTTCAGGGCCTGCTGAACTGCCCAGCATGCAGCATGAAAGCACTCGTGCGCACCACGGGGCCCCGCCTCGGCCGTGAGGCGGGGCCCCGTGCGCGCGGGTGCCGGGGGCAGGGCTCAGAAGGAGGCGAGCACGGAGCCGGCGTACTTGTCCTGGATGAACTTCTTGACCTCGGGCGAGGTGAGCAGCTTCGCGAGCTTCTTCACGCGCGGGTCGTCCTCGTTGCCCTTCTTCACGGCGAGGAAGTTGCCGTAGGGGTTGTCCTTCGGGGACTCCAGGATCAGGGCGTCCTTCGAGGGCTTGAGGTCGGACTCCAGGGCGTAGTTGCCGTTGACGACGGAGGCGTCCACGTCGTCGAGGGAACGCGGGGTCTGGGCCGCCTCCAGCTCCTTGAACTTGAGGTTCTTGGGGTTCTTGGTGATGTCGGCCGGGGTCGCCGAGTTGCCGACGCCCTCCTTGAGGGTGATCAGCTTGTTGTCCGACAGGAGCTTGAGGGCGCGGGCCTCGTTCACGGTGTCGTTGGGGACGGCGACGGTCGCACCGCTCTTGAGGTCCTCGACCTTGTCGACCTTGTTGGAGTAGAGGCCGAGCGGCTCCAGGTGCACCGTGACGACGGGCACGATGTCGGTGCCGTTCTTCTTGTTGAAGTCGTCGAGGTACGGCTTGTTCTGGAAGTAGTTGGCGCCGACGGAGCCGTCCTGCGTCGCGGTGTTGGGCGTGACGTAGTCGGTGAACTCCTTGACCTCGAGGTCGAGTCCCTCCTTCTTCGCCAGGTTGTCCTTGACGAAGGTGAGGATCTCGGCGTGCGGGGCGGGGCTGGCGGCGACGACGAGGGGCCCGTCGGAGCCGGAACCGGAGTCGCCCGACCCGCACGCGCCGAGCCCGAGGGTGAGGGCTCCGGCGGCGAGGACGGCGGTGGTGATCTTGGCGGTGTTACGCACGAAAAGTGCCTTTCCTTATGACCGTGGGGTGGTGCTGCCCCGTCGTGGGTGGACGGGGAGTTCAGGAGGCGGCTTTGAGGAGCCGCAGTTTCGGGGCGGGACCCGAGCGGGCGCCGCGGCGGTGCAGGGAACGGGCCGCGTAGTCGCCGGCGAACTGGATCAGGGAGATGACGACGGCGAGGATGGCGACGGTGATCCACATCAGCTCGGTCTCGAACCGCTGGTAGCCGTAGCGGATGGCGATGTCGCCGAGGCCGCCGGCGCCGACGGTGCCGGCCATGGCGGAGTAGCCGATGAGGGCGACGACCGTGGTGGTGGTGCTGGCGATCAGCGACGGCAGCGACTCGGGGACGAGGACCTTGCGCACGATGGTCCAGGTGTTGCCGCCCATGGCCTGCACGGCCTCGACCAGGCCGTGGTCCACTTCACGGACGGCCGTCTCGACCAGGCGCGCGAAGAACGGGATGGCGCCGACGGCCAGCGGCACGATGGCGGCCTCCCGGCCGATGGTCGTTCCGGTGATCCACCGGGTGAAGGTCATCAGCGCGACCATCAGGATGATGAACGGCAGCGAGCGGGCGATGTTCACGACCTGCCCGATGACCTTGTTGGCGACGACGTTCTGCAGCAGACCGCCGCGGTCGGTCAGCACCAGCAGGATGCCCAGCGGGAGCCCGCCGACGACGGCGATGAGCGTGGACCAGCCGACCATGTAGAGCGTGTCCCAACACGCCTGGGTCAGCAGGGGCTGCATCTCGGACCAGGTCACTTGGCACCTTCCTTCACCAGTACGGACTCGTGGCCCGGGACGTCGATCTGCAGGCCCTGCTCACGCAGGAAGCCGATCGGCACGACGTTGTCCTCGTAGCGGCCGGGCAGTTCGATGCGCATCCGGCCGACCTGGAGACCGCCGACGGTGTCGATGGCCGCGCCGAGGATCGATATGTCGATGTTGTAGGTGCGGGCGAGCTGCGAGATGACGGGCTGGGTCGCGCTCTCGCCCTGGAAGGTGACGTCGACGACGGTGCGGTCGGCGCCGGAGGCCTCGCCGTCGAGCGGGAACAGCGCGGCGGCCAGCTCGGAGCCGGGGGTGGCCAGCAGCTCGCTGACCGTGCCCGACTCGACGATGCGGCCGTTCTCCATGAGGGCCGCCGAGTCGCAGACCGACTTCACGACGTCCATCTCGTGCGTGATGAGCAGGACGGTGAGGCCGAGCTGCCGGTTCAGGTCGCGCAGCAGTCCCAGGATGGAGCGGGTGGTCTCGGGGTCCAGGGCGCTGGTCGCCTCGTCGGACAGCAGGACCTTGGGGTCGCCGGCGAGGGCGCGGGCGATGCCCACCCGCTGCTTCTGGCCGCCGGACAGCTGGGAGGGGTAGGCGCCCGCCTTGTCGGCGAGGCCGACCAGGTCGAGCAGTTCCAGTGCCTTGCGGGAGCGGTCCCCGCCGGACCGGCCGAGGATCTCCAGCGGCAGCTCGACGTTGTCCTGCACCGTGCGCGAGGACAGCAGGTTGAAGTGCTGGAAGACCATGCCGATCCGGCTGCGCGCCCGCCGCAGTTCCTTTCCGGCGCGGGGTCCGCGGCCCGCCAGGGCGGTCAGGTCCTGCCCGGCGACGGTCACGGTGCCGGAGGTGGGGCGTTCCAGGAGGTTGACGCAGCGGATGAGCGAGGACTTGCCGGCGCCGGACTGGCCGATGACGCCGTACACCTCGCCCTCGCGGACGTGCAGGTCCACACCGTCCAGGGCGGTGACCTCGCGGCCGCGTGAGCGGTAGACCTTGGTGAGGCCCGAAGTGGTGATCACTGGGTTTCCGTCACTGTCGAGTGCGCGGGCGTGGGTGTGCCCGGGCACAGGTGCATTCGGTCAGGGACGCGACACGGTTCTCACGGAAAGGGGAACCGGGGAGAAACATGTGCGCGGGCGGCTTCGCGTCACGCACCGCCCAGGGCGTGCGGACGGGCCGCGGTCTCGCTTCGGGGCGCGAGCTCAGAAGTGGTGCAGGGGCCCTCTAGAAGGCGCACATTCGACACATACAACGAGCACCGGGCGTCGTGGTCGCCTCGGTCGCGGGGATGCGGTCGCTCGTCGTGGTCATGCGGCAAGTAAAACATGTGTACGGTCCTGACCGGCCGCCGCTGTCCGGATGCTGGACACCGATGGACAGCGGCGGTGGACGGGCCGGCCGGGTCAGCCGCGCACGGAGATCTCCACACCCCGGTCGGTGACCAGTGCGGACAAGGCCGACAGGTTCTCCACGACCAGGTCGGCGTGGAGTTCCGCGGCCCGGTGGGTTGTGGCCAACGCCACGGTGGTCATCCCGGCGGCGCGGCCGGAGGCGAGTCCGGCGGGAGCGTCCTCGAAGACGACGCAGTGGGCCGGATCCACGCCGAGTGCGCGGGCGGCCAGCAGGTACGGCTCCGGGTCGGGCTTGCCGCGCGTGATGTCGTCGGCGGCGACCAGCGTCTTGGGGAGGATGCCGACGGCGTCGAGACGGGCCTCGGCCAGGCGCCGGGTCGCGGAGGTGACGACGGCCCAGCGGTCGGCGGGCAGGGCGTCGAGGAAGGTGCGGGTGCCGGGCAGCAGGTGGACGCCGCCGCGCGGCACGTCCTCGACCTCCAGGTCCTCGATCCGCGCCACGGCCCGCGGCACCACCTCGGCGGGCAGCAGGTCGGCGGCTATCTCGGCGGCCGGCCGGCCGTGCAGTTCGACCCGGGCGAACTCCTCCGCCGTGATGCCGTACTCCGCGGCCCACCGTGTCCAGCAGCGGTCCACCGAGGCGAGGGAGGAGACGAGCGTTCCGTCGTTGTCGAAGAGCAGGGCCTGCGCGTGGATCGTCATGCCTCGACCCTACGGTGCAGGCCAGGGCCCGGAGCAGGGGCCCTTTCGGGGCGTAATAAGGTCGCTGCATGCTCACTGTCCTGACGCTGGTGACCGGCGTCGCCGCGCTGCTGCTGGCCGCCTGGTGCGGCTGGGCGGCCTACCGCGACCAGCCGACGAAGGACTGGCACTTCATCGGGATGGCCGTGGTCACCCTGCTGTCGCTGGTCCAGCTCGTCGTGGGGATCGTGCTGCTGGCCCGGGGCGAGAAGCCGGAGCAGGGCACGACGATCTTCGTGGCCTATCTGCTGGGGGCCTTCGCATGCGTCCCGGCGGCGGGGTTCATGTCGCTGGCGGAGCGGACCCGGTGGGGTTCGGTGACGGTGGCGGCCGGTGGTGTGGTGCTGGCGGTGTTGGAGGTGCGGCTCTATGACATCTGGGCGGGCTGAGGCGGGCCGGCGGCGGCTGGCCTCCGGGCCGGGCGCGCTGCTGGTGTGGCTGTACGGCGTGATGGTCGTCGGGGCGGTGTCGCGCTCGGCGTACCAGATCGCCACGGAGTTCGACCGGGCGCCGCTGGCGTACTCGCTGTCGGCGGTGGCCGGGGTGGTGTACGGGTTCATCACGTACACGCTGGTGCGCGGCGGGGAGACGGCGCGCAGGGTCGCGCTGGCGTGCTGTGCCGCCGAGCTGGCCGGGGTGCTGACGGTGGGCACCTGGACCCTGGTCGATCCGTCGGCCTTCCCGGACGCCACGGTGTGGTCGGACTTCGGGATGGGTTACCTCTTCATCCCCGTGCTGCTGCCGCTCACCGCCATCTACTGGCTGCGTGCCTCGCGGGCGCGCGACGGCGACGCCGCCTGAGGTCGCCAGGCGGCGCCGGGCCGTACGGGACGCCTCGCGCCCCCGGGAGGGATCAGGCCGTGGCCGCGTAGGTGGCCGCCGGCTTCTCCAGGACGATCATCGGTACGCCGTCGGCGCCCTGGGAGGTGCCCACCGCCTGGTAGCCGACCTTGCGGTAGAGGCGGAGGGTGCCCTCGCTGCGGTGACCGGTGTGGAGCCGGAAGCGGGTCGCGCCGTGCCGGTCGGTGAGAGCCGCTTCGGCGGCGCGCAGCAGCCGGGCCCCGATGCCGTGGCCCTGCAGGCGCGGGTGGACGCAGAGCTTGCCGATGACGGCGGCGCCGTCCTCGGTGACCGAGCCGCGGACCGAGCCGACGACCTCGTCGCCGAGCCGGGCCACGAAGACGCAGTCGCGGGCGACTTCCTCGCGGACGGAGTCGAGGGTCTGGACGAGCGGGTCGATGCGGTAGTTGCCGTACAGCGCCGCCTCCGGCTGGAAGCACAGGTACTGCAGCCTGAAGATCTGCTCCGCGTCCTGCTCGGTCGCCGCAGAGATGGTCACACTCATGCCCATGTGCGCACGCCTCCCGCTCATCTGATCGCCGGTGGTCCCCCACTCCTATCCCCGTCCTCAGCGGGCCGCAACCTCCGGTGTGAGCAATCTGCGCAGACATCCCAGGCATCTGGAACGTTCTGGCCCAAGACTGCCCTGTGAGATACCCAACTCCCCTGCGATTTCCCGGTAGGTCAGGTCCTCGGGCGCGAGCAGGGCCTCCATCAGCCGGGGGCAGCGACCCGGGAGGCGGCGGACGGCCGCGCGCAGGGCACGCCCACGGGCCGCGGCGAGGGCCAGCTGCTCGGGATCACCGCCGTCGTCCACCGGCTCGGTGGGGTACGGCCGTTCGAGACGGCGCGTGCGACGGGTGCGGCGGGCCTCCGCCCGGACGGCCCGGCGCAGCCACTGCCCGGGGTCGCGCGGGGGCCCGTCGGCGTCCAGGCGCTCCAGCAGGCGAAGCCAGACGGCTTGCTCCAGATCACCCGCCTCGGTTCCGGTGGCATATGCCTCCGCAGCGGCCTCGGCAGTGAGCAGTGGGCGCAGGGCGGTGACCAGGTCGTGCGTCATATGCGGTGCGACGCGGCCGCCCGGGCCGCGGGTTGCCCGGGCGGCGAAAGCTCACCCGACCGGGCGGTGTGAGCCGGGGAGTTGACGAGGTCAGCGGTCGCGGAAGTCCTCGCGCGCCAGCAGCCCGGTGTCGGGCTGGTCGGTGAAGACGCCGTCGATGCCGGTCGCGAAGTAGGCCCGGTAGGCGCCGAAGACGTCACCGTAGGCGTCCGCGTCCGTGCCCTTGCGGAACTCGGCGGGCAGGAAGGGGTTCTCGTTGCGCAAGGTGTAGGGGTGCAGGATCAGGCCCACCCGGTGGGCGTCGGCGACCAGGGTGGTCGGCTGGGTGAGCCTGCCCTGCGCGTCGCGCGGGATGACCAGGTCCAGGGTCGGCCCGATGCCCTGCGCGTACGAGGCGATCTCCCGCAGGCCGGCCGGCTTGACCAGGTCGGCGACGGTGCGCGGGTCGCCGGTCTCGACGAAGTCCCAGGGGCGGGAGCCGGCCGACGACAGCAGCACGACCAGCGGGTTGTCGACGAGCTTGTCGAGCCGCTGGACGCTCGTCGGCTCGAACGACTGCAGGACGACCGGGGAGGTCCGGCGGTCCTTGCGGTGCCGGTGCAGCAGCTTGGCGACGCGCTCCTCCAGCGGCAGGCCCAGCTTGCGGAAGTAGGTGGGGTGCTTGAGTTCGGGGTAGATCCACACCTGCTTGCCGCGCCTGCGGGTCTGTTCGTCCTGCCAGCGCAGGACCTCCTCGAAGGTGGGGATCTCCCAGCGGCCGTCGTAGAGGGTGTTGTGCGGGCGGTTGGCCGGGATGCGCTCGACCGCGCGGAGCCTCTTCAGCTCGGCGAGCGTGAAGTCCTCGGTGAACCATCCGGTGGTGGAGACGCCGTCGAGGACCTTGGTCCTCTTGCGGTCCGCGAACTCCGGGTGGTCGGCGACGTCGGTGGTGCCGCCGATCTCCGGCTCGTGACGGCACACCAGGTGGCCGTCCTTCGTCGGGACCAGGTCGCCCGCCTCGACGATGTCGGCGCCCATGTCGAGGGCCAGCTGGTAGGAGCCGATGGTGTGTTCGGGGCGGTAGCCGCTGGCCCCCCGGTGGCCGATGATCGTCGGCCTGGGCAGGCCGCCCAGTCCCTTGCCGCCGTGCCGGGCCCCTTCGGCTCTCGCCGTTCCGGCCATCCCGAGGACCGCGGTGCCGGTGCCGAGCACCGCCGCGCCGAGCAGCGCCCGCCGTCCGGTGCCGGTCGTTTCCTCGTTCGACTCGCGCGTTCCCATGAGCGCCTCCTGCCGTCGTGCCCGTCAGTGCGGGCCGATCGTAGGGGCGCGTACATGACGGACGGGAGACCGCAGGCGGAACACGCGGGTGACTCGGGATGTCACCGTGGCTGACGGGGCGGGTGAACTGACGGTTCGTAGCATCCGGCCGATTCGTCCGGCCGCTTCCGGGAACGCGAAGGGTGTGCCGCGGGGCGATGTGTGTCACACATTCCGGACGCGCCACGCCCGCACGGTGCTGCTTCACCGCAGGTGAGCCCGTGTCAACAGTGCGTAAGGTCGCGGTCGGGCGTCGTGCCCGATGTGCGCGAGCACGCGCCCCACGAGTATCGTCCTCACCTGCACAGACTCATATCGCATCCCTTGACACCGGAGGGTCCGTTGTCCCGCTTCGCGCTCATCAAGGCAGTGCTCGGCCCGATCATGCGGCTGATGTTCCGCCCCCAGGTGGAGGGCGCGGAGCACATTCCCGGCGACGGTCCGGTCATCCTGGCGGGCAACCACCTCACGTTCATCGACTCGATGATCCTGCCGCTGGTCTGCGACCGGCAGGTCTTCTTCATCGGCAAGGACGAGTACGTGACCGGCAAGGGCTTCAAGGGCCGGCTCATGGCCTGGTTCTTCACCGGCGTCGGCATGATCCCGGTCGACCGCGACGGCGGCCGGGGCGGTGTCGCCGCGCTGATGACCGGGCGCCGCGTGCTGGAGGAGGGCCGGATCTTCGGCATCTACCCGGAGGGCACGCGCTCGCCCGACGGGCGCCTGTACCGCGGGCGGACGGGCATCGCCCGGCTGACGCTGATGACGGGTGCGCCGGTGGTGCCGTTCGCCATGATCGGGACGGACAAGCTCCAGCCGGGCGGGGCCGGCTTGCCCCGGCCGGGCAAGGTCACGGTGCGGTTCGGCGAGGCGATGGAGTTCTCCCGGTACGAGGGGATGGACCGGGACCGGTACGTGCTGCGGGCCGTGACCGACTCGGTGATGACCGAGGTGATGCGGCTGTCCGGGCAGGAGTACGTGGACATGTACGCCAGTAAGGCGAAGGAAGCGGCGTAGTCCGGGCGGCCGTGTTCGCGCGGTTGCCCGCGCCCCCCTGAGGGCGTCTCCCTCGGGGGGGCGGTCGAACGGGGCAGCCGGGTCAGGGGTGGGACGGGGTCGTTTCCAGCTTCTGGTGGCGGAGCAGGAACCACGCCGCCACCGCCGCGGCCAGCAGGACCACCGCGCCGACGCCCGCCGCGAGGGCCAGGCCGTCGACGAAGGACGTGCGGGCCGCGTCCAGCATCACGCCGGCGCTGTGGGGCGGCATGTGCGCCGCCGCCTCCACCGCGCCGCCCAGCGACTCGTGCGCCGCGTCCGGCGTGCCCGCCGGGCCGGTGAAGTCGCGGTAGACGCCCGTCACGATCGAGCCGAGCGCGGCGATGCCCAGGGCGGCGCCGAGTTCGTACGCCGTCTCGGACACGGCCGACGCGGCACCGGCCTGCTCCTTGGGCACGCTGGAGAGGATCACGTCGGCGGTCACGGTGAACGAGAAACCGGCGCCGACACCGACCACCAGCAGCGCGCTGCCGAGCAGCGGGTAGCCGGTGGACTGGCCGATCACGGTCAGGGCGGCCAGCGCGAGGCCGATCGCCGCGAGCCCGCCGGAGACGACGGACCGGACGGAGAAGCGGCGGGCCGCACGGCCGGCGATCAGACCGGCCACCACGGCGCCGACGGCGGCGGGCAGTTCGGCCAGGCCGGCCTCCAACGGGCGCCTGCCCTGCACGAGTTGCAGGTACTGCGACAGGAAGAACACCAGCCCGGACAGGCCGAGGATGGTCAGCAGGTCGGCCAGGACGGCCCCGCTGAAACCGCGGTTGCGGAACAGCCGCATGTCCAGCAGCGGCGCCGGAAGCGTGAGCTGCCGGCGGACGAAGCCGTGGAGGGCGGCGGCGCCCAGCAGGCCGGCGGCCAGAGGGCTCCAGGCGAAGCCGTGCGTCGCGGTCTCCTTGACGGCGTACACCACGCCGATCATGCCGACCAGCGACAGCATGACGCTGACCAGGTCCCAGGGCCCGGGGTTCGCCGTGCGCGACTCGGGCAGCAGCTTGATGCCGACGAGGACCAGGACGGCCATCACGGGCAGGTTGATCAGGAAGACCGAGCCCCACCAGAAGTGCTCCAGCAGGAACCCGCCGACGATCGGGCCGACGGCCGTACCCGCCGAGGCGGTGGCACCCCAGATGCCGACGGCGAGGCTGCGTTCGCGCGGGTCGTGGAAGAGGTTGCGGATCAGGGCGAGCGTGGCCGGCATCAGCGTCGCACCGGCGACACCGAGCAGCGCCCGGGCGGCGATCATCATCTCGGGCGTGGTGGCGTAGGCGTTGACGACGGATATCGCACCGAACGCCGTGGCGCCCACGAGCAGGATCCGCTTGCGGCCGATCCGGTCGCCGAGGCTGCCCATCGAGACGAGCAGGCCGGCGATGACGAACGAGTAGACGTCGCCGATCCACAGCAGCTCCGTGCCGGAGGGCCCGAGGTCCTCGCTGATGTAGGGGGTCGCGAGACCGAGGACGGTCGCGTCGACGGCCACCAGCAGTACGGCGAGCACGAGGACGCCGAGCGCGAGCCACCGGGCCGGACGCTTCACCGCCTCCGTCTCGGCCGCCTGCAGGGTGCTGGTCATGATTCCTCTCTTCTGACTGCGCCGCCGAGCAGCAGCTCGACGATCATGTGCTGGAAGTCCTTGGGCGCGCCCTTGCCGCTCTGCACCAGCCACGCGCCGGAGGCCAGCAGGCCGTAGAGCGCCTCGGTGAGCCAGGCGGGCGTGAGGTCGATGCGGAACTCCCCGCCGAGCTGACCGCGCCGGAACAGGGCGGAGATCCGGTCGTCGATCTCGGTCCAGCCCGCGTTCTGCTCCTCGCCCTCGAACAACTGGTTCTCGGTGTAGAGGAACGCGAGCAGGCCGGCGGCCGGCTCGATCGCGCCGACCAGCCGGCGCACGGCCTCGCTCGCCGTGCCCTCGTCGAGGCGGGCCGCCTTCAGGGCGGCCTCGCACTCGGCGATGCCGAGCGACTCCAGGGCGCGGACCAGGGCGTCGCGTCCGGCGAAGTGCCGGTGCAGGGTGGCGCGGCTGATCCCGGCGGCCTTGGCGACCTCGTCCATGGTCGCGGTGGACTTGCGGGCCAGCAGGGCGGCGGCGGAGCGCAGCACGTGGTCGGGATCGACAGCCATGAGACAACCATACACCGAATGAGACATGAATGTCTCACGCTGGGCGTACGTGACCCAGGCCGGAGGAATCCGTCGGCCGAAAGGAGTGATCAGTGCCAGGGCAGCCGCCCGCGCCGCTCCCAGTACACCCGCGGTTCCTCGGCCAGTGAGGCGAGGCGGTCCAGCTGGTCGTCGTCGAGGTCGACGGCCGCCGCGTGCAGGTTCGAGGCGAGCTGGGCGGTGGTGGCCGCGCCGGACAGCACGACTCCGGCCCAGGGCTGCCGCAGGATCAGCGCCAGCGCGACCGCGTCGCAGCCCAGCCCGGTCCGGCCGGCGATCTCCTTGAGGACGTCCGGCGCCTGTGCGCCCGCGAGGCGGCCGTTGGCCATGCCCTCCTTGACGATCACGGTGAGTCCGGCGGCGTGCGCCTCGGCGAGGGCGGGACCGGCGGAGGTCTCCAGCGCGTTGTAGGTGGACTGCACGGTACGGAACAGGGGCTCGCCGTCGACCGTCACCGCGAGGGCGGCCCGGACGGCGTCGGCCTGGGCGGGCCCGCTGGTGGAGAACCCGACGGTGAGGCCCTGGGCGGCGGCCTCGGCGAGCCTGGCGTGCAGTTCCTTGTCGGTGAGGGCCGGGCTGTCCGGGGTCACCGAGTGGATCTGGTAGAGGTCGAGCCGGTCGCCGAGCAGGGCGTCGCTCTCGGCGCGCTGCCGTTCGTAGGTGGCGAGGGTGTGGTCCTTGACCTCGTGCGTCTCGGCGTCGGTGGACCAGCCGGCGGTGTAGGTGTAGCCCCACTTGCTGCCGATGACGACGTCGTCGACGCCGGGCCGGGCCTGGAGCCAGCCGGCCAGGAACTCCTCGGAGCGGCCGTAGGAGCGGGCGGCGTCGAAGTAGCGGACGCCTTGGGCATAGGCGGCGTCGAGCAGTTCGTGCGTACGGGCGCGGAGCGCTTCGATGCTGCGGTCCTCGCCGAGGTCCTCGTCCCGGCCGAGATTGATGTAGCCGGGGCGCCCGACGGCGGCGAGGCCGAGGCCGATGTGGCAGGTGGGGGTCGTCGCTGTGGCCAGGCGGGCGAAGGGCATCGCGGGGCTCCGTTCGGTCGGCTGCGGCTTTCGACCAACGTAACTCCCGCGATGACCTTCGCTCGTGAGCTCGGGCTCCCTGTGCTGCGGCGACTGCGGGCCGGGTGCGGCTGCTCGCGCAGTTCCCCGGGTCCTACCGGGCGCTGGCCTTGGCCCGGGCCCACTCGTGCTGGGCCGCCACGTCCCGCTTCACCTCGGCCAGCTGGACCGCCACCGCGCTCGGGGCCGTACCGCCCCTGCCGTCGCGGGAGGCCAGGGCGCCCGGGACGTTGAGGACCGTGCGGACCTCCGGGGTGAGGTGGGCGGAGATCTTCGCGAACTGCTCGTCCGTCAGCTCGTCCAGCTCCTTGCCCTCCGCTTCGGCGGCCTTGACGCACTCGCCCGCCACCTCGTGGGCCACCCGGAACGGGACGCCCTGCTTGACCAGCCACTCGGCGATGTCGGTGGCCAGGGAGAAGCCCGCCGGGGCCAGCTCCTCCATGCGCTCGCGGTGGACCGTGAGGGTGGCCATCATGCCGGTGAAGGCGGGCAGGAGGACCTCCAGCTGGTCGATGGAGTCGAAGACGGGCTCCTTGTCCTCCTGCAGGTCGCGGTTGTAGGCGAGCGGGAGGGCCTTGAGCGTGGCCAGCAGACCCGTCAGGTTGCCGATCAGACGGCCGGACTTGCCGCGCGCCAGCTCCGCGATGTCCGGGTTCTTCTTCTGCGGCATGATCGACGAGCCCGTGGAGAAGGCGTCGTGCAGGGTCACGAAGGAGAACTCCTTCGTGTTCCAGATGATGACCTCCTCGGCGATCCGGGAGAGGTTGACCCCGATCATCGCCGTGATGAAGGCGAACTCGGCCACGAAGTCCCGCGAGGCCGTCCCGTCGATGGAGTTGCCGGCGGAGCCGTGCTCGAACCCGAGGTCCTTCGCCACCGCTTCGGGGTCCAGCCCCAGGGAGGAACCGGCCAGGGCGCCCGAGCCGTACGGCGACACGGCCGTACGGGCGTCCCACTGGCGCAGCCGCTCCGCGTCCCGGGAGAGGGACTGCACGTGCGCGAGGACGTGGTGGGCGAACAGGACCGGCTGGGCGTGCTGGAGGTGGGTGCGGCCGGGCATCGCCACGTCGGGGTGCGCCTCGGCCAGGCCGATCAGCGCGTCCTGCAGTTCGGCGATCAGCCCGGCGATGACGCGGGCGTGGTCGCGCAGGTACATGCGGAAGAGGGTGGCGACCTGGTCGTTGCGGGAGCGGCCGGCGCGCAGCTTGCCGCCGAGGTCCGCGCCGAGGCGCTCCAGCAGGCCGCGCTCCAGAGCGGTGTGCACGTCCTCGTCAGCGATCGTGCCGACGAACGCGCCCGACGCGACGTCCGCCTCCAGCCGGTCGAGACCGGCGAGCATGCGCTGCAGCTCGTCCTCGGTCAGCAGGCCCGCCTGGTGCAGGACGCGGGCGTGGGCGCGCGAGCCGGCGATGTCGTAGGGCGCGAGCCGCCAGTCGAAGTGGACGGACGCGGACAGCTTCGCCAGGGCCTCGGCGGGCCCGTCGGCGAAACGGCCGCCCCAGAGCCGGACATCACCGCTGTTGCTGCTCACCTGCTGCGCTCCTCAATGGGTGTCGATGTGCCGCCGCCCCCCGGTTCCGGGGAGGCGGGTCAGCACGCTACTGCGTGCACGAGGTCCCGCCGGTCTCCGCGAGCCGGGGCGGGTGCGCCGCGGATCACGATCCGTATGCATGAGTATGCAGTGCACTGCATGATTCGTCAATCTGCTCCGGAGCGTGCCCGGTGGTCCCGCTCAGGAGCGGGACCACCGGGCACGACTGCCGGAAAATCCGGCGCTCCTTTGAACGCGGGAAACCGCTTACCCGTACCTCTCGCCGGACGCAGGCGCCGCGTCTCCCACACCGACGACACCGACCCCTAGTGAGGCACCCCCATGTCCAGGGCCCTTCCGAAGTACAACAAGCGTCGCGTCGCGTTCATCGGCTCAGCCGCCGCGGTGGCGCTGTCCGGCACGGTGATCGCCGGCTTCGCCCTCGCCGGGGAGACGCCCAGGGGCGACGGGAGCACCGCCCGGACGCTGGCCGGTCCGGGCACGATCACCTGCCCGGACGTGCGCTCGAAGCTCCCCGCCGTGCCCGCCTCCGCCAGGGCAGAGGTCGACCGCAACCTCGCCCTGCTCGACACCCAGCTCCGCGAAGCCGGCACCCGCCTGGCGAACACCGCCGGACAGGGCGGACCGAACTTCGTCCAGAACGCCATCCTCGGCCCCCTGAAGGACAAGCGCGTCGCCACCGTCAACCGCATCGCCACGGCCATCGGCCGCACCGCCGCCAGGCCCCAGGGCCTCGACACCCTGGCCGCCTGCACCCTGAACGGTGCGGGCACCGACGCGGGCAACGGTCGGGCGGGCCGGCCGCAGGCGGGCGGCGGCACACAGAACGCGGGCAACGCCGGCAACGGGGGCAACGCGAACAACGGCGGGAACGGAGGGAACGGCGGCAATGCCGCGAACGGTGGCGCCGGGACCATCACCTGCCCGGACGTGCGCTCGAAGCTCCCCGCCGTGCCCGCCTCCGCCAGGGCAGAGGTCGACCGCAACCTCGCCCTCCTCGACACCCAGCTCCGCGAAGCCGGCACCCGCCTGGCGAACACCGCCGGACAGGGCGGACCGAACTTCGTCCAGAACGCCATCCTCGGCCCCCTGAAGGACAAGCGCGTCGCCACCGTCAACCGCATCGCCACCGCCATCGGCCGCACCGCCGCCAGGCCCCAGGGCCTCGACACCCTGGCCGCCTGCACCCTCACCAAGTGAGGTGACAGGCGCCGTGGCCGCCCCGTGGGAGCGCCGGCCGGGGCGGCCACGGTCGGGGGATCGGCGGGATCCGGCAGAGGTGACCCGATCCCGCAGTTCCTTAGACAGCCGAAACAACCACGCCCATAATGGCTGGACATGGGAAAGACACACGAGCGCATAGACGGCCGGCTCCGCTCGTTCATCGAGGCGCAGCCGGTCTTCTTCACCGCCACCGCTCCCCTGTCCGCCGACGGCACGGTCAACCTCTCCCCCAAGGGCCTCAAGGGCTCGTTCGCGGTGCTGGACGAGCACACCGTGGCCTACCTCGACTTCGCCGGCTCCAACGCCGAGACCATCGCCCATCTGCGGGAGAACGGGCGGATCACCCTGATGTGGTGCGCCTTCCAGGGCCCGCCGAACATCGTCCGGGTGCACGGCCGGGGCGAGCCCGTCTTCCGCGACGACGCCCGTTTCGGGGAACTGCTCGCCCACTTCGCGGACATCGACCCCTCGCGGCACGGGCTGCGGGCGATCATCGTCGTCACCGCCGAACTCGTCCGCGACACCTGCGGCTACGCCGTGCCCTTCATGGCGTACGAGGAGGACCGGGACCTGCACGGCAAGCGGTTCGCCCGTGAGGACGACGCCTCGCTCGACGCCTACTTCACCAAGAAGGAGCACATCGCCACGAGCCTGGACGGACTTCCCGGGCTGCCGCTGCCGCTGCCGCCCTCTACGGTCTGAGGCATGCGCCCCGGTGCCGTCGCCCTCGCCGTCTCCTCCCTCCTCGCCCTGGGCGCCGGGCCGCCCGCCCCCGCTCCGCTGCCGGCCCGGATGGCGGACACCGGCGGCGGCACCCAGCTGATCACCGCCGTGGCCCGGGGCACGGCCTCGACGACGGGCACCGTCACCTGGTGGGACCGCACCGCCGGCGGGCGCTGGGTGCGGGCCGGCTCCGCACCCGCGCGCTTCGGGGCGAACGGCCTCACGGAAGGCGCCTCGCGCAAGCAGGGCACGAACACCACCCCGACCGGGCTGTACGGACTGCCGTACGCGTTCGGCATCGAGGCGGCCCCGCGCGGGACGGGGTACCCCTACCGGCGGGTGCGCCAGGACTCCTGGTGGTGCCAGGACAACGGCTCCCGCTCCTACAACCGCTGGACCGAGCCCCGCCCGGCCGACTGCCGGGCCGCCGAGTCCGAACACCTCGTCACCTACCGCACGCAGTACGCGCACGCGCTCGTCGTCGGCTTCAACTACGACCGTCCCGTGCGGGGCCGCGGGGCGGGCATCTTCCTGCACGTCCACGGGCGCGGGGCGACGGCCGGCTGCGTGTCCGTGCCGAAGGACGCGATGCGCCGGATCCTGCTGTGGGCCGACCCGGCGCGGCGGCCGCACATCGCCGTGGGGACGGTGAGCGGGCCGACGGCGGTCTCCCGCCTGTGACGATCCTGCGGCCGAGCGGGCGTTACCCGCGGTCACAGAGGTGGGCACCCGGCTCCGGGCGCGGCTGAACACTCCCGTGTCCTCGCACGTATCTGTGGGCCAAGGGCCGAGTCCCACGGAGGAACCGTGACCACCACGCTCGCAGGCGGACGTGCCGCCCGCCGCCAGACGATGCGCCGCATCCGCCCGCGCCGCTCCCCGGCCGTCCCGCTGCTGATCGCCCTGTGGGCGGGTGCGGCGGCCGTGCTGTGGCTGTGGTGGGACAACACGCCGTCCCTCGCCGACACCACGAGCAAGATCCTCGCCGCGGGCCGCATCACCGGCCTGCTCGCCGGCTACCTCATGGCGCTGGTGGTGCTCCAGATGGCCCGGGTGCCCGCACTGGAGCGCCGGGTGGGGACGGACCGGGTCGCGCGCTGGCACGCCATGACCGGCCGCTACACGCTCTGCCTGGTCCTCGCCCACGTCTTCCTCATCATGTGGGGCTACGCCCTGCAGGCGGGCAGGGGACTCGGCGACGTCGTCCGGCAGACGACCGACTCCATCGACCAGCTGCCCGACATGGGCAAGGCCGCCATCGGCACGGGTCTGCTGTTCCTCATCGGGATCCTCTCCATCGGCGGGGTGCGCCGGCTGATCGGCTACGACACCTGGTACCACGTGCACCTGCTGACCTACGCGGCCGTCTACCTCACGTTCTGGCACCAGATCACCACCGGCAACGAGTTCGCCGTCGAGCCCGCCGCGAAGACCTTCTGGTACGGGCTGTACGGGGCCGTGGCCGTCCTGGTCGTCTGGTACCGGATCCTCACGCCGATCCGGCTGAACCTGCGGCACCGGATGCGCGTCGAAGCGGTCATCGAGGAGACCCCGGGGATCGTGTCCGTGCTGATCGGCGGCCGCAGGCTGCACCGGATGGGCGCGGAGGCCGGGCATTTCTTCCGCTGGCGGTTCATGGCGCCGGGGATGCGGTTCAGCTCGCACCCGTACTCGCTCTCGGCGGCGCCCCGCCCGGACATGCTGCGGATCACCGTCAAGGCGATCGGCGACCACACCGAGCGGCTGCGGGACCTGACGCCCGGCACCCGGGTGTGGGCGGAGGGCCCCTACGGCGCCATGACCGCGCAGCGCCGCAGCCGCGGCAAGGTGCTGCTGGTCGCGGGCGGCGTGGGCATCACGCCGATGCGGGCCCTGTTCGAGACGCTGCCGGGGGCGTCCGGTGACATCACCCTGCTCTACCGGGCCAACAGCACCCAGGACCTGGCCCTGTGGGGGGAGCTGGCCGCGATCGCCGACGAGCGCGGCGCACGGCTGATGTACGCGGTCAACAGCCCGGACGGGGAGCGCCCCGACATCTCCGCCGAGTCCCTCCAGCGCAAGATCCCGGACATCGGCGAGCACGACGTCTTCATGTGCGGGCCGCCCGGCTTCGCGCAGTCGGTCTACGAGGCACTGCGCGGTGCGGGAGTCCCCGCCCGCCGTATCCATCACGAGTCGTTCGAGATGTGAGCGACGGGACACCAACAGCCCTTCAGGAGTTTGGGAAACCATGAGGAAGAGTCACCCGGTCCGGCGTGCCGTGCTCGCCGGCGCAGCCACCGTCTCCGGGATCGTGCTGCTGCTGTCCCTCAAGCCGGCCACCGACCCGGGTTCCGCCCGGGCGGCAGGCGGGCAGGTCCCCCCGGCCGCCGCCGGGCAGGCCCCGCAGGGCGGGGTCAACGGCGCGGTCACCGGCGACCCGGCGCAGACGCAGTACGGCGCGGTGCAGGTCCGCCTGACCATGAGCAACGGCAAGATCACACAGGCGGAGGCGGTGCAGGCGCCCAAGGGCGGGCGCAGCGACCAGATCACCGCGAGCTCGGTACCGCGCCTGAACCAGGCGGTCGTGGCCGCGCAGAGCGCCGACGTCGACTCCGTCTCCGGAGCGACCTACACCAGCGCCGGGTACAAGAAGTCCCTCCAGTCCGCCCTCGACAAGGCCGAGGCCCAGGGCGGCGCGGGGCAGGGCTCCGGGCAGGCGCGGACGGTCACCGGCGACGTCGCGCAGACCGAGTACGGGCCGGTGCAGGTCCGCATCACCGTCGTGGGCGGGAAGATCGCCAAGGCCGAGGCGGTGCAGGCACCCAAGGGCGGGCGCAGCGACCAGGTCACCTCCTCGTCCGTCCCCCGCCTCAACCAGGCGGCCGTCGCCACCGGCAGCGCCGACATCGACTCCGTCTCCGGAGCGACCTACACCAGCGCCGGGTACAAGCGGTCCCTCCAGTCCGCCCTCGACAAGGCGAAGGCGCAGGGCGGTGCGGGCGGCGGCTCGTCGCAGGCCGCGGGATCGGGGGGCGACCGGGCGCGGACGCAGGTCCTCACCGGCAGCGCCGCGCAGACCGACTACGGGCCGGTGCAGGTCCGGATCACCGTCACCGGTGGGAAGATCACCAAGGCCGAGGCGGTGCAGGCACCCAAGGGCGGGCGCAGCGACCAGATCACCTCCTCCTCCGTCCCCCGCCTCAACCAGGCGGCCGTCGCCACCGGCAGCGCCGCCATCGACTCCGTCTCCGGCGCCACGTACACCAGCGCCGGGTACAAGAAGTCCCTCCAGTCGGCGCTGGACCAGGCCGGTGGCTGACACGGTGGCGGGCTCCGCACAGGCTCCCGCCGCGGTGCGTCACGCCGAGGAGGCGATGGGGACCGTCTTCTCCTTCGACGTCCGCGGCGGGGAACCGGCCGTCGTGGGCGCGGCCCTGGACGAGGCGATCGCCGGGCTGCACCGGGTCGACGAGGTGTTCAGCACGTACCGCGAGGACAGCCAGGTCTCCCGGCTGCGGCGGGACGAGGTGACGGTCGGGGAGTGCGACCCCGAGGTCGCGGAGGTGCTCGCCCTGGCGGCCGAGGCGGAGCGGCTGAGCGACGGCTGGTTCAGTACGACGTACGAGGGCCGGCTCGATCCGACCGGCATCGTCAAGGGCTGGGCCGTCGAGCGGGCGGCGCGGCGGCTGGCCGAGGTGCCCGGGGTGTGCGGCGTGAACCTGAACGGCGGCGGGGACGTGCAGTTGCTCGGTACGCCGGGTGCGCGGCGGCCGTGGCGGGTGGGGGTCGCCGACCCGTTGCGGCCGGGAGGTCTGGCGGCGGTCGTCTCGGCCGCCGGGGCCGAGGAGCTGTCCGTGGCCACCTCGGGCACGGCGGAGCGGGGCGCGCACATCGTCGATCCGCGCACGGGCCGTTCGGCGGTCACGGACCTGGTCGCCGTGACGGTGGTGGCGCCCCGGCTGACCTGGGCGGACTGCTGGGCGACGGCGGCCTTCGCGATGGGCTCGCGCGAGGGTCTGGCCTGGCTGGAGTCCCTGCGGGACGTCGAGGCGCTGCTGATCACGGCCGGGGACGAGGTGCGGTGCACGGGGGGCTTGGCCGCGAGGCTGGGGTGAGGCGAGGCCCGGGGGCGACGCCCTGAGGATGCGGGGAACTGCGCGCCCGGCCACAGCGGACCCGCGCACACCCACTACGCGCCCCCCTGCGGCGCTCAGTGCCCGTTCTGGGCCAGCCTCAGCAGATGGTCGGCCAGGGCCTGCCCGCCCGTCGGCTCCCTGCTGATCAGCAGCAGCGTGTCGTCACCGGCGATCGTGCCCAGGATGTCGTGCAGCTCGGCCTGGTCGATGGCCGAGGCCAGGAACTGGGCGGCCCCCGGCGGGGTGCGCAGGACCACGAGGTTCGCCGAGGCCTCCGCGGAGATCAGCAGCTCCTGCGAGAGCCGCCGCATCCGCTCCTCCTTCGCCGACCCGCCCAGCGGCGCCCGCGGCGTGCGGAAACCGCCCTCGCTGGGCACCGCGTAGATCAGGTCGCCGTCGGTGTTGCGGATCTTCACCGCGTTCAGCTCGTCCAGGTCGCGGCTGAGGGTCGCCTGCGTGACGGTGAGCCCGTCGTCGGCGAGCAGCTTCGCCAGCTGGCTCTGCGAGCGGACCGGCTGCCGGTTGAGGATGTCCACGATCCGGCGGTGGCGTGCGGTGCGGGTCTGCGGCACGGCGGGCCCGTTCGCCCCCGGCTGCTCGTGGTCCTGCGCCTGGCTCATCGTCGTCTCATTCCCCGGATCGTCCGTCCCCGCTGGCTGTCTGCAGGATGCCGGGCAGTGCTCCGAGGAACGCGTCCACCTCGTCGTCGCGCAGGTTCAGCGGCGGCATCAGCCGGACGACGTCGGGGGCGGGCACGTTCACCAGGAATCCGGCCTCCTGAGCCGCCTGGCGCACCTGGGGCGCGAGCGGCTCGGTGAGCACGATACCCAGGAGCAGCCCCGAGCCCCGGACGAAGTCGATCAACCGGTGGCCCAGGCCCTCGATTCCGTCCCGCAACCGCTCGCCCTGCCGCTTGACGTTCTCCAGCAGGCCCTCGTCGTCGATGGTGTCGAGGACGGCGAGCCCGGCCGCGCAGGCCACGGGGTTGCCGCCGAAGGTCGTCCCGTGCTGGCCCGGCTGCAACAGGTCCGCGGCCCGGCCGAAGGCCACGGTCGCGCCGAGCGGCAGCCCGCCGCCGAGCTGCTTGGCGAGGGTGACGACGTCGGGCAGGACGCCCTCGTGGGCCTGGTACTCGAACCAGTGCCCGGTGCGGCCGATGCCGGTCTGCACCTCGTCCAGGACCAGGAGCGCCCCGGTCGCGGCGGTGATGGCCCGGGCGGCCTTGAGGTAGCCGGCGGGCGGGACGACGACACCCAGCTCGCCCTGGATCGGCTCCAGGACGACCAGTGCGGTCTCCTCGGTGACCGCGGCGGCCAGGGCCTGCGCGTCGCCGAACGGCACATGCGTGACGTCGCCCGGCAGCGGCAGGAACGGCTCCCGCTTGCCCTGCTGGCCGGTCAGCGCGAGGGCGCCCATGGTCCGCCCGTGGAAGGCGCCCTCGGTGGCCACGACGTGGGTCCGCCCGGTCAGCCGGCCGATCTTGAAGGCGGCCTCATTGGCCTCGGCGCCGGAGTTGCAGAAGAAGACCTTGCCGTCCCGGCCGAACAGGCGCAGCAGCCGCTCGGCGAGGGCCACGGTGGGTTCGGCCATGAAGAAGTTGGAGATGTGGCCGAGGGAGCCGATCTGCCGGCTGACCGCCTCGACGACCGCCGGGTGGGCGTGGCCGAGGGCGTTGGTGGCGATGCCGCCGACGAAGTCGAGGTACGCGCGGCCGTCGGCGTCCCACACCCGGGTGCCCTCGCCGCGCGCCAGGGGCAGCAGCGGGGTGCCGTAGTTGTTCATGAGGGCGCCCTGCCAGCGCTGGGCGTACTCCTGCCGGGCGGTCATGCGGCGTCCCCCTTCGGCTCGTCGGCCACGACCATCGTGCCGATGCCCTCGTCGGTGAAGATCTCCAGCAGGATCGAGTGCTGGACCCGGCCGTCGATGACGCGGGCGGTGGTGACGCCGCCCCGTACGGCGTGCAGGCAGCCCTCCATCTTCGGCACCATGCCGGAGGACAACTCCGGCAGCAGGCGCTCGAGTTCGGAGGCGGTGAGGCGGCTGATCACCTCGTCGCTGTGCGGCCAGTCCTCGTAGAGTCCCTCGACGTCCGTGAGGACCATGAGGGTTTCGGCGCCCAGTGCAGCAGCGAGTGCCGCAGCCGCCGTATCAGCATTGACGTTGTAGACATGTCCGTCGTCCTGGGAGCGGGCGATCGAGGAGACGACCGGGATGCGGCCGTCGGCGAGCAGGGCCTCGATGGCGCCCGTGTCGATCGCGGTGATCTCGCCGACCCGCCCGATGTCGACCAACTCGCCGTCGATCTCGGGCTGGTGTCTGGTGGCACTGATGGTGTGGGCGTCCTCGCCGGTCAGGCCGACGGCGAGCGGCCCGTGCCGGTTGAGCAGGCCGACCAGCTCGCGCTGCACCTGCCCGGCCAGCACCATGCGGACCACGTCCATGGCGTCCTCGGTGGTCACCCTCAGGCCGGCTTTGAACTCGCTGACGATGCCGTGCCGGTCGAGGGCGGCGCTGATCTGCGGTCCGCCGCCGTGCACGACGACCGGCTTGAGGCCGGCGTGGTGCAGGAAGACGACGTCCTGGGCGAAGGCGGCCTTGAGGTCCTCGTCCACCATGGCGTTGCCGCCGAACTTGATGACGACCGTCTTGCCGTTGTGCCGGACCAGCCAGGGCAGGGCCTCGATGAGGATCTGCGCCTTGGGCAGCGCGGTGTGCTTGCGCGTCGGTGTGCTCATGAGCTGTAGGCGCTGTTCTCGTGGACGTAGTCGGCGGTGAGGTCGTTGGTCCAGATGGTGGCGGTCCGGGACCCGGCGGCCAGGTCGGCGACGATGTGCACCTCGCGGTAGCGCATGTCGACCTTGTCGCGGTCCTCGCCGACACCGCCGTTCTTGCAGACCCAGACGCCGTTGATGGCGACGTTCAGCCGGTCCGGCTCGAAGGCGGCCCGCGTGGTGCCGATCGCGGAGAGCACGCGGCCCCAGTTGGGGTCCTCGCCGTGGACGGCGCACTTGAGGAGGTTGTTGCGGGCGATGGAGCGGCCGACCTCGACGGCGTCGTCCTCGGTCGCGGCGTTGATCACCTCCACCTTGATGTCCTTGCTGGCGCCCTCGGCGTCCCGGATGAGCTGCTGTCCGAGGTCGTCGCAGACCTGCCGTACGGCTTCGGCGAACTCCTCGTGGGCGGGGGTCACCTCGGCGGAGCCGGAGGCCAGGAGCAGGACGGTGTCGTTGGTGGACATGCAGCCGTCGGAGTCCACCCGGTCGAAGGTCGTGCGGGTGGCGGCCCGCAGCGCCTTGTCCAGGCCGGCGTCGTCGACGGCGGCGTCGGTGGTGAGGACGACGAGCATGGTGGCGAGGCCGGGGGCGAGCATGCCCGCGCCCTTGGCCATGCCGCCGACGGTCCAGCCGTCCCGGGTGACGACGGCCGTCTTGTGGACGGTGTCGGTGGTCTTGATGGCGATGGCGGCCTTCTCGCCGCCGTGCTCGGAGAGCTGGGCGGCGGCCGTCTCGACGCCCGGGAGCAGCTTGTCCATGGGCAGCGGCACGCCGATGAGGCCGGTGGAGCAGACGGCGACCTCGACGGCGCCCCGGCCGAGGACCTCGGCGGCCTTCTCGGCGGTGGCGTGGGTGTCCTGGAAGCCCTTGGGTCCGGTACAGGCGTTGGCGCCGCCGGAGTTGAGGACGACGGCGGAGACCTGGCCGCTCTTGAGCACCTGCTCGGACCACAGGACCGGCGCGGCCTTCACACGGTTGGAGGTGAAGACGCCGGCGGCGGCACGGCGGGGCCCGTTGTTGACCACGAGGGCCAGGTCCGGGTTGCCGTTCTCCTTGATCCCGGCGGCGATGCCCGCCGCCGTGAATCCCTTGGCTGCCGTGACGCTCACGGTGCGACTCCGATCGTGGAAAGCCCGGTGGTCTCGTCGAGACCCAGGGCGATGTTCATGCTCTGGACGGCACCGCCCGCGGTGCCCTTGGTGAGGTTGTCGATGGCGCTGATCACGATGATCCGCCCGGCGGCCTCGTCGTGTGCGACCTGCACCTGAACGGCGTTGGAACCGTGGACGGACGCCGTGGCGGGCCATTGCCCCGCGGGCAGCAGGTGCACGAACGGTTCGTCGGCGTAGGCCTTGGCGTACACGGCGCGCAGCGCTTCCTCCGTGACCCCGTCGGCGGCCTTGGCGCTGCAGGTGGCGAGGATGCCGCGGGGCATCGGCGCGAGGGTCGGGGTGAAGGAGACCGTGACCGGCTGCCCGGCGGCCGCGCTGAGGTTCTGGGTGATCTCGGGGGTGTGCCGGTGCACCCCGCCGACCCCGTAGGGGGACATGGAGCCCATGACCTCGCTGCCCAGCAGGTGCGGCTTGGGCGCCTTGCCCGCGCCGGACGTGCCGGACGCGGCGACGATCACCGCCTCGGGCCCGGCGAGCCCGGCGGCGTACGCCGGGAAGAGGGCCAGGGAGACGGCGGTCGGGTAGCAACCGGGTACCGCGATGCGCTTGGACCCCTCCAGCGCGAGGCGGGCACCCGGCAGTTCGGGGAGGCCGTAGGGCCAGGTTCCGGCGTGCGGGGAGCCGTAGAACTTCTCCCAGGCGGCTGCGTCCGTCAGCCGGAAGTCGGCGCCCATGTCGACGACCAGCACGTCGGGGCCGAGCTGCTCGGCGACGGCCGCGGACTGCCCGTGGGGCAGGGCCAGGAAGACGACGTCGTGACCGGCGAGCACCTGCGGAGCGGTCTCCTGGAGCACCCGGTCGGCCAGGGGCAGCAGGTGCGGCTGGAGCGCGCCGAGCCGCTGCCCGGCGTTGGAGTTGCCGGTCAGGGCGCCGATCTCGACCTCGGGGTGTCCCAGCAGCAGACGCAGCAGCTCCCCGCCCGCGTATCCGCTCGCCCCGGCCACTGCCGCTCGTACCGCCATGGATCCTCCTCCTTAGGGAGCATGACTATACGTATTGCCGCAGGTTTATGCAATCCATTCCGGTGATCCCCGTCGATTCCTGCCCGCACGCCCCGGTCCGTACGCTCCGGCCCTGGGCAACGTCTTCCGGACCGGCACACGCCCTGCCCTGTCCGACGGCGGTGCCCAACGGTGGCACCCGAGTCTTCGGCGAGGTGCTGACGCTCGCCGTCGCCCGGTGCGTGCGGCATCGGCCGCCGACGGTGCGCCGCACCGGGAGGGCTGCGTCCGGTGCCACCGGAGGGCACCGGCATGCAACGGGCCGCCTCCGGCCGGGCTCACGCCGGACGTGACCCGGCCGGAGGCGGCCCGCGGGCATCCCTTCCGCCGGGCCGGCCCGGGCGGGACCGGTTCCGGCGGAAGGGCGCCTGACGGCACCGGTCAAGCGGGGACGAGGAGCGCCCCGGCCGGCGCCACGCTCACCTGCGTCCGATCCTCAGGAACGTCACCGAGTTCGGCGGGAAGGTGTGGGTGAACTTGTCGGCCACGCCCCGGAGGGTGGACGTCACCGGGGCCACCGGCGTGTCCGTCTCCGTGTTCGCCGCGTCCTGGTCGGCGGCCAGCATGGTCACTCGGGCCGTGGAGGCGACCCGGGCGCCGCCGAGGTCGACGGCCGTGCGGGCCTCGGCCGGCTGGGCGTTGACGACCTTGACGATCAGGTCACCGGTCCGGTCGTCCCGGGTCACCACCTGACGGAACGGCTCGGCCGGCTTGTCGTCGGTGAAGCGGCCCCACTCCTTGCCGTCGAGGAACAGCGTGACCTGGCGGCCGCGCACCTTGACGTCGACGTCGTAGGCACGGCCCGTCTCGATGGAACCGGGCTTGGTCAGCAGGGTGCTCTTCCCGCCGTCCACGGCCTGCTCGACGGCGGACTGGGTGTTGTTCCAGCCGCCCAGGTTCCACCAGTAGTAGGTGCCGGTGTCCTTGACGCCGAAGGCGATCAGGAAGCCCTCCTTGCCCGACTTCTTGGTGGCCTTGACGTGCAGGTCGTAGTCCTTCCAGGCCGGGTCGCCGGCCGTGACCATGGTGTTCTCGGCGACCGGGTCGGTCTGCACGTACTGGCCGTCCTGGATGCTCCAGCTGCCGGTGCCGTCGTGCCGCCACCGCGAGGCGTCACCGGAGAAGTCCTCGCTCAGCAGGGCCGAGCCGTCGGCCGCGGTGACCTTCACGTCGTCGTACGCGGCGCTGGTCGCCCACGTGGACAGGCCCACGGCGCCGGTGATCGGGCCGCTGACGCCGGGCGTGGCCGTGGCCGCCGACGGCACCACGCGGTCGCCGACGTTGGTCATGAACAGCTTCTGGACCTCGTAGTTGGCCGAGTTCCAGGAGGCGCGGTTGTTGAACCAGATCATGTCGGGGCGCCACTGCACGTAGTCCTCGTTGGCCAGCAGGGGGGCGTACGAGGCGAGCTTGACGACGTCCGCGTTGCGCTCCAGGCCGGTCATGAAGGCCGCTTCAGCGAGGCCGTTCCTCCAGTCGTTGCCCTGGGAGGCGTATTCCCCCAGGAAGACCTTCGGGCCGTTCCTGTCGTAGGAGTCGTAGCGGTCGTTGTTCCGCAGGAACCAGTCCGGGCTGTTGTAGTAGTGCTCGTCGACCATGTCGACCTCGCCCTCGCGGTTGAGCTGCCAGGCGGTGTCGAAGACCGTACCGGCGTCGTCCGGGCCGGAGTTGGAGATGACGGTGATGCCCGGGTGCTTCGCCTCGATGGCGGCCCGGAACCGCTCGAAGCGCGCGAAGAACTCCTTCGGGAGGTTCTCCTCGTTGCCGACGCCGATGTGGGTCAGACGGAAGGGCGCGGGGTGGCCCATCCGCGCACGGACCTTGCCCCACGTCGAGGTCGCCGGGCCGTTGGCGAACTCGATGAGGTCGAGGGTGTCCTGGATGTGCCGCTTCAGCAGGGCGTCGTCGTCGATGGCCTTGTTCTGGCCGCAACCGGTGACCAGGGCGGGGACGACGGGCAGCGGCATGGCGCCGATGTCCTCGGAGAAGCGGAAGTACTCGTAGTAGCCGAGGCCGTAGCTCTGGTTGTAGCCCCAGAAGTTGGCGTTGGTGGCGCGCTCCTCGACCGGCCCGACCGTGTCCTTCCACTGGTAACTGCGCTTGCGCTCCCAGCCGCTCGCCTCGCTGTAGTCCGCCATGGAGCCGGTGTTGACCAGGCAGCCGCCGGGGAAGCGCACGAAGCCGGGCTTCAGCGCGGCGATCTTCTCGGCGAGGTCCTTGCGCAGGCCGTTGGCCTGGTTCTTGTACGTCTCGCGCGGGAAGAGCGACACCATGTCCAGCGCGGCGGCGTTCGAGGCGGCGACGGCGAGGCGGCCGCGGTTGCTGGTGCGGCTCGCGGTGAAGGCGGCCTCGTACTTCGCCCAGCCGCCCCTGACGGCGACCTGCCGGGCGGTGGCCAGGCTGCCCGCGGCGTCCTTCAGGGAGACGGTGAGCGTGCTGCCGCTCCCGGCGCGTGCCCACACGGAGAAGTCGTACCGCTTGCCCTGCTCGACCCGGATCCCGGTGTTGTAGCCCGTGTTGGTGACGGACGAACCGGCGCCCAGGGCGAGGTAGTTGCGGTTGCGTTCGTTGAGCCGGCCCGAGTCGTCGACGACCTCGGCCGTACCGGCGGCCGTCCAGGAGGTCAGGGGCGTGTAGGAGCCGTTGTCGGCCGTGGAGTACTCGAAGGAGCGGTTCTGCACCAGCTCCGCGTACAGGCCGCCGTCGGCGGCGCGGTTGATGTCCTCGAAGAAGACGCCGTACATCGTGTCGTCGATGGCCGCGCCCCGGGCGGAGGGGTCGACGGTGATCGTGTAGTCGGTGACGTCCTCGGCGTGCGCCGGGGCCGGTACGAGGGCTGCTGCCGTCAGGAGGGCGGTGGCCGTGAGGCCCGCTCTCGCTCGCGTGCGGGCGGTGCGTGGCATGGATACTCCGCGGCTCTCGGTGTTCGAAATACCGGACATTGGTCAACACTTCGAACGGCAAGATAGGGAGGGGGCGGAAGCGCGTCAATGGGTCGCGCAGCACCGGACGGGAGGGAGAGCGGTCGGGGATGGGCGAGTTCTGGCCGGTGCCGGACGCACTGGCATATCTGGCCGGGCGGTGGCGGGTGTCGCGGACCGTGCGCGATCTGGCCGGCGGCGCGGAAGGGCAGTTCGCAGGGACCACCGCCTTCGGCGCACTGGAGGGGGGCGGGCTGCTGCATCAGGAGTCCGGCACCTTCACCTGGCAGGGCGTCACCCGGCCCGCGGAGCGGACGCTGCTGTTCCTGCCGGGGCCGGACGGCACGGCACACGTGCGGTTCACGGACGGGCGGCCCTTCCACGACCTCGACCTGAGGCCGGGGCGGCACGTCGCCGACCACCCCTGTTCGGCCGACCTCTACCGCGGCGAGTTCACCGTCCGCGACGCGGACCACTGGCGGACCGTGTGGCGGGTGCGCGGCCCCGCCAAGGACCTGGTGCTGCGTACCGACTACGCGCGCGAGCGCTGAGCCGACGCCCCGTCGAACCGCAGGTTCCAGCGGCCGGCCCGGCCCGCCACGGCCGTCGTCGACAGCGGCCGGACGTCGATGTTCCAGTACGTCGAGGGCGGCGCCTGCAGGACGTACACCAGGGCGGCCCGGATCACGGACGGCTCGGCGACCGCCACCACCCGGCAGCCGTCCTCCACCGGCCGGGTGTCGAGCCAGCCGCCGATCCGGGAGACGAAGTCGACCAGGGACTCCCCGCCGTGCGGTGCGGACCGCGGATCGGTGAGCCACGCGTCGACCGTCTCCGGCTCCCGGGCCATCGCCTCGCCCAGGGTCAGCCCGCGCCAGCGGCCCATGTCGCAGTCGCGCAGCCCCAGTTGGACGAGCGGCGCGTAACCGAGCCCCTCACCCGTCGCCCGGCTGCGCGGGGCAGGTGAGCAGTAGCGCAGGTCGGCGGCGGCGAGGGGCAGCAGCTCCGGGGCCACCCGCTCCACCTCGCCCCAGCCGGCCTGGTCCAGTGGCCGGTCGTCCTCGAAGCGCTCGGCCGGCGGCACGGAGCTGCGCGCGGCGGCGACGAACGTGACCCGAAGTGACATGCGGCGATCGTGAGTGCAGCAAGTGCGCAGGTCAAGAGGTGTTGTCCGCCAGTTACCGAGGGTGCGTAGGCGTTCACGGGGCGACGCCCCTCATCGGGTGAAGGTGGTGATCGCGTGAAGGCCCTGGTGCCGCCGAGGCCGTCATCGGCTGAAGACGAGCGCCATCCAGTGCTCGGGCCGCTCCAGCGGAGCGAAGCCGTGCCGGGCGTACACCTCGTGGGCGTCGTGCGTGGCGAGCAGCACCCGGCGCACGCCGTACTCCCGCGTCTCCTCGCACACGGCACCCACCAGTGCGCCGCCGATGCCCTTCCCGCGCACCGACGGGTCGACGTACACGTCGCAGAGCCAGGCGAAGGTCGCCCGGTCCGTGACGACGCGGGCGTAGGCGACCTGCTCCCCCGACACCGTGTCGTGGACGCCGAAGTTGAGCGACCCCTCGATCGCACGGTCCTGCTTCTCGCGCGGGCGGCCAAGCGCCCAGTACGCGTCGGTGGACAGCCAACGGTGCACCCGCTCGCGGTCGACGCGGGCGGGGTCGGTGGAGATCTCGTAGCCCTCGGGCAGGGGCGGGGTGGCGTTCATGGCGCGATGCTCGCAGGCCGCCCGAGGGCGCGTCGAGAGGTTATCCGAGCACCTCGTCACGGGCGGCCCGCAGCCGCCGGACGCCCTCCGCGATCTCCCCGGTGCCGGCGACGGCGGCGAAGCTGAGCCGCAGGTGGGCGGCCGGGGGCTCGGCACTGAAGTACGGGCGGCCCGGGGTGACCGCGACGCCGGTGCGCAGGGCGGCCGCCACCAGCGCCGGTTCGTCCGTGCCGTCGGGCAGGCGCGGCCACAGGTGGTAACCGCCGGATGGCACGTGCGCCAGGGTCAGTTCGGGCAGGTGCAGGGCGAGCGCGGAGGTCATCGCGTCCCGGCGGGCCTTCAACTCCGCGGAGACGGCCCGCAGGTGGCGGGGCCAGGCGGGCGAGCCGACGAGTTCGAGCGCGGCCTCCTGCAGGGGGCGCGGCACGAAGAACGTGTCGACGACCTGGATGGCCCGCAGCCGTTCCAGCACCGGGCCCCGGGCGGCCAGGGCGCTCACCCGGAAGCTCGGGGAGGTCGCCTTGGTGAGGGAGGAGACGTGGACGACGACGCCGTCGGGGTCGTCGGCCGCCAGCGGGCGCGGCAGCGGCCCGGAGTCCTCGTGCACGAGCCGCCGTACGAAGTCGTCCTCGACGACGAACGCCCCGGCCTCACGGGCGATGCGCAGCACCTCGGCACGCCGCCCGGGCGCGAGGACGGCGCCGGTGGGGTTCTGGAAGAGGGGCTGGCAGACGAAGACCGGGGCGCCGGTGGCCCGGAAGGCGTCGGCCAGCAGCGCCGGGCGGACACCGTCGGCGTCCACCGGGACGGGTACCGGGCGCAGCCCCGCGGCCCGGGCGATGGCGAGCATGCCGGGGTAGGTCGGCGACTCGACCAGGACCGGGGCGCCCGGCGGGGCGAGGGCGCGCAGGGCGGTGGTGAGCGCCGACTGCCCGCCCGAGGTGATCAGCACCTCGGCGGCCGTGACGCAGCCGCCGATGCCGCGCGCGAACCACTCCCGCAGCTCGGGCAGGCCCTCCATGGGCGGCCGGCCCCAGGCCCCCGGGCGGCGGCCGGCCCGCGACAGGGCGGCGGCCATGGCACGCTCGGGCTGCAACGAGGGGTGCAGGTAACCGCCGTTGAACTCGACCACCCCGGGCGGCGGGGCGGCCAGGGACACCAGCACCCCGGAGGCGTCCACCGAGCGCGGCACGAGGTCGGCGGCGCCCTCCGCGCTGAGGGCGACCTCCTGCCAGGAGGTGTCCCCGGCCGGGGCCGGTGCCGTCCTGGCCTGCGCGCGGAACGCCCCGGCGCCGGGGCGGGTGACCACCAGTCCCTCGGCGGCCAGCTGCGCCAGGGCGCGCGAGACGGTCACCGGGCTGACCCGGAACCGCTCCACGAGCGCCCGGCTCGACGGCAGCTTTCCACCGGGTGAGTAGCGGTCGAGCTCCCGTCTGAGCTGTTCCGCCAGTTCGCCTACGCTGCTACGCTCTTGCATGAGAGCACAGAGTAGCGCTACTGCGGGCACCGGGATAGCGGTCGACGCGTCGGCCCCCGGCGCGACGGACGGCGGGGCCACGCCCGGCAGCGGCGTGCGGGACACCGGCCCCGCCGCGGGCGACGGACGGCGAGGGCGGGCTCCGGGTGCGGACCGGGCCGGTTTCGGGACCCTTCAGGCGGCGCTCGGCGTCGTCGCCTTCTCCCTCACCTTCCCCGCCACCGCGTGGGGTCTGGAGGGGTTCGGCCCCTGGTCGCTGGTCGCCGTGCGCAGCGTCCTGGCCGCGGTGATCGCGGGCGGCGCCCTGCTGGCCCTGCGGGTGCCGCCACCCGCCCGCCGCCACTGGCCGGGGCTCGCCGTCGTCGCCGCCGGGGTCGTCCTCGGATTCCCGCTGCTGACCACGCTGGCGCTGCAGACGTCGACCACCGCTCACGCCGCGGTCGTGGTGGGCCTGCTCCCCCTCACCACCGCGGTGTTCTCCGCGTTCCGGGTCGGTGCCCGGCCCTCGCGGACCTTCTGGTGCGCGGCCCTGGCGGGCGCGGCGGCGGTCCTCGCCTTCACCGTGCAGCAGAGCGGCGGTGCCCTGACCACCGCCGACCTGTACCTCTTCGCGGCGCTGCTGGTCTGCGCGGCGGGTTACACCGAGGGCGGCCGGCTGGCCCGGGTCATGCCGGGCTGGCACGTGATCGGATGGGCGCTGGTGCTGTGCCTGCCGCTGACGGTGCCGGTCGCCGCGCTCGCCCTGGCGCGGGAGCCGGTGGACCTCACCGCCCACAGCGTGGCAGGACTGTTGTGGGTCGCGGCCGGTTCCCAGTTCCTCGGGCTGGTCGTCTGGTACCGCGGCATGGGGATCATCGGCATTCCCAAGGCCAGCCAGTTGCAGCTGGCCCAGCCCCTGCTCACACTGGTGTGGTCGGTGCTGCTGCTGGGCGAGCACCTGACGGTGGCCGCCCCGCTGACGGCCGCGGCGGTGCTGGTGTGCATCGCCGTCACACAGCGGGCCCGCGGCTGAGGGACGGCGTCCGGCCCCCGCCCGCGGGGCCCCGCGCCGCGGACTCCAGACCGCGGACCGCCGCTGCAACACCTCGTGAGGAGGTCCCGATGCGCGCAACCGTGGGCGACCGGCTGGTCCAGCACGGCAGGGTGGTCGGTCAGCACGACAAGGTCGGCGAGATCGTCGAAGTCCTCGGCGACGAGGGCAACCCCCCGTACCGCGTCCGGTTCGAGGACGGGCACGAGGGAGTGTGCTCTCCCGGGCCCGACACCGAGATCCGGCACCGGGAGACCACCACCGGCCCCTGACCCGGCGGCTCAGCGCGGAGGGTCGGCCGGCAGCCCGTAGTGGTCGGCCACCACCCTCGCCATCGCCCCGATCCGGTCGGCCGCCACGTCCCTGGCGGCGAAGTAGACGTGCCCGCGCACCGGCGCGTGCTCCGCCGCGAGCGTCAGGTGCCGGGACAGTTCGGCCGGCTGCTGCCAGGCCGCCGGCTGCGCCGGGTCGCCGGCCTTGTACAGCGCCTCCCCCACGTACAGCTGCGTCGAACTGCCGCGCGCGACCTCCGCCCACCAGGGCACCAGCTTGGCGTAGTCGGCGGCGGCGAAGCCGATGTTCCAGTACAGCTGCGGCACGATGTAGTCGATCCAGCCCTCCCGCACCCAGGTGCGGGTGTCCGCGTACAGGTCGTCGTAGGTCTCCACACCGGCCCGGGTGTCCGAACCCGCCGGATCCGTCGAAGCGTTGCGCCACACACCGAAGGGACTGATGCCGAACGCGGTCCCCGGCCGGAGCTCCTTGACCCGGTCCGCCGTCTCGCGCACCAGCCGGTCGATGTTGTCCCGCCGCCACGCGGCCCGGTCCGGGAAACCGCCGCCGTGCTCCTCGTAGGCGTCGTCGTCGTCGAAGTTCTGGCCGGCCACCGGGTACGGGTAGAAGTAGTCGTCGAAGTGGACGCCGTCCACGGGGTACCGGGCCACCGCGTCGAGCATCGCGTCCTCCACGAACGCGCGGACCTCCGGCATCCCCGGGTTGTAGAAGAGCTTCCCGCCGTACGCGACCACCCAGTCGGGGTTCTCCCGTGCCGGATGGGAGGCGACCAGACGGCCGGGATCGGCGTGGGCGGCGACCCGGTACGGGTTGAACCAGGCGTGCAGCTTCAGGCCCCGCGCGTGGGCCTCCTCGACGGCCGTGCCCAGCGGGTCCCAGCCCGGGTCCTTGCCCTGCGTGCCGGTGAGGTACTGCGACCAGGGCTCGTACGGCGAAGGCCACAGGGCGTCCGCGGTGGGCCGGACCTGGAAGAAGACGGTGTTGAGCCGGTTGCGGACGGCCGTGTCGAGGTGGGTGAGCAGCTCGGAGCGCTGCTGCGCGGCGCTGAGGCCGGGCTGGGAGGGCCAGTCCCGGTTGGCCACGGTGGCGAGCCACACCCCGCGCATCTCGATGGCCGGCGCCCCGCCCCTGCGGCCGGACGCGGCCGACGCGGGAGGCATCATCGTGAAAGCCGACAGCGCCGCCACGGCGAACGCCCTGCGTGAGACTCGTCCCATGCGCATGCCCCAAAATGCCGCGGATCCGCACCGTCGCGGATCGCTCCGGGCCCAGCATGCCCGAACCTGAACCGCCCCCGGCGATCGATCATCGATACTTGGCGGTAACGTGCACGAACGGAGCAGGCGCCGGGACCCGGCCGGCCTGCCGGTCGTGGATCAGCAGCGAAAGGGACGATGTGACGGACATCCCAGCGGGAGACATTGCACGCGTCGGAGTCGTGGGCTGCGGTCAGATGGGCGCGGGGATCGCCGAGGTGTGCGCCCGGGCCGGCCTGGACGTCATGGTCGCCGAGACCACCGGCGAAGCCCTGGAGATCGGCCGCACCCGGCTGTTCACCTCCCTGGCCAAGGCAGCCGAGCGCGGCAAGATCACCGAGGAGGAGCAGGAGGCCACGCTGGCCCGCCTGAGCTTCACCACGGACCTCGGCGAGTTCGCCGACCGTGACCTGGTGATCGAGGCGGTCGTGGAGAACGAGCAGGTCAAGACCGAGATCTTCCAGGTCCTGGACCAGGTCGTGACCCGGCCGGACGCCATCTTGGCCTCCAACACCTCCTCCATCCCGCTGGTGAAGCTGGCGGTGGCGACCTCGCGGCCCGACCAGGTCATCGGCATCCACTTCTTCAACCCGGCCCCGGTGCAGAAGCTCGTCGAGCTGATCCCCGCCCTCACCACCTCCGAGGGGACGATCAGCCGCGCCCAGCTGTTCACCGAGAAGCTGCTCGGCAAGCACGCGATCCGTGCCCAGGACCGGTCCGGCTTCGTGGTGAACGCGCTGCTGATCCCGTACCTGCTCTCGGCGATCCGGATGTTCGAGACGGGCATCGCCAGCCGCGAGGACATCGACAACGGCATGGAGATGGGCTGCGCCCACCCCATGGGCCCGCTCAAGCTCTCCGACCTCATCGGCCTGGACACCGTGGCCTCGGTCGCGCAGTCGATGTACGAGGAGTACAAGGAGCCGCTGTACGCCGCTCCGCCGCTGCTGCAGCGCATGGTCGACGCGGGCCGGCTCGGCCGCAAGACGGGCTCGGGCTTCTACACCTACTCCTGAATCCGCGCTCCCGGCCTTCCGCTCCGGAGTCCCGCCCGCGAGGCCGGTTACGGACGGTCAGATTTCGGCCATCCCACGGGCCCGGCACCTCCCTTGGTGCCGGGCCCGCGGCATGCACACACCGTGTGCGCGCCGGGCTCGCATATGCCCTCCGCACACTCTCCCCAGGCGCCCACCAGGGGAGTTGACTCCTCATGCACATGCAAGGGATGGGAAGCGACTACGGAAAGGAGCGGAATCGTGACCGTCGATCCCGAGCATCCCGTCGTCCAAGGAGAACTCGCAGAGTTACGACGCCGCCTCGACGTGGCTTACGCCCGCGTCGAGGGCGGGCTGGCTCTGCTCAGTCACCGCACCGAGGAGACCGCCAAGGAACTCGACGACCTGAACACCCGGATCCACTCGCTCGAACACGCGCGATGGCCGCTGCCGGCGGTCGCCGCCCTCACCTCCGTGGGTGCCCTCGTCGTGACGATCTGGCAGGCGTTCGGGCGCTAGAGCGGGGCGGGTCATGGCAATGTGTCGTGTCCGAGCCTGAGATGGTGCAGCAGGAGTAACGCGGCCGCCATGTTGGCGGCCGGGACCTCGCCGCGGGCGACCATGTCGGGGACGAGTTTGAGGGGCACCCATTCCCGGCGGTCCGACTCGAAGTCGTCCACGGGGTGCCCGACGTACTCGCCCTCGTCGGCCCAGTACACGTGGTGCCGGGCGTCGGTGAGCCCGTTGGACGGCTCCACGCTCATGAGGTGGCGCAGGGGTCCCGGCCGCCAGCCGGTCTCCTCCTCCAGTTCCCTCGCGGCCGCCCGGGCGACGTCCTCGCCGTGCTCGACCACGCCCGCCGCGAGCTCCCACCCCCATGTGTCGGTGATGAAGCGGTGCCGCCACAGCAGCAGCACCTCGTTGGCGTCGTTGACGACCGTGGCCACCGCGACGGGCCTCAGCCGTATGAGGAAGTGGTCCAGATGCCGGCCGTCCGGCAGTTCGACATCCGCGAGATTGACGCTGAACCAACGGTTTGAGTACACAGTTCGTTCGTTGTGTTTCGTCCACTGCACGGTTCTGCCACCTTCCGTCGAGTAAGTGGCAATATCGCAGCAGGGACGGTCCTACAGCAGGCGCACGGGAAGCGGCTCGGAGCGACGCGGGCGGCCGCCGCCCGGGCTACAACGGCACGCGCAGCGCCCCGTCGATCAGTTCGGCCGCCTCGGACGTGCCGGCGCACCCGCTGCGGGCCAGGTGCTCCCGTACCGCGCGCAGCCGGTCGCGCAGCCGCTGGGACTCCATGCCCCTGGCCTGCTCCGCCATCTGCACGGCGATGGCGACGGCCTTGTCGGCGTTGCCCCGGCGCAGCTCGATGGTGCTGAGCATGGCCAGCCGGTGCACCCGGCCGCGGTCGTGCGCCGGGTTGTCGACGGCGGCCGCGGCGTGTTCCCCGGCCGCCGCGATCTCCCCCAGGCTCAGCAGTGCCTCCGCCACCTGGACGTTGACCAGCCCCGGCTGGACATAGCCGGTCTCGTCGGGCTCGTAGCCGCGCCGGATGCGCTCGGCCGCCTGCTCGGCCCGCCGGATGCGGGACAGGGCGCTCGTGCCGTCGCCCAGGTGCGCGTACGCCTTCGCCTGCATCGCGTACAGGTCGGAGGCGAGCGCCGGGGTGATGTGCTTGCCGGCGGCCCGCAGCGCGGCCTCCGCGAAGGCGACGGCCTGCCGGTACTCCCGCATGAACAGCGACTGGTTGACCAGCAGGGCGATGACGTACGCCCCGAGCCCCCGGTCGCCGCTGGCCTTCGCCAGCCGCAGCGCCTGGTGGAAGTAGCGCTGCGCCAGCCCGTGGGCGTCGGAGTCGTAGGCGCAGATGCCGGCGACCGCCACCAAGCCCCCGGTCGCGCGGTGCAGTTGACGGCCCGTCTCGTCGGTGTAGCTGCCGCGCAGCAGCGGCGCGGCCTCGGAGTTGAGGAAGCCGACGATCCGGGCGCGCGTGGCGATGCCGCCGGCCTTGCGGTACATCTGCTCGTAGTGCGTGCGCGCGGCCCGCAGCATCTCCAGGTCGCCGGGGGTGACCCGGTGCCGGCCGCCGCGTGAGACGTCCACGTCCTCGGGCGGGTTCTCCCACTCCCACACCGGCATCACGGCGGGCGTGCCGGTGAGGGCGGGCGCGCCCAGGATGTGGGGCCGTTGCTGCTGGTCGGAGCGCCACAGCGCGGTGGCACGCTCCACGAAGCCGGACAGCGAGCCGGTGTGCGGGGCGGACGGCTCGCCGGGCACGCCGAGCCCGATGTCGTCGAGGGTGACCTGCCGCCGGAGGCGGGCGGCGAGCACCTCGCAGATGAGGTCGGGCACCTGGCCCCGGGGGCGCTGCCCCTTCAGCCAGCGCGCGACCGCGGTGTGCTCGTAACGCAGGGTCAGTCCGCGTGCTCGTCCCGCCTGGTTGACGTGGGCGGCCAGTCCCGCGTGGGAGATGCCGGCCTCGTCCAGGATCGCGTCGAGCAGAGTGTTGGGCTGCATGTGGGCCCCCCGTGTGGCTCGGTGCGGTCAGGTTAGTGGCTCCGGGTTCACACGGGGTGTGAACGGAGTACCCGAATCCGGTCCGTGTGCGCACTGTCGCTCTGCGTCGCGGACCGGTTGACTGAGTTGCCTCGAAAGAGGCCGGCCGGGCCGCCGGCTCCCCCTCGTACAGTGCGGCGGCCCGCTTGAGCCGCCCGCCCCGCCGCCTGCCCGACACTCCGTGGCGGGGCGGGCGGCCTCGCCGGCGCCGTCCTCACCGCGGTGCCAGGGGCGCGTCGCCGGCCGTGGACGCGCGGTCGCCGTTCCCGCTGTCACCGAGGGGTGCGCGCCGGCTGTTGGTGAGGATCAGCAGGGCGATGTCGTCGGCCGGTTCACCCCGGGTGTGGTGGTGCAGGGCGGTGGCGACGCGGGCGAGGACCGAACGCGGGACCGGCGGTTCGTCCCGCGCCGCGCTCTCCAGCACGGCCTGCAGCGGGAAGAACCGGCCACGGGCGTCCCGCGCGTCCTGGGCGCCGTCCGTGTACAGGAACAGTCCGTCGCCGGCGCGCAGCCGCCCCAGGCCGACGGTGGGCAGGTCGGTGCCGGGCAACGGGAACAGCCCCAGGGGCGGGTACGGTTCACCGGCCGCGAGGTGCTCCACCTCGGTGCCGCGCAGCCGGTAGGGCCACGGATGGCCGCAGTTCAGGGCGAGGATCTCGCCGTCGGCCCGGATCTCCACGAGCAGCAGGGTCACGAACTCCTCGAGGTCGCCGGTGGGATGCTCCTGGCGCAGATGCCGCTCCAGGGCGCGCTCCAGCCGGCGCAGCACACCGCCCAGGTCCTTCTCGTCGTGCGCGGCCTCGCGGAAGCAGCCGAGCACGGCGGCGACGGTCCCGAGCGCGCCGATCCCGTGCCCGCGGACGTCGCCCATCACGGCCCTCACGCCGTGCTCGGTGGCGGCGATCTCGTACAGGTCGCCGCCGATCGCCGCACCGCGTTCGGCCGACACCTGGACTGCGGCGACGTCCAGCCCGTCGACGCGGGACGGCGGCGGGCGCAGCAGCGCGTTCTGCGCGGCCCGCGCGACCCGGCGGAGCTGCCGCAGCTCACGCGTCAGCGACCGCCGCGCGTGGAGGATCAGCCCGGCGCCGACCGCGAGGAAGACGGCGCTGGTGAGGATGCGCGCCGGGAGACCGGTCTGCTGGGCGAGCGGACAGGCGAGCTTGTACGTGACGGCTGCCGCGCCCCACACCACCGGCAGTCCGAGGCAACGCACCCGGCCCCTGACGCGGATCATGCCGACGGCCCCCCATCAGGCCCCTGACACACGGAATCGGACCGGCCCGAGAAGGCCGGTCCGATTCTGTGGGACAGTCCGCCCCAAAAGCCGGGATCACCGTGCTCAACCACTCAAACGAGTGAGGTGACCGGTTCCCTTCGACGGGGCGCGGGGAACTGCGCGATCAGCCACGGCGAACCCGCGACCGACACCACCGCACAGCCGTGCGGCGCTAACTCCGCAGTTCGGCCCCCACACGCTCACCCGCGAGGGCGACGGCCGCGTCGCGGGCCGCGGACGCCTCGTCCACGGTCAGCGTCCGGTCGGCGGCCCGGAACCGCAGGGCGTAGGCGAGCGACTTGCGGCCCTCACCGAGCTGCCCGGCGTTCTCGTACACGTCGAACAACCGGACGGACTCCAGGAGTTCACCCGCGCCGTCGCGCAGCGCGGCCTCGACCTCGGCGGCCGGGACGGCCGTGTCGACGACCAGGGCGACGTCCTGCGTGGCCACGGGGAACGTGGAGATCCTCGGCGCCTCCACCGTGGTGTCACCGGCCGCCTGCACCGCGTCGAGGTCGATCTCCATCGCGCAGGCGCGCGCGGGCAGGCCCAGCGCCTTCACGACGCGGGGGTGCAACTCGCCCGCGTGGCCGACCACCCGCTCGGCGCCGTCCACGGTCACCGCCAGTTCGGCGCACCGGCCCGGGTGCCAGGGCCCGTACTGCCCCTTGCGGACGACCAGTTCGGCACCGGCCTCGCGGGCGACGGTCCGGGCCGCCTCCACCGCGTCGGCCCAGTCGGCCGGACGGCCCTTGCCCCACCAGCCGGCCTGCTCGCGCGCTCCGGTGAGGACCACGGCTGCGTGCCGCGGCTGCTCGGGCAGCGCGGCGTTCAGCTCGGCGAGCTCCGCGTCGGACGGACGGCGGTCGACGGGCAGGACGGCGGCGGTGCGCCGCTCCTCGCCGGGCAGGAAGACCAGGCCGGTCTCGAACAGGGCGAGGTCGTGCGAGCCGCGCCCGTCGTTGCGGCGCAGCGCGGCGAGCAGCCCCGGCAGCAGCGAGGTGCGCAGCGCGGGCTCCTCGTCGTTCAGCGGGTTGCTGAGCTTCACGACGCGGCGGGCCGGGTCGTCCGCCTCCAGGCCGAGCTGGTCGAAGACCTGCTCGCTGACGAAGGGGTAGTTCAGCGCCTCGACGTAGCCGGCACCGGCCAGGGCCCTGCCGACGCGGCGGTGCAGCCGCTGCCGGGCCGTCAGGCCGAGGCCGGCCGGCGGCTTGGGCAGCGTGGAGGGCAGGTTCTCGTAGCCCTCCAGCCGGATGACCTCTTCGGCCAGGTCGTTCGGGTCGGTGAGGTCGGGCCGCCAGGACGGCACGGTGACGATGAGCTCGTCCTGCCCGTACACGTCGCAGCCGATCTCCTGGAGCCGCCGGACGACCGTCTCGCGGCCGTAGACGACTCCGGCGACCTTGTCCGGGTGGTCGGCGGGGACGGTGACGGTGTGCGGGGCGCTCGGGGCGAGGACCTCGGTGACACCGGCCTCGGCGGTGCCGCCGGCGAGCAGGACCAGCAGGTCGACGGTGCGCTGCGCGGCCGCGGCGGCGGCCTGCGGGTCGACGCCGCGCTCGAAGCGCCGGGACGCCTCGGACGACAGCTTGTGGCGGCGGGCGGTGCGCGCGATCGACACCGCGTCGAAGTGCGCGGCCTCGATGACCACGTCGGCGGTGGCGTTCTGCACGTCGTCGTGGTCGGCGATCTCCGTGTCGGCACCGCCCATGACACCGGCCAGCCCGATCGGGCCTCGGTCGTCGGTGATCACCAGGTCCTCGGCGTCCAGCGTGCGCTCGACGCCGTCGAGGGTGGTGAGCTTCTCGCCCGGCTCGGCCCGGCGCACCCCGATCGTGCCCTGTACCAGGGAGCGGTCGTAGGCGTGCAGCGGCTGGCCCAGCTCCATCATCACGTAGTTCGTGACGTCGACGGCGAGCGAGATCGGGCGCATGCCGACCTTCTGCAGCCTGCGCCGGAGCCAGATCGGCGAGCGCGCCTCGGGGCTGAGGCCGGTCACCGTGCGGGCGGTGAAGCGGTCGCAGCCGGTGGGCTCGGAGATGCGCACCGGGTAGCCGTACGCGTTCGGCCCGGGCACGTCGATCAGGGCCGGGTCGCGCAGCGGCAGACCGTAGGCGATGGCGGTCTCGCGGGCGACGCCGCGGATGGACAGGCAGTCGCCGCGGTTGGCGGTGACGGCGATGTCGAGGACCTCGTCGACCAGTTCCAGCAGCTCGATGGCGTCGCGGCCGACCTCGGTCTCCGGCGGCAGCACGATGATGCCCTTGGTGCCGTCGTCACCCATGCCCAGCTCGTCGCTGGAGCAGATCATGCCGTGCGAGTTCCGGCCGTAGGTCTTGCGCGCGGAGATGGCGAAGCCGCCCGGCAGGGTGGCGCCGGGCAGGACCACGACGACCTTGTCGCCGACGGCGAAGTTGCGGGCGCCGCAGACGATCTCCTGGGGCTCACCCGTGCCGTTGGCCCGGCCGACGTCGACGGTGCAGAAGCGGATCGGCTTCTTGAAGCCCTCCAGCTCCTCGATGGTCAGCACCCGGCCGACCACCAGGGGGCCCTTGAGGTCGTGGCCGAGCTGCTCGACCGTCTCGACCTCCAGGCCCGCCGAGATCAGCTTGGCCTGGACGTCACGGCCGGTCTCGGTGGCCGGCAGGTCGACGTACTCCCGCAGCCAGGAAAGCGGGACCCGCATCAGATCTCCATCCCGAACGGCCGGGTGAACCGGACGTCACCCTCGACCATGTCTCGCATGTCTTCGACGTTGTGGCGGAACATCAGCATCCGTTCGATGCCGAACCCGAAGGCGAATCCGCTGTACTTCTCGGGGTCGACGCCGCAGGCGCGCAGCACGCGCGGGTTGACCATGCCGCAGCCGCCGAGCTCGATCCAGCCCTCGGAGGAACACGTGCGGCAGGGGCGGTCCGGGTCGCCGACGGACGCGCCGCGGCAGACGTAGCAGACCATGTCCATCTCGGCGGACGGCTCGGTGAAGGGGAAGAAGTTGGGCCGCAGCCGGGTCTTCATGCCCTCGCCGAACAGGGCCTTGACCATGTGGTCCAGCGTGCCCTTGAGGTCCGCCATCGTCAGGCCCTCGTCCACGGCGAGCAGCTCGACCTGGCGGAAGACCGGGGTGTGGGTGGCGTCCAGCTCGTCGGTGCGGTACACGACGCCGGGGCAGATCACGTAGACCGGCAGCTCGCGGTCGAGCAGCGAGCGGATCTGCACGGGCGAGGTGTGGGTGCGCAGGACGACGCCGGAGTCGGGGCCGCCGTCCGGGCCCTGCACGAAGAAGGTGTCCTGCTCGCCGCGGGCCGGGTGGTCGGGGCCGATGTTGAGGGCGTCGAAGTTGAACCACTCGGCCTCGGCCTCGGGCCCCTCGGCGACCTCGTAGCCCATGGCAACGAAGACGTCCTCGATGCGCTCCGACAGCGTGGTCAGCGGGTGGCGGGCACCGGCGGCGACGCGATCGTGGGGCAGGGTGACGTCCACCGCCTCCTCGACCAGTACGCGCGCGTCCCGCTCCGCCTCCAGCTCGGCCTGGCGGGCGGCGAGCCCCTTGTTGACGGCGCCGCGGGCCTGCCCGACGCGCTTGCCGGCGTCGGCCTTGGCGTGCGGGGGCAGGGCGCCGATCTCGCGGTTGGCGAGGGCCAGCGGGGAGGTGCCGCCGGTGTGGGCGACCTTGGCCTTCTGGAGCGCTTCGAGGGAGTCCGCGGCGGCGAAGGCGGCGAGCGCCTCGTCCCGCATGCGCTCGATCTCTTCCGGTTTCAACGCCTCGACCTCTACAGGGTCGTACGACTTATTCGGTGCCGACATCTCTTCCCGTGCTTCCGATTGGCTGGCTGAAGGTCCCCGTCACCGACTCGTGGACGGCTCGTCACGGCTTTCGGGACACAAAGGTGCCAATGGCCGAGTCTAACGGGGTGGAGGTGTACGAATGCGCCCGTGGTCCTCAGGCGAGATACGCCGGAGCCGCCACGGGCAACGTAAAGCGGAACTCCGCCCCGGCGCCCGGGGCGCGGCCGACCGTGATCGTGCCGCCGTGGGCCTCGACGATGCCCTTGACGATGTAGAGCCCGAGGCCCGTGCCACCGCGCTTGCTGCCCCGCCAGAAGCGGGTGAAGACGCGGTTCATGGACTCCTCCGGGATGCCGGGCCCCTCGTCGCTCACCGTGACCGACGTGCCGGTGTCCTCGTCCTCGCGGGGGGACACCGTGGCCGTGATGTCGATCGTGACAGTTCCCTCACCGTGCCGCACGGCGTTTTCCAGCAGGTTGCTGAGGACCTGGTCGATCTTGTCCGGGTCGGCCCACAGGTCGGGCAGCGGTTGCTGGACGCGCAGCAGGAACCGGTCGGCGGGCTGGCCGGAGGCGACGTAGGCCTGGATGTGGCGTCCGACGGCGGCGCCGATGTCGACGGGCTGGCGGCGCACCTCCAGGCGGCCGGAGTCGATGCGCGAGATGTCGAGCAGCTCGGCGATCAGCCGGGTGACGCGGTCGGCGTCGGCGTCGACGGTCTCCAGCATCAGCCGCTTCTGGTCGTCGGTGAAGCGTTCCCACTTGGCGAGCAGGGTGGCGGTGAAGCCCTTCACGGAGGTCAGCGGGGAGCGCAGTTCGTGGGCGACGGTGGCGATCAGCTCGGCGTGGCTGCGCTCGGTGCGGCGGCGGGCCTCGGTGTCGCGCAGGGTGACCACCAGGCGCCGCAGGGGGCCTGTGGGCCGGGTGCGGACGTAGCGCGCGCGGACCAGGACCTCGCGCCCGCCGGGCAGCAGCAGGTTCCGCTCTGGCTGGCCGACGCGGATGGCCAGTCCGCCGTACGGATCGGTCAGCTGCCACCAGCGCCGGCCTTCGAGGTCCTCCAGCGGCAGGGCCTTCTCCAGCGGCTGCCCGAGCACGTCGCGGGCGCGTACGGCGGTGATGCGCTCGGCGGCGGCGTTGAAGCAGACGACGCGGCCCTGTTCGTCGGCGACGACGAGCCCGTCGGGCAGGTGGTCGGGGTCGATGCCGAGGCCCCCGGGGTCACCGGAGGGCAGGGGCGCGGCGGGCGGGCCCCCGGCGCCCCGGGCCCCCGGTGCGCTGCTCGTGCCGACGCTCATCCCCGTACCCCACCTCCAAGGCTCCGCAGAGGGGTCCCCGAGCTGGTCACCCTACTGGTTCCCGGTGACGGAGCGGCACCCTCCGGCGGCACGCTGTGCACGTGCCGACGCATAGAGACATACGGCGGCCGCGGTGGCGAGGTTCAGGCTCTCGGCCTTCCCGTGGATCGGGACGCGCACCACGGCGTCGGTGAGCCTGCGGGTCTCCTCCGGCAGGCCCCAGGCCTCGTTGCCGAACACCCAGGCGGTCGGCCCGCCCATGGTGCCCTTGTCGAGCTCGTCGTCGAGGTCGCGGTCACCGGCCCCGTCGGCGGCCAGCACCCGGACGCCGGCGGCGCGCAGCCGCTCCACGGCGTGCTCCACGGGAACGCCGACGGCGACGGGCAGGTGGAACAGGGAGCCGACGGAGGCGCGGACGGCCTTGGGGTTGTACACGTCGACGGAGGCGTCGGTCAGCACGACGGCCTCGGCGCCGGCGGCGTCGGCGCAGCGCAGGACGGTACCGGCGTTGCCGGGGTCGCGGACGTTGGCGAGGAGGGCGACCAGGCGCGGGCGCGCGGCGAGGACCTCGTCGAAGGGCGTGTCCAGGAACCGGCACACGCCGACGAGTCCCTGGGGGGTGACGGTGGTGGAGATGTCGGCGATGACCTGCTCGGAGGCGAGGTGCACCCGTGCCCCGGCGTCCCGGGCGGCCCCCACGATGTCGGCGTAGCGGTCGGCGGCCTCCGGCGTGGTGAACAGCTCCACCAGCGTGGCCGTGTCCCGGGCCCGGTGCCCGGCCGCCTCCCGCACCGCCTGCGGCCCCTCCGCGAGGAACAGCCGCTCCTTCCCCCGGAAGTTCCGCTTGGCCAGCCGCCGGGCGGCGGAGACGCGGGGCGAACGGGGGGAGATGAGCTCGGGGGTGGCAGGGGACATCCTGTTCGCTTTCTCAGTAGCTGCACAGCAGGACCCGCAGGCCGTTCGGCCTGCGGGTCCTGTCAGTCACATCGGCTCGGAGCCGGCGTCAGGCCGCCTTGGGGGCGTTGACGTCGCTCGGCAGCGCCTTCTGGGCGACCTCGACGAGCGCGGCGAACGCGCCGGCGTCGTTGACGGCCAGCTCGGCCAGGATCTTGCGGTCGACCTCGACGTTCGCGGCCTTCAGACCCTGGATGAAGCGGTTGTAGGTCATGCCGTTGGCGCGGGCAGCGGCGTTGATGCGCTGGATCCACAGCTGACGGAAGTCGCCCTTGCGCTTCTTGCGGTCGTTGTAGTTGTAGACCAGCGAGTGGGTGACCTGCTCCTTGGCCTTGCGGTACAGGCGCGAACGCTGACCGCGGTAGCCGGAGGCCTGCTCGAGGATCGCCCGGCGCTTCTTGTGGGCGTTGACTGCCCGCTTGACGCGTGCCACTTCTTAACTCCTTGTAGCGGGGCCATGGGGGTCCTCACACGGCCCGAAATCGATTGGGTCCCGGTCCTGACGTGCGGCGCTCACGCGCCGGGCGTCACTTGCCGAGAAGCTTCTTGATCTTCGCGGCGTCGCCCGGGGCCATCTCGGCGTTGCCGGTGAGGCGACGCGTCACGCGGGACGACTTGTGCTCGAGCAGGTGGCGCTTGCCGGCGCGCTCGCGCAGCACCTTGCCGGAGCCGGTGATCTTGAAGCGCTTGCTGGCACCGCTGTGCGACTTGTTCTTCGGCATAGCGCCGTTCTCTCCTCGTCGGTGGCGCTCCGGTGCCCGGTCGTGAGAACCGGGCACGGTGGAGCGTCGTCTTGTTTCGGTTGCTTCCTGGGACTCGCGTCCCGGGGGTCACGCCTCGGCGGGCTCCTCGGCCGGCGCCTCGGCGTCCGCGGCGTTCTGCGACTTGCCGGGGTTGGCCTTCGCTTCCGCCTTGCGGGCTTCCTGCGCCTGACGAGCCTCGGCCATCGCCTCGGTCTTCTTCTTGTGCGGACCGAGGACCATGATCATGTTGCGGCCGTCCTGCTTCGGGTTCGACTCGACGAACCCGAGGTCTGCGACGTCCTCCGCGAGGCGCTGCAGCAGTCGGTAGCCCAGCTCGGGCCGGGACTGCTCGCGACCACGGAACATGATCGTGATCTTGACCTTGTCGCCCTGCTTGAGGAACCGGACGACGTGACCCTTCTTGGTGTCATAGTCGTGCGGGTCGATCTTCGGCCGGAGCTTCATCTCCTTGATGACCGTGTGCGCCTGGTTCTTGCGCGCCTCACGGGCCTTCATGGCCGACTCGTACTTGAACTTCCCGTAGTCCATGAGCTTGCACACGGGCGGACGGGCGTTCGCCGCGACCTCGACCAGGTCCAGGTCGTACTCCTGCGCAAGCTCCAGTGCCTTGGCCAGGGGGACGATGCCCACCTGCTCGCCACTGGGACCGACAAGTCGCACCTCGGGAACGCGAATCCGGTCGTTGATGCGGGGCTCGGCGCTGATGGATCCTCCTCGGTAGCACCACGCGACGGTCTGGCGGACGGCCGCGTAACGTCTCTTTTCGACAGACCTAACCGCGCCGAAGCACAAAAAATGCCCCGGACGATTCCCAGGCGGGGCTCCTCGAACTACCGGAGCACCGCCGCGGGATCCGCGGGGCGCGCTTTCGGACGGATCGCCGCCGCAGGGACGGGGCCGTCTGACCGGTGACCCGCCGCCTCGGGGGCGGTCGGGTGGGAGTTCGAAAGCCTCCACTTGTGGGCCGGGCTCGCGGGCCGTGAGGCATGCGGGTCCGACCGGTCGTTACACGAGGTTACCAGCAATGGCCAGGAACGGCTAATTCAGGCGCCCGGGCCCTGGTGCGGCACGCCCCGGTGGTGCGCCTATCGTGTGGGGCATGAGTGAGACCCCTCCTGAGTCCCCCGACTTCGACGCCATGGCCCGCGACATCGCCGAGGTCCCGGCGGTCGAGGTGATCGTGACGGTCGCCGTCAACCTGATGAGCGCCGCGGCCGTCAAGCTCGGTCTGACCGAGGAGGGCGAGAAGCACAAGGACCTGGACGAGGCCCGCAAGCTGGTGCACGCCCTGGCCGGTCTGCTGGACGCCACCGCGACCGAGATCAGCTCCTTCCACGCGGCGCCCCTGCGCGACGGCCTGAAGTCGCTGCAGCTGGCGTTCCGGGAGGCCTCGCTCGTCCCGGACGAGCCGGGCCAGGGCCCGGGTGAGAAGTACACGGGCCCGGTCTACGGCTAGCGGGTCGCTCGGCACACGTCGCTCAGCGTACGAAGAGGGGCTCGCCCGGGGGCGTCGCCTCGGCCGGCAGGAGTGCCAGGTCGAGGCCGCGCACCAGGCGGGCCCTCAGCGTTTCGTCGGCGGCCAGGCGCCCGGCGACGGCGCGGGCGGCTTCGGCGGGGACCGCGGACGGGTCCAGGACCAGGGCCAGGGTGCCGTCGGCCTGCCCGGGGCCGAGGTGGGCGCGCAGCACGGCCGGCTCGGCGGCCACGGCCTCGCGCACGGCGCCGACGACGGCCGGATCGGCGAGCGGGTCGGCCGTGGCGCGGCCCTCGGCGAGGGCCAGCAGCGCGGAGCCGGTCAGCTCGAACGGCACGGGCCCGGCGAGGTCGAGCACGACCGTGTCCGCCTTCTCGTGCGCGGCGGCCTGCAGGGCCTGGTGCAGGGGGACGGCGACGGGCCGGGCGGCGGGGTCCCAACGGGCGAGGGAGTCCGTGGAGGTGAAGGCGGGCAGGGCGGTGCGGTCGCCGGCCTTGAGGGTCGGGACGGCCATGTCGCTGGTCTTCTCGCGGCGCAGCCCGTTCTCGTCCTCCTCGGCCTCGCCGAGCACGGCCACGACGGGCACCAGCAGCCGGGCGCCCCCGAGGGCCTCCAGCACGGGCCCGACGGCGGTGCGGTCCTCGGACCAGGCGGCCAGGGCCGCGCTCAGCCGGGGGTCGGCGGAGCCGTCGTCGTCGGAGAAGCCGGGGTCGGGGATGTTCTTGTTCGCCACGGTCGTCGAGCCTATCGGCCGGACGGCGTGCCGTTCGCGGCGGATCAGCGCTCCGCGCGGCCCGTGCGCCGGCCGCGCCACAGCACGACCGCCGCGACCAGGAGGACGCCCCCCGTGCCGCCCGCGAGGGGACCGGCCCAGGCGGCGGTGGCGACGCCCGGTGCCTCGGCGTCCGGTCCGTCGCCGAAGTACTTCTCGCCGTACGAGGCCGCGCGCAGGCCCTCGGGTTTCAGCCGGGCCGCGGCGCTGATGGCGGCGGCCGGGTCGATGAAGCCGAAGCCGCGCGAGTCGTCGCGGCCGCCCGCCGGGGCGTTGCGGGCGGTCTTCTCCAGCACCGACTTGACCTGGGCGGGGGTCAGGTCCGGGTGGGCCGCCCTGACCAGGGCGGCGGCGCCGGAGACGAAGGCGGCGGCGGCGCTGGTGCCCCAGCCCTCGTAGTACTTGCGGTCCGGGTCGGCGATGACGACGTCGACACCGGGGGCGCTGACGGTGGCGTACCAGCGGCGGGTGGAGAACGAGGCGCGGGTCCCCGCGCGGTCCACGGCGGTGGCGGCGATGACGCCCGGATAGGCGGCCGGGTAGGAGATGTGGTCGCCCTTCTCGCCGCCGTTGCCGGCGGAGGCGACGACCACCACGCCCTTGTCCAGGGCGTACTGGATGGCCTGGTCCTCGGTGGGTTCGGGGTGTGCGGAGGCGGAGTCGTCGCCCAGGGAGAGGTTGATGACGTCGGCGCCGTGGTCGGCGGCCCAGCGGATGCCCTCGGCGAGGGCGTTGCCCCGGGTGGTGCGGGCCTTGGCGCGGGAGGGGTCCCCGTCCTCCAGGATCACGCGGACGGGGAGGATCTTCGCCTCGGGGGCGATGCCGAGGACGCCGTCGGTGTTGCCGGGTCCGTGTCCGTGGCCGGCGATGATCCCGGCCATGGCGGTGCCGTGCCGGGCCCAGGCACGGTCGCCGGGCTTCGCGCCGAAGCCGACCAGGTCCTCGCCGGTGAGGACGTTGCCGGCCAGGTCGGGGTGGTCGGCGTCGACGCCGGTGTCCAGGACGGCGACGGTGACGCCCTCGCCCTTGGTGGTCCGCCAGGCCTCGTCGGTGCGCATGGCCTCCAGGGCCCACTGCTGGGCACGGATGCCGTCGGCGTGCGCCGTGGCCGCGGGCAGGAGGACCAGGGCCGCGGTGAGCAGGGCGCCGAGGGCCGCGGCGCGGCGGTGCCGGGCCGCCCGGGGGACGGGGGCGGTACCCGTCGGCTGCCGGGTCGGGTCCGTCACGACGGCTGCTCCGTGGCCGAGCGGGCGTTCCTGCGCAGGTCGCGTTCGACGCGGTCGGCGAGCCCCTGCGCCTCGTGGCCGAGCCCGGCCTGGCCCGCGGCGGTGCCGGCGTCGGCCGCCATGGCGTCCTCGGCGGGCTGCGGGTCCTCGACGGTGCGGCCGTCGGCCCAGCCGGAGACGGCGTACACGACGACCGGCGCCTCGGTCAGCACGGAGACGGTCCAGGACGCGCGCTGGGCGGCGCCGAAACCGGCGGCGGGGGTGCCCTTCGCCGCGTACGGCAGGGGCATGAGGTCGCTGCGGCGGTCCAGGCGCTCCTTGCGGAAACGGTTCGCGAGAGCGGTCATGCCCGCGGCGTCGGCCGTGGTGAACAGCAGCCCGACGGTGGTCACGTGGCTCTCGGTGGCGTCGGCGTAGGTGGCGCGCAGGAGGCGTTCGCAGCCGGCGGGGGCCAGGGCCTTGCGCAGCAGGGGGTCGAAGGCGTCCTCGCAGCCGCTGTCCGGGGCGACGGCGACGCGGGTCCAGGAGCGGTCGGCTCCGCCGGGACCGGCGCCGCGGCCCCGCACGGTCGGTGGGAACAGCCGGTCGACGGGCACGTTGTGCCACAGACCGGCGGCCGCGCCGAAGGCGCTGCGCGAGCCGGCCGCGTCGGAGTCCCCGACGAGCCAGCTGCCGGTGGCCGCGCCGGAGATGAGACCGAGCCCCAGGACGAGGCACACGGCGGCTGCGGCGGCCTGCGACGCCCCGCGCCGGCGCAACGGCCGGGGCCGCGCGTCCCCGTCGTACCCCTCGGGCTGCCCGAACGACACGACGGGCCGCGTGGCCCCGGGTGCGCCGCCGGGGGTGAGAGGGGCGCTGAAGGACAGGGCGGGGTCGGGGGCGGGCCGGTCTCCGGGGGCGAGGTGCGGATCCTGGGCGGGGTACGGCGGGGTGCCGGTGGGTGTACGGGTGCCGGAACGCGGCGCGCGCGCCGGGCGCGACGCGGCGCCGGCAGCGGTGCGGGGACCGGCATACGACGCGTGGGCGGGACGCGACGGGTCCGTTCCCGTGGTCCGGGGACCCGGGTGCAGCGGCTCGCGGGCGGGGCGCGCGGCGGCCGATTCCGTGGTCCGGGGACCCTGCTGCGGCTCGTGGGCCGGGCGCGGCGGGGCGGACGCGGGGGTGCGGGCGCCCGGACGCGGATCCTGCGCGGGGCGTGGTGGGACGGCAGCGGATGCCGGTACGGCCTCGTCGCGGCGGGGTGACCGCGGTTGCCCGGGGAGAGGGCGCAGGCGCGCGGTGGTTTCGGAGGCGGCCGCGCCGGGGGTGCCGGCGCGGCGGGGCGCGGGGAGGCGGAACGGGCGCGCGGGGGTCTCCACAGGGGCTCCCGCGGGGGCGTCGGGCCGGGCGGGCGGCGCGAGCCGGAACGGCCGCCCGCCCGTCTCCCGACCGCCCGGGACGGCCGAGGCGTCCGGGCGCCCCGCCGTCCCGGACGCCCCCGGGGAGTCCGTACGGTCCGGCTCGGGAAGGCGCCCCGGTCGCGGCGGGACCTGTCCGGGCCGGGTACCGCGACCGGCACCGGGAGGTGAGTCGGGAAAGCGCGCGGAGGCGGGGGGCGGAGGCGGCGAACCCGCCGCGGCCGCCGCATCGCCGCGGCCCGGGCGCGCGGCCGGCGCGCCGCTCGTGTCCGAGGAGCTTGCGCGCGTCGCCCAGGACGGCCGGTGGAGGGCCGGGGTGTCGTCCGGCGGGGTCGTGCCGGGCGGAGCGGTGTCCGGTGCGGGGGATCGCGACGGGGCCGGGGGGTGGGGCTGGCGGGGTGGGGTCGTGGGGCGCGGGGGGAAGGAGGCGCGCTGCGCTTCCGTGCTCATGCACCCCCCGTTTCCTCGTGCCCGGGCCGCTGTCTCGCTCCCGCGGGCCGGTGTCGTCCTGCCCGAGGCCCGGCGCGGACGCGGCCGCCCCGGGCACACCTACCCGTACGGACGGAGCGTCATCCCGGCGCGGATCCCCGGCCGGCCCGGTTCCGCCGTACGTGCGCGTCACTCTACGGCTTGTCGCCGGGCGGGCGGGAACCAGTCCGCGAGGCCGGGGCATCTGCCCGGAACGTCCCCCTACCCTGCGGTAATCCCGTCTGGCAGGCTGCGTTCATGACTGCGCGCGCCGCCGACCGGGCCCGTTACGACCGGGCCACCGCCCATCTCGACGCCCCTCTCGCGATCGTGGACCTGGAGGCGTTCGACGCCAACGCCGACGATCTCGTCCGCCGCGCCGGGGGCAAGCCCATCCGCGTGGCCAGCAAGTCCGTGCGGTGCCGGGCGCTGCTGGAACGCGTCCTGGCCCGGGAGGGCTTCGCGGGGATCATGTCGTTCACCCTGGCCGAGTCGCTGTGGCTGGCGCGGTCCGGGTTCGACGACGTGCTGCTGGCCTACCCGTCCGCCGACCGGGCCGCGTTCGCGGAACTCGCCGGTGATCCGAAGCTGGCCGCGGCCGTGACCGTCATGGTCGACGACGTCGCGCAGCTCGACCTGATCGACGCCTCGCGCGGCGGCGGGCGCGAAGTGGTCCGCGTGTGCCTGGAGTTGGACACCTCGCTGCGGCTTCTCGGGGGGCGCGTGCGGGTCGGGGCGCGGCGTTCGCCGCTGCACTCCCCCGCCGAGGTCGCCGAGACGGCCCGCGCGGTGGCCCGGCGGCCGGGGTTCGAGGTCGTGGGGATCATGGCGTACGAGGGGCACGTCGCCGGGGTCGGGGACGCGGTGGCCGGGCGTCCGCTGCGCTCGCGGGCGATCCGGCTGATGCAGTCGGCCGCCAGGCGCGAACTGGCCGTGCGCCGCGCGGAGGTGGTGCGTGCGGTGCGGGCCGTCGTGCCGGGGCTGGAGTTCGTCAACGGCGGGGGCACCGGGTCGGTGCAGCACACGGCGGCCGAGGACGCGGTGACGGAGATCGCGGCGGGGTCGGGGCTGTACGTGCCGCGCCTGTTCGACAACTACACCTCGTTCCGCGGCCGTCCGGCGGCGCTGTTCGCCCAGCCCGTGGTGCGGCGCCCGGGGGTGGGGGTGGTGACGGTGCTCGGCGGCGGGTATCCCGCGTCGGGCGCGGCCGGGCCCGACCGGTCACCGGTGCCCTATCTGCCCGAGGGGCTGCGCTACGACCCGCAGGAGCAGGCGGGCGAGGTGCAGACGCCGCTGCTCGGTTCCCCCGCGGACGATCTGCTGATCGGCGACAAGGTGTGGTTCCGGCACGCCAAGGCCGGGGAGCTGTGCGAGCGGTTCGACGCGCTGCACCTGATCGAGGGGGACGCGGTGACGGCGACCGTGCCCACCTACCGCGGCGAGGGCCGCACGTTTCTGTAGCGACCGCGCGGCCGGGCGTCAGCCGGACGGGCCGATGCTGCTGCCGACGCCGCCGCTGCCCGCGTCGCCGACCGGGCGGATGCCCTTGGTGATGCGGTCCATGTCGGCGAGCGGCGGTCCGTCGTCGCCGGCGTCGAAGACGTACCGGACGAGGACCGGCGACTCGGTGCCGACGCTCGACGGGAAGACGAGCGACTGGACGTAGCCGCCCGGGCCCTTCGCGGTGTGCACGCGCCAGCGCACGTAGTACCCGGCGCGGCCCGCCACCGCGACCGGCCCGGAGGCGACGGTCTCGTGGGACTCCATGCCGCCGTAGGGCTCGCGGTCGAGCGCGTCGTGGTCGAAGGCGTCCTCGGCCGCGTCGGCGATGTCGCCCTTGGCGAGGGCCTCGGGGGACGTCTCTTCGTTCGCGGTCACCGTGCGGGACACGACCAGGCCGTGGCGGCAGACGCCGCCGTCGCCGGGACAGTCGTAGGTGCCGTCGGTCGTCATGACGACGTCGTCCTCGGCGACGTGCTCGGGGCGGACCCAGCCGTCGAGGAGGGGGAAGGTGATGCCGTTGAGCTGGTCCTCCACGGCGAAAGGGTCGCCGGTGGCCGGCGGGGAGGAGGACTCCCGCGCCGGTTCGGACGGTCCGGGCGCGGTCGGCCCGGACACCGCGGGGGCGGTCCTGGGGCCGGCTTCGTCGTCGCCGGTGCCGAGGACCACGGCTCCGGTGACGATCGCCGCGACCAGCACGGCCACGGTCGCGACGAGGGCGACGGTCCGCCCCCGCCCGGTGCCGCCGCCCGGGGGCGGGGACACCGCCACGGTCGGGGCCCCGGGTGCGCGGCGGTGCTCGGTCCAGGCCGCGCCGTCCCACCAGCGCTCGTGGTGGGGCGGGTGCGGGTCGGGGTACCAGCCGGGCGGGGGCGTCATGCTCATCCCGGCACTGTAGGCCGCCGCCCGGCCCGCGTGGGCACCCCCTACAGCGGTGTGACGTACGCCCCCGAGATGCCGCCGTCGACCAGGAAGTCGGTGGCGTTGACGAAGGAGGAGTCGTCGCTGGCGAGGAAGGCCACGGCGGCGGCGATCTCCTCGGCCTCGGCGAACCGGCCCAGCGGGATGTGCACCAGGCGCCTGGCGGCACGCTCGGGGTCCTTGGCGAACAGCTCCTGCAGCAGCGGGGTGTTGACCGGCCCGGGGCACAGGGCGTTGACGCGGATGCCCTCCCGGGCGAACTGCACGCCCAGTTCCCGGGACATGGCGAGGACGCCGCCCTTGGAGGCCGTGTAGGAGATCTGCGAGGTGGCGGCGCCCATCCGGGCCACGAAGGACGCCGTGTTGATGATCGAGCCCTTGCCCTGGCGCCGCATGTAGGGGATGGCGGCCTTGCAGCACAGGTAGACGGAGGTGAGGTTGACCTCCTGGACGCGCTTCCAGGCCTCCAGGCCGGTGTCCAGGATGGAGTCGTCGTCGGGCGGGGAGATGCCGGCGTTGTTGAAGGCGACGTCGACGCTGCCGTAGGTGTCGTAGGCGGTCCTGAACAGGGCCTCGACCTCCTCGGGGTCGGTCACGTCGACCTTCGCGAAGGTGCCGCCGACCTCCTCGGCGGCGGCCTTGCCGCGGGTCTCGTCGACGTCGCCGCAGACGACGTGCGCGCCTTCGGAGGCGAGCCGGCGGGCGGCGGCGAGTCCGATGCCGCTGCCGGCTCCGGTGACGACGGCGGTGCGGCCGACCAGACGGCGGCAGATGCTTTCCTGGGCAGTCACTGTGCGGGGCCCTCCGTGCTGATGAAGACGTTCTTGGTCTCGGTGAAGGCGGCCAGGGCGTCGGGGCCGAGTTCGCGGCCGACACCGGACTGCTTGTAGCCGCCGAACGGGGTCCAGTAGCGGACGCTGGCGTGGGAGTTGACGGACAGGTTGCCGGCGCGCACGGCCCGGGAGACGCGCAGGGCACGGCCGACGTCGCGGGTCCAGATGGAGCCGGACAGGCCGTAGGGGGTGTCGTTGGCGAGGCGGATCGCGTCCTCCTCGTCCGTGAAGGGGAGCAGGACGGCGACGGGGCCGAAGATCTCCTCGCGTGCCGCGGGCGAGTCGGGCCGCTCCCCGGTGAGGACGGTCGGCGGGAACCAGAAGCCGGGTCCCTCGGGGGCGCCGCCGCGCAGGGCCGGGGCGTCGTCGGGCACGAACCCGCGGACGCGGTCGAGCTGCTGCCGGGAGATCAGCGGGCCCATCTGCGTCTTCTCGTCGGCCGGGTCGCCCACCACCACGGCAGCCAGGGCGTCGGCGAGCAGCGCGCGGACCTCGTCGTACACGGACTCCTGGACGAGGACGCGGGTGCGGGCGCAGCAGTCCTGGCCGGAGTTGTCGAGGAAGGAGAAGGGGTCGACGGCGGTCGGGAGGTCGGCGTCGGCGAAGACGATGTTGGGGCTCTTGCCGCCGAGTTCGAGGGTGACCGGCTTGACCTGCTCGGCGGCGAGTGCGGCGACGCGCGTGCCGGTGCGGGTGGAGCCCGTGAAGACGATCTTGGCGACTCCGGGGTGCCGGACCAGCGCGTCGCCGGTGATGTCGCCGCGGCCCGGCAGGACCTGGAACAGGTGCTCGGGGAGCCCGGCCTCCAGGGCGAGTTCGGCCAGGCGCAGCGCGGTGAGCGGGGTGGTCTCCGCGGGCTTGAGGAGGACCGCGTTGCCGGCCGCGAGCGCCGGGGCGGTGCCCCAGGCGGCGATGGGCAGGGGGAAGTTCCAGGGGGCGATCACGCCGACGACGCCGAGCGGTTCGAGGATCGTGACGTCCAGTCCGCCGGGCACCGGGATCTGCCGGCCGGTGAGCCGCTCCACTCCCCCGGCCGCGTACTCCAGCAGGTCGCGGACGTTGCCGGCCTCCCAGCGGGCGTTGCCGATCAGGTGCCCGGCCTCGCGGACCTCCAGCCCGGCCAGTTCCTCCAGGTGCTCGTCGACGGTGGTGGCGAAGCGGCGCAGCAGCCGGGCGCGGTCGCCGGGGGCGAGGGCGGCCCAGGTGCGGTGCGCCCGCTCGGCGCGGGTCACGGCGTCGTCGACGTCGGCCGGGCCCGCCCCGGTGACGGTGGCGACGACCTCCTCGGTCGCGGGGTTCAGTACGTCCAGCAGGTGCTCGGAAGACAACGGGGGCCTCACAGGCGTTCGAAGGAGCGGCGCAGCTCCCAGTCGGTCACCGCGGCGTCGAAGGCGTCCAGTTCGACGCGCGCCATGTTGCGGTAGTGGTCGACGACCTCGTCGCCGAAGGCGGCCCGGGCGACGGTGCTGTGCTCCCACAGCTCGGCGGCCTCCCGCAGGGTGGTGGGCACGTGGTCGAGACCGGCGGCGTAGGCGTTGCCGGAGCAGGCGTCGGGCAGGTCGAGCTTGTGCTCGATGCCGTGCAGGCCGGCCGCGACCAGTCCGGCGACGGCGAGGTAGGGGTTGACGTCTCCGCCGGGGAGGCGGTTCTCGAAGCGCAGGGAGCGGCCGTGGCCGACGACGCGCAACGCGCAGGTGCGGTTGTCGTGGCCCCAGGCGACGGCGGTCGGGGCGAAGGAGCCGGGCTGGAACCGCTTGTAGGAGTTGATGTTGGGGGCGTAGAGCAGGGAGAACTCGCGCAGGGCGGCGAGCTGGCCGGCGAGGAAGTGCCGCATGACGTCCGACATGCCGTCTTCGCCGTCCCCCGCCATGGCGTTGCCGCCGTCGGCGTCGGCGAGCGAGAGGTGGATGTGGCAGGAGTTGCCCTCGCGCTCGTTGTACTTGGCCATGAAGGTGATCGACATGCCCTCCTGGGCGGCGATCTCCTTGGCGCCGGTCTTGTAGACGGTGTGCTGGTCGCAGGTGACCAGGGCCTCGTCGTAGCGGAAGGCGATCTCGTGCTGGCCGGGGTTGCACTCGCCCTTGGCGGACTCGACGGTCAGGCCGGCACCCGCCATCTCGTTGCGGATGCGGCGCAGCAGGGGCTCGATGCGGCCGGTGCCGAGGACCGAGTAGTCGATGTTGTACTGGTTGGCCGGGGTCAGGCCCTTGTAGCCGGCGTCCCAGGCCTGTTCGTAGGTGTCCTTGAAGACGATGAACTCCAGCTCGGTGCCGACCTGGGCGGTGTAGCCCAGGTCGGCCAGGCGCTCCAGCTGGCGGCGCAGGATCTGGCGGGGCGCGGCGACGACGGGTGAGCCGTCGTGCCAGGCGAGGTCGGCGTGGAGCATGGCCGTGCCCGCGTTCCAGGGGACGCGGCGCAGGGTGGCCGGGTCGGGCACCATGGCGAAGTCGCCGTAGCCGCTCTCCCAGGAGGACATCGCGTAGCCGTCGACGGTGTTCATCTCGGTGTCGACGGCGAGCAGGTAGTTGCAGCCCTCGGTGCCGTTGCGCAGGACCTCGTCGAGGAAGAAGCGCGCGGCGAACCGCTTGCCCTGGAGCCGCCCTTGCATGTCGGGGAAGGCCAGGACGACAGTGTCGATCTCACCGCCCGCGACGAGGGCGTGCAGCTCCTCGACGCTCAGCGGGGGTGTGCGGTCTGCCACGGGAGGGCCTCCTTGGCTCCTTGGGTCCGCCGGGAGCCATAAGGTATTGCGGAGAACCATTGCTTGGGAAGGGGGTACGGCCACATGCCGGAGGAAGACGGCGGCGCCGGGGGGCGGGACGGGCTGACGCCGGTGCTGCGGCCGGTCCGCGCGGGCAACGGTTTCGAGGAGGCCCTGGAGCAGATCCTCCAGGTGGTGCGGCTGGGCCTGGTGCCGGGCGGGGAGCGGCTGCCGGCCGAGCGGGAGCTGGCCGAGCGCCTGGGGATCAGCCGGGTGACGCTGCGCGAGGTGCTGAAGGTCCTCCAGGACCAGGGCCTGGTCGAATCGCGGCGCGGCCGGTACGGCGGCACGTTCGTGCTGCCGCGCCCGGACGCCGGGGGCGAGGACGAGCTGCGGCGCCGGATCGCCGAGGTCGATCTGGAGGACGTGCTGCGCTTCCGCGAGGTGCTGGAGGTGGGCGCGGCCGGGCTGTGCGCGGCACACGGACTGACCGGCCAGCAGGTCGAGCGGCTGCGCGAGGCGCTGACCCGCACGCACGACGCGCCGCTCACGGACTACCGGCGCCTGGACACGCTGCTGCACCTGACCCTCGCCGAGCTGTCCGGCTCCCCCACGCTCACCGCGCAGTACGCGGCCGTGCGCGCGCAGGTCAACGACCTGCTGGACTGCATCCCGCTGCTGGTGCGCAACCTGGATCACTCGCAGCGCCAGCACACGGCGCTGGTGGAGGCCGTGATCGAGGGCGACGCCGACCAGGCGCGGGAGATCATGCGCGAGCACTGCGGGGGCACGGCGGCGCTGCTGAGGGGCTTCCTGGGCTGAGCCGGGACGTGCCGGGGAGCCGCGAGGATTTACGGGCGATTCACGCACGGGTCTTGCCTTCCCCGTTCGGCACCGCAAAGGTATGGGCTCATTCCATTGAGCGCAGCCCGTCCGCCCGTGTTCGCCACCGCCCGTGGGGAGACAGCCCATGTCCCAGGAATCCACTCCGACGCCCGCCCCGGAGGGCGACGACTACCTGGAACGCAGAGCGCTGCGCCGGGGCAGCGCCGGCTGGGTGCTGCTGACCGGTCTCGGCGTCGCCTACGTCGTCTCCGGCGACTACTCGGGCTGGAACTTCGGCCTCGCGGAGGGCGGCTTCGGCGGTCTCGCCATCGCCATGGTGCTCATGGGCACCATGTACGCCTGCATGGTCTTCGCCCTCGCCGAGCTGTCCTCGATCCTGCCGACGGCGGGCGGCGGCTACGGCTTCGCCCGCCGGGCGCTGGGCCCCTGGGGCGGCTTCCTGACCGGTACGGCGATCCTCATCGAGTACGTCCTCGCGCCCGCCGCCATCGTCATCTTCATCGGCGACTACGTCGAGTCGCTGGGCCTGTTCGGCCTGGAGTCCGGCTGGCCGGTGTACCTGGCCTGCTTCGTGATCTTCCTCGGCATCCACCTGTGGGGTGTGGGTGAGGCGCTGCGCTTCAGTTTCGTGGTCACCGGCGTCGCGGTGGCCGCCCTGATCGTGTTCGCGCTGGCCGCGCTGCCCGACTTCTCCTTCGGCTCGCTGGACGACATTCCGGCCGACCCCTCCGCCGCCGGGTCGAGTTCCTGGCTTCCCTTCGGGCTGCTCGGCATCTGGGCGGCGTTCCCCTTCGGCATGTGGTTCTTCCTGGGCGTCGAGGGGGTGCCGCTGGCCGCCGAGGAGACCAGGGAGCCGGCCCGCACACTGCCGAAGGCGATCCGCTGGTCGATGGGCATCCTGGTGGTGCTCGCGGTGGTCACGTTCTTCGCCGCGGCCGGTGCGCGCGGCTCGGCGGCCGTGCAGGAGGCGGGCAACCCGCTGGTGGAGGCGCTGCAGCCGGACGGCGAGGCGACGACCCTCAGCCGGATCGTCAACTATGCGGGCCTGGCCGGCCTGGTGGCTTCCTTCTTCTCCCTGATCTACGCGGGCTCGCGCCAGCTGTTCGCCCTGTCCCGGGCGGGCTACCTGCCGCGCTTCCTGTCCCTGACCAGCCGTCGCAAGGCCCCCTACCTGGGCCTGCTGGTGCCCGGCACGATCGGTTTCCTGCTGGCGGCGGTGACGGGCGACGGGGCGCGGATGCTGAACGTCGCGGTGTTCGGCGCGACCATCTCCTACGCGCTGATGTCCCTGTCCCACATCGTGCTGCGCCGCCGCGAGCCGGAGCTGCCGCGGCCGTACCGCACGCCGGGCGGGGTGCTCACCTCCTCGGTGGCCCTGGTGCTGGCCTGCGCGGCGCTGGTGGCCACGTTCCTGGTGGACGTCACGGCGGCGTGCATCGCGCTGGTGGTGTACGCCGTGGCCGTCGCGTACTTCTGCCTGTACAGCCGCAAGCGGCTGGTGGCGAAGGCGCCGGAGGAGGAGTTCGCGGCGCTGGCGGCGGCCGAGGCGGAGTTGGCGCGGGACTGAACCGCCGAGTGATGAGGGAGTCGTGGTGAGCAGGCCGTTGATCGGGGTCAGCACCTACCTGGAGGCCGGTGCGCGCTGGGGTGTGTGGGAGCTGGAGGCCGCGCTGCTGCCGGTCGGCTACCCGCGCCTGGTGCAGCGGGCGGGCGGCCTGGCCGCGATGCTGCCGCCGGACGACCCGGAACGGGCCGCGGCCACCGTGGCCCGCCTGGACGGGGTGGTCGTCGCGGGCGGACCGGACGTGGAGCCGGTCCGCTACGGCGCGGAGCGCGACCCGCGGACCGGCCCGCCGGCGCCGGAGCGGGACGCCTGGGAGCTGGCGCTGATCGACGCGGCCCTGGCGGCGGGCGTCCCGCTGCTGGGGATCTGCCGGGGCATGCAGCTGCTCAACGTCGCGCTGGGCGGCACGCTGGTGCAGCACATCGACGGGCACGCCGAGGCCGTGGGCGTCTTCGGCGGCCACGCCGTCAAGCCGGTGCCCGGGAGCCTGTACGCCGGGGTCGTACCGGAGGAGACGTTCGTCCCGACGTATCACCACCAGGCCGTGGGCCGGCTGGGCGAGGGCCTGGTGCCGTCGGCGTACGCGGCGGACGGCACGGTGGAGGCCGTGGAACTGCCGTCCGCCCCCTGGGTGCTGGGAGTGCAGTGGCACCCGGAGATGGGGGACGACGCACGGGTGATGCGGGCGCTGGTGGAGGCGGCGGCCGGGCGCCGAGCCCCCGCGGTCACCCCCGGGTGAGCGACAGCAGGTCCCGCGCCGGGCCGGTGGGGCGGTGCCCCGTGGGCCACACCGCCCTCAGGTCGCGGGCCAGGGCGACCCCCTCCACCGGCACCGGGACCAACCGCCGCATACCCAGCTCCTCCCCCACCGCGAGTTCGCTGAGCACCGCCGGCCCGGCCCCGCTCACCGCCGCCGCCTTGACCGCCGTCGTGGACGACAGCTCGATCAGGGGCCGGGCGAGGCCGCCCAGCGCGGCGTCCAGCACCTGCCGCGTCCCCGACCCCTTCTCCCGCAGGATCAGCGGTGTCGAGGCCAGTTCCTCCGCCGCCAGCGCCCGCCGCCGCCGGGCCCAGGTGTGCCCGGGCGCGGTGACCACGATCAGCCGGTCGTGGGCGATGACCACCGAGTCCAGCCCGGTCGGCACGCTGAGGCCCTCGACGAATCCCAGGTCCGCCTCGTCCGCCAGCAGCCGCTGCGCCACCACCGTCGAGTTGCCCGCGTGCAGCGACACCGCCGTGTCCGGCCGCTGCGCCCGCAGCGCGAGCAGCCAGCCCGGCAGCAGGTACTCCGCGATCGTCATGCTCGCCGCCACCCGCAGGCGCGAGTCACGGCGGTCGCGCAGCGCCTGCGCGCCCACGTCGAACGCCTCGGCCGCCTCGACGATCCGTCGCGCCCAGTCCGTGACCAGCGCCCCCGCGTCCGTCAGTCGCGAACCCCGCGGCGAGCGGTCGACCAGCGCCACCCCGAGCTGCCGCTCCATCGACCGGATCCGGCTGCTGGCCGCGGGCTGGGTGATGCCCATCTCCCGCGCGGCCCCGCCGAGGCTGCCGACCCGTGCCACCGCCAGCAGCAGCTCCAGCGCACCGAGGTCCGGGACCCGGTGCGCCAGGGATCCCGCCCCGGAAAGCCCGGCCCGACCGTCTGCGTTGCTCATAAACCCAGCTTATGTCGCCATAGGAACGCACTCCCTGGTGGCCCGGCTCCCCCGCCACCACCGTGGAGGCATGGTCACCGCAGCCCGGCCCCTGGCACTCCGCGTCTCCGTCCGACACCTCGGACCCAACTGGTACGCCACCGTCATGGGCACGGCCGTCGTCGCCACGGCCGGCGCCGGACTGCCGCCGCACGTGCCCGGGTTGCGCGCCGCGCTCACCGCGGTCTGGGTCCTCTCGCTGCTCCTGCTGCTGGTCCTGCTCGGCGCCCGGGCCGCGCACTGGGGCCATCACCGCGACCAGGCGCGCGCCCATCTCCTCGACCCGGCGACGGCTCCCTTCTACGGCTGCCTCGCCATGGCCCTGCTGGCCGTCGGCGCCGGTGCCCTGTCCGTCGGCCGGGACCTCGTCGGCCTGCGGGCCGCGGTCGCCCTGGACGCCGCGCTGTTCACCGCCGGTACGGTGCTCGGAGTGGCCGCCGCCGTCGCCGTCCCGTACCTGATGGCCGTGCGGCACCGGGCGGAGGCGGGGCAGGCCACGCCGGTCTGGTTGCTGCCGCTGGTCGCGCCGATGGTGTCCGCCGCCGTCGGGCCGCACCTGGTGCCGCACCTGCCGGCCGGGCAGCCCCGCCAGACGCTGCTGCTCGTCTGCCTCGCCCTGTTCGGGCTGAGTCTGCTGGCGACCCTGCTGATGCTGCCGCTGGTCTTCGCCCGGCTGCTCACCGGCGGGCCGCTGCCTCTCGCCCTGACCCCGACGCTGTTCCTGGTGCTCGGGCCGCTCGGCCAGTCCACCACCGCCGTCGGCGCGTTCGCGGACGTCGCCCCCGGAGTCGTTCCGGAGCCGTACAGCCAGGGTTTCGGTGTCCTCGCCGTGCTCTACGGGGTGCCCGTCATGGGGTTCGCGCTGCTGTGGTCCTGCCTGGCCGCCGCCCACGTCCGGCGGGCCCGGCGGCAGGGCATGCCGTTCTCCATGACCTGGTGGTCGTTCACCTTCCCGGTCGGCACCTGCGTCACGGGCGCCGAGGCCCTCGGGCGGCACACGGGGCTGGTGGCCTACGCGGGCCCGGCGGTCGTGCTGTACGCGGTGCTGGTGGCGGCGTGGGGCACCGCGGTGGCCGGGACCGTGCGCGGACTGCTCAGCGGCGCGCTGCTCGCAGGGCCCGGCCGAGCACCCGCGGCGCCTCGCACAGTGACGGTCCGTACCACGTCAGGTGCCGTCCGCTGACCAGGGCGCAGGGCAGCGCCGGGAACGCCTCCGGGCCGTCGTCCGCGGTGAAGCGGTAGGGCTCGTCCGGCAGGACCACCAGGTCGGCGCCGCAGTCACGCAGCTCCTCCAGCGGGACGCGCGGGTAGCGGTCGGGATGGTCCGCGTGCACCAGCGCGACGCCCAGGCGGGCCAGGACGTCGCCGGCGAAGGTGTCGCGGCCGAGCACCATCCAGGGGCGCCGCCAGATCGGCACGACCGCCCGCGGCCGGTCCATCGGCACGGGCAGGGCCGCCCAGGTCTCCTCGGCCTCGTCGAGCCAGCGGGGACGGGCCGGCACCCCGCAGGCCTCCAGCACCCGGGCCAGTTCCCGGAAGGCCTGCGGCACGTCCCGCACCTCGGTCACCAGGACGCCGGCACCCGCCGCCCGAAGGGCCTGCAGGTCGGGTGCGCGGTTCTCCTCCTCGTTGGCGATCACCAGGTCCGGTTCGAGGGAGGCGATCAGGTCCACGCGGGGGTTCTTGGTGCCGCCGACGCGGACGGCGTCCAGGGCGGGCGGGTGCGTGCACCAGTCGGTGACGCCCACCAGGACGCCGGGGGCGGAGCGGGCCACGGCCTCGGTCAGTGAGGGGACGAGCGAGACGACCCTCACCGGCGCGGCCGGTCCCGGACCGCCTCGATGTGCTCCGCCACGGCGACGACGATGACGCGGGTGTCCGACTCCGCGGCCCGCCAGCGGTGGCGCACCCCGCCGGTGAGGTACAGGGTGTCGCCGCGCCCGAGGCGGTAGGCGCGGCCCTCCGCCTCGATCTCCACCGCGCCGTCCGCGACGTACATCAACTGGTCGTTGCGGTACTGGAATTCACGACCCGCGTCGTGGTCGCCGGTGAACTCCGAGGCGTGCATCTGGTGGTGCCCGCGCACCAGGGAACGGGTGCGGGGGCGGGGCAGCGGTTCGGGCTCGTCGGCGCGGACCACGTCGACGCTGCACGCGGGGTCGGCCGCGGCGAGGAGTTCCACCGCGGTCGTGCGCAGGGCGTCGGCGACCTTCTCCAGGGAGCTGCGGCTGGGGCGGGCCCGGTCGTTCTCGACCTGGCTGAGGAAGGGGACGGACAGGCCGCTGCGCTCGGCCACGACGGCAAGGGTGAGGTCCAGCGCGCGGCGCCGCCGGCGCACGGCCGCGCCCACCCGAAGGGACTGTTCTTTGTGGTCGCCCATCGCTCCGGCTCCCTCCTTCGCCCGTCGTCCGCTCCCCGTGCCCCGGCGGTCCGGCGCACTCCTTCCGCCGGCCTGTCTGCACCCTACGCATGTTCGGCGGGCCGCATCACGCGCCCGTCGCATCGCCGTCGTACCGGGCGGTGCGCGACCTGACGGTTCGCGCCAGACGATCCGCCGCCCGGGGCGGTGGGGCGGGCGTTCCTCCCGTGGGAGGAACAGGGAGGGGAAAGGGGTTCGGGGGGTGGCGTAGCGCTCTGTGGTTGTCCGGATCCCGCTGGTGGGATCGTGGGGTGGGTGGGACGCGGCGTGTCGCGCGTCCCACCCGGAACCCTACTGCGGCGCCATCCGGTCCACCATCTCCGGGTGCCGCTCCAGCCACGCGGCGACGGCCTGCTTCTCCTTGCCGCGGCCGCGGCCCTCGATCCCGCTGTCCAGGCTGCCGCTTCTCCAGCGCGGGGGGAGGCAGCACACGAGCCGCAGGAGGGCGCTTGTTCGGGCACACGGGCTGCACGGAGGCGACGTGCCGGGTGGCTGTCGGAGCCGTACGGCATGATGCGAGGCGTGACCGGACGACTGATGCTCCTCGACACCGCTTCCCTGTACTTCCGCGCCTACTTCGGGGTGCCCGAGTCGGTCAAGGCACCGGACGGCACGCCGGTGAACGCCGTGCGGGGACTGCTCGACTTCATCGACCGCCTGGTCAAGGACCACCGGCCCGGGCACCTGGTGGCCTGCATGGACGCCGACTGGCGGCCGCACTGGCGCGTGGAGCTGATCCCCTCCTACAAGGCCCACCGCGTCGCCGAGGAGCGCCCGGCCGGCCCGGACGAGGAGGAGGTGCCGGACACCCTGTCGCCGCAGGTGCCGGTCATCGAGGCGGTGCTGGACGCGCTGGGCATCGCGCGCGTGGGCGTCGCGGAGTACGAGGCGGACGACGTGATCGGCACCTTCACCGCGCGGGCGGAGGGTCCGGTCGACATCGTCACGGGCGACCGCGACCTGTACCAGCTGGTGGACGACGCGCGCGGGGTGCGCGTGCTGTACCCGCTCAAGGGCGTGGGCACGCTCCAGCTCACCGATGAGGCGGTGCTGCGTGAGAAGTATGGGGTCGACGGGAAGGGGTACGCGGATCTGGCCCTGCTGCGCGGCGACCCCAGCGACGGGCTGCCGGGCGTGCCGGGCATCGGCGAGAAGACCGCCGCCAAGCTGCTGGCCGAGTTCGGCGACCTGGCCGGGATCATGGCGGCGGTGGAGGACCGGAGGTCGAAGCTGACACCGACGCAGCGCAGGCGGCTGGACGAGGCGCGTCCGTACCTGGCTGTCGCGCCGAAGGTGGTCAGGGTCGCGGACGACGTGCCCCTGCCCGAGGTGGAGACCGCGCTGCCGCGCGGCCCGCGCGATCCGGCGGCCCTCGAGGCCCTGGCGGTCCGCTGGGGTCTGGGCGGATCGCTGGAGCGGCTGCTGGTGACGCTGTCGCAGTGACCGCCGTCGGCCCTCCGGGGCGGGCGGCCTGCCGGAAACCTCGAGCCAGGAGGTGTACGCGGCGGCCGGGGTGCTAACTTAGGTAACCCTAATCGTGCGAGACAGGGAGGTCCTCATGGCAGAGCGACCGGGACGCCAGCCGCGCAGGACGCACTCCGCGCAGGTCGTCCGCACCGAGCGGCTGACCCCGCACATGCAGCGCGTGGTGCTCGGCGGCGAGGGCCTCGCCGACTTCTCGGCGGACACCTGCACCGACCACTATGTGAAGCTGCTGTTCCCGCCGCGGGGCGTGACCTATCCGGAGCCCTTCGACCTCCAGCGCGTCCGTGAGGAACTCCCCCGCGACCAGTGGCCGGTGACCCGTACGTACACGGTGCGCCACTGGGACGCCGAGCACCGCGAGCTGACGCTCGACTTCGTCATCCACGGCGACGAGGGCCTGGCCGGCCCCTGGGCCATGCGCGTCCGGCCGGGCGAGACCGTGCGGTTCATGGGACCCGGCGGGGCGTACACACCCGACCCCGCCGCCGACTGGCATCTGCTCGTCGGTGACGAGAGCGCCCTCCCGGCGATCGCCCGCGCCCTGGAGTCCCTGCCGCCGGGGGCCCGGGCCCACGCCTTCGTGGAGATCTCCGGCCCCGAGGAGGAGCAGAAGATCGACTCCGACGTGGAGGTCGTCTGGTTGCACCGCGGCGGCCGGCCCCAGGGCGAGGCACTGGTCGAGGCCGTGCGGAACCTGGAGTTCCCCGAAGGCCGCGTGCACGCCTTCGTCCACGGCGAGGCGCACTTCGTGAAGGAGCTGCGCAAGCTGCTCCGCGTCGAGCGCGGCGTCCCCCGCGAGGACCTCTCGATCTCCGGCTACTGGCGGCTCGGGCACAACGAGGACGGCTGGCAGGCCTCCAAGCGGGAGTGGAACGCCCGGATCGAGGCCGAGCAGGAGAACGCCCCGGCGGCCTGACCGGTGCCCCGTCGCGCCCGGCCTGCGCCCCACCGGGTCCGGCCCGTGTTCTCGCCCGGGCCCGCCCACCGCCGGCGGTGAACCGGAGCGGTGTCCCGTCTCCCCGCCCGGGCTCGTACGCTGGCGGCGATGAGACGCAAGACCCGCATCCCGCCCTCGCCCCTGCCGCAGCGCCACGGCGTGGACCCGGTGCGCGTGCGGCTGCCCCTCTCGGATGAGTGGCCCACCGTGCGCGACCATCTGGTCGAACGGCTCAGCGGGGCGGGGGACGGCGTCGTCGACGGGATGCTCCGGGCGGGGCTGATCGTGACGGCCGACGGACGGCCGGTCGCCCCGGACGCCCCGTACGCCCCCGGTTCGTTCGTGTGGTTCCACCGGGAGCTGCCCGACGAGGTGCCGGTGCCGTTCCCGCTTCGGGTCGTGCACCGCGACGAGCACATCGTCGTCGTCGACAAGCCGCACTTCCTGGCCACCACCCCGCGCGGCGGTCATGTCGCCGAGACCGCGCTGGCGCGGCTGCGCCGGGAGCTGGACCTCCCCGCGCTCACCGCCGCGCACCGCCTGGACCGGCTCACCGCCGGACTCGTGCTGTTCACGGTGCGCCCCGAGGAGCGCGGCGCCTACCAGACCCTGTTCCGCGACCGGCTGGTCCGCAAGGAGTACGAGGCCGTCGCCCCGTACGACCCCGCGCTCGTCCTGCCCCGGACCGTGCGCAGCCGGATCGTGAAGGAGCGCGGGACGCTCACCGCCCGGGAGGTGCCCGGGGAGCCCAACGCGGTCACCGAGGTGGAACTGCTGCGGCGGCGCCCGGACGGGCCGGACGGGCTCGCCCGGTACCGGCTGCTGCCGCGCACCGGGCAGACGCATCAGCTGCGGGTGCACATGAGCGCGCTGGGCGTGCCGATCCTCGGCGACCCCCTCTATCCCGCGATCACCGCCCCGGCCCCGCCCGGCGACTTCCGGCGCCCCCTGCAACTCCTCGCCCGGGAACTGGAGTTCAAGGACCCCGTCACGGGCCGGGAGCACCGGTTCCGCAGCACCCGGACGCTCGGCGCCTGGACCTCGTACGACCGGTGGGCCGCCGGGACGTACGGCGGCCCGGCGGACGGTCAGTAACCGCGCCACCAGCTGAGGAACCGCTGCCACACCCCCGTGCGGCCGGCCGGTTCTTCTGCCGCCTGCACCGGCGGGACCGGAACCGGCCGGGGCTGCGCCGGGGCCGGCTGCGGCAGCGGTGCGGCGAGTTGCACGGCGACCGGTGCGGGTGCCGCGCCGGCGGCCGCTGCGGGCAGCGGCGCAGCCCCGGCCTGGGCCTGCGGCTGGAGCTGCGGCTGGACGGTACCGATCTGCCAGTCGGAGCGCTGCGCGGGGACCGGCTTGTGGTGGGGCTGCTCGGAGACGTCCTGCGGCGGCTTCGGCGAGAAGGTCACCGGCAGGTCCACCAGGTGGCGGGAGGCGATGGACGCCGTCCAGCGCAGGTCCTCCTCGTCGCAGTCGAGTTCGACGTCCGGCAGCCGCATCAGCAGGGCGTCCACGCCGACGTCGGCGATGGACCGGCCGATGTCCTGCCCCGGGCACTCGTGCGGGCCGCCCCCGAAGGCGAGGTGGGACCGGTTGCCCTGCATGCTGGCCTTCAGGTCCGGCCGCACCCGCGGGTCCACGTTCGCCGGCAGCGGGGCGAAGAGCAGGCCGTCGCCGCGGCGGATGCGCTGGCCGCCCAGTTCGGTCTCCTGCTTGGCGAAGTAGGCGAAGACCGTGCTGAAGGGCGGCTCGTTCCACAGGGACTGCTCCACCGCCTCCGGCACCGTCATCTGGCCGCCGTTGAGCTGTGCCCGGAACCGCGGGTCGATCAGCACCGTCAGCAGCACGTTCGACAGCAGGTTCGTGGTGGCCTCGTAGGCCGCGAACAGCACGAGGCGCAGGTGCTCGCGGACCTCGTCGTCGCTCAGCCGGGCGGGGTGGGTGATCAGGTAGCTGGCGAGGTCCTCCTCCGGCTGGGCGCGGCGCCGGGCGGTGAGCCGGCCGAGGGCGTCCATCACGAAGGCGTGGCTGGCGATCGCGGTCTCGGTGCCCTTGAGCGCGTCCCGGGCGGCCTCCACCAGGCGGTCGCTGTACTCGTCGGGCATGCCGAGGATCTCGCACATCACCGCCATCGGCAGGTGCTCGGTGAACTGGCCCACCAGGTCGGCCTCGCCCACCTCGCAGAACCGGTTGACGATCGCCTGCGTGCTGCGGTTGATGTACCGGCGCAGGCTGCGGAAGTCGATGGTGGAGATGGCACCCATGACGGCACCGCGTAGCCGCTTGTGCTCGTCGCCCTCGGCGTGCGAGGCGATGGGCTGCCAGGCGATGTGCGGCATCAGCGGGTGGTCCGGCTTGACCAGGCCCTCCCGCAGCGGGGTCCAGATCCGGCTGTCCCGGCAGTAGTGCGAGGGCGAGCGCACCATGTGCAGGTTCTCGGCGTGGCCCAGCACGATCCACATCGGCACGTCGTCGTGGAGCAGGACGGGCGCCACGGGGCCGTGCTGCTCCCGCAGTTGCTCGTACAGCGCTCCCAGGTCCTCCGCCTCGTGCAGCCGGTGCAGTCCCCCGGGCCCGAGGCCGTGCGCGGGGCAGCCGGGGGGCGGGCCGGGCCGGGCGTCGTCGGTACCGGTCGGGGCGTGGGATTCAGACGTCACAGTGGTCGCTCCGGAGCTTTCCAGGTGTCACGGGGGGGAGGTGCGGTGCGGTCGCCGCGGATCAGGCGCGCGAGCCCGTCATGGCGAGTGAGTGCAGGAACCGCATGAGGGTCATCAGGACGTCCCGGCTGGAGGCCCGCCGCCGCGCGTCGCACTCCACGATCGGGATGTCCGGTGTCAGGTCGAGGGCCGTGCGCAGCTCCTCGACGGCGTAACGGGGCGCGTCGGGGAAGGAGTTGACGGCGACCACGAACGGCACGCCGCGTTCCTCCAGGCGCCCCATGACGTCGAAGCTGACCTCCAGGCGGCGGGTGTCGACCAGGACGACGGCGCCGAGCGCACCCTCGAACAGGCCGTTCCACAGGAACCAGAAGCGCTGCTGGCCGGGCGTGCCGAAGAGGTACAGCACGAGCTGCTCGGTGATGCTGATGCGGCCGAAGTCCATGGCGACGGTGGTGGCCGTCTTGGACGCGGAGCCGAAGTTGTCGTCGACGCCGATGCCGGCCTGCGTCATGGTCTCCTCGGTGGTCAGCGGGGTGATCTCGCTGACCGAGCCGACCATGGTCGTCTTGCCGACGCCGAAGCCGCCCACGATCACGATCTTGGCCGCGGCCTGCGCCGTCTGGGGCAGCTGGTCCTCGGCCCGGGGGCCCGGGATGGTGTCAGAGCCGTTGAAGTCCATGCATCACCGCTTCGAGGAGGGAACGGTCGGAGCGCGCCTTGCGGACGATCGGGGCGCGCGCCTGCACCAGTTCCGCCGTCAGCAGCTCGGTGAGCAGCGTGCCCATGGCGCTGAACGGCAGGTGGAGGTAGGCCGACAGCTCGGCCACGGACAGGGGGGCGGCGCACAGTCGCAGCAGCGCCGCCTGCTCGGGGGAGGCGGAGGGCGGCGGGTCCGCGGCGCGGGCCACGATCAGCGTCACGAGGTCGAGTTCGGCCCGTTCGCCGTCCGGGCCGGCCACCACGTACATCCGCTCGGGGTTGCGGACCTTGCCCTCACCCTCCTCGGGAGGGGGCGCATCCGGTGCGGGGTCGCGCCTCTGGCGTTGGGGAGGGGTCATACGATCTGCCCGTTCCGCCGGGGCGGGCTGGTGAGGTGCCCGCCGATCCGGACGACCAGGTCGCGCATCATCGCGCTCATCCGGCCGGGTTCGCACCGGACGTCGGAGAGCACCGCGAGGAAGGCGTTGGCGCCGGCGTTCATCAGGTAGAAGTAGCCCCGGTCGATCTCGATCATGACCAGCTTCATCTCCCCGTCGCCGACGGTGAGTTCCTGGCAGATGCTGCTCGCCAGGGACTGCAGGCCGGCGCAGGCCGCGGCGACCCGGTCGGCGGCGTCGGGCTCTCCGCCGTGGCGGGCGATGCGCAGTCCGTCGGCCGAGAGCACCACGATCATCTCGATGCCCGGCACGCCGTCGGCGAGCTGCTTGAGCATCCAGTCGAAGTTGCCTCGCTGCTGGATCACTTGAGGTCCCCCTCGTCATCGGCCTCGGTGGGGGCCGGATCGTTGATCAGGTGCAGGTACTTGGTCGGGTTGCGGATGAAGTCGGTGGGGTGGGTGCCGGGTTCGATGCCCTGCTTGAGTCCCTCCCAGAAGGCCTCCAGGCCCTTGCCGGGGGCGTCGGGCGCGCTCATGTCGCGCAGCGGCTTCTGCTCCGGCTCCTGGATCGTGGCCCAGGGGTTGTACTCGCCGCGCTCCTCGGCCTCCCGGTCGGCCTGCTCGTAGGCGGCCTGCTGGGCCAGGCGTTCGGCGAGCGGCATCTTCACGCGGCTGCGGCGCTGCGGCAGGCCGTTGGCCGTCCACTCGGTGACCTCGGGGACGTCGTCGTCCTCCAGGGAAACCGTGGCGGGGATCTTCGGACTGGTGGGGCGCCGCTTCTTGGGCGTGCGCTTGGGGCCTTCGGGGATGCCGACGGTCATGGGGATGCCGGTGGCGCCGATGCCGTGGGCGAGGCCGACACCGGGCTCGTGGGTGATCATCTCGCTCGGCACGATGAGGATGGCGCGCACGCCGCCGTACGCGGACGCGCGCAGCGAGACCTGCATGTTGTACGCGGTGCACAGACGGCCGACGACGGCGAGGCCCAGTCGCGGGTGCTCACCGATGTCCTGCAGGTCGACGCCCGCCTTGGCGGCCTCCAGCAGGCCCTCGATGCGGGCCCGCGCCTCCTCGTTGAGGTTGACGCCGCCGTCCTCGATCTCGATGCAGACACCGGTCTGCACCTCGGTCGCGGTGACGTGGACCTTGGTCTGCGGCGGCGAGTAGCGCGTGGCGTTGTCGAGGAGTTCGGCGGCGGCGTGGATGACCGGCTCGACGTAGATGCCCTTGACGCTGACCTTGGCGATCGACGACAGCTGGATGCGCCGGTACTCCAGGATGCGGGACATGGCGCCGCGCAGGGTGCTGTAGAGCGACACCGGCTCGGGCCACTGCCGCCCGGGCCGCCCGCCGCCGAGGACGGAGACGGAGTCGGCCAGGCGGCCGATCAGCGCGTTGCCGTGGTCGATGCGCAGCAGGTCGTCGAAGACCTCGGGGTTGCGGCCGTGGTCCTCCTCCATCTCGCGCAGTTCGGCGGCCTGCTGGTGGATGATCGCCTGCACCCGGCGGGCGACACTGACGAAGGAGCGTGCCGCGGCGTCCCGCATGGTCACTTCGCGGTCCACGATCCGCAGCACCGTCAGCAGCGTCTCGACCTGATCCGCGGGGAGGTCGCGGTAGGCCGGGTTGGCGACGCCGAGCTTGCGGATCACCTCCCGTGGCGATTCTCCGGTGCGCAGCAGGTCGAGCGCGGCGGGGATGATCTCCCGGGAGAAGCGGATCAGTTCGTTCTCCAGGGCGGCGACCCGCTGTTCGAGGTACGCGGTGCGCCGGGTGTGCTCGGCGTGCCGGCTGCGCAGCGCACGGCCGCGGCGTACCGCCTCGGCCGCGGTCGCGACCACCAGCACGGTGGCGATGCCACCGCACCAGCCGACGGCGAGCCGGGCCGGTGCCGTCACCAGGGCGACGGCGGCCCCGGTCGCCGCCGCCATCACTATGGCCGGCAGCAACAGGAGGCGCCCGGCGGGCAGTTCACGGCGACCGGGCGGGGACTGGACACTCACCATGTGGGCCTTCTGACAGGAGTCGACTGAGGTTCGCGTGGACGTGCAGAGGGGTAGGTCATCAAACTGTCGGGATCTTCTGCGCATTGGGGAACAAGCGCCCGAATTCACCTCAAGGCGGGGCGCTGCGGGCGAGCTTAGTCCGACCGGATCATCGCCGTGTCATATTCAGCAACTGCCGGAAACCGGTCGCGAAGGGATAGTAGGCTCACGCGGTTGCACGCTGCGACACCGTTCGAATGCAGGGTGTGACGAGGTACAGGCGTACGAAAGCCCGTTCACCGCGACGGGTGAACGGGCCTTCACAGGTCGCCGGTCGGGCCTGCGGGCGTGACCTCGCGGGGCGGGCGATCAGCCCACGGACGAGTAGGCGACCACACCCCGCAGCAGCAGGTCCACGGCCTTGCGCGAGTTCTTCACGACGGACGAACCCTCCGGCGCCGCCGCCGCGATCTGGCCCAGCACGTCGATGACCTGCTTGCACCACCGCACGAAGTCGCCCGCCGGCATCTCGGCCTCGCGCAGCACCTCGTCGAGCCCCTTGTCCGAGGCCCACATGTACGCGGCCCAGGCGAACCCGAGGTCCGGCTCGCGCTGTCCGACCCCTTCGGTCTGGCTGATCCGGAACTCCTCCTCCAGGGCGTCCAGCCGGCCCCAGATCCGCACCATCTCGCCCAGTGCGGCCTTGGCCTTGCCCGTCGGCAGCTTCGGCGCCATCGCGTCGTCGCCGACGCGCGATTCGTACACCAACGCCGAGACGCATCCGGCCAGTTCGGCCGGGCCGAGGCCCTCCCAGACACCCGCGCGCAGGCACTCGCTGGCGAGCAGGTCGAGTTCGCCGTACAGCCGCGCGAGGCGCTTGCCGTGCTCGGTGACCTCGTCACCGCGCAGGTAGTCCAGCTCCGTCAGCAGCGCGACGATCCGGTCGAAGGTCCGCGCGATCGTGTTCGTCCGGCCCTCGATCCGCCGCTCCAGCTGCGAGGTGTCCCGCAGCAGCCGGTGGTAGCGCTCGGCCCAGCGGGCGTGGTCCTCGCGGTCGCTGCACCCGTGGCAGGGGTGGGCCCGCAGGGCGGTCCGCAGCCGGGTGATCTCACGGTCGTCGGCCGCCTGGGAGCGCCGCTTGCGGTGCCGGTCGGCCGGGATGTGCCCCGCCTTGGTGCGCAGCGCGGAGGCGAGGTCCCGGCGGGACTGCGGGGAGCGGGGGTTGAACGACTTCGGGATGCGCATGCGCTCCAGCGGCTCGACCGGCACCGGGAAGTCGATCGACGCCAGCCGCTTGACCTGCCGCTCCGCGGTCAGCACCAGGGGGCGCGGACCGTCGTGGTGCTCGAGGCCGCGATGGCCGTTCGACCGGCCCGCGGGCAGACCCGGGTCCAGCACCAGGGCCAGGCCCGCGTACTTGCCGGTGGGGACGTGGATGACGTCACCGGGCTTGAGCTTCTCCAGCGCGACGGCGGCCTCCGCACGCCGCTGGACGGCGCCCTGGCGGGCCAGCTCGTTCTCCCGGTCCTTCAGCTCGCGGCGCAGCCGCGCGTACTCCTCGAAGTCACCGAGGTGGCAGGTCATGGAGGCCTTGTAGCCCTCCAGGCCCTCCTCGTTGCGCTGCACCTGGCGGGAGATGCCGACGACCGACTTGTCCGCCTGGAACTGCGCGAAGGACGTCTCCAGCAGTTCCCGCGAGCGGTGCCGGCCGAACTGCTCGACCAGGTTGACCGCCATGTTGTACGACGGCTTGAAGCTGGAGCGCAGCGGATACGTGCGTGTGCCGGCCAGGCCCGCGAGGTGCTCGGGGTTCATGCCGCGCTGCCAGAGCACCACGGCGTGGCCCTCGACGTCGATGCCGCGCCGGCCGGCCCGGCCCGTCAGCTGCGTGAACTCGCCCGGGGTGATGTCGGCGTGCTGTTCGCCGTTCCACTTGACGAGCTTCTCCAGCACCACCGAACGGGCGGGCATGTTGATGCCGAGCGCGAGGGTCTCGGTCGCGAAGACGGCCTTGACCAGTCCGCGCACGAACAGCTCCTCGACGACCTCCTTGAAGGTCGGCAGCATGCCCGCGTGGTGGGCGGCGATGCCGCGCTCCAACCCCTCCAGCCACTCGTAGTAGCCGAGGACGTGCAGGTCCTCGCGGGGGATGGACGCCGTGCGCTCCTCGACGAGGGAGCGGACCCTGTGGCGCGCTTCCTCGTCGTTGAGCCGCAGTCCCGCGTACAGGCACTGCTGGACGGCGGCCTCGCAGGCGGCGCGGCTGAAGATGAAGGTGATGGCGGGCAGCAGCCCCTCGGCGTCGAGCCGCTCGATGACCTCGGGCCGGCTCGGTGTCCAGATGCGCGAGCGCTGCCGGCGCTCGCGCTCGCGGTCGGCCTCGCGCATGGACCGCCCGCGCCTGCGGTCCTGGTAGGACGGCCGGCTCGCCTCCATGCGCGCCATGCGCGTGAGGTCGGGGTTGACGGCCTTCTTGTGGCCCTCGCCCTCCTCGAACAGGTCGTACATCCGCCGTCCGGCCAGCACGTGCTGGAACAGCGGCACGGGCCGGTGCTCGGAGACGATCACCTCGGTGTCGCCGCGGACGGTGTCGAGCCAGTCGCCGAACTCCTCGGCGTTCGACACGGTCGCCGACAGCGAGACCAGGGTGACGGACTCGGGGAGGTGGATGATCACCTCTTCCCAGACGGCGCCGCGGAAGCGGTCGGAGAGGTAGTGCACCTCGTCCATGACCACGTAGCCCAGGCCCAGGAGGGTCTGCGAACCGGCGTACAGCATGTTCCGCAGCACCTCGGTGGTCATCACGACCACCGGCGCGTCGGAGTTGACGCTGTTGTCGCCCGTGAGCAGGCCCACCTTGTCCGTGCCGTAGCGGCGGCACAGGTCGGCGTACTTCTGGTTCGACAGGGCCTTGATGGGCGTCGTGTAGAAGCACTTCTTGCCCTGCCGCAGGGCGAGGTGGACGGCGAACTCGCCGACGATCGTCTTGCCGGAGCCGGTGGGCGCGGCGACCAGCACGCCCTTCCCCGCCTCGAGCGCCCGGCAGGCCTCGATCTGGAAGGGGTCGAGGCCGAAGTCGTACATCTCGCGGAAGGAGGCGAGCGCGGTGGCCTGCTCGGCAGCGCGCTTGCGGGCTGCCGCGTACCGCTCGGCCGGTGAGAGGTCCTCTGTCATCGTGCTTTCGAGCGTACCGGGCCGCACTGACAACAGGACGATCATTATCCGGATCCGGGTTTCCCAAACCTCGGATCGGCGCAGCTCAGGGGCCGCCGACGCGCACGCCCCGGGCACGCGGCGCGCACTCGGCGGCAGTGCGCCGAGCGCCTCCCCGTCGGCGTAACCGCCCGCCGCCGCCGGCGGCGATCTCCACGCGGGCCGCACGCAGGACGCTCACCTCCGGGTGCCCGCCGTGGGTCCCGCGGTACACGCCCGGGAAGACGCGCAGCGGCGTCCTGCGGCTGCGGTGCCGGGCCACGGTGACGCCGAGCAGTCCGCCGGTGAGGCCGGCGCCGGGCGGATGCGCACGCCGCCGCCGCAGGAGGGCGGTTGCCGACCGCCACCTGGGTCGTCTCGACGTCCAGGGCCCCGCCGCCGTCGAGCCGGGTCCGGTACGGCACCGGCCGCGGACCGGCCGGGTCGGCGATCGTCGCGAGGCCGTACCGAGGCGGCCGGCGGGCCACCGCACGGGTTGCCCCGGCCGCTGACGCGGGAGCCGAGGCCGGAGGCGAGGACCGCGCCGAACCAGCACTCCCCCAGCCGTCCGAGGCCGATGCCGCGGATCCGGCCGCCCTTGAGCGCGTCGGCCGTCACGCGTCCCGCGGCGGCCGATTGCCCTACGGGCATGCCGAGGACGCGGGCGACGTCGTCGCTCGATCGGCAAGGGCGAGCCACTGAAGGGCCGGTGCAGACGGCGCCCGGGCCCGGTGGGCCCTGTGGGCGGGACGGTTGGCGGCGGGGTGGTGGCGGCGACGGCACGCAGCGCCGGGTCGGCCCTGCCGTCACCGCCGACGGCGGCCGGCGCCCCGGCGCCGCCCGCAACGCGGAAGCGGCCGGCTGCGCCGCGCGGGCGCCCCGGCCGCGGCCCGCGGTGGGGTTGACGAAAGTGGCGATCTCGCTGGTCACGGCAGCGACCGCACGAGTCGTCCGGTGATCCCTCAGGTCACGTCGTCATACCCGTTGACCCGCTCCGCCCGCTCCGCGCCCGCCTGCTCGGGCAGGGCCGCACGGCTGGTGGTCACGGGCTCGATCTCACCGATGTCCTCGGGGGTGAGGTCCAGCTCGGAAGCCTCGTCGTCGGCGGGGCCGAGGGCCTCACGGCGGCTGCGGCGGCGGTCGTTCAGCAGCGAGAAGGCCACGGCGGCGAAGTACAGGATCCAGATCGGCGCCGCCAGCGCGAGCATGGTCAGCGGGTCGGTGCTGGGCGTGGCGATGGCCGCGAACAACGTGATGCCCATGATCATGGCGCGCCACCAGCCGAGCATGCGATTGCCGGTGAGCACCCCGGTGAGGTTGAGCATGACCAGCAGCAGCGGCAGTTCGAAGGAGAGGCCGAAGACGAGCACCATCCGCAGGACCAGGTCGAGCAGGTCGTCCAGCGGGAGCAGGTTGGACGTGCCGCCCGGGGTGAACTCCAGCAGCACCTTCGCCGTGGTGGGCAGGACGGTGTACGCGAAGTAGGCGCCGGCGATGAACAGCGGGGCACCCGTGCCGACGAAGGCGTAGGCGTACTTCTTCTCGTGTCGGTGCAGACCGGGCGCGACGAAGGCCCACAGCTGGTACAGCCAGACCGGCGAGGCCAGGACGACACCGGCCATCAGCGACACCTTCAGGGCCAGCGTGAAGGGGGCGAGCAGACCGTTGATGGTGATCTGTGCACAGGGCTTCGTGCCCGTCTCCGACCTGGCCAGTTCCGCGAAGGTCTTGTCACAGCCGACCGAGTCGAGGATCGGCTTGGTGATCAAGTTGATGATGTCGTTGTAGAAGAAGGCGGCGACGACCGTGACGACGACGATCGCCAGGATGGCCTTGGCGAGCCGGTTGCGGAGCTCGCGAAGGTGCTCCGCGAGGGGCATCCGCCCCTCGGGATCCCTCTCCTGCTTGCGGGCAGACTTCAGCAACCCACGTTCCCATCTCGTGCGGCGGGCCGGAGGTCACCGGCCCTGCGTCAGCGCTTGGTCGTGTCCGTGGGCTCGTTGACCGGGCGCGAGCTGGTCACGTCGCCGGGAGCCGCCTGGATCGTGCGCTGCGAGGGCTCGTCGGTGTTCGGCGGGCCGGCCGGGGTGGTGGACGACTTGTTCTCGTCCTTCATCGCCTTGGCCTCGCTCTTGAGGATGCGGGCGGACTTGCCGAGCGACCGAGCCATGTCCGGAAGCTTCTTCGCGCCGAACAGCAGGATGATGACGACGAGGATGAGAATGATCTCGGGGGCTCCGAGCCTTCCGAACATAAGTCTTTACCTTCTCACCGAGGCGGCTGTGGTGGGGTGCTGTCCGACCGGTCGGACACACGTCCGAACGATCGGGTCGACAGCGATCGTAACGCTCGGGGGTGAACGTGAGGCAATCCCTCTGCGTCCCCTGTGCGTACTCCCGTCCGCGGCCCGCGCCTCGTTAACCGGACCACGATCAGCAGCGTACCTGTCCCGGCCCGCCCGGTGACAGGGCGAACCGGCCCAAAGCGCTCCGCGGGGCCGGACGGTTCACAGGGCGTCGGCCGACCGGGCCGCGCTCTCCGCCGCGCGCTCCAGATCCTCGGCGGCCCGGTTGATCCGGCGCGCCGACTCCGTGACCTGCCTGCCCAGGGCCTGCGCGGCCACGAAGACCCGCACGGCGAACACCGCCAGCACGGCAAGACCCACGAACCCCACGGCAACCGCGAACATCGGCCAGAACATGACGTCGAGCCTAGACCGTCCCGAGGGGCGGAACGTCCCGGCCCGTCAGAGCGTGGAGTGCAGCCGCAGCGTGCGCACCCCGCCGCCGGTGAGCAGTTCCACGATCCGCTCCCCCGCCGGCTTGCGGACCGACGAGCCGCACCGGGGACAGGTGAAGGAGTAGAAGGTGGTGCGGCTGGAGGCGCCGATGGCGAGGCGCAGGGCGCCCGCGGCGAGTTCGAAGCGCTCCCGGCAGTCCGGGCAGCCGGCCCGGAACACCACCGGCGCCACGCTTCTCATCCCGGCGAAGGCGGACTCCACCGTCATGCCCGTCGCTGAGGACGTCACCGACTCGCTCACAGACCTCGCTCCTCTTCCTCGGGTCGTTCGCCTGCGGGGTGCCGCGCCCGGTGCGTCCGGGCGACCCCGCCGGACCGCCGGCTCCCCGGCGGGTCCGGGTCGCCGGGCCGGACCGCCGGCACACCGGGTTCACTCGCCCGCGCCGTCCGGCGCGTCCGCGACCGCGTGCACCGCGTGCGGCCCGGGCGCGGTGCGCTGCGCACCGGCCGCCTCGACCGCCTCGATCCCGTCGTACGCCGCGAGCGCCTCGCGGGCGGCCTGCCGGGCGCTGCCGGCGAGCTCCGGCGGGGACACGATCCGGCCGTCCCGTCCGAGCCGCAGCGCCAGCCGTCTGAGCGACGCGGGTTCGGGGGTCCGCAGGGTGATGCGCAGCCCGCCGTCCGGGAGCTCGTCCGCGCTGTCGTGCGGGTAGTACTCGGCGACCCAGCGGCCGCCGGGTCCGACCTCGATCACGACCTCCGGATCCTCGGCCGCGGGCTGCACCAGCGCCTCGGACAGGTCGCGCAGCTCGATCTCGGGCGGCGCCGACGGCTCGTCGAGAATCTTGATCTCGGCGACCCGGTCGAGCCGGAAGGTACGGCGTGCCTCGGAGCGGCGGCACCACGCCTCGACGTAGGTGTGCCCCACGCTGACCAGCCGGATCGGGTCGATCTCCCGCTCGGTGACCTCGTCCCGGGCGGGCGAGTAGTAGCGGATCCACAGGCGGCGGCGCTCGGCGATCGCCCGGTCGACGTCGGCGAAGACGCCGCCCTCGGACTCGAAGGTCACCGACAGCCGAGAGCTGGCGCCCGCCGCCTCGCCGGCCGCGGTCTCCACCTTGGCCGTGGCCCGCAGCAGCGCCTGCCGGTCGCTCTCGCGCAGTCCGGGCAGGGTGGCCACGGCCCGGGCGGCGACGAGCAGCGCGGTCGCCTCGTCGGCGGCCAGCCTGAGCGGCTCGGCCGCCTCCGCCGCGAGGGCGGCGGGGTTGTGCCACCAGATGCGCTCGCCGTCGGTGTCGATGTCGAGCAGATCGCCCCCGCGGAAGCTGGTGCCGCACATGGGCAGCACGTCCAGGTCGGAGACCAGTTCGTCCTCGGTGATGCCGAAGGCGCGTGCCACGTCCTCGACGCGCGCACCGGGGCGCTCCCGCAGGTACGTCACCAGCGAGAGCATCCGCCGGGTCTGGTCGATGGCGTTCACGGGCCTGACCGGTTTGCCTGCCACTGTCTTGCTCCGCTCCCCCTCAGCCCTTGGCCACGGCACGCAGCCGGTCCACCACGTCGGCCCGCAGCTCGGCGGGCTCCAGGACGACGACGTCGGGCCCGAACTCCACCAGCCAGGCGTCCAGCCCGTGGCCGTACGGAATCTCCAACTCGTCCCAGCCGTCGCCGAGTTCCCGGACCGAGGTGGCCTTCGCCCGAAGGGGGTACCCCGCGTCCGAGCGCAGCCGGATCCGCGCCGAACGGTCGGCGATCTCCCCGGCCCAGCTCGCGACGGTCTCGCGGACGGTGACGACGTCGGGCACGGGGGCCGTGTACCGGCCGCCGCGGGAGCGGACCTTGCCGGTGATCCGGGACAGCCGGAACACCCGCTCCGCGCCCCGGTCGCGGTCCCAGCCCGCCAGGTACCAGTGACCGCGCCAGCACTCCAGCGCCCACGGCTCGACGTGCCGCTGCTCGGGGTGGGCGGCGGTGGCCTTGCGGTAGTCGAAGACGACCGGCCGGCGGTCCCGGCAGGCCAGCATCAGCGGCTCGAACGCCGCCTCGTGCACGGGGATCCGCGGCTCCAGCGCGCCGTGCGACCCGTACGGGTCGACGTCCTCGGGCAGTCCCGCCGCGCGCAGTTTCTGCAGGGCCCCGCTGGCCGCGCCGGCGAGCCGGGCCTGCTGCCACACCTTGGCGGCCAGTCCGAGCGCGGCGGCCTCCTCGGCGTCCAGCGTGATCGGCGGGAGGCGGTTGCTGTCGCGGCGGGCCATGTAGCCCACCTCGCCCTCGAGGCTCTCGACCGTCTCGATCACCAGGCCCAGTTCACGCAGGTCGTCCTTGTCCCGCTCGAACATGCGGTTGAACGAGTCGTCGGAACCGGCCGAGCCGTTGCCCGGCCCGAACGCCTCGACGTAGGCCTCGATGGAGTCGCGCAGCTCGCGCTTGCTGAGCGGCCGCCGGGTCCCGAGCAGACACAGCGCCAGGTTCATCAGCCGCTCGGCCTTGGCAATGGCCATCGACGCGCTTCGCCTCCCTATGGTGCTTACGAGCGATGACCGTACCGCCACACGGTGGTACGGCAAAAGCCGAGGGCCCATGCCGGACAGGCATGGGCCCCAGGTGATCGAGTCTGTCGGCTCGTGATCAGACCCCGAGCAGGTCGACCACGAAGATCAGCGTCTCGCCGGGCTTGATCGCCGGGGTCGGGCTCTGGTTGCCGTAGGCGAGGTGGGCGGGGATGGTCAGCTGGCGGCGGCCGCCGACCTTCATGCCCTGCACGCCCTGGTCCCAGCCCTTGATGACCCGGCCGCCGCCCAGCGGGAAGCGGAAGGGGGTGCCGCGGTTCCAGCTGGCGTCGAACTCCTCGCCGGTGCTGAAGGCGACGCCGACGTAGTGCACGGTGACCGTCTGGCCGGCCTCGGCGACCGGTCCGTCACCCTCCCAGATGTCCTTGATCTCGAGGTCCGCCGGGGGCTCGCCGCCCGGGAAGTCGATCTCGGGCTTGTCGATGCTCACTTCATCTCTCCTTGTCGCGTGACCTGCGTCGGGGACAGTCTCACAGACGGCCGGGTCAGACCGCGCCCAGGATGTCCACGGTGAAGACCAGCGTGTTCTTGGACAGCTCGCTCTGAGGGCTCGCGCCGTAGCCGAGCGACGGCGGGATCACCAGCAGCACCCGGTCGCCGACGTGCTTGCCGACCAGGCCCTTGTCCCAGCCCGCCACCACGGAGCCGTTGCCGATCTGGAAGGCCGTGGCGCCGCCGTGGTCCCAGGAGGAGTCGAACTTCTTGCCGTCCTCCCACTTGACCCCGGTGTACTGGGCGATCAGGCCCTGGCCCGCCTCGACCTTCTTGCCGTCGCCCTTGACCAGCACCTGCTCCTTCAGGTCCTTGGGGGCCTCGACGCCCTTCGGGACGGTGATCGTCGCGGCCTTCTGCGAGGGGGCCTTCACCTCGGGCAGGCCCGACGCGGAGGCCGCCTGCTCGCCCGTGACCTCGTCCTTGACGTCGACGCTCGCCGCGCCGACCGGGTCGACCACCCAGATCAGCACGTCCTTGGCGGCGATGCCGGAGGAGGTGTTCAGGCTCTGGCCGATCAGGTCGCCCGCGGTGCCCTGCACCAGGATCCGGCTGCCGGGCTTCTTGCCCTTCACCGCGTCGAGGACCTTCTCGGGCAGCTGCTGGCTCGGCTTGCCGATCTGCTCGACGGACTGCCGGCGCGGGGCCTTGTCCCCCGCCGCAGCGGCGGCCCAGGTGCCGCCCAGCTCCTTGTCGCCGCCCCACTTCTCGACGGTCCAGTCCAGACGGACGAAGTCGGCGTTCTTGATCGCGCTTCCGCTGCCGGGCGAGAGCGTCTTGACCACGGTCTTCTCGGACGGGTCACCGTCCTTGGGCACGGAGATCTCGGGCTTCGCCCCGACCTTTCCCTTGACCTCGGCGACGCCTGCCGCCGCGTCGCCGTTGTTCCCGTCGTCCGATCCGCACGCGGCGGTGAACAACAGGGCGGGAACGGCCAGCAGCGCGGCCACGAGTCGTTTCGTGTTGTAGTTCATCAGTCCAACTGGGATCGGGGGTGGGGGGCCAATGCCCGCCACTCTACGGCGTGCGCACTCCCGGCCGGGCCCGGCGGACGACACGGCGTCGCCCGGGCCGGTTTCCGGCCCGGGCGAGGTCACCGCGTGTGCGGCTCGGCAGCGGAGGGTCAGGAGCGCCGCCGTCCAGCGAGCGGAACTCGCCGGGGAACTTCCGGCGGTCCACCGGGTCGGCCGGGCCGCCGCCGTACGCCCTTGCGCGCAGGGCGGAACGCGATCACATTCCGGCGATCAGCTTCTCCACCCGGTCGTCCACCGAACGGAACGGGTCCTTGCACAACACGGTGCGCTGCGCCTGGTCGTTGAGCTTCAGGTGCACCCAGTCGACCGTGAAGTCCCGGCGCTGCTCCTGGGCCCGCCGGATGAAGTCGCCGCGCAGCCTGGCCCGAGTGGTCTGCGGCGGCACGGACTTGCCCTCGAAGATCTTCAGGTCGTTGCAGACGCGGGCCGCCTGCCCCTTCTTCTCGAGCAGGTAGTACAGGCCACGACGGCGGTGGATGTCGTGGTAGGCGAGGTCTATCTGCGCGACCCGCGGATGCGACATCGTCATGTTGTGCTTGGCCCGGTAGCGCTCGATGAGCTTGTACTTCATGACCCAGTCGATCTCGGTGCCGATGCGGTCGAGGTCCTCGCTCTCGATCGCGTCCAGCGTGCGGCCCCACAGCTCCAGGACCCGCTCGACCGTGCCGGTGCGCACGCCGCGGCGCTCGCAGAAGTCGAGCGCCTTCTCGTAGTACTCGCGCTGCACCTCCAGGGCGGAGGCCTCACGCCCGCTGGCCAGGCGGACCTTGCGGCGGCCGGTGATGTCGTGGCTGACCTCGCGGATGGCCCGGATGGGGTTCTCCAGCGTGAGGTCCCGCATCACCGTGCCGGCCTCGATCATGCGCAGCACGAGGTCGGTGGCCCCGACCTTGAGCAGGTTGGTGGTCTCGGACATGTTCGAGTCGCCCACGATGACGTGCAGGCGGCGGTAGCGCTCGGCGTCCGCGTGCGGCTCGTCGCGCGTGTTGATGATCGGGCGGGAGCGGGTGGTCGCCGAGGAGACGCCCTCCCAGATGTGCTCGGCCCGCTGGCTGACGCAGTAGACGGCCCCGCGCGGCGTCTGCAGCACCTTCCCCGCTCCGCACAGCAGCTGCCGCGTGACGAGGAACGGGATCAGGATGTCCGCCAGTCGCGAGAACTCCCCGTGCCGCGCCACGAGATAGTTCTCGTGGCATCCGTAGGAGTTGCCCGCCGAGTCGGTGTTGTTCTTGAAGAGGTAGACGTCGCCCGCGATTCCCTCCTCGTGCAGGCGTCGTTCGGCGTCCACCAGGAGTCCTTCGAGAATGCGCTCGCCGGCCTTGTCGTGGGTGACCAGTTCGATCACGTTGTCGCATTCCGGTGTCGCGTATTCCGGATGCGAACCCACGTCGAGATAGAGGCGGGCGCCGTTTCGCAGAAAGACATTGCTGCTGCGGCCCCATGACACGACACGGCGGAAGAGGTACCGCGCCACCTCGTCAGGAGACAGGCGGCGCTGTCCCCTGAACGTGCACGTGACGCCGTACTCGTTCTCCAGCCCGAAAATGCGGCGGTCCATGAGGGAACATTACGCCCGATCCCCGGAACTGAAACGGGGTTCGAGGGCACGGTTCGGATCATTTTCCGAACCGGCCGCAACGACCGCTCCCTGGCCGGGAGCTGCGACCACCCGTCCTGTGGCGGTCAGAACCAGCAGGGACACGCCGCCCGCGGCGGCCGGCACCGCGAAGCCCCACAGGGCCCCGCCCTGCTCGACGACGGGCCCGGCGACACCCGTTCCCACCGAGTGGCCGACGGTGAAGGTGGTGACCAGCCAGGAGAACGCCTCGGTGACCGTGCCCCGCGGGGCGTGCCGGTCGACCAGGACGAACGCGCAGGCGATCGCGGGTGCGAGGAAGACGCCGGCGAGCGCGGTCAGGGCGACCATCGGCACCGCGTCCGGCATCAGCATCAGCGGCAGGTAACACACCACCAGAAGCGCCACCAGCACCCGCAGTCGCCGCGCGGGCTCTCCGGCCCACTGCCGGGCCCCGTACACGGCACCGCCCACCAGTGCGCCGAAGCCCAGCGCCGCCATCAGCCAGCCGTACACGGCGTCACCGCCGTGGTCGTCCGCGTAGGGCACGGAGGCGACCGTGATGGACCCGAGGGCCATCCCGATGAACAGGAACGCCGCGAGCAGCGCCAGCAGGCCCGGCGAGCGCAGGGCGCCCAGCCAGTGCGCCTCGCGGGGCGCCGACCGCCAGGCGCGCGAGGGCTGCGAGACGACGACGGACAGGGCGCCCAGCACCCCGACCACGTTCAGCACGAGCAGCGCGGCCTGGGCCGACCAGAGGGACACGCACAGGGTCACCAGGAGCGGCCCGACGGTGAACATGACCTCCTGGGCCACCGCGTCCATGGCGTACGCCGTGTGCACCTGGTCCTCGCGCCGCAGCACCGACGGCCACAGCGCGCGCAGCCCGCCCTCCAGGGGCGGGGTGAAGAGCCCGGCGGCCGCGACCGCGGCGTAGGCGAGGGGCAGCGACCCGATGCCGGCGAAGGCGAAGGCGGCCATCGCCAGCGCCGACAGCACGGCGGCGGGCAGCTGCACCAGCGGCTGGCCGCGCAGGTCCACGAGCCGTCCCAGGACCGGCTGCCCGACGGCGTTGGCGACGCCGTACACCGCCGCCAGGGCACCGGCCAGGCTGTACGTGCCGCCCTCCGCCCGGACGAACAGCACGACGGCGATGGCGGCCGTGGCGTTGGGCAGCCGCCCGACGAGCGTGCCGACGAGCAGCCGGGCGGCGTGTCGCGCCCGAAGGATCTCCAGGTATCCCGTGGCCATGTCCCCGCCCTAGGTTTTACGTATAACGTCGAGTTCCATACGTACCATGTCCGCTGTTCGCCCGTCCAGACGAAAGCGCAGGCCCACGGTGGCACGAGGCAGCACCCGCCCCACGAGCCGGGACGTCGCCCAGGCCGCCGGGGTCTCCCAGGCGGCGGTCTCCCTGGTCCTCGGGGACAAGTGGCGCGGACGAGTCTCCGCGGCCACGGCGGAGCGGGTCCGGGAAGCCGCCCGCGAGCTGGGCTACCGCCCCAACCTGGCCGCCCGCCACCTGCGTCTGGGCCGCACGCGCACGGTCCTGCTGGTCGTCCCGGCCCTGACCACGGAGTTCTTCGCCGGGGTCTACACGGGCGCGGCCCGGGTCGCCGCCGAGCACGGCTTCGGCGTGGTCTTGTACCCCTCCCCCGAGGGCGTCGGCCCCGCCCGCGACCCCTTCGCCTCCGCGCAGGCGGCCCTGGACGGCGTCATCGCCTCGTCCATGGCGGCGGACGCCCTCAGCGCGATCCGCGGCGAGGCGCTCCCGCTGGTGATGCTGGACAGCGACCCGGCGGGGAGCCTGGGCGCGGCGACGGTGAACCTGGACATCGCCGACGGCGTCCGCCAGATCACCGAGCACCTGCTGTCCCTGGGCCACCGCCGCTTCCTGCACCTGGCGGCGGACGTCCCGTCCTGGACGTTCGAGGTGCGCTCCCGGGAACTGGCGGCCCGGCTCTCGCGGGTTCCGGGCACGTCGGTGCGCACGGCCCGGGCCCCCATCTCCATCGAGGGGGCGCAGACGGCGGCCCACGGCGCGCTCGCCGATCCCGCCGGCCGCCCGACGGCCGTCGTCTGCGACGACGACAAACTGGCCGCGGGAGCGTACAAGGCGGCCCGGCGCCTGGGCCTGCGCATCCCCGACGACGTGTCGGTCACGGGCCTGGACGACCTGGCCCTGGCCACGGCCATCGACCCGGAGCTCACGACGGTCCGCCTGGACGCGGAACTCTTCGGCGAACGCGGCATGCTGGCCCTGCTGGCCGTCCTGGAAGGCCGTGAGGCCGAGAGCGGCGACATCCCCGTCCACCTGGTCGTTCGGGCCTCCACGGCCCCGCCACGCCGCTCCTAGGGGGTCCCTGACCCGTCTGGCGGGACGGCGAAGGGCCCCGGCCGGAGCCGGGGCCCTTCGCGCGTTCGCGTGTGTGCGCCGCCTACTCGGCGTCCTCCGACGCCGCCTCCGGCGTGCCGCCGCCGTCCGCTCCGAGGAGCCGCGACAGCTGCCGCCCGCTGATCCGCCTGAACTTGCGCTTCTGCGGCCGCGTCCGGTCCAGGACCGCCACCTCCAGCCGCTCCGCGGGGATCTCCCGCTCACTGCCGTTCGTGTCGCGCGACAGCGCCTGGACCGCCAGCTTCAGCGCCTCGGCCAGGGTCATGCCGTCCTGGTGCCGCTGGTCCAGATAGCTGCTGATCTGCTCCGCGTTGCCGCCCACCGCGACCGAGCCGTGCTCGTCGACGATGGACCCGTCGTGCGGCAACCGGTAGATCTGGTCGCCCTCCGGGGTCTCTCCGACCTCGGCGACGACCAGCTCCACCTCGTAGGGCTTCTCGGCCGCGCTGGAGAAGATCGTGCCCAGCGTCTGCGCGTACACGTTCGCCAGGCCGCGGGCCGTCACGTCGGCCCGGTCGTAGGTGTAACCGCGCAGGTCGGCGTAGCGGACGCCGCCGATGCGGAGGTTCTCGTACTCGTTGTACTTGCCGGCGGCCGCGAAGCCGATCCGGTCGTAGATCTCGCTGAACTTGTGCAGCGCGCGGGACGGGTTCTCGCCGACGAACACGATGCCGTCGGCGTACTGCAGCACGACCAGGCTGCGGCCACGGGCGATGCCCTTGCGGGCGTACTCCGCCCGGTCGGCCATCGCCTGCTGGGGTGAGACATAGAACGGCGTCGACACCGGTTATCCGTCCCTCTCTTGAAGATTCCGTCGGTTCACTGGACCACCCTCACGAAGACGGCCGGCCGCTCACAGCAGCGCGGCCCGCGGCCCGTCCGGCTGCTCCAGCCGCCGCTGGAGGACGGAGCGCGCGATCTCGGACGTCTCGTCCTCGGTGAGCCGGCGGAAGCCGTCCTCGGTGATCACGGTGACGATGGGATAGATCCGGCGGGCGACATCGGGACCACCGGTCGCCGAGTCGTCGTCTGCCGCGTCGTAGAGCGCCTGGACCACCAGCGTCGTGGCCTCGGACTCGCTCAGGTCGTCCCGGAAGAGCTTCTTCATCGCGCCGCGCGCGAAGATCGATCCGGACCCGGTGGCCGCGTACCCGTGCTCCTCGGAGCGTCCGCCGGTGACGTCGTAGGAGAAGATGCGGCCCTTGTCCCGGTCGACGTCGTACCCGGCGAACAGCGGGACGACGGCCAGGCCCTGCATGGCCATCCCGAGGTTCGAGCGGATCATCGTCGACAGCCGGTTGGCCTTGCCCTCCAGGGACAGCTGGGCGCCCTCGACCTTCTCGAAGTGCTCCAGCTCCAGCTGGAAGAGCTTGACCATCTCCACGGCCAGGCCCGCCGTCCCGGCGATGCCCACCGCCGAGTACTCGTCGGCGGGGAAGACCTTCTCGATGTCCCGCTGCGCGATGACGTTGCCCATGGTGGCCCGCCGGTCACCGGCGAGGACGACACCGCCGGGGAACGTCACGGCCACGATCGTCGTGCCGTGCGGCGCCTCCACAGCACCCTGCACGGGCGGCAACTTCTTGTTGCCCGGCAGCAGTTCCGGCTGGTGATCGGAGAGGAAGTCCATGAAGGAGGAAGAGCCTGGCGTCAGGAAGGCAGCTGGTAGACGCCCGGTGCTGCGAGTGTTGGCTTCCACGCGATTCCTTCCACGTATGCGACAGCCCGCCCTGTGACGTCGGGCCGATCCTTGGTACAACCCCGGTCCGGCTGCGACCGGGGGCGCGGTATGCCTCGGACCCTACCCGTCCTTCGGCGGTGATCCACATGCCCGGCGCAACCAACTGCGCCGGGGTGACGCCGCATTCGCCCGCCGCGTGGAGGCCGGCGGGCCGGCGGGCTCCGGACGCCCCCGGCGCCCGGAGCGCCGCACACGGGAGCACGAGGTCACCCACTGCCCCGTGCGCAGCGCTCCGCGCCCCGCCCGTCCGTCACCCGTGCCCCTCGCCCGCCTGCGGGGCGAGGGATCGGGCCCCTTACTGGCCGCCCTTTTGCACGAAGGACCGCACGAAGTCCTCTGCGTTCTCCTCGAGGACGTCGTCGATCTCGTCGAGGACCGAGTCGACGTCGTCGCTCAGCTTCTCCTGACGCTCCTTGAGGTCCTCGGAGCCCTGCGCCTCCGCAGACTGCTCCTCGACCTCCTCGGTGGACCGGGTGGCCTTCTGCTGTCCGCCGCCGGTGTCCTTGGTCGCCATATCCCTCACCCCGCTCGGTTCGCCCGACACAGTTGCTCGGTCAAGATCAGACCCTACTCGCCGGGTCTGACAACGGCCCCGCAGTTGCTCCAACGTACGGGGGCCATCTCGATGATTCCCGGACCCGGGATTTTCCACCCTGTCCGGCGGGCCCCGCCCGGGTACCCACGCACCGCGCTCATCCCCCCGACAGGACCCTGACCAGGTCTTCCGCGGTGCGGCAGCGGTCCAGGAGCTCCTTGACGTGATTACGCGTTCCGCGAAGCGGTTCCAGGGTTGGAACGCGCTGCAGGGAGTCCCGGCCGGGCAGGTCGAAGATCACCGAGTCCCAGGAGGCCGCCGCGACGTCGTCCGCGTACTGCTCGAGGCAGCGGCCGCGGAAGTAGGCCCGGGTGTCCTCCGGGGGCGAGGTGCGCGCCCGCTCCACGTCCGCCTCGTCCAGCAGCCGCTTCATGCGGCCGCGGGCCACCAGACGGTTGTACAGGCCCTTCTCGGGCCGCACGTCGGCGTACTGGAGGTCGACGAGGTGCAGCCGGGCGGCGTCCCAGTCGAGGCTGTCCCTCCGCCGGTAGCCCTCCATCAGCTCCCGCTTGGCGACCCAGTCCAGCTCGCCGGCCAGACTCATCGGGTCGTGCTCCAGACGGGTGAGGGTGTCCTCCCAGCGCGACAGGACGTCCTTGGTCTGCTCGTCCGCGTCGGCGCCGTAGCGTTCCTCCACGTACTTGCGGGCCAGCTCGTAGTACTCCATCTGGAGCTGGACCGCGGTGAGCGTCCGGCCGCTGCGGAGCGTGACCAGCCGCTTGAGCGACGGGTCGTGCGAGACCTGGTGCAGGGTGCGCACGGGCTGGTCGACGGCCAGGTCGACGGCGATGAAGCCGTCCTCGATCATCGACAGCACCAGCGCGGTCGTGCCCAGCTTCAGATACGTCGAGATCTCGGAGAGGTTCGCGTCGCCGATGATGACGTGCAGCCGCCGGTACCTCTCGGCGTCGGCGTGCGGCTCGTCCCGGGTGTTGATGATCGGGCGCTTGAGCGTGGTCTCCAGGCCGACCTCGACCTCGAAGTAGTCCGCCCGCTGGCTCAGCTGGAAGCCGTGCTCGTGCCCGTCCTGGCCGATGCCGACGCGGCCCGCGCCGGTGACGACCTGGCGGGAGACGAAGAAGGGCGTCAGGTGGCGCACGATGTCCGAGAAGGGGGTCTCCCGCTTCATCAGGTAGTTCTCGTGCGTGCCGTAGGACGCGCCCTTGTTGTCGGTGTTGTTCTTGTACAGGTGGATCGGCTGGGCACCGGGCAGCTGGGCGGCCCGTTCCGCGGCCTCCGCCATGATCCGCTCGCCGGCCTTGTCCCACAGGACCGCGTCCCGCGGACTGGTCACCTCGGGAGAGCTGTACTCGGGGTGGGCGTGATCGACGTAGAGCCGCGCACCGTTGGTGAGGATCACGTTGGCCAGGCCGATGTCCTCGTCGGTGAGCTGGCTGGAGTCGGCGGCCTCACGGGCGAGGTCGAAGCCTCGCGCGTCCCGCAGCGGGTTCTCCTCCTCGAAGTCCCAGCGGGCCCGGCGGGCCCGGTGCATCGCCGCCGCGTAGGCGTTCACGATCTGGGACGAGGTGAGCATGGCATTGGCGTTGGGGTGGCCGGGGACGGAGATCCCGTACTCCGTCTCGATACCCATTACTCGCCGTACGGTCATGCGGCCCTCCTTGCCCGGCGGCACCCTCGGTCGTGGGCGCCACTCAGATACCGCTGGCGCTCGGTTGCGTGTGCGGTGCCCGTCCCCGCACTGCGCGACTCGGCGGTACGGAAGAGCCTAGAACGCCTTTGCGCTGGTGGGGAGATCATTTGCGTCATTGCGTTGCTCCAGCCGTGGCCCGAAAAGCAGTCGGCTGCGGGTACCCGCGAAGGGCACCCGCAGCCGCCCTGCCTTTTACAGGTACTGACCGGTGTTCGCCACCGTGTCGATGGAGCGTCCGGTGTCCGCGCCCTGCTTTCCGGTGATGAGCGTACGGATGTACACGATCCGCTCGCCCTTCTTTCCGGAGATCCGGGCCCAGTCGTCCGGGTTGGTGGTGTTGGGCAGGTCCTCGTTCTCCTTGAACTCGTCCACACAGGCCTGGAGGAGGTGGGAGACGCGCAGACCCTTCTGGTTCTTCTCGAGGAAGTCCTTGATCGCCATCTTCTTGGCACGGCCCACGATGTTCTCGATCATGGCGCCGGAATTGAAGTCCTTGAAGTACAGGACTTCCTTGTCACCGTTGGCGTAGGTGACCTCCAGGAAGCGGTTCTCCTCGGATTCCGCGTACATGTGCTCCACGGCCGTCTGGATCATGTTCTGGACCGTGGCGCCCTTGTCGCCGCCGTGCTCGCCGAGGTCGTCGGAGTGCAGCGGGAGGCGCTCGGTGAGGTACTTGCCGAAGATGTCCTTGGCGGCCTCAGCGTCCGGACGCTCGATCTTGATCTTCACGTCCAGCCGGCCGGGGCGCAGGATGGCCGGGTCGATCATGTCCTCACGGTTGGAGGCACCGATCACGACCACGTTCTGCAGGCCCTCCACACCGTCGATCTCGGCGAGCAGCTGCGGGACGATGGTGTTCTCCACGTCCGAGCTGACACCGGAGCCGCGGGTGCGGAAGAGGGACTCCATCTCGTCGAAGAAGACGATGACGGGCGTGCCCTCGCTGGCCTTCTCACGAGCCCGCTGGAAGACGAGGCGGATCTGCCGCTCCGTCTCACCGACGTACTTGTTGAGCAGCTCGGGGCCCTTGATGTTGAGGAAGAAGCTCTTGCCTGCGGCCTGGCCGGTCACCTCGGCGACCTTCTTGGCCAGCGAGTTCGCCACGGCCTTGGCGATGAGCGTCTTGCCGCATCCGGGGGGCCCGTACAGCAGCACGCCCTTCGGCGGCCGCAGTTCGTGCTCCTTGAACAGGTCCGGGTAGAGGTACGGCAGCTCGACCGCGTCGCGGATGGCCTCGATCTGGCCGCCGAGACCGCCGATCTGCTCGTAGCCGATGTCGGGGACCTCTTCGAGGACGAGCTCCTCGACCTCGCTCTTGGGCACGACCTCGTAGACGTAGCCGGAGCGGGGTTCGAGCAGGAGGGCGTCGCCGGGGCGGATGGTGACGTCCAGCAGCGGCTCGGCGAGCCGCACCACCCGCTCCTCGTCGGTGTGCCCGAGCACCAGGGCCCGCTCGCCGTCCTCGAGGATCTCCTTGAGGGTCACGATGTCACCGACGCGCTCGAACTCCATGGCCTCGACCACGTTGAGCGCTTCGTTCAGCATTACTTCCTGGCCGCGCCGGAGCTCTTCGAGCTCGACGCTGGGACTGACGTTCACCCTGAGCTTGCGGCCGCCGGTGAAGATGTCGGCGGTACCGTCCTCGTTCGCCGTCAGGAAGACACCGAAGCCGGCCGGCGGCTGTGCGAGCCGGTCGACTTCCTCCTTGAGGGCCACGATCTGGTCGCGGGCCTCACGGAGCGTGTTGGCGAGTCGCTCGTTCTGCGCGGACACGCCGGCCAGATTGGTCTGCAGCTCGACGATCCGCTCTTCGAGAATCCTCGTGTGTCGCGGAGAGTCGGCGAGCTTGCGTCGCAGGACGGCGATCTCCTGCTCAAGGTAGGCGATCTGCCCGGCCGGGTCGTCGGACCCGCGTCCCGGGCGGATGCCGCGGTTCATGTCGTCGTCGTGGGCTGCCACGGTCCTCACCTCCTCCAAGGGGAGCTGGACGCTTCCAGACCCTACCTGGGCGGGTGTCGATTGAAACCCCTAGATCACAAAGACGGTCGGGGTGTGTCCGATCTTCACCCTTGCGCTCTCCCTCACGCCAGGGGAATACCCAGCGAACATGATTGGAACCCAGCCCCAGGTAGGGTCGAAGCGTTCAACACCCGTCGGAGCTGGCCGGATTCCCGGTGCGCCACGGCGGAGAAACGGCAGGAGAGATGAGCGTGCAGCAGGAAGCCGACGTCGCCGGGGAGGCGCTGGAGGTCTGGATCGACCAGGACCTGTGCACCGGCGACGGCATCTGCGCCCAGTACGCGCCCGAGGTGTTCGAGCTGGACATCGACGGTCTGGCCTATGTGAAGAGCGCCGAGGACGAGTTGCTCCAGGAGAAGGGGGCGACGACGCCGGTCCCGCTGCCGCTCCTCACCGATGTGATCGACTCGGCGAAGGAGTGTCCGGGCGAGTGCATCCACGTGCGTCGGGTTTCGGACAGGGCGGAAGTCTACGGACCGGACGCAGAGTGACCAGTTCTGCACACTCCGTGACCGCTGTCCTGATTCCTCACACGCTTCCGCCGCCTCGTCCTCACACGCTGCGCGCACCGGCCGGCGTGGAGCGGACGAACGCGCCGTCGTGCCAACGCCATTTCACGTCGCTCTTCTCGTCGGGGCAGCAACGGGGCACGTCCGCCGACGAGTAGCCGAGCAGAGTCGCCGTCACGGCACCGCCGCGCACGGCGAAGTCGCCGACCGTGGTGCCGTCCGCGGGGTCGAGCAGGGTGGCCACCACCCGCGCCTTGCCGCTGCCGGCGTCCCGGGTGAGGACGTACACGCCGTCGGGCGGGGTGCCCATCGGGGAGTCGCAGTGGACGACGGCCACCGTCTCGGGGCGGCCGTCGCCGTCGAGGTCCGCGGACGCCTTCTTCTGCACGACGGCCTTCACCGGACCGCACTCGAGCGGGAACGTCACGGCGGCGGGATCGGGCGGTGCCGCGTACGCCGGGACGCTCCTGGTCCCGGACGCGTCCGGCTGGGCGGCCGTGGCCGCGCCCGGCTGCAGGACCGAGGAGAGGGCCACCACAGCGGCCAGGGCCGTGGCGGTGGCGAGCCAGTGGATGGGGCGGGTGTGCGTGTGGGCGAGCTCCGGAACGGCGGAAGGCTGCACTAGGAGGATCTCCTGAGGGCTGTGCCGGTGGGATGGCCACGATGGTGCCACACGTCACATCCGCAGGGAACGGCGGGGTGTGCGCGTCCTGCGGCGGGGAAGTGAGAAGGGTTGGCTTCCTGCCGCCGTGTCAGAGGTCCGCGCGAGCGCGGCCCTCGGTACGCGGCGCGCTGCGGGCGCTTCGGCCTTCCCCGCGGGTCAACGGTCTTCTCCGCGGATTCACCCGGGGTGGCAACGGAGAGGCGCCGTGGCCGAGTTCCGGTTCGTCATCCCGGAACTCGGCCACGGCGCCCGCGCGTTGGGTGCGGTGACGGGTCGCGTCAGCGGGCGGCGCCGCCGTCGGCGTTGGGGCCGGCGTAGTCCTCGCCGTAGGCGCCCTTGGCGGGGCGGCGGCGGCGCATCGGCGGCTCGACGCCGTCCGCGAGGCGGCGGGCGGTGAGCAGGAAGCCGGTGTGGCCGATCATCCGGTGGTCCGGACGGACGGCCAGGCCCTCGATGTGCCAGTTGCGGATCATGGTCTCCCAGGAGGTCGGCTCGTTGAAGCAGCCGATCTCACGGATGGACTCCACGGTCCGGGCGAGCTGGGTGGTGGTCGCGACGTAGCAGCACAGGATGCCGCCGGGGACCAGCGCCTTGGAGACGGCCTCCAGGCACTCCCAGGGGGCGAGCATGTCGAGGATGACGCGGTCGACGTCGGTGTCGGACAGGTTGTCCTGCAGGTCGCCGACGGTGAGCTGCCAGGCGGGGTGCGGACCGCCGAAGTAGCGCTCCACGTTCTGCCGCGCGATGTCGGCGAAGTCCTCGCGGCGCTCGTAGGAGTGCAGCATGCCCTGGTCGCCGATGGCGCGCAGCAGGAAGCTGCTGAGCGAGCCGGAGCCGACGCCGGCCTCCACGACGCGCGCGCCGGGGAAGATGTCGGCGAAGGCGAGGATCTGCCCCGCGTCCTTCGGGTAGACGACGGCTGCCCCGCGGGGCATGGACAGGACGTAGTCGGGGAGCAGGGGGCGCAGCGCGAGGTAGGCGACGTTTCCCGTGGTGCGGACAACGCTGCCCTCGGGAGCGCCGATCAGTTCGTCGTGCGGGAAGGAACCCTTGTGGGTGTGGAAGTTCTTCCCGGCCTCGAGCGTGAACGTGTAGTGGCGGCCCTTGGGGTCGGTCAGCTGAACCTGGTCCCCGACCTTGAAGGGCCCGCGCCTGCGGGCGGCACCGGTCGGTTCGGACATGTGACCAGCCTACCGGCCCCGGAGGGACCCGCCGACCACCCGTGGGGCCACCGGGCCGCCGGTCCTACGAAGGCCGTGCCATCGCCTTGACGAAGGCCCGCTCGACGTCGGCCGCCGACAGGACGCCGTAGATCTCGCCGGTCTCCTCCACCACCAGGTACTCGGTCGCGGGGGTGGCGCGCAGGGCGTCCAGGAGTTCCTCGCCGGACAGTTCCGCGGAGACGCGCATGCCGTCCGTGAGGTCCTGGGCGAGGCCGCTGACCGCGACCCACGGGCGGCGGTGCTCCGGTACGCCGACGATGGCGGCCTCGCGCACGAGGGAGAGGGGCTGACCGTCGGCGTCGACCACGACCAGGGCGCGGGCCCCGGCGGCGTTGGCGCGGCGCAGGGCCTCCGAAAGCGGGGTGTCGCCCTCGACCGGGACCGCGCGCCGGGTGAGGGTGCGGGCGCGCAGCTCGGGCAGGTGCTCGCGCAGGCGCGCCATGCGCAGGCTGTTGCCGGCGCCGGTCCAGATGATCGCAGCGAGGATCGCGGCGAGCAGGGCGTCCAGGACGGTGTCCATGCCGACGTTGTCCACGGCGTCGGTGCCGAGGGCGCCGGACTGGGTCAGCAGGGGCAGCCCGATCAGCACGGAGACGGCGAGGGCGCGGCCGACCCAGGCGGCGGCGACGGTGCCGGTCATCGGCTTGCCGGTGATCTTCCAGACGACGGCGCGCAGCATCCGGCCGCCGTCGAGGGGCAGGCCCGGCAGCAGGTTGAAGGCGGCCACGATGAGGTTGGAGATCATCAGGCCGGCCAGCAGCACGCCCGGGACGGTGGCCGGCTCCACCACCTGCATGGCGGCGTAGAAGACGCCGGACAGGACGAGGGAGAGCAGCGGTCCGACGAAGGCGAGCACGAACTCCCGGCCGGGGGTCTCGGCCTCCTTCTCGATCTCGGAGACGCCGCCGAAGAACTGGAGCTGGATGCGGCGGACGGGGAGCTTGAAGCGGAGGGCGGCGACCGTGTGGGCCAGTTCGTGCACCAGTACGGAGGCGTAGAAGGCCACGGCGAAGAACAGGGAGACCAGGTAGCGCGAGGCGCCGAGCTCGGGCAGGACGCGCTCGAGCTGACCGCCGAACACCCAGGTGATCAGCGCGGCGACGAGGAACCAGCTGGGCGCGACGTAGACCGGCACCCCGAAGGGCCTGCCCATGAGCAGCCCGCCGCGGGGCTCCGGCCGCTGCGGGGCGGGCCCCTTGCCGTCGCCGGGGCCGCCGTGGTCCCCACCGGCGTAGGCCCGCTCGGGGTGGGCGTCCCTCTCCGGGTGGGCGTCGCCCTCGGGAGGCCGGGGTCCCTGGGACTTGTGGAGGCCGGGTGCCGAGGAGGGGGCGCCGGTCCGGCTGTCGCTCTGCGGCGTACGACGGCCGTCCGCATCGGCAGCGGCGGGGTTCGCCGCGGGGCCGACGGTGCCGGTCCGGTCGTGCGGGTCACCCGGGGGGTGCGCGTCGCCCCGCGGGAGTGCGCCGCCCTGCGGGAGTGCGTCGCCCTGCGGGAGTGCGTCGCCCTGTGGGTCGCGGGTGCCGGGAGCACGGTCGGTGGCGGAGAGGACGCCGGGGGTGGCGCGTTCGCCGGTGGCAGGGGGCGGGGTGACGGCGTCCGGGAAAGCGCCGGCCGCGGACGGGCCGCTCGGCACCTGCCGCCCGGCGGACACCGCTTCGGCGGGCCGCGTCGGCGGCGCGGGGCGGGATGCAGGGCCCTCGTCCTCAACTTGCCGCGGTTCGGGCCGGGCCGGCGGCTGCTCGGTGTCCGCCGGGTCCGGCGCGGAACCGGCCGGCGGGGACGCCTCGGTGGGCTGGTGGGGCCGGGGGCCGACCGCGTGGCCGGCTTCGGGGTGGTCGTCCTCGACGTGCCGTTCGGCCGGGACGCGTTCGTCGGCGGCGGGCCGGTCGGTGGCCCGGGGCGCAAGCCCCGCGTGGCGCTCGGCCGACTCGTCGTTGCCGGACCGCGGCCGCCCGTGCCCGCCGCTCTCGTCCACCGGTGTCCCCTCGTTCGAAGCGTCTCCCGCGCCTGCCGGACGGGAGGGTCTCGAGTCGATGGTATGCGTCAGCCGAGGCGCGTTCCGCCCCGGCACCCCTGTGTTTCCCGTACGTCGACCTCCCCTGCAGGCTTCCCTCACGAACGCCTGTGGGTCGCTGTCGGTGCCGGGCCGTATGGTCTGGGGCATGGAGACGAGCACCGAGGGCGCCGCGCAGCCCGGGACCGGCCCCGGCGCGGCGGCGGACCCACCGGCCCCGGCAGGGCCCGCCGAGCCGATGTCCGCCGCAGTGGCGACCGCCGACGACGCACCGGCCGGACCTGCGGCGACGCGGGCTGACGCCGCGGCCGCGAGCGGGGCGGCGGTCGCGGACGGCGGGCCCGGAACCGCGGCGAACTCCGCAGACGCGTCGGGCACGGCCGAGGTGACTGCCGGCGAGACGGCGGCCGGCACTGCGGCGACGCCCGGGGGTGCGGCGGCCGGCGCCGAGAGGGCGGTCCGGGGCGCGGCCGGCGCGGAGCAGGTCCCGGTGGAGGCCGACGCCGTGCGGACCGTCGCGGAGGCCGCGGCCGAGACCGCGGCCGTCAGCGAGCTGGTGACCGGGTCCGCCGCGCTGCCTCCCGCCTCGCTGTCCCCCTCGCGTGCGAGCGACTTCATGCAGTGCCCGCTGCTCTACCGCTTCCGGGTCATCGACCGGCTGCCGGAGAAGCCGAGCGAGGCCGCGACCCGGGGCACCCTGGTGCACGCGGTCCTGGAGCGCCTGTTCGACGCCCCGGCGGGCGAGCGCACGCCGCCGCGGGCCAAGTCGCTGATCCCCGGCCAGTGGGACCGGCTGCGCGCGTCGCGCCCGGAGGTCGGGGAGCTGTTCGCCGACGATCCCGAGGGCGAGCGGCTGGCGCGCTGGCTGGGCGAGGCCGAGCAGCTCGTCGAGCGCTGGTTCACCCTGGAGGACCCCAGCCGGCTGGAACCGGCCGAGCGGGAGCTGTTCGTCGAGACGGAGCTGGAGTCGGGGCTGCGGCTGCGCGGCATCATCGACCGGGTCGACGTGGCGCCCACGGGCGAGGTCCGGATCGTCGACTACAAGACCGGCAAGGCACCCCGCCCCGAGTACTCCGAGGGCGCCCTGTTCCAGATGAAGTTCTACGCCCTGGTCGTCTGGCGGCTGAAGAACGTGGTGCCGCGCCGGCTCCAGCTGGTGTACCTCGGCAGTGGCCAGGTGCTGACGTACGACCCGGTGCCGGCCGATCTGGAGCGGGTCGAGCGCAAGTTGCTGGCGCTGTGGGACGCGATCCGGCTCGCGACCGAGACGGGCGACTGGCGGCCGCGGCCCACGAAGCTGTGCGGATGGTGCGACCACCAGGCGCACTGCCCGGAGTTCGGGGGCACTCCCCCGCCCTACCCGCTGCCGGTGCGCGCGGCGGAGGTACCGGCACGCCCGCTGCCATGAGGGCGGCACGTCCGCTGCCATGAGGGCGGCACGTCCGCTGCCGTGAGGGCGGCTGAGTCCGGCGGGCCCGCGCAGGGCAGAATGGGGCCGGACTAGCGAAGGAGACTCACGTGGCCATCCGCGTCCTACTCGTCGACGACCAGCCGCTGCTCCGGACGGGCTTCCGGATGATCCTGGAGGCCGAGCAGGACATCGCGGTCGTCGGCGAGGCCGGAGACGGCCTCCAGGCGCTCGACCAGGTGCGGGCCCTGCAGCCCGACGTGGTCCTGATGGACATCCGCATGCCGCGGATGGACGGCGTGGAGGCGACCCGGCAGATCACCGGCCCCGGGCGCGACGGCCCGGCGAAGGTGCTGGTGCTCACCACCTTCGACCTCGACGAGTACGTCGTGGAGGCGCTGCGGGCCGGGGCGAGCGGCTTCCTGCTGAAGGACGCGCCCGCCAACGAGCTGGTGCAGGCCATCCGGGTCGTGGCCGCGGGCGAGGCGATGCTCGCGCCGAGCATCACGCGCCGGCTGCTCGACAAGTACGCCACGCACCTGCCCTCGGGCGACGAGCCGGTGCCGGACACGCTGCACACGCTGACCGACCGGGAGGTCGAGGTGCTGAAGCTGGTGGCGCGCGGGCTGTCCAACGCCGAGATCGCCGCGGACCTGTTCGTCAGCGAGACCACCGTCAAGACGCACGTGGGTCACGTGCTGACCAAGCTGGGTCTGCGCGACCGCGTGCAGGCGGCGGTGTACGCCTACGAGTCCGGGCTGGTGCGCCCCGGGGCACAGTAGCCCGGACCCCAGACACGAAAGGGCCGCCCCCTGCCGGTGCAGGGGGCGGCCCTTTCATGTGTGGGGTCAGGCGTCGTCCTTGCTCAGCTCCCAGAAGCGGAACACGGTGGACGCGTCGAGGCAGTACTCCAGGCCGTAGACGCCGTCGCGGACGACCGCGTACTGCTTGGCCTGCCACACCGGCAGGACGGGGAGTTCGTCGGCGACGATGTCCTGCAGCTCGCCGAACTCCTTGTCGGTCGCACCCCGGTTGGTCAGGGCCGCGGTGCGCGGGACGAGCGAACCGGTGATCGTGCTGTTGTCGTAGTTGTTGTTCAGCACGTTGCCCTTGCCGAAGAAGGGGGCCGTGAAGTTGTCGGCGTCCGGGTAGTCAGGCACCCAGCCCTTGACGTAGACGCCGTACTTGCCTGCGGCGATGTCCTTCTCGTACTGGCCGAAGGGGACCGACTTGACGCTCGCCTCGAACAGGCCGCTCGCGTTGAGCTGGCCGGCGATGGCCTTGAGTTCCTGGTCGGTGGCCGGGCCGTAGCGGACGGGGGTGGACCAGAGGGTGAGCTTCACCTTGCCGGTGATGCCGTCCTCGCGCAGCGCCTCCTTGGCCTTGGCCGTGGAGGGGCGGGCCCCGTACTTGTCGAAGAAGGCCGTGTTGTGGCCGGCGATACCGGCCGGGACGATCGAGTACAGCGGGGTCGCGGTGCCCTGGTAGACGTCCTGGATGAGGGCTTCGCGGTCGATCAGGTGGGCGACGGCCCTGCGGACGCCGAGCTTCCCGGCGACCGGGTGGTCCATGTTGAACACCAGGTGCTGGACCTCGGCGCTGCTGCCCTCGACGACCTCGACGCCGGTGCCGTCGTCGGCCTTCTCCATGTCGGCGATGTCGCCCGCGGTGAGACCGCGGTAGGCGATGTCGACGTCCTCGTCCTGGACGGCCCGCTTGAGGGCGGCCTGGTCACCGTTGAAGAACTTGAGGGTCACGCCGGTGTTCTTCACCTCGGCGGTGCCCTTGTAGTTCTCGTTGACCGCGAAGACGGCCTGCTTGTCGTCGATCGACTCGAGCCGGTACGGGCCGGAGCCGACGGCCTCGCCGTCCTTGCGCAGCGCGTCCGCGTCGTACGAGCGGTGGTCGACGATGGAGCCGGCACCGGAGGCGATCTTGCTCGGGAAGGTGGCGTCGGCCGTGTTGAGCCGGAAGACGACCGTCCTGTCGTCCGGGGTCTCGACCTTCTCCAGCGTGGGGAACATGATCGCGGGCCCGTCGGGGTCGTTGATCTTCAGCATGCGGTCGAAGGAGAACTTGACGTCCTCGGAGGTGAGGGCGTCACCGTTGCTGAACTTGAGGCCGTCCTTGAGCGTGCACTTGTAGACCGTGGTCTGCGTGTCGGTGAAGGCACAGCTCTCGGCGGCCTCCGGCTGGGGCTCGGTGGCGCCCTTGGGGAAGCTCAGCAGCGACTGGAAGACGTTGTTGAACAACAGCCAGGAGCCCGGGTCGTAGCCGGAGGCGGGGTCGGTGGCCAGGACGTCGTCGGACATCCCCACCACCACGTTGGAGCCGTCCCCCGCACTGTCCCCGGTCTCCGTGCCGCAGCCGGTCAGCAGGCCGGAGGCGAGTCCCGCCACGATCGGCAGGACCGGCCACTGGTTGCGTATGTTCACGTGTGTGCCTTGTCGTCGGTTCTCGAGAGCACCCGGAGCATGTCCCCGGCCCCGGGCACGGCTCCCCGGGGCCGCGGTCACAGGCCCCGGGGTTCCGGTGGGTCCGTCAGCCGCTCACGCCTCGGCCGAGCTCCCAGAGCTGCAGCGTGGAGGAGGAGTTGAGGGCGTAGGCGGTACCCGTGATGTCGTCGCGTGCGGCGATGTACTGCTTGCCCTGCCACAGCGGCAGTACGGGTACGTCACCGGCGACGATGTCCTGAATGTCGGTCAGGCTGCCGGAGGCGGACAGCCGGTCCGCCTCGCGGCGGGACTCCGGGATCAGATCGTTGCGGATCCGGCTGTTGGCGTACGGCGAGCCGAGCGTGTTGTCGGCGTCGAGGAACGGCGCGAGGAAGTTGTCGGCGTCGGGGAAGTCCGGGAACCAGCCCATGCCGTAGACGTCGTACTCGCCCTTCTTCTCGGCCGGGCGGAAGGTGTCCCAGGGAGTGCCCTTGATGTCGACCCGGAACAGGCCGCTGGAGTTCAGCTGCTCGCGCAGGACCTCGAACTCCTTCTTGGTGGCCGGGCCGTAGTGGTCGGTGGTGTAGTGCAGCGTCAGCTTCACCGGGGTGGTCACGTCGGCCTGTTGGAGCAGGGTCCGGGCCTTGGTGACGCTGGGCTCGCCGTACTTGTTGAAGAACGAGTTGGAGTGGCCGGTGACGCTGGCCGGGACCAGCGAGTACAGCGGCTCGGCCTGGGAGCCGTAGACCTTGGAGACCAGGGCGCTGCGGTTGACGACCTGGGCCATCGCCTGGCGCACGGCCTTGGACTTGACCGTGGGGGCGTCCGTGTTGAAGCCCAGGTAGCGGATCTCCAGGCCGGGCATCTCGACCAGGTCGATGTCGGAGTCCGTGCCGGCGGAGAGCTTGCGGATCTGGTCGGGCGACATCGTGCGGGTCATCAGGTCGATGTCGGCCTTGTCCAGGGCCTCGCCCATGGAGTCGGTGTCCTTGAAGGAGACCATGTCGACCCTGTCGTTGTTCACCTTCAGACTCCCCTGGTAATCGGGGTTCTTGGTGAACTCGGCCCGCACCAGCTCGTTGTTCTCGACGACGGGCTTGAAGGTGTAGGGGCCGGAGCCCGACAGCTCGAAGCCGTCGCGCAGCTCGCCCTTGGGGTAGTCGTCCGGGTCGAGGATTCCGGCCACCGGCGTCGACAGTTTGTACGGGAAGGTCGCGTCGGCCGTCTTGAGGTGGAAGATGACCTCGCGGTCGCCCTGCGTCTCGACGGTGTCGATCGTGGACAGCAGGGCGAAGACGCCGCTGTCGGCCTTCAGGGAGCGGGCACGGTCGATGGAGTACTTCACGTCGGCCGCGGTGACGGCGTCGCCGTTGGCGAACTTCAGGCCGTCGCGCAGGGTGCAGGCGTAGCGCTCGTTGCCGGTGTCGGTGAAGCCGCAGCGCTCGGCCGCCTCGGGGACCGGCTCGCCCTCGCCGCGCGGCTGGATCATCAGGGTCTGCACGGTCTGGCGGAGGATGTTCCAGGTGCCGACGTCGTAGGAGTACGCCGGGTCCAGGGGCGCCGGGGCCTCCTTCGAGGCGGTGAACCGGTCCGTGGTGCCGACGACGATCGCGTCGCTGTCCCCGCTCCCGCTGTCGGACCCGCCACAGGCGGCGAGCACCGGCGCGAGCAGACCGATCACGGCCGGCAGCACCAAAGTCTTGCGGTTCATGCTCGAGTTTCTCCAGAGCTGTCGACTCCGTGTACCCGGCATGCAGGGGTGGCGCAGCGGATCACGGGATGGGGCGATGTTCTCGCCTTGAGATTAGTCCGGGCCGGCAGGAGGGTTCGCAGCCACCGGAGTTGAGAGCCCATCACGCTGCGGAACCGGGTGTGGACGCACCGAAAACCCGACAGCGGAAGCTTTGGTGCAGCGTCCCACCAATCGGGACACAAGGGCGCGCCGACGACCCCCCGGAGGGGGTGTGCAGCACATGCCCGTCCCACTGTCGACCCCGGCCCGCGTGGGGAACGTCACACCCCGGACCAGGTTCGGTGGTACGCGAATTCGGCCATCCGGAGAGGTTCGAATTCACCTTCGGAATTCCCACCCTAACCCCGTTGCACGCTGGGTGAACACCTAGCGCATTTCCGTCATCAGTCCCTGCAGAAATGCCAGGTCGACCTCTTCCAGGGTGCCGACGACCGTGCGCCGCAGGGCCGGCTGGATCGGGGCGACCGAGGGCACCACCACGACATGGCAGCCGGCGGCCTCGGCCGCGGCGACGCCGGTCGCGGTGTCCTCGATGACGGCGCACCGGGCCGGGTCCGCGCCGAGTCCGGCGGCGGCCGCCAGGTACGGGTCGGGGTGCGGCTTGGTGCGCGGCACCTCGTCACCCGCGACCGTCAGACGGAAGTGGTGGGCTCCGAGGGAGGTGAGCACCCGGTCGATGATGCGCCGGTGGGAGGCGGAGACGAGGGCCGTGGGGATCTCGTACTCGTGCAGCTCGGCCAGCAACCGCCCGGCGCCGGGCATCAGCGGCAGAGTGCTGCCGATGCGCTTCTCGAAGCCGTCGTTGAGCAGGACCGAGAGCTCGTCGAGGGTGATGTCGGCGCCTGTGGCCTCGATCAGGAACCCCGCGCTGCGGGTCATGGGGCCGCCGACCACGACATGGCGCCAGGACTCGTCGAGCGTGTGGCCGAGGGAGGCGAAGACCTCGACCTCGACGTCCCACCAGAAGCCCTCCGTGTCCACCAGGGTGCCGTCCATGTCGAGGAGCACGGCCTGCAGGGCCGACCCTTCGGCCGTCCGGGTGCCGAGCGCGGGGACCGTACTGGTCATCCACCTACCTCCTTGAGGGACGATCAGGCCGGCTCCCACGAAGGGAGCCGGCCTGCAGTGGACCGACCAGTCTACGTCGTGCGCGACGGAAGTGCCTCGTTCGGCGGCTGTGCCCCCGCGCACACGGGCCCCGCAAGGGTTTCTCCCGTGCGCGCCGGGGCCTGGCGGGCGTCAGCGGGCGTTGAAGTACTTCGCCTCCGGGTGGTGGATCACGATGGCGTCCGTGGACTGCTCGGGGTGCAGCTGGAACTCCTCGGACAGCCGGACGCCGATGCGCTCGGGCTCCAGCAGGTCGGCGATCTTCGCCCGATCCTCCAGGTTCGGGCAGGCGCCGTAGCCGAGGGAGAAGCGGGCCCCCCGGTACTTCAGCTCGAACATGCCCTGCATCTCGTCCGGGTCCTCGCCCGCGAAGCCGAGCTCGGAGCGCACGCGTGCGTGCCAGTACTCGGCGAGCGCCTCGGCCAACTGCACGGACAGGCCGTGCAGTTCGAGGTAGTCGCGGTAGGCGTTGGCCTCGAACAGCCGGGCGGTCTCCTCGCCGATGCGCGAGCCGACGGTGACCACCTGCAGGCCGACGACGTCCCTCTCGCCGGACTCCTCCGGGCGGAAGAAGTCGGCCAGGCACAGGCGGCGGCCCCGGCGCTGACGGGGGAAGGTGAAGCGGGTGCGCTCGTTGCCCTGCTCGTCCAGGATGATCAGGTCGTCGTCCTTGGACACACACGGGAAGTAGCCGTAGACCACGGCCGCCTCCAGCAGGTTCTCCGTCTGGAGCCGGTCGAGCAGGCCGCGCAGCCGGGGCCGGCCCTCGCTCTCGACGAGCTCCTCGTAGGACGGCCCCTCGCCGGTGCGGGCCTGCTTCAGGCCCCACTGGCCCTTGAACAGGGCTCCCTCGTCGAGCCAGCTCGCGTACTCCTTGAGCTGGATGCCCTTGATCACTCGGGTGCCGCGGAAGGGCGGGGTGGGCACCGGGTTGTCGGTGGCGACGTCGGAGCGGACGTGCCCCTCCTCGGGCCGCTCCTCCACCTCCACCGAGGCGGTGGCCCGCACCCGGCGCTGCTTCAGTTCGGGCAGCTTCGCGCCCGGTACGCCGCGTTTGACGCCGATGAGCGCGTCCATCAGGCGCAGGCCCTCGAAGGCGTCGCGGGCGTAGCGGACCTCGCCCTGGTAGATCTCGTGCAGGTCCTGCTCGACGTAGGCGCGGGTGAGGGCCGCGCCGCCGAGGATGACGGGGTAGCCGGAGGCCAGACCGCGCTGGTTCAGTTCCTCCAGGTTCTCCTTCATGATCACCGTGGACTTCACCAGCAGTCCGGACATGCCGATCACGTCGGCCTTGTGCTCCTCGGCGGCCTCCAGGATGGCGGAGACCGGCTGCTTGATGCCGAGGTTGACGACGTTGTAGCCGTTGTTGGACAGGATGATGTCGACGAGGTTCTTGCCGATGTCGTGCACGTCGCCGCGCACGGTGGCCAGCACGATGGTGCCCTTGCCGGCCTCGTCGGTCTTCTCCATGTGCGGTTCGAGGTGTGCCACGGCCGTCTTCATGACCTCGGCGGACTGCAGCACGAACGGCAACTGCATCTGGCCCGAGCCGAACAGCTCGCCGACGACCTTCATGCCGTCCAGCAGGGTCTCGTTGACGATCTCGAGGGCGGGGCGGGTCTGCAGGGCCTCGTCCAGGTCGGCCTCGAGGCCGTTGCGCTCGCCGTCGATGATCCGGCGCTTGAGGCGCTCGTCCAGCGGCAGGGCGGCGAGCTCCTCGGCCTTGCCGGCCTTGAGGGACTTGGCGGTGGCGCCCTCGAAGAGCTGCATCAGCTTCTGCAGCGGGTCGTAGCCCTCGGCGCGGCGGTCGTAGATCAGATCCAGAGCCGTCCGGACTTCTTCGTCGCTGAAGCGGGCGATGGGCAGGATTTTGCTCGCGTGGACGATCGCCGAGTCCAGGCCCGCCTTGACGCACTCGTCGAGGAAGACGGAGTTCAGCAGGATGCGGGCGGCCGGGTTCAGGCCGAAGGAGATGTTGGACAGGCCCAGCGTGGTCTGCACCTTCGGGTGGCGGCGCTTCAGCTCGCGGATGCCCTCGATGGTGGCGACGCCGTCCTTGCGGGATTCCTCCTGGCCGGTGCAGATGGTGAAGGTCAGGCAGTCCACGAGGATGTCCTCCTCGCGGATGCCCCAGTTCCCGGTCAGGTCGCCGATCAGCCGCTCGGCGATCTCGACCTTCTTCTCCGCGGTGCGGGCCTGGCCCTCCTCGTCGATGGTCAGCGCGATCAGGGCCGCGCCGTGCTCCTTGGCCAGGGCCGTGACCTTGGCGAAGCGGGACTCGGGGCCGTCGCCGTCCTCGTAGTTCACCGAGTTGATCACCGCACGGCCGCCGAGCTTCTCCAGGCCGGCCCGGATGACGTCGACCTCGGTGGAGTCCAGCACGACCGGCAGCGTGGAGGCGGTGGCGAAGCGGCCGGCCAGCTCCTCCATGTCCGCCACACCGTCCCGGCCCACGTAGTCCACGCACAGGTCGAGCATGTGCGCGCCCTCGCGGATCTGGTCGCGGGCCATCTCCACGCAGTCGTCCCAGCGGCCCTCCAGCATGGCCTCGCGGAACTTCTTCGAACCGTTGGCGTTGGTTCGCTCTCCGATGGCCAGGTAGGAGGTGTCCTGCCGGAACGGGACCGACTGGTAGAGGGAGGCCGCGCCCGGCTCGGGCTGCGGGGAACGCTCGGTGGGCGCGGTCTCCCGCACCCGCTCGACCAGCTGACGCAGGTGCTCGGGAGTGGTGCCGCAGCAGCCGCCGACCAGGGAGAGGCCGTAGTCGCGGACGAAGGTGCTCTGGGCGTCGGCCAGCTCGGGCGCGGTCAGCGGGTAGTGCGCGCCGTCCTTGGTGAGCACCGGGAGGCCGGCGTTGGGCATGCAGGACAGCGGGACGCGCGAGTGCCGGGACAGGTAGCGCAGGTGCTCGCTCATCTCGGCCGGGCCGGTGGCACAGTTCAGGCCGATCATGTCGATGCCGAGCGGCTCCAGCGCGGTCAGGGCGGCACCGATCTCCGAGCCCAGCAGCATGGTGCCGGTGGTCTCGACCGTCACCGACACGATCAGCGGGACGGTGTGGCCGGTGGCCTCCATGGCCCGGCGGGCCGCGATGACGGAGGCCTTGGTCTGCAGCAGGTCCTGGGTGGTCTCCACCAGCAGCGCGTCGGCGCCGCCCGCGAGCAGGCCCTCGGCGTTCTGCTGGTACGCGTCGCGGATGGCGCCGAACGTGGTGTGGCCGAGCGTGGGCAGCTTGGTGCCGGGACCCATGGAGCCGAGCACCCAGCGCTGCCGTCCCGTGGTCCGGGTGTACTCGTCGGCCGTCTCGCGGGCGATCCGGGCCCCGGCCTCGGACAGCTCGGCGACGCGCTCGGGAATGTCGTACTCGCCGAGGGCGGTGAGGTTGGCGCCGAAGGTGTTGGTCTCCACGCAGTCCACGCCGGCGTCGAAGTACTCCGCGTGGACCGACCGGACGATGTCGGGCCGCGTCACGTTGAGGATCTCGTTGCAGCCCTCGAGGTTCTGGAAGTCCTCCAGGGTCGGGTCCTGCGCCTGGAGCATGGTGCCCATGGCCCCGTCGGCCACGACCACACGGCTGGCCAGAGCCTCTCGGAGGGCGGACACGCGGGTCCGGCTGTCTGCGGAAGGGGACGGCGGCAACGAGGCCATGTGAAGGGCTCCCTCGGGTGCGACGGCTGTCGGCTTGCGGCTGCCCGGCCCCCCGGAGGGACTCCGGGGACGGGCGCACCGCGCCAGCGTAACCGCCCGTGGCCCCGGATGGGCAGTGCGTCCACGGGACGGACGCCGATGCCGCCGGGACGGCTCACCAGGGCCCGTCTGACAATTCCCGCCGTCGCCCGGAGGGCGGCCTCGCGGCGTCAGGTGCGTGCTCTCGGCGTGCCGGGCGTAGAGCGTCGTACGGGATGTACTCGGCTCTGCGCCCGGTGCGGCGAGAGCGCGTGCATGGCGTCGCGAGGCACGAGGGCGTTGTCAGACCGGCCCTGGCGACGTGGTGGCGGCGGATCGGCCGCCCGTGACAGAACTGGGGGCGACCGGGCATTAGCGAGAGGTCGGCAACGACCGGTAGTGTTCGGCATTGCCGAACGAGGGCTGAAGTGCCGCTCGTCGGCGGTCGATGGGGACGGAGGCAGTACGGCGATGGGACGGAACATCCAGTCGCTCGAACGGGCGGCCGCGATGCTGCGGCTGCTCGCGGGCGGCGAGCGGCGGCTCGGCCTGTCGGACATCGCCTCGTCGCTGGGCCTGGCCAAGGGCACCGCGCACGGCATCCTGCGCACCCTCCAGCAGGAGGGCTTCGTCGAGCAGGACGACGCCTCCGGTCGCTACCAGCTGGGTGCGGAGCTGCTGCGCCTGGGCACCACCTACCTCGACGTCCACGAGCTGCGGGCGCGCGCCCTGGTGTGGACGGACGACCTGGCCCGCTCCAGCGGCGAGAGCGTCTACCTGGGCGTCCTGCACCAGCAGGGCGTACTGATCGTCCACCACGTGTTCCGGCCCGACGACAGCCGGCAGGTGCTGGAGATAGGGGCCATGCAGCCGCTGCACTCCACGGCGCTGGGCAAGGTGCTGTCGGCCTACGACCCGGTGGCGCACAGCGAGGCGCTGGAGGCCGACCGCAAGGCGTTCACGGACCGGACGGTGTGCGAGCCGGAAGGATTCGAACACATCCTGGACCTGACCCGCGCGCGCGGGTACGCGGCGGACGTGGAGGAGACCTGGGAGGGCGTGGCCTCGCTGGCCGCCCCCATCCACGACCGGCGGCGCATGCCCGTCGGGGCGGTCGGCATCACGGGCGCCGTGGAGCGGCTGTGCCGGCCGGACGAGGACGGGGCGCTGCGGCCCGAGCTGATCGCCGCCGTGCGGGACTGCGCCCGCGCGGTCTCGCGGGACCTGGGCGCCGGGCGCTTCTGACGTCACAGGAGGAGGACCGGGGCGCCGCGGGGCGCTCCGGTCTCCGGCATGTCCGCGCTCGTCCGCGGCAAAGATCCCTGTGTCAGGGTCGATCAGTAACGATCGTGTTTTCGCCAACAGAGCTCTTGACGTGTTCGTAACGCCGAAGCAAGACTCCCGTCCATCGGTCGACATTGTCGAACAGCTACCGGCAATACGCGCTAGAGTGTGACAACGCCAGGCCGGTAACGCACTTCACCCCTGGACGAAGGACAAAGGAGTCGCGGGTGTCCAGCTCCGACATCTTCATCGGCGAGACCATCGGTACCGCCATACTCATCCTGCTCGGCGGCGGAGTCTGCGCCGCCGTCACGCTCAAGGCCTCCAAGGCCCGCAACGCCGGCTGGCTCGCCATCACCTTCGGGTGGGGCTTCGCGGTGCTCACGGCCGTCTACACCACGGCGCCCCTGTCCGGCGCCCACCTGAACCCGGCCGTCACCCTCGCCATCGCGATCAAGGACGGCGACTGGAAGAACGTCCCGGTCTACTGGGCCGGACAGGTCCTCGGCGCCATGATCGGCGCCGCCCTGGTCTGGATCGCCTACTACGGCCAGTTCCACGCCCACCTCACCGACCGGGAGATCGTCGGCGGTCCGGGCGCGCAGGACACCGCCACCAAGGCCGTCGAGGCCCAGGAGAAGGGCGCCGGCCCGGTGCTGGGCGTCTTCTCCACCGGCCCCGAGGTCCGCGTCGCCTGGCAGAACGTCGCCACGGAGGTCATCGGCACGGTCGTGCTGGTGCTCGCGGTGCTCACCCAGGGCCTGAACGACAAGGGCAACGGCCTGGGCACGCTCGGCGCCCTGATCACCGCGCTCGTGGTGGTCTCGATCGGCCTCTCCCTCGGCGGTCCGACGGGCTACGCGATCAACCCGGCCCGTGACCTCGGACCGCGCATCGTGCACGCCCTGCTGCCGCTGCCCAACAAGGGCGGCTCCGACTGGGGCTACGCCTGGGTGCCCGTGGTGGGCCCGCTGATCGGCGGTGCCGTCGCGGCAGGCATCTACAACGTCGCGTTCGCCTAGGCGCGATGCGGCGCCCGACGCGAAACTTCCAGCACGCGCCGTACGTAAAGCCCCTTAAACCGGACTGACCAGGAGCACACAGTGACCGACGCGCACACCGCCGGCCCCTTCATCGCCGCCATCGACCAGGGCACCACCTCCAGCCGCTGCATCGTCTTCGACCGGGACGGCCGCATCGTCTCCGTGGACCAGAAGGAGCACGAGCAGATCTTCCCGAAGCCGGGCTGGGTCGAGCACGACGCCAACGAGATCTGGACCAACGTCCAGGAGGTCGTCGCCGGAGCCGTCCAGAAGGCCGGCATCACCCAGGACGACATCAAGGCCATCGGCATCACCAACCAGCGCGAGACGACCGTGCTGTGGGACAGGAACACCGGTGAGCCCGTCCACAACGCCATCGTCTGGCAGGACACCCGCACCGACGCCCTGTGCCGCGAGCTGGGCCGCAACGTGGGCCAGGACCGCTTCCGCCGCGAGACCGGCCTGCCGCTGGCCTCCTACTTCGCCGGCCCGAAGGCGCGCTGGCTGCTCGACAACGTCGAGGGACTCAAGGATCGGGCCGAGGCCGGAGACATTCTTTTCGGCACGATGGACACCTGGGTCATCTGGAACCTCACCGGTGGGGTCGACGGCGGCAAGCACGTCACCGACGTCACCAACGCATCGCGCACCATGCTGATGAACCTGCACACCATGGAGTGGGACGAGCGGATCTGCGAGTCGATCGGCGTCCCCCGGCAGGTCCTGCCCGAGATCCGCTCCTCGGCCGAGGTCTACGGCGAGATCACGGGCGGCAAGCTGGGCGACCTGCTCGGCGGGATCCCCGTCGCCTCGGCGCTCGGCGACCAGCAGGCGGCCCTGTTCGGCCAGACCTGCTTCTCCGAGGGCGAGACCAAGTCGACCTACGGCACCGGCACCTTCATGGTGATGAACACCGGTGACAAGATCATCAACTCCTACAGCGGCCTGCTCACCACCGTCGGCTACAAGATCGGCGACCAGAAGACGGTCTACGCCCTGGAAGGCTCGATCGCGGTCACCGGCTCGCTGGTGCAGTGGATGCGCGACCAGATGGGCCTGATCTCCACCGCGGCCGAGATCGAGACCCTCGCCCTGTCGGTCGAGGACAACGGCGGCGCCTACTTCGTGCCGGCGTTCTCCGGACTGTTCGCCCCCTACTGGCGCTCCGACGCCCGAGGTGTCATCGCGGGCCTGACCCGGTACGTCACCAAGGCGCACCTCGCGCGTGCCGTGCTGGAGGCCACCGCCTGGCAGACGCGGGAGATCGCCGACGCCATGACGAAGGACTCCGGCGTCGAGCTGACCGCCCTCAAGGTCGACGGCGGCATGACCTCCAACAACCTGCTGATGCAGACCCTCTCGGACTTCCTGGACGCCCCCGTGGTGCGCCCCATGGTCGCCGAGACCACCTGCCTCGGCGCCGCCTACGCCGCCGGCCTCGCCGTCGGCTTCTGGAACAGCACCGACGACCTGCGCGCCAACTGGCGCCGGGCCGCCGAGTGGACCCCCCGCATGGCCGCGGAGACCCGCGACCGTGAGTACAAGAACTGGCTCAAGGCCGTCGAGCGGACCATGGGCTGGCTCGAGGACGAGGAGTAAGAGAGCATGACCACCAAGTCCACCCTGCAGTCCGTGCCTGCCCTGGGGACGCACCCGGCCTCCGGCTCGAACCCGAGCCGAGCCGAGACCAGGGAGCAGCTTTCCAAGGCGTCGTACGACCTTCTCGTGATCGGCGGCGGCATCCTGGGCATCTCCACCGCCTGGCACGCCGCGCAGTCCGGCCTCAGGGTGGCTCTGGTGGATGCCGGCGACTTCGCCGGCGCCACGTCCTCCGCCTCCTCCAAGCTGCTCCACGGCGGCCTGCGCTACCTGCAGACCGGAGCGGTGAAGCTGGTGGCGGAGAACCACTTCGAGCGCCGTGCGGTCTCCCGTCAGGTGGCACCGCACCTGGCGAACCCGCTCACCTTCTACCTCCCCGTGTACAAGGGCGGGCCGCACGGCGCGGCGAAGCTCGGGGCGGGCGTCTTCGCCTACTCCGCGCTCTCCGCCTTCGGCGACGGCGTGGGACACCTGCTCTCCCCCGCCAAGGCCGCGCAGGACGTGCCGGAGCTGCGCACCGAGAACCTCAAGGCCGTGGCCGTGTACGGCGACGACCAGATGAACGACGCGCGCATGGCCCTGATGACGGTCCGCGCTGCCGTCGAGGCGGGCGCGGTCGTCCTCAACCACGCCGAGGTGACCGGCCTGCGCTTCACCCAGGGCCGCGTCACCGGCGCCGAGCTGAAGGACCGGCTGTCCGGTGACGAGTTCGGCGTGAACGCCCGGCTGGTGCTGAACGCCACCGGCCCGTGGGTCGACCACCTGCGCCGGATGGAGAACCCGAACGCGGCGCCGTCCATCCGCCTGTCGAAGGGCGCGCACCTGGTCCTCAAGCGCACCTCCCCCTGGAAGGCGGCGCTCGCGACCCCGATCGACAAGTACCGCATCACCTTCGCCCTCCCCTGGGAGGACATGCTGCTGCTCGGCACCACCGACGAGGAGTACGAGGGCGACCCGGCGGACGTGTCGGTCACCGAGAAGGACATAGCCCAAATCCTCGACGAGGCCGCCTTCTCGGTCCGCGACCAGCAGCTGGACCGCGACCTCATCACCTACGCCTTCGCCGGCCTGCGGGTGCTGCCGGGCGGCCCCGGCGACACCTCCAAGGCCAAGCGCGAGACGGTCGTGACCGAGGGCCGGGGCGGCATGCTGTCCGTCGCGGGCGGCAAGTGGACCACCTTCCGCCACATCGGCCGCACGATCATGAAGAAGCTGGAGTCGCTGCCGGGCCACCCCCTGGGCGACGACTTCGAGCCCATCGGCGCGCTGCCGAAGAAGCTCCCGCTGCCGGGCATCGCCAACCCGCGCGCGGTGGCCCACCGGCTGCTGACCGACCGCCCGGCGCCCGGCCCGCGCATGGCCGCCGACACGGCCAGGCACCTGGCCACGCACTACGGCTCGCTGGCGTTCGACATCGCCCGCCTGGCCAACGAGAGCCCCGAGCTGGCCGAGCGCGTCCACCCGGACGCCCCGGAGATCTGGGCGCAGGTCGTCTGGGCCCGCGACCACGAGTGGGCCGAGACGCAGGACGACGTGCTGCGCCGCCGGACCACGCTGACGATCCGCGGCCTGGCCACCGACGAGATCCGCGCCAAGGTGCAGGACGTGCTCGACAAGAAGTAGGCACCACCCCGGGTGACCCCGGCCGCAGGGGCGGCTCCACGCCGACGGAGCCGCCCCTGCCGCGTGCCCGCCCCCGCGGCGGAGTGCCGCGCCCGGTGGTGTCCCGGAGGACCTCGCGGGCCTTCCCCGGCGCCCCCGTCCGTGCCCGGGGTGTCCGGGCGCGGATCACGGGGCAGTGATGGGGCACTCCCCCTGCGAGGGGGCTGCGGGCGCCCCCGCCGCACGCCGTAAGGTTGGGTGGTCAGGCGAGGGCACGTCGGAAGGAGGCGCTGGGTGATCGAGCTCGAGGGGGTTCCCGAGCTGATCGACCCGGTCATGGTGGCCGCGTTCGAGGGCTGGAACGATGCGGGCGACGCCGCCTCCACCGCGGTCGCGCATCTGGACCGGGAGTGGAAGGGCGAGGTGTTCGCGGCGCTGGACGCCGAGGACTACTACGACTTCCAGGTCAACCGCCCCACGGTGTTCATGGAGGCCGGCGTCCGCAAGATCACCTGGCCGACGACGCGGTTGTCGGTCGTCCGGGTCGGCGGTGAGAAGCCGCGGGACCTGGTCCTGGTGCGGGGCATCGAACCGTCCATGCGGTGGCGCTCGTTCTGCAACGAACTGCTCGGCTTCGCACACGAACTCGGCGTGGAGCTGGTGGTCGTCCTGGGCGCCCTGCTGGGCGACACCCCGCACACCCGGCCGGTGCCGATCAGCGGGACGACGTCCGACCCGGACCTGGCCCGCCGCATGGACCTGGAGGAGACCAAGTACGAGGGCCCCACGGGCATCGTCGGGGTCCTGCAGGAAGCCTGCACCCACGCGGGCGTGCCGGCCGTCTCGCTGTGGGCGGCGGTGCCGCACTACGTGTCGCAGCCGCCGAACCCGAAGGCGACGCTGGCCCTGCTGAACCGCCTGGAGGACCTGATCGACGTGCGCATCCCGCTGGGCGAGCTGCCCGAGGACGCGCGTGCCTGGCAGGTCGGGGTGGACCAGCTGGCCGCCGAGGACAGCGAGGTCGCCGAGTACGTGCAGTCGCTGGAGGAGGCCCGGGACACCGCCGAGCTGCCGGAGGCCTCCGGCGAGGCGATCGCCCGCGAGTTCGAGCGCTACCTGCGCCGCCGCGACGGCGGCGGGCCGACCGCCTCCGGCGGCCACGCCACGGACGGCGGCGACGGCACGCCGTACCTGCGGGACAACCCCAGCGGCCGGACCAGGCCGCCCAAGCCGCCGAAGCCGGGCACGGACGACGAGGACTCGTCGGAGGACTGACGGGCGCGGCCGGCACACGCGTGAGGGGCGCCTCCCGGCGGGGAGGCGCCCCTCACGTATGTGTGCCGTGCGGCTAGAGGGCCACCCCCAGCAGCGCGTCCACGGCCCGGGAGACCACCCCGGGCGCGCCGGTGTCGGTGCCGCCGTCCCGCTCCTGCCCGGCCACCCAGCGGTCGACCGCGGCGAGGGCGGCCGGCGCGTCCAGGTCGTCGGCGAGGGCCGCGCGGATCTCCTCCACCAGTGCCTCGGCGGGCGGCCCGTCGGGCCGGGAGACCGCGGCCCGCCAGCGGTCCAGCCGCGCCACGGCGTCGGCCAGGACCCGGTCGGTCCACTCCCAGTCGGCGCGGTAGTGGTGGGCGAGCAGCGCGAGACGGATGGCGGCGGGGTCGACGCCGTCCCGGCGGAGCCGGGAGACGAAGACCAGGTTGCCCCTGGACTTGGACATCTTCTCGCCGTCGAGCGCGACCATGCCGGCGTGCACATACGCCTTGGCCATGGGGAACTCGCCGGTGAGCACCTGGGCGTGCGAGGCGCCCATCTCGTGGTGCGGGAAGGCGAGGTCGGAACCGCCGCCCTGGATGTCGAAGCCCATGCCGAGGTGGTCCAGGGCGATGGCCACGCACTCGATGTGCCAGCCGGGCCGTCCGCGGCCCAGTGATCCGCCGTCCCAGCTGGGCTCGCCCTCGCGGGCCGCCATCCACAGCATCGGGTCGAGCGGGTTCTTCTTGCCCGGCCGGTCCGGGTCGCCGCCGCGTTCCGCGGACAGCAGCCGCATCGCCGCGGCGTCGAGGTTCGAGACCTTGCCGAAGTGCGGGTCGGACTCGACGGAGAAGTACACGTCGCCGTCGAGCTCGTAGGCCGCGCCGGCGTCCCGGAGCCGCTCGACGAGCGGGACGATGCCGGGTATGGCCTCGACGGCGCCTATGTACTGCCGGGGCGGAAGCATCCGCAGGGCCGTCATGTCCTCGCGGAAGAGGGCCGTCTCCCGCTCGGCGAGGGCGGCCCAGTCGAGTCCGTCACGCTGGGCCCGCTCCAGGAGGGGGTCGTCGACGTCGGTGACGTTCTGGACGTAGTGAACCTGCCGCTTGGTGTCGAGCCACACGCGCTGCACGAGGTCGAACGCGTTGTAGGTCGCCGCGTGTCCGATGTGGGTGGCGTCGTACGGGGTGATGCCGCAGACGTAGATACGGGCTACGGGACCGGGGTCGAGGGTGACCGGACCGCCGGTGGCGGTGTCGTGGATCCTCAGGTCGCGGCCCTGACCAGGCAGGGCGGGGACCTCGGAAGCGGGCCAGGCATGCATGCCCTGAGCCTAACCGGACTGGAGTTCCCTCTACGAACGGGAGCGGGCCGGACGGCCGAGAAGGCGCTCTTGCGGTGCGCCGGACACTGTGCTGCCGGGGGCGCGCCGCCCCGTTACACGGGTGGCCAGGGGATCGCGGGCCATTCCCCGCCCGGCTCGGGGTGTGTGCCCGAGGCCAGCAGTGCGCCGACCCGGGCCCGCGTGGCCTCGATCTCGGCGCCGGTGATCAGCGGCGCCAGCCGCTCGGCCAGCTCCCCGCCCGGCGCCAGGTCCTTCCTGAGGCCCTCAAGGACGTCCAGCGCCTCCGGGGTGAGCGGCTCGCCGGCCCACCCCCACAGCAGGGTGCGCAGCTTGTTCTCCACGTTGAAGGTGACGCCGTGGTCGATTCCGTACAGCCGCCCCTCGCCGGTGGGCAGCAGGTGACCGCCCTTGCGGTCGGCGTTGTTGAGCACGGCGTCCAGCACGGCGAGCCGCCGCAGCCGCTCGTCGTCGGCGTGCACCAGCAGGGCCGTGCGCCCCTCGCCGACCTCGGCGAGACCGATCGCCCTCCAGCCCGGTCCGGGCTCCTCCCCGTCGACCAGGGCGAGCAGCTCGGCGCCGGGGGCCGCCTCGATCCACAGCTGGCACATGCCCTCGCCGTAGGGCCCGTCGCGCAGCACGGTGGGCGGCACGAGCCCCCAGCCGGTCGCCTCGGAGACGGCGTACGCGGCGACCTCCCGCCCGGCGAGGGTTCCGTCGGGGAAGTCCCACAGCGGCCGCTCCCCCGCGACCGGCTTGTACACGCAGGCCACTTCGGCGCCCCCGTGGGTCACCGTGCAGTACAGTGCCGCGTTGGAGGCCTCACGGATGCGTCCGCGCACGGTCAGTTCGCCCGCGGCGAGCAGCCCGGCGACGTCCTCGGGAGGCGTCACGCTCCGCGGCGGTATCCGTTCTGGCGCGGACATACGTGTCCTTCCGGGTCGAGCGGGAGGCTGCACAGCGGGCACGGCGGCCGCCCGGCGTTGACGACGTCCAGGGCGCGCTTGGCGAAGGCCCGGGCCTGCGCGCCGGTGAGCCTGACCCGCAGCATCGGAGGGCCGTTCTCCTCGTCCTGCAGCAGTCGCTCCTCCGCCTCGGCGAGGTCCTCCTCGGACTCGGCGTCGAGTTCAACGAGTGCCTGGGCCTCGACGATCATCAGCTGCTCGTCGCCGTCCCAGGCGAGCGCCATCGTGCCGACCCGGAACTCCTCCTCGATGGGGGTGTCCAGCGGGGCGGTGTCGGTGATCTCCGACGGCGCGACGGCGGGGACGGAGGCACTGCCGCCGCTACGGCGCACGACCTCGTCGAGCAGTTCTTCCATGCGTTCGGCGAGCGCGGCGACCTGGGTCTTCTCCAGGGCCACGCTCGTCACCCGGGTGCCGGCGGAGGCCTGGAGGAAGAACGAACGGCGCCCGGGCAGTCCGACCGTACCGGCCACGAAACGCTCCGGATGGTCGTAGAGGAACACCTGACGGGACACGTCCTGTCTCCATGGGAATCGTGGGAACCGTGTGACCACGGCACTGCTGCGACCGCTTCACCCTACTGCGGCCGACGATCACGGTGCGCCCGCACCACCCCCGACGGCGGCGTCGTCGCCCGGCGGCTCCTCGCGGGGCACCAGGGAGGCGAAGTCGCCGGTGTCGCCGAGCCGGACGAGGTACGGGCGCAGCCGGGTGTAGCGGATCGCCGTGACGGAACACGGTTCGACGGAGATCCGCTGGAAGAGGTCGAGATGCAGTCCCAGCGCGTCCGCGACGAGCGACTTGATGATGTCGCCGTGCGAGCACATGAGGTAGACGGCGTCGGCGCCGTGGTCGCGCTCCACGCGCGCGTTCCACTCGCGCACGGCCTCGGCGGCGCGGGTCTGCATGGCCCGCATGGACTCGCCGCCGGGGAAGGCGGCCGCCGAGGGGTGCGCCTGCACGACCTCCATCAGCGGCTCGTCCTTGAGTTCGGCGAGCTTGCGCCCCGACCAGTCGCCGTAGTGGCACTCGCCGATGCGTTCGTCGATGTGCGCGCTCAGCCCGGGGCGGGCCCGGAGCAGGGGCCGGATCGTCTCCTGGCAGCGCTGGAGCGGGCTGGCGACGACTTCGGCGAGGGGCAGTGCGGCGAGGCGCCCGGGCAGCGCGGCGGCCTGCGCGGCCCCGCGCTCGTCGAGGGCGACGCCGGGCGTCCAGCCGGCGAGCAGGCCCTCGGTGTTTGCGGTGGACCGTCCGTGTCTGACCAGGATCAGCGTGGGCATGCGCTCCAGCGTAGGCGCACACGCGCGTGCCGTGTCGTTCGAGTGACGGGAGACTCGCTTCGTGATCGTCGACTGTGCCATCTACCGCGACGGGCAGCGGACGGAGGGGTCCGAGGACTTCTCGGACGCCCTGGGCGAGGCCCGGGACGCGGGCGGGTTCGTGTGGATCGGGCTGCACGAGCCGACGGAGCGCGAGTTCGAGCACGTCACCCGGGAGTTCGGCCTGCATCCGCTGGCCGTCGAGGACGCGCTCAAGGCCCATCAGCGGCCCAAGCTGGAGATCTACGACGACTCGCTGTTCGTGGTGCTCAAGCCCGTGCACTACGAGCCGCAGAGTGACACCGTCTCCACCGAGGAGCTGATGATCTTCCTGGGCGACTCGTTCGTGGTGACCGTGCGGCACGGCGAGAGCGCGCCCCTCAAGGCCGTCCGCCATCGCCTGGAGCAGGAGCCGGACCTGCTGTGCAACGGGCCGACGTCCGTGCTGTACGCGGTCGCCGACGCCGCGGTCGACCACTACCTGGACGTCGCCACCGAGCTGCAGGCCGACCTGGAGGGCCTGGAGGCGGAGGTCTTCTCCCCCGACGGCGGCGGTTCGCGCAACACCGCGTCCCGCATCTACGACTTCAAGCGCCAGATCCTGGAGTTCCGCCGGGCGACCGGGCCGCTGGCCCTGCCGATGAGCCGGCTGGCGGGCACGGCGCCCTACGGCGTGGCGGTGCCGTTCGTGGACGACGGGGCCCGGCCGTTCTTCCGGGACGTCAGCGACCACCTGACGCGGGTCAACGAGTCCGTCGAGAACCTGGACCGGCTGGTGTCGGACATCCTGTCGGCGCACCTGGCCCAGATGAGCGTCCGGCAGAACGACGACATGCGCAAGATCTCCGCGTGGGCGGCCATGGCCGCGATTCCCACGATGCTCGCCGGTATTTACGGCATGAACTTCGATCACATGCCCGAGCTGCGCTGGGTGTGGTCGTACCCGGCGCTGATGGCCCTGATGGCCGCCCTGGAGTTCATGGTGTTCCGGCTGTTCAAGCGCCGCGGCTGGCTGTAGGGCGGCCGGAGCCGGTTCAGGCGAACTCGGGTTCGGGCGTGGCGGGGCCGCCGAGGGCGTTGCGGCGCTCGGGCGTCCTGAGCGACACCATCCGGCGCCAGCCGCCCAGCCGCTCGTAGGCGTACCGGGCGTGGATGCCGGCCGCGAGCACCGCCGACTTCGCCCGGGACCAGCCGAGGATGCGGCCCATGCGCGCCATGACGGCGAGGCTGACGTCCCGGTGGACGCGGATCTCGGCGAGCGCGCACGCGCGCAGGGTCCGCTGGATGGCCCGGCCGTGTCCGGCGCGGGCGAAGCGCAGCAGTTCCTCGTGGCAGTAGGCGAGGTGGTTGTCCTCGTCGTCGGAGATCTGCCGTACGGCCCGGCCGATGTCGGGGTGGTCGGCGAAGTGCTTGCGCAGCAGCTGCATCTGTTCGGAGGCGCGCTGCTCGGTGACCCGGCTGTGCGAGAGGTAGGTGACGATGTCCTGGACCGTGAGCCGCTCGTCGCGCCGCAGTTGCTCGTGCGCGAGGCCGATGCCGTTCCTCTCCAGGAGCATGGTGTAGTCGGTGTCCGGCGGGACCGGGACGGGGTCGAGGCCGCGCTTCCTCATCAGGGCGTTGAAGATGCGGCCGTGCTTGTCCTCGTCGGCGCCGTGCCGGCTGATCCTGGGGGCGAGCGCCTGTTCGGTGCCGGGCACCAGCGCGGCGATGCGGGCGTTCTCCCAGCCGCCCTGGGACTCGCCGCTCGCGGCGATGGAGCAGAACAGGGCGAAGGACTCGTCGTTGGCGAGGATCTCCTGGAACAGACTCTTAGCCGAAAGCATCCTGAGCACCTCTCCCGCGCACCCGTGCGCGTGCTGACGATCCGCAGGTCTCCGCGAAGAACGAGTCAAGTGCGGGGTGCAGGGCGCTGCAACAGGTGTGGGGGACGGCTCCGCCGAACGGTGGACGTACGGGGCGCCACGCCGGGCGGACCGGTGACGGCGTAACCGAGCCGGGCCCGGCGCGTTGTTCCGCGTGACGGCCGTGGCGGGGAAGACCCCCGAGCCCCCACCACGGCCGCAGGAATGCGAGAGGCCCGCCGGGCGGGCCCGTCGAGGCAGGGCTCAGGCGAGTCCGGCGCGCTCCAGGGCCTCGGTGCCGGCGCGCAGGGAGGCGAGCCGCTCGTCGAGCGTGAAGCCCGCCGGCGCGAGGGACAGGGTGGTGACCCCGGCCGCGGCGTACGCCTTCATGCGGTCGGCGATCCGGTCGACGGAGCCGAGCAGGGTCGTCCTGTCGATCAGGTCGTGCGGCACGGCGGCCGCGGCGCCCTGCTTGTCGCCGGAGAGGTACCTGCTCTGGATCTCGGCGGCTTCCCGCTCGTAGCCCATGCGCTGGGCGAGCTGGTTGTAGAAGTTCTGCTTGGGGCTGCCCATGCCGCCGACGTACAGCGCGGTGTAGGGGCGGAAGGTGTCGGCGAGCGCGGCCACGTCCTTGTCGTCGCCGACCGCGAGCGGCAGGGTCGGGCACACGTCGAACCCGTCGAGCGTCTTGCCGGCCTTCTCCCGCCCGGCGCGCAGGTGCCTGATCGTGGTGTCCTCGAGGTGCTCGGCGGACGGGAAGATCAGCAGGGCCCCGTCGGCGATCTCACCGGTCTGCTCGAGGTTCCTGGGGCCGATCGCGGCGATGTACAGCGGGATGTGCTCGCGCTGCGGGTGCACGGTCAGCTTGATGGGCTTGCCGGGGCCGCCGGGCAGGGGCAGGGTCCAGTGCTGTCCCTCGTACGTCAGCCGTTCGCGGGTCATCGCCTTGCGGACGATCTCGACGTACTCCCGGGTGCGGGCGAGCGGCTTGTCGAACTTCACGCCGTACCAGCCCTCGGAGACCTGCGGGCCGGAGACGCCGAGGCCGAGGCGGAAGCGGCCGCCGGACAGGGAGTCGAGGGTGGCGGCGGTCATCGCGGTCATCGCGGGCTGCCGGGCCGGGATCTGGAAGATGGCGGAGCCCACGTCGATGCGCTCGGTCTGGGCGGCGACCCAGCTCAGCACGGTCGCGGCGTCGGATCCGTAGGCCTCGGCGGCCCAGCAGACGGCGTAGCCGAGCCGGTCGGCCTCCTGGGCGACGGCCAGGTTGTCCGCGTCCATTCCGGCACCCCAGTAGCCGAGGTTGATACCGAGCTGCATGCCGATTCCCCTTACTGATCAGTAACGTGCCTTGTGCGCCGACCTTAGCGCGGGGCCGCCGCACGGGACAGCGGTACAGCCACCACCTTTCAGGTGTGTGAACAAGGATCAAGTACGCGACCATTGACGCGTGCACACCAGGTTCCCTACCGTCTCGTCGAGAAAGCGCTTTCTAACCCCACCCGCACTCCGCACGGAACGGAGAGGCACGGATGAAGCGAGCAGCCCCACTGCGACTCGGCGCGACCCTGGCGACCCTGGCCCTGGCCGCCACCACCGCAACGCTGGTGACGACACCTCAGGCGTCGGCCGCGACCGGTGGCGTCACCGGCTACGCGACCCAGAACGGCGGGACCACCGGCGGCGCCGGCGGGCAGACGGTCCGGGCGACGACCGGTACCGCGATCCACGCCGCCCTGTGCGGCCGGGCGAGCAGCAGCACGCCCCTCACCATCGAGGTCACCGGGACCATCACCCACGCCAACACCAAGAAGGTCTCCGGCAGCAGCTGCGACACCGCCGACGGCGTGATCGAGCTCAAGAAGATCAGCAACGTGACCCTGGTCGGCGTCGGCGGCGGTGCCGTCTTCGACCAAGTGGGCATCCACATCCGCGAATCGCGGAACATCGTCATCCAGAACGTGACCGTGCGGAACGTCAAGAAGTCCGGCTCCCCCACGTCCAACGGCGGCGACGCCATCGGCATGGAGAGCAACGTCCGCAACGTCTGGGTCGACCACACCACGCTGGAGGCCTCGGGCGGCGAGTCGGAGGGCTACGACGGCCTGTTCGACATGAAGAACAACACCCAGTACGTGACGCTGTCCTACAGCGTCCTGCGCAACTCCGGCCGCGGCGGCCTGGTCGGCAGCAGCGAGAGCGACCGGTCGAACGGGTTCATCACCTACCACCACAACCGCTACGAGAACATCGACTCCCGCGCCCCGCTGCTGCGCGGCGGCATCGCACACATGTACAACAACCACTACGTGCGCCTCAACGAATCCGGCATCAACTCCCGGGCGGGCGCCCGCGCCAGGGTCGACAACAACTACTTCGAGGACTCCAAGGACGTCCTCGGCACCTTCTACACCGACGAGGCCGGCTACTGGCAGGTCGCCGGCAACGTGTTCGACAACGTGACGTGGTCCCGGCCGGGCAGCGAGAACCGGCCGGCCGGTCCCGACCCGACCTCGAACACCACGGTCTCCATCCCTTACTCCCACCGCCTCGACGCGGCCGGCTGCGTCCCGGCCGTCGTGAACCGCACGGCGGGCGCGAACAAGGGTCTTCAGGTGTCGGACGGCAGCTGCTGACCTCGGGGGGCGGGCTGCGGCGGCCGGGCGGCGCACGGCGCCGGCCGCGCACCCGGCTGTGGGGGCCGCGCGCCGAACCGCGGCGGTCGCGCGGCCGCTTGCGGCGGGCCCGGGAAGCCCACCGTCCGCCCCCGGAAATCGGTCGTCCACAGCCACCCACACGGTAGGTTCTGGCCAGTAATCTCGGCGTTCATGGAGCAGAGGCATCTCGGCCGCACCGGCCTGCGCGTGTCCCGCATCGGGCTCGGCACCCTGACCTGGGGGCGGGACACCGACGAGCACGACGCCGCGGACCTCGTGAAGACGTTCTGGGAGGCGGGCGGCACCCTCGTCGACACGGCCGACGTGTACGGCGACGGTGAGGCCGAGTACCTGCTGGGCAGGCTGATGGACGGCCTCGTTCCCCGCCGGGACCTGATCGTCTCGACCAAGGCCGGGAGCGTGCCCGACCCCGACCGCCGCGTCGACGGCTCCCGCGGCCATCTGCTCTCCGCGCTCGACGCCTCGCTCGCCCGGCTCGGCACCGACTACGTCGACGTGTGGCACGTGCACGCCTACGACCCGGAGACCCCCCTGGAGGAGACCCTCCAGGCACTCGACGTCGCGGTCGCCAGCGGGCGGGCCCGCTACGCGGCGGTCTCCAACTTCTGCGGCTGGCAACTGGCCAAGGCCGGCACCTGGCAGCTGGCCGCGCCCGGCACCCGGACCCGGCTGGCCGCCACGCAGCTCGAGTACTCGCTGCTCCAGCGGGGCGTCGAGCGCGAGGTGCTGCCGGCCGCGCTCGACCTGGGCATCGGGCTGCTGCCGTCGTCGCCGCTGGGGCGCGGGGTGCTGACGGGCAAGTACCGGGGTGACGCCACCCCGCCGGACTCCCGCGGTGCCTCGGAGCACCTCGCGCCCTTCGTCGCGCCGTACCTGGACGACACGGCGAGCCGCATCGTGGACGCCGTGTCGACCGCCGCCGACGGGCTGGCGGTGACGCCACTGCAGGTGGCCCTGGCCTGGGTCCGCGACCGGCCCGGCGTGGCAGCGCCGATCGTCGGCGCGCGCAACGCGCAGCAGCTCAGGGCCGCGTTGTCAGTGGAGACCCTTAGTCTTCCTGACGAGATCTGCCGGGCGCTGGACGATGTGTCGGCGCCCGTGCACCGCTATCCCGATCACGACTGGAGCACGCTGTGAGCACGGAGCCCGAGACCACGGAGGACACCGAGCCGGGGACGCCGGGCACGGAGAGCACCGCGGGCGGTGGCACCGGGGCCGGGGAGATCGGCGAGGGCGCGGTTGCCGGAACCGGGCGCGGGCAAGGGCCCGAGGACTTCGGCGCCGGGGAGGCCTCCGAGGGTGACGGCGGTGACGCCGGGTCGGGGCCGACGTCCGGGAGCGACAGCGGTGACGCGGGCGCCGGGCAGGTGTCCGAGGCCGAGGCGGAGCTGCGGGCGCAGCGGGCCGAGCGGGAGCGCATCGAGCAGCGCAAGGCCGAGAAGAAGGCGCCCATCGAGGCCGGTACCAAGCTGAGCGGAAAGGCCGCCGATCTGCTCGCGGCCGTCCGTGCCGTGGAGAGCGGCGACAAGCCGGTGGCCACCGTGTTCGAGGATCCCGCGCCCGCTCCCCGCCGCACCCCCGCCGAGCCCGTCCGGCGGCCCCAGCCCCTGGCGGCCGAGACTCTCACCGCGGCCGCGGTTCCCGCCCCGGCGCCCGAGGTCGTGCAGACGGTGCGGCGGGTGCTGGCGGAGGGCGGTGCCCCCGAGGCGCTCGCCCCGCAGGTGGCCGCCGCTCTCGGCGACGGCGCGGACGAGCTGCTGCGCACCGACCCCTGGCAGTTGCTGCGGGTCGCCGGGGTGCGGCCCGAGCAGGCCGACGGGTTCGCGCGGGCACTGCTGGGCGAAGCGTGCGGCCCGGACGACGAGCGGCGGGGCCGGGCCCTGACCGTGTGGCTTCTGGACCAGGCGGCCCTGGCCGGGCACACCGCGCTGGAGATGCCCGTCCTGCTCGCGGCCCTGGCCCAGCGGGGTGTGCCGGACGCCGACAGCGCGGTGCAGGACGCGATCGCGGAGGGCGAGGCCCTGGTGTTCCAGGACGCCCTGACGGAGCCCGGCGCTCCGGCCGGCGCGGCCGGCGAGGAGTCGGAGGAGGACGAGGAGCGCCCGGTCCGCGTCCTGGTCGGCCTGGAGCGGTACGCGCTGGCGGAGGAGAGCCTGGCCGACGGACTGGCCCGGTTGGTCAACTCGACCCCCGAGCAGGACGGTTCGGCCGGGGCGTGGGAAGGGGCCGCAGCCGGTGCCCAGGGGTCCGCGGCCGAGCTGCTGCGTGCGGTCGCCGGTCACGGCCTGGTGCTGCACACCGGCGCCGAGGCGTCCCTGCTCGAGCCGGCGGTCCTGCTGAACGCGGCGCGCGGCCTGGGGCTGCGGGCCTGGGCGGCGACGCACAGCCCGGTCGGCCGGGACCGTTTCGCGGCCCTGGTGCGGCAAACGGGCGGTGCCGGGGCGGCGGAGCCGTCGGGGGACGCCGCCGACGGCCCGGGCGGCCCCTCCCCCGCCGCCCCGATCGCCGGTGCGGACGTCCCCGTCGCGACCGTGCCGGGGCTGCTGGCCGGGGTGGAGGGCCCCGGCCGCGATGGCGACGGTGCCTTCGACCTCGATCTGCTGGTGGTGCTCGACGCGCCGCAGCTGGACGTCGAGACGGCGGCCCTGCTGACGGAATCGCTGCCGGACGGGGCGCGGCTGGTGCTGGCCGGGGATCCCGGCGTGCTGTGGTCGGTGGGTCCCGGCCGGGTCTTCGCCGACCTGCTCGCCGCGCGGATCTGCCCGCAGGTCGCCTCGCGCCTCCCGGACCCCGGGCCGCTGGGTGAGCTGGTCTCGGGCATCGGCGTGGGTGAGCTGCACCAGGTCGAGGCGCCCGGCAAGGAGGTCGTGATCGTGCCCGTGCGGGACGCCGGCGAGGCGGTGCACCGGACGGTGCAGCTCGTCGTGGACTCGGTGCCGCGGGCGATCGGCGTACCGGCCGAGGAGACCCAGGTGATCACGCCGGGGCACGGCGGAGCGGTCGGCACGCGCGCGCTCAACGCCGCGCTGAAGGAACGGCTGAATCCCGGCCCCGGCCGCTTCGGCGGCTTCGACCCGGGTGACCGGATCGTCCACTCCCCCGTCCCGGGCCGTGCCGTGACCGGACGCGTGGTGAAGGCGGACGCCGAGGGGCTGCACCTGTCGTGCGCGGGTGAGGCCGTGGTGGTGCCGAAGGAGCGGGTGGATCAGACCGTGCGGCACGGCTGGGCGCTGACCGCGCACCAGGCGGTGGGGAGCCGCTGGCCCGCCGTGGTCGTCGTCCTGCCCGGGGACGCGGCGCAGGCGCTCAGCCGGCCGTGGGTGTACACGGCGTTCGGGCGGGCCGACCGCCATCTGTCGGTGGTGCACGGCGTGGAGCAGGCTCTGCCCCGGGCCGTCGCCGAGGTCCCGGCGAAGCCGCGGACGACGCGGCTCCCGGCGCTGCTCGCACCCCAGGTCGCCGGGATGTGACGAGGGCGGTGGCCAGGGGCCGGGCCCCTGGCCACCGCCCCGGTGACCGCTCTCGTACGCGCCTCAGCGGCGGTCCGCGTCCAGCGGTTCCAGGTCGTCGTCCTCGTCCAGATCGGTGTCCAGCTCGTCCTCGATGTCGTCCTCGTCATCGGCGTCGTCGTCCATGTCGTCGAAGACGGCGCTGACGTCGAAGCGGCAGACCACCTGCTGCGGGTCCACCTGCTCGAACGGCGCCTCCAGCCACTCGCCGGGCTCGGCCGGTTCGTCCGCGGCCGTCACCCAGAGCGTGGAGTCGCCCTCCTCCAGCCCGAACTCCTTGTGCCGCGAGGCGATCTCGTCGGGTTCGAACTCGCCGAACAGCAGACCGAGCGCGCCGTGCACCGTGCCGGACGCCGACGGACCGTCGTCGCCGTCCGCGGCCTCGATCCGCTGTGCGTGCGCCAGCAGCCGCTGCGGTTCGGCGACGGCGTAGTCGCGGCGGATCAGCACGCTCACCGCGCTCGGTTCCTCGGGGCCCGTGTACGGGGGCAGCGCGTCCTCCGCACCGGGGATCTCGAAGGGGGTGACCTCGTCGTAGCGGTCGTAGAGCAGTTCGTCGTACACCTCTGCGGCCGCGGCCAGCTGGTTGAACGCCTCGTAGACGGCCGGGTCGTCCTCTCCCGACCTGCGTTCGACCGCGGCCAGGTGGCGGTCGAGCGCGGTCTTGACCGCCTCGGCGGCGGCGCGTACCTCGGCAGCGGTGGGCTGCGCAGCATCAGACATAGTGCAGACGCTATCCGTACCAGGCCCCAGCCCGCACAATAGATGCGATGCCGGAATACGAATTTGTCGACGTGTACGTGCCGCGCGGGGTGTCCCGCAAGGAGACGGCGCGTCTGCTGACGGACCATGCGGAGTACGGACACTGGGAGTTGCACCGTCTGAGCCTGCTGCGCGACGGCAGCCGCAGGGTGCGGTTGCGCCGGCGGATCATCCGCCAGGTGCGGGCCACGTGGTGAGCTGGGACGGCGTACGGAAAGAAGGCACATGACGGAGCGGGCCCCGCATCGGCGGGGCCCGCTCCGTTGTGCGGGGTGGGGGGTGTCAGGCCGAGGCGCGGGCCTTGCGGTAGAGGATCGCGCCCGCGAGCAGCGCGCCCGCGCCGGCCGGCAGGGCGAAGCCGAGGGGCAGGTCGCTGCCGGTGCTGGCGAGCTGGGCGTCGCCCTCGGGCTGGAGGACGAACTGGCTGCCCGGCTCGTTGCCGCCGCCGGAGCCCCGGGCTCCCGGACCTTCGCCGCCCGGCCCCTCTTCGCCGGTGCCGGGGGTCGTGCCCGGGTTGCCGGGGCCGTCGGGTCCGCCGGGGCCGTCCGGGCCGCCGGGCTGGCCGGGGCCACCCGGGTGGCCGGGGTGACCAGGGGTTCCCGGACCACCGGGCTCACCCGGACCCCCGGGGTCACCGGGACCACCCGGGCTCCCGGGACCACCCGGGCCACCCGGCTGGCCGGGGTTCTCGTGGCCGCCGCCGGGCGGGGTGCCGTGGTGGCCGCCGCCGTTGCCGCAGTCGTTGCCCGCGCTGGGGTTGGCGATGCCGATGACGTCGACGCTGTTGCCGCACACGTTCACCGGAACGTGGATCGGCACCTGGACGTGGTTGCCCGAGCCGACGCCGGGCGAGTCGGTGGCGTGTCCGCCCGCGTGCGAACCGCCGTGGTCGCGTGAGTCGCCGTATCCCCCCGACGACGATCCACCGCCCTTGTCGGCGCAGGAGTTGCCGACCGACGGGTTGAGCACGCCGATGACATTGACCGTGTTGCCGCAGACGTTGACCGGCGCGTGCACCGGCACCTGCACCGAGTTCCCGGACAGCACGCCCGGCGAGCCCGAGGCGGAGCCCTGCGCGCCCGAGTCGGCGTGCGCCGAGCCGCCCGCGGCGGCGATCACACCGGTCGCGGCCGCCACGGTCATCAGACCCTTGCGGGTGACCTGTCGCATTGCTGAATACCTGCCTTCGACCCTTTATCGAATTCTTCTCGAATTCACCTGCGGAAGCGTTCGGTCCCGGAGCGCATGGCACGCGCTCCGGGACCGATGGCTTTGGACTCCCTCTACGGAGGGGGAAGCGTCACTTGTTGACGCAGGTGTTGCCGAAGGCGGGGTTCAGCAGACCGATCACGGAGACCGTGTTGCCGCAGACGTTCACCGGGACGTGAACGGGCACCTGAACGACGTTGCCGGACAGGACGCCCGGGGAGTGCACCGCGGCACCCTGAGCACCCGAGTCGGCGACGGCGAGGCCCGCGCCCGCGAGAACCAGCCCACCGGTGGCAGCCGCAGCAGCGACGACCTTCTTGATCATTATTCCTCCTAGTTGGCAAAGCGACCCATCGTGCGATCGCATTACCTGTAACGAGGCTGGAGTAATGAGGCTACGAGCTGATCGTCGCATTCACTCTTCCCAGTCGATCTCGCACGCCCGACCGATTAGCGGAATCCGGCAGCCCCTTCAGGAGGCGTCGATGAAGCGGTCGAGGACCCGCACGCCGAACTTCAGGCCGTCGACCGGCACCCGCTCGTCCACGCCGTGGAACATGCCCGCGAAGTCCAGCTCCGGCGGCAGCTTCAACGGCGCGAAGCCGAAGCCCCGGATGCCCAGGTCGTCGAAGGACTTGGCGTCCGTGCCGCCGGACAGCATGTAGGGGACGGCCTTGGCGGTCGGGTCCTCGGCCAGCAGCGAGGACTGCATGGCCTCCACGAGCGCCCCGTCGAAGGTGGTCTCGACGGCCTTGTCCGCGTGCACGTCCTCGCGCCGCACCTTCGGGCCGAGGATCCGGTCGAGGTCGGCGAGGAACTCGTCCTCGAACCCGGGCAGGAAGCGGCCGTCGACGTGGGCGGTGGCCTCGCCCGGGATGACGTTGACCTTGTAGCCGGCCCCGAGCTGGGTGGGGTTGGCCGTGTTGCTCAGGGTCGCGCCGATCAGCTTGGCGATGCCGCCGAGCCTGGCGAGGGTCGACTCCATGTCCTCCGGGTCGAGCTCGGTGCCGAGCGCGTCACCGAGTTCGTCGAGGAAGGCGCGGGTGGTCTTGGTCACCCGTACCGGGAACGTGTGCCGGCCCAGCCTCGCGACGGCCTCCGACAGCTCCGTGATCGCGTTGTCCCGGTGGATCATCGACCCGTGGCCCGCCGTGCCGGCCACGGTGAGCTTCATCCAGTGCATGCCCTTCTCGGCCGTCTGGATCAGGTACAGCCGACGCTCCTCGCTCACGGTGAAGGAGAAGCCGCCGACCTCGCTGATCGCCTCGGTGACGCCGTCGAAGAGGTCCCGGTGGTGGTCGACGAGGTAGCGGGCCCCGTACGTGCCGCCGGCCTCCTCGTCCGCGAGGAACGCGAGGACGATGTCGCGCGGCGGCTTGCGCCCGCTGCGCAGCCGGTCGCGGACGACCGCGAGGGTCATCGCGTCCATGTCCTTCATGTCGACCGCCCCGCGGCCCCACACGCAGCCGTCGGCGACCTCGCCGGAGAAGGGGTGGTGGGTCCAGTCGTCCGCGTTGGCCGGTACGACGTCGGTGTGGCCGTGGATGAGCAGCGCGGGCCGGGAGGGATCCTCGCCCTCGATGCGGGCCACGGTGGAGGCGCGGCCCGGGTGCGACTCGAAGATCCGCGGTTCGAGCCCGACCTCGGCGAGCTTCTCGGCGACGTACTCGGCCGCCTTGCGCTCGCCCGGTCCCGAGTGGTCGCCGTAGTTGCTGGTGTCGATCTGGATCAGCTCGCGGCAGAGGTCCACGACCTCGTCCTCGCCGGTGACGTTCCTGGCCGTGTCCGTCTCGCTCACGTGCTTCCTCCCGGTGTCTCTGCTGGTGGGTCCCCTTCATCCTCTCTCTGTCCGGCCCGCTCCCCAAGAGGCCTCCCGGCCCGTCACACGGCGTTCAGCCCCCGCCCGGGGGCCGGGCGGGGGGTGATCGGGCCACCCGGGAAAGCCTGGTAATGTTTACGTCGTCGCCGCGGGGAAAGCCCACGCGACAGACACCTTGTCCGGGTGGCGGAATGGCAGACGCGCTAGCTTGAGGTGCTAGTGCCCTTTATCGGGCGTGGGGGTTCAAGTCCCCCCTCGGACACTTGCATCGAGGGCCGTGACCGCGAGGTCGCGGCCCTCGGTCGTTCGCGCGAGAGAGGTGCCATGACCAGGCGTTCCTGCCCCTGCGGACTTCCCCAGGACTACGCGGCCTGCTGCGGCCGGTACCACCGCGGGACCGCCGCGGCACCCACCGCGGAAGCCCTGATGCGGTCGCGCTACAGCGCCTTCGTGCACGGCGACGCCGGGTACCTGCTGCGGACGTGGCACCCGCGGACCCGGCCCGGGACGCTGGAGCTCGACCCGGGCACGCGCTGGACCGGCCTGGAGATCCTGGGCACGGATGACGGATCGGCGTTCCACTCGGCCGGGACCGTGGAGTTCCGGGCGTCCCACCGCGGCGGGTCGCTGCACGAGCGGAGCCGGTTCGAGCGGGTCGACGGGGCCTGGGTGTACGTCGACGGCGACTTCCTGCCGTAACGGCGTCGGGGCGCCGGGATGCCGGACCCCGGGGCAGCGGATCCCGCACGCCGGACGTGGGTTTCTGGACGGCAGCGGGCGTCAGGGCGCCAGGATGTCCAGTTCCTGGAGGGCGCCGACGGTGATCTCGCGGGTCAGTTCCTCGGCGCGGGCGGCGTCGCGCGCGCGGACGGCCTCGGCGACCCGGACGTGCAGGGTGACGGCGGCCGGATCGGGGTCCTCGAACATCACGTCGTGATGGGTGCGGCCGGCCAGCACCTCGGCGACGACGTCGCCGAGGCGGGCGAACATCTCGTTGCCCGAGGCCTCGAGGATGACGCGGTGGAAGGCCACGTCGTGCAGGAGGTACCCCTCCAGCCTGTGACCGCGTGAGTGGGCGACCATGCCCAGGGCCCGCTCGGTGAGTTCGGCGCACTGCTCGGGCGTGGCGTGCCGGGCGGCGAGGCCGGCCGCGACCGGCTCGATCGCCGAGCGCAGCACCGTGAGCGAGCGCAGCTGCCGCGGGCGGTCGGCGCCGGCCAGACGCCAGCGGATCACCTGCGGGTCGTAGACGTTCCACTCGGACCTGGCGCGCACCGTGACGCCGACGCGGCGGCGGGACTCGACCAGGTGCATGGACTCCAGGACGCGGACCGCCTCGCGCATCACGGAGCGCGACACGTCGAAACGCTGGGCGAGTTCGTCGGTGCGCAGCACACTGCCCGGCGGGTACTCGCCCCCCGTGATCTCGGGGCCGAGGGTGTCCAGTACACGACCGTGCAGCCCCCGGTCCGGTGTGGTCATGCACTCAGCGTACGGGGTAGATCACGGAGCCAAAAAGTCAGACTTATTCGTCACGACCTCTTGAATTAGTCGTACCTATGGGTTTCAGTTGCGTCGACATCACGTGTCGACGAAGACAGCAGACAGTGAGGCAGCGATGAACACCCCCCACGTCGTCGTGGTCATGGGCGTCGCCGGCACCGGCAAGACCACCATCGGTCCCCTGCTCGCGGCCCGGCTCGGCGTCCCGTACGCCGAGGGCGACGACTTCCACCCGCCGGCCAACATCGACAAGATGTCGGCCGGTACGCCGCTCACCGACGAGGACCGCGGTCCCTGGCTGGACGCCATCGGCGACTGGGCGCAGGGGCGGGCCGGGCTCGGCGGGGTGGTCAGCTGCTCGGCACTGAAGCGGTCGTACCGCGACCGGCTGCGGGCCGCCGCACCCGGCGTGGTCTTCGTGCACCTCACCGGCGACCGCGCGCTGATCGAGGACCGGATGTCGCACCGGAAGGGGCACTTCATGCCCACGGCGCTGCTCGACTCCCAGTTCGCCACGCTCCAGCCCCTGGAGGCGGACGAGGCGGGGGTCGGTGTGGACGTCTCGGGCAGCCCGGCGGAGATCACCGAGCGGGCGGCCGCCGCCCTCGACTCGCTCCCCGAGCCCATCCCGTAGTCCCTTCCGGCTCCCTCCTCCCCCCTCTCCAACGCAAAGGGACTTCCCCACCGTGACCAGACTCAGCGTCGAGATGCTGGCAGCGGACGCACCCGAGCCGATCACCTCGGCCGGCCACGCTCAGCTGGGCATCGCCGTCCTGGCGGGCATCGCCGTCATCGTCCTGCTCATCACCAAGTTCAAGCTGCACGCCTTCCTGGCGCTGACCATCGGGTCGCTGGCGCTCGGCGCGATCGCCGGGGCACCCCTGGACAAGGTCCTCACCAGCTTCAGCGCCGGCCTCGGCTCCACGGTCGCCGGTGTCGGCGTGCTGATCGCCCTCGGCGCGATCCTCGGCAAGATGCTCGCCGACTCCGGTGGCGCCGACCAGATCGTCGACACCATCCTGGCCCGGGCCGGCGGGCGGTCGATGCCGTGGGCGATGGTGCTGATCGCGTCGGTGATCGGGCTGCCGTTGTTCTTCGAGGTCGGCATCGTGCTGCTGATCCCGGTGGTGCTGATGGTGGCCAAGCGCGGCAACTACTCGCTGATGCGCATCGGCATCCCGGCCCTCGCGGGCCTGTCCGTGATGCACGGCCTGGTGCCGCCGCACCCCGGCCCGCTGGTCGCCGTCGACGCCGTCGGGGCCGACCTCGGCGTGACCCTGGCGCTCGGTGTCCTCGTCGCCGTCCCGACGGTGATCATCGCCGGTCCGGTGTTCTCCAGGTACGCGGCCCGCTGGGTCGACGTGCCGGCCCCCGAGAAGATGATCCCGCAACGGGCTTCCGAGGAGCTGGAGAAGCGTCCGGGCTTCGGGGCCACTCTCTTCACCGTGCTGCTGCCGGTGATCCTGATGCTCGCCAAGGCGCTGGTCGACATCGTCGTGGACGATCCCGAGCAGCCGGTGCAGCGTGTCTTCGACGTCATCGGCGCCCCGATGATCGCCCTGCTCGCCTCGGTGCTGGTCGGCATCTTCACGTTGCTGCGGCCCGCCGGGTTCTCCAAGGAGCGGATCTCCCCGCTCGTGGAGAAGAGCCTCATGCCGATCGCGGGCATCCTGCTGATCGTCGGCGCGGGCGGCGGCTTCAAGCAGACGCTGATCGACACGGGCGTGGGGCGGATGGTCCTGGACATCTCCGAGGACTGGTCCATCCCGGCGCTGCTGCTGGCCTGGCTCATCGCGGTGGTGATCCGGCTCGCGACCGGCTCGGCGACGGTGGCCACGGTGTCGGCCGCCGGTCTGGTCGCCCCGCTGGCGGCGGACATGTCGACCACGCACGCCGCCCTGCTGGTCCTGGCCATCGGTGCCGGCTCGCTGTTCTTCAGCCACGTCAACGACGCCGGGTTCTGGATGGTGAAGGAGTACTTCGGGCTCACCGTCGGCCAGAACATCAAGACCTGGTCGGTGATGGAGACGATCATCTCGGTGGTCGCGGGCGGTCTGGTGCTGCTGTTGTCCCTGGTGCTGTAGGAGCGCCGCGGCACGGACGGCTCATCCCTTCTCCGGCATGGAGGCGGCCTGTCGGCCGCCGGGGCCGGGCAGGGGGTGGGCCGTCCGGCGTTCCCGCCGGCGCGGTGCCGTGGCCGTGAGCGCCGTGAGCCGTTCGGCCGTCGCGCGTCCGCGGGTGCGTCGTGGCTCGCCGCGCAGTTCCCCGCGCCCCCGGGGTGCGCGGGCTACGGGCGCCACAGTGGGTGCTCACGGTCCGCCCAGTGCCGGCTCACCCTGCCGGTGCGCAGGCCCCGGCGGGATTCCGGGTCCGCCAGGGCCATGCCGATGTGACCGGCCAGGACGATGCCGATGGTGAGGGCCAGCCAGTCGTGGACGAAGGTGGCGCTGGTGCGCCACAGCAGCGGGGTGAGGTGGGTGAACCACATCATCAGGCCGGTGCCGAGCATCACGAGGGTGGCTCCGGCGATCCAGGACGCGTAGAGCTTCTGCCCGGCGTTGAACTTGCCCGCGGGCCGGGACTCCGGGCGTCCGTCGCGGTGCAGGACGGCACGCAGCCAGACGCGGTCGTGCGGGCCGAAGCGGTTGAGGCGGCCGAGGTCGGCGCGGAAGGCGCGGGAGGCCAGACCGGCCAGCACCGGCACGGGCAGGGCCAGGCCCGCCCACTGGTGCAGCGTGACGACCAGGGCGCGGCGGCCGGCGAGTTCGGCGAGCTGGGGGATGTAGAGGCAGGCCGCCGTGACCACGCAGACGCCCATCAGCGCGGCCGTGGCGCGGTGGATCCAGCGCTGCGGTGCGGTGAAGCGGCGCACGTCGGTCGTGGCGGGGGCCGTGTCAGTTCGTGGGCTCATCGTCCCGTCCGTTCGAGCGGCCCACCCAGGCGTCGACGTCGTAGCCGCGCTCCTCCCAGTAGCCGGGCCGGACCTCGTCGGTGACGGTGATGCCGGACAGCCACTTGGCGGACTTGTAGAAGTACATGGGCGCCACGTAGAGGCGGACCGGGCCGCCGTGGGAGTGGTCGAGGTCCTCGTCCCGCATGCGCAGGGCGACCAGGACGTCCGCGCGGCGGGCCTGCTCCAGGGTGAGGCTCTCGGTGTAGGTGCCGTCGAAGCAGGTGAAGCGGACGGCCCCGGCGGTGGGGCGGACTCCGGCCGCGTCCAGGAGGCGGGAGAGGCGTACGCCCTCGAAGGGGGTGGCGGGGACGCGCCAGCCGGTGACGCACTGGACGTCGCGGACCGTGCGGGTCTGCGGGAGGGCTCTGAGGTCGGACAGGGTGTAGGTAGTGGGGTGGTCGACCAGGCCGTCGACGGTGAGGCGGTAGGTGGCGGCGTTCTTGCGCGGGACCGAGGAGGCGACGGAGTAGTAGCGGAAGCCGCCGCCGTTCGGCAGCAGGCCGGTCAGGCCCGTGGGGTCCTTGTCCGCCGCCCGGCCCAGGAGGCCCTCCAGGCCGCGTTGCAGCGGCGGTGCGGCGGCCACGCCGGCGGCGCCCAGGGCGAGGGTGCCGAGGAAGACGCGGCGGCCGATCGGGGTGCCCCGCTCGGGGCCTTCTTCGTCCACCCTCTCGGGTACGTGCTCGTTCACGTCGTCATTCGAGCACCCGCGGCCCGGACGGGACAGGGCTCGCGGGTGTTCGTCAGACTTCCGTAAGCGGGACTCGTGCGGGCGGGGTCAGGAGGAGGCCGCCTTGTCCAGCTGGAACGCCTCGTTGCCCAGCCCGATGCGGGCGTGCTTCTCGGGGGCGCGGGCGCGCAGCACCAGGCCGAGGACGAGCCCGGCGGCCAGGGCGAGGCCGATGATGCCGGGCAGCACCCAGCTCAGCGAGGAGTCCGGCCCGGCACCGACCAGCACCTCGAAGTCCTTGACCGTGTAGCCGGCGATGACCAGCAGGGCGATGCCGGCGAGCGCGGAGGTGAGCAGCCGCCAGGACTGGGCGCCCGCGGCGCCGCGGCGGACGAAGAACACCACGACCGACAGGGAGGCCGCGGCCATCAGCAGGATCACGCCGAGCGCTCCGATGTTGCCGCACCAGGTGAACAGGTGCAGGACGGGTGCGGTCGGGTCGCCGACCGGCTTGTCGTCGGCGACGGCGAAGCCGATCACGACCACGGCGGCGACGGCGGTCTGGAGCAGCGAGCCGGTGCCGGGGGCGCCGCTGCTGCCGCTGGTGCGGCCGAAGGCGGCGGGCAGCAGGCCCTCGCGGCCCATGGCGAAGGCGTACCGGGCGACGACGTTGTGGAAGCTGAGCAATGCGGCGAACATGCCGGTGACGAACAGGATGTGCAGGACGTCGGTGAAGGTGCCGCCGAGGCGCGACTCGGTGAGGAAGAACAGCAGGCCGGCGCTCTGCTTCTGGGCGGTGCCGACGATGGCCGAGGGGCCGGTGGCGACGGTGAGGGCCCAGCTGCTCAGCGCGAAGAACACGGCGACCCCGCCGACGGCCAGGAACATCACGCGCGGGACGAGGACGTGCGGGCGGCTGGTCTCCTCGGCGTAGACGGGGGCCTGCTCGAAGCCGAGGAACGCGGCGATGCAGAAGCACAGCGCGGTGCCGACACCGGCGCCGGTCAGGGTGTCCGGGTCGAAGGCGTGCAGCGACAGGCCCTCCTTGGCCGGGTCGGTGATCGCGGCGACGTCGAAGATCACGACTAGGAGGACCTCGATGACCAGCAGGACGCCGAGCACGCGCGCGTTGACGTCGATCTTCAGCCAGCCGAGCAGGCCGACCGCGAGCACCGCCAGCAGGGCCGGTATCCACCAGGCGACCTCCAGGTCGGCGTAGGTGGCGAGCAGTCCGGAGACCTCGAAGCCGAAGATGCCGTAGATGCCGACCTGGAGGGCGTTGTAGGCGACCAGCGCGACGAGGGCCGCGCCCGCCCCGGCGGTGCCGCCGAGGCCGCGGGAGATGTAGGCGTAGAAGGCGCCCGCGTTGTGGACGTGCCGGCTCATCTCGGCGTAGCCCACGCTGAACAGGATCAGGACGACGCCCAGGACGACGAAGAGCAGCGGCTGGCCGACGATGCCCATCACCGCGTATGTGGTGGGCATGACACCCGCGACGACCATGAGCGGGGCGGTCGCGGCGAGGACGGAGAGCAGCAGGCCGCCGGTGCCGAGCCGGTCGGCGCGCAGAGCGCGCTCCTGGCCCTTGAACGTACTGATGCCGCCGGGGGCGGAAGTGTTCGTCCTCGAACTGTCCGTGGTCATCGGGAGGGCGTCCTCACTGTGGGATACGGGGGGTGTCACGCCGTGCCGAGCGCCCCGGCCCGGGCGGTGGCGAAGGCGGTGTGCGGGTCGCGGTCGGGGTACGACCAGGGCGCCGGGGTGGCGTGCCGGCCGATGCGGTGGAAGAGGGCGGCGGCCTCGGCGCCCCGGCCCTCGCAGTACTTGGCGTGGGCGAGGAAGTTGAGGTCGACGAGCCGGCGCGGATGGCCCTCCAGCTCCCACTCCAGCCACCAGTCGAAGGCGGCCTTCATCACCTGCCGGGCCCGGCGGCCGGTCCAGTGGCCCGAGGCGACCGGGTCGGCCGGCTCGTGCCCGGCGGCGGCCAGGGCGCGGTAGCGCTCGGCGTGCGCGATGACGGGCAGGATCGCCAGGGGGGAGTCGGCGGGTGCCTGTTCGGCGGCCCAGTTGGCGAAGTCGTAGACCTCGTGCAGCGGGTCGGGGCCCATGTCGATACGGCGTGCGGCCAGCCGGGCGACCATGAGGTGGTGCGCGTGGTGGTGGTCGGGGTAGCGGGCGCGGACCTGTTCGAAGGTGCGCACCGCGTCGTGGTCGGTGCCGACCGCGCACTCCAGCATGAGGACGCCGAGCCAGGGGGTCGGGTCGGCGGGGGCGAGGGCGGCGGCCTTCTCGCAGGCTTCCCGGGCCCGGACCGGCTTGCCCTTGCCGTGCAGCACGCGGCGGACCTGGGCGATCGCCAGCAGGACCGAGGCGTCGGCGGACTCCGGCTCGGCGAGCAGCCACTCCCGGGCCCAGGCGGCGGTGTAGGGCTCACGGGCGAGGACCGTGATCCGGTGGCCGCGCCGGTCCCAGTCGTCGCCGGTGTGGACCAGCAGGGAACGGGCGTTCTGCCAGCGGCCCTGCGCCAGTGCGGCGCGCGCGGTCACGAGCTCGGCGTCGTCGAGGGCCTCGTCGAAGGCCTGCGCCGCGCGTTTGCGGCCGCGGCCGAGGGGAGGCGGGGGTGGGGACACCGCGAACTTCCTCACGCGCTCTTCTTGTGTTCCGGCTCACGGCGGTCGGTCGGGCGCGCGGACGCGCACTGCCATGAATCGATCACGGAAAGCAAACCCCCCGCCAAGGGTTGGCGTCAAGGGCCGATGGTGCGTTACACGCGTCAACTGGTGGGAATCGTGAGGTTCTTGTGATCGCAGTGACCCACGCGGCCGCCGACACCAAGATCCGATTTTCCCGTTTCGCCCTTTTGTGGCGCAGCTCATAGCGTCACCGGTGAGCGCCCCCGACGATGGCGGGGCGTGGGGGCGTGCCGGGCACAGCCGGCCGGTGCCTTCGGCCCCCACGCCATCGTGACCCGACCTGACGATCGAGGTGCACCGCGTGTCGGTTTCCGTTCTGGCGCTCGCTCTCGGCGCCGCCTGCTGTCTGGGCTTCGGCTTCGTCCTGCAGCAGAACGCGGCCCAGCGGGCTCCGCTGGGCGACTTCCTCTCCTTCCGGCTGCTGATCGACCTGGTGAAGGTGAGGCGCTGGCTCGGCGGCATCGCCCTGATGGTGGCCGGCACGGGTCTGGGCGCGGCGGCGCTGGGCCGGGGCGAGCTGTCGCTCGTGGAACCGCTGCTGGCCACGAACCTGCTCTTCGCGCTCGCGTTGTCGCGCCGGCAGACGCGGCAGCCGCTGGGTCGCCAGGGGTGGTCGGGCCTGCTGCTGCTGGCGGGCGGTGTGACGGCGTTCATCGTGGCGGGCCGGCCGGAGGGCGGCACCGCGACGGCCGACCCGCTGCGGCAGTGGCTGATCATCGGGATCATGACCGGGCTCGCCCTGCTGCTCACGGCCCGCGGCAAACGGTCCCCGATGGGCTCCGGGCCGGTGCTGCTCGCGCTCGCGGCCGGGCTGCTGTACGGGGTGCAGGACGCGCTGACCCGGGTGAGCGGGCAGAGGTTCTCCGACGGCGGCTTCGCCGGGCTGATGACGGGCTGGCAGCCGTACGCCGTCCTCGTGCTCGGCGTCACGGGGCTGCTGCTGGTGCAGAGCGCCTTCGAGACGGCGTCCCTGCGCAAGTCGCTGCCCGCCCTCACGGCGGCCCAGCCGCTCGCCGGCATCGTCTGCGGCGTCGGCTTCCTCGGCGACCGGCTGCGCACGGACGCGGCCGCACTGGGCTGGGAGGCGGGCGGCCTGCTGGCCGTGTTCGCCGGGATCGTCCTGCTGGGCCTGCACCCCGCGATGCCGGCCGGCGCGGCGGGGGAACGGGCCCGGGCCGGCTCGGCCGCCGTCAGCCCGGCCTCGCCCTGAGGTACCGGGCGCCGGACGTCACCGGGCCTGCTTGGATGAGGGCATGAGCGCTGCTGACGAGATCCTCGACGTCGTGGACGAGCGGGACCGGGTCGTCGGACGGTCCCCGCGCGGCGAGGTCTACGCCCGGGGCCTGCGGCACCGCTGCGTGTTCGTCCAGGTCCGGGACGCCGCCGGGCGGATCTTCGTGCACCGGCGCACCCCGCAGAAACTGGTCTTCCCCTCCCTGTACGACATGTTCGTCGGCGGCGTGGTCGGCGCCGGCGAGTCCTACGACGGGGCGGCCCTGCGCGAGGCCGAGGAGGAACTGGGCGTGACCGGCCTGCCGGCCCCCCGGTACCTGTTCAAGTTCCTCTACGACGACGGCGCCGGCCGCACCTGGTGGTCGGCGGTGTACGAGGTGACCTGCGACCTGCCCGTCGACCCGCAGGCCGAGGAGGTGGCCTGGCACGACTTCCTCCCCGAGAGCGAGGTCGAGCGCCGCCTGGGCGACTGGACCTGGGTCCCGGACGGCCTGGCGGCGTACGCACGGCTCAGGCGGTTCCGCTCGCCGGGGCGGCCGGGTCCGGCGCGGGGCTGAACAGGGCCGCGCCCGCCGGGCCGTGTCCGCCGCCACCGCCGCTCAGCGGACTGTCCTGCGGGCCCGACCACACGGTGCCGCCCCGGTACGGGTCGTCGAGCAACCCCTCCGCCACTGCGGCGGCCTCCCCGGCCGCCACGCCGACGGCCGTGAGCGCTGCCCCGACCCGCCGCACCGCCTCCTCGGCCGGCGTGAGGGCGTCGCCGAACGCCGGGAGCAGCAGGAGCAGCCGGACGTCCGGGTCCCGCACCCCCTCGGCGCCGGGCGGTACCGCGCCGGCGGCGCCGAGCAGGTCCGGCCGGGAGAAGCCGGGGCCTCGGTGGTGGCCGTCGAGCGAGGCCAGGGACACCTCCCCGGGCAGGTCCGGCCGCGTGAGCACGAAGTCCGTGCCCGCGCCGTCCGGATGGTCGCGGTGCACGACCCACACCACGGCGCCTGCCGGCAGGGGCACGCGGTACGCCGGCCAGGGTTCGGTGGCCCCGTACAGCGCCTCGGCCGCCGCGTCGACGTCCGCAGCGTCGGCCCCGAACACCTCGGGCCGGCGCGCGTACCCGTCCCACAGCGGCCCGAGGTAGGCGGGCCAGAACCCGGGCAGGCCGAGCAGGTGCTCGGCGGGGGCGATGGCGTACCCGGGCATCGCGCAGCCGGTCGCAGGCGTGGGCACGTCCATGCCCGGCACCGTAGCGGCGCCCGGCGGCGGCCCGGTGGGTGGGGCACGGGTAGGGTCGCGCGTGTGATCGAGTTTGTGCGGAACGTCCGGTTCTGGTTCGTGCCCGCGGAAGTCCGGGAGGACGGTGAGACGCCCGACTACCGCTTCTCGCTGGCCAACGAGCGCACCTTCCTCGCCTGGCTGCGCACCGCGCTCGCGCTGATCGGCGGAGGTTTCGCCGTGGACCAGTTCCTGCCGGACCTGCGCTGGGGATGGCGGGTCGGGCTCGCGCTCGCGCTGCTCGCCGCGGGCGTGCTGTGCTCGCTGCGGGCCGTCAACCACTGGGTGCGCTGCGAGCGGGCCATGCGCCGGGGCGAGGACCTGCCCGTCTCCCGGTTCCCGGCCCTGCTGAGCCTCGTCGTCGCGGTCGTGGCCGTCGCCATGGTCGTCGTGGTGCTCGTGGGATGGGAGGGGTGAGCGCCCCGGCCGGGCGGGGCGGGCTCGCCGGCCGTGATCCCGGGCTGCAGCCGGAGCGGACCCGGCTCGCGTGGCGGCGTACGACGCTGTCCGGGACGGTGGCCGCCGTCCTCGGCGTCAGGACCGCGCTGCACGGCGGCGCCCCGGCGCCCGGGATCGTCGCGGCCGCCCTGTGCTGCGGGCTCTGGCTGGTCCTCCTCGCCGTAGCGCACCGCCGGATCCGGGCCCTCGCGGCCGGTCCGGGCCGCGTGCCCTTCACGCCCCGGCACGCCGCCGCGGCGGCACTGTGCACCGTGGCGATGGCGGTGTGCGGCGCCGCCCTGGTCCTCTAGGGCCACTCGTCCGGGCCGGACGACGGGCCCGGTGGCGCCGGCGGGCCGGACGGCGGACGCCGTGGAACCGGCCCCCTCATCCACCCACGCCCCTCACCAGCGGCGCCTCACCACCGGTCTCTCACCCGCCGTCGCCCTCCCACTCCACGGTGACCACGATCTTGCCCCGCGTACGCCCCTCCTGGCTCCGCCGGTGCGCGTCCGCCGCCCGCTCCAGCGGGAACGTCTCGTCCACGTGCACGCTCACCACGCCCTGCTCCGCCAGTTCGGACAGGTGCAGCAGGTCGGCGGCGTCGGGACGGACGAAGTAGTAGCGGCCGCCGTAGGTGACGACGTCGTTGTCGGCGATCGACACCAGGCGGCCCTCGGGGGCCAGCAGGTTCGCCGAGACCTTCATCGCGTCCCCGCCGACGGTGTCGAACACCGCGTCCACCCCTTCCGGCGCCAGCCCGCGCACCCGCTCCCCCAGGCCCTCGCCGTACGTCACCGGCTCGCCGCCGAGGCCGCGGACGAAGTCGTGGTTGCGCTCACTCGCCGTCCCGATCACCCGGGCGCCGAGGTGGGTGCCGAGCTGCACCGCGAGGGAGCCGACGCCGCCGGCCGCGGCGTGCACCAGGACGGTCTCGCCCCGCCTGACCTCCAGCACCTTGTGCAGCACCTGGAGGGCGGTGAGCCCGGCCAGGGGCAGTCCGGCCGCCTCCTCCCAGGTCAGGTTGCGCGGCTTGCGCGCCAGGGTGCGCAGGGGCGCGGCCACGTACTCGGCGAAGGTGCCCCGGGAGAGGAAGTCCTCGCGCACGTACCCGATGACCTCGTCACCGACGTCGAACTCCGACACCGCCACACCGGGACGCACCACGACGCCCGAGACGTCCCAGCCGGGCACCACCGGGAAGACGGGGGCGAGGATGCCGTCGAGGTGGCCCTCGCGGGCCTTCCAGTCGACGGGGTTCACGGCCGCCGCCCGCACCTTCACCAGCACCGAGTCGGGGCCGACCTTCGGGTCCCGGACCTCCCCGAACGCGAGCGCGTCGGGTCCGCCGTACCGTGAGTAGCTGATCGCCTTCATGGCTCCGACCTTCCGGGCTCGCCGGGCGGCCCGCAAGCCGGATGGCGCGAACGAACCGGCCCGGACCTGCCCGGCCGGCACCCGCCCGCCCGCCGTCGGCCTATCGTGGCTCCGATCACGTTTCGGCCCCCCTCTGGACGACATACCGACCGGTCGGCATCATGGGTCGGGAACACTCCGCCTGCCCGTAGGAGCCACGTATGAGCCCCGATCACCCGCCCGGTCTCGACCTCGACCGGTTGCGCGCCCTGCTCGACCGCGAGCGGCCCGGCCTGGTGGACGGACCGCTGTCGGGACGGCTCATCGAGGGCGGGCGGTCGAACCTCACCTACGCCGTGTCCGACGACACCTCCCGCTGGGTCGTCCGGCGGCCCCCGCTCGGCCACGTCCTGGCCACCGCTCACGACATGAGGCGCGAGCACCGGGTGATCAGCGCGCTGCACCCCACCGCCGTCCCGGTGCCCCGGCCGGTGCTGCTGTGCGAGGACGAGGAGGTGCTCGGGGCGCCCTTCTACGTCATGGAGTTCGTCGAGGGCACGCCCTACCGCACCGCCGACCAGCTCGCTCCGCTCGGCGCGGAGCGGACCCGGGGAGCGGTGCTGAACCTGGTCGACACGCTGGTCGAGCTGCACGCGGTCGATCCGCAGGCGGTGGGACTCGGCGACTTCGGCCGGCCCGAGGGCTTCCTCGACCGGCAGCTGCGGCGCTGGGGCAAGCAGCTGGACGCCTCCCGCAACCGCGACCTGGACGGCATCGACGAACTGCACGCCGCGCTCGGCCGCGAGCTGCCCGACTCCCCCGCACCGGCCGTCGTGCACGGCGACTACCGCCTCGACAACGTGCTGATCGGCGAGGACGACTCGATCCGGGCCGTCCTCGACTGGGAGATGTCGACCCTGGGCGACCCGCTCACCGACCTGGGCCTGCTGGTCATGTACAGCATGCCGCTCGGCATGCCCGGCTCCCCCGTCTCCACGACCGCCGAGGCCCCCGGGCACCCGGCGCCGTCCGAACTCATCGAGCGGTACGCCGCGCGCTCGGGGCGCGACGTCCGCGCCGTCTCCTGGTACACGGCCTTCGCCTGGTTCAAGCTCGCCGTGATCCTCGAGGGCATCCACTACCGCTACACGCTGGGCCGGACGGTCGGCCGCGGCTTCGACCGCATCGGCGACCTCGTCCCCGTCTTCGTCCGCCACGGACTGACGACGCTTCACGAAGGCCTACAGGAGGGCTGATCCGCATGGACTTCGCTTTCGACGCGCGCACCGAGGAACTGCGCGGCAGGCTCCTCGCCTTCATGGACGAGTACGTCTACCCGGCGGAAGCCGTCGCGCACGAGCAGCGCGCGCGACTCGCCTCGCCGTGGGAGACGGTTCCGGTGGTGGAGGAGCTGAAGGCCGAGGCGCGCAGGCAGGGCCTGTGGAACCTGTTCCTGCCGGACTCCGAGTACGGCGCCGGGCTCACCAACCTGCAGTACGCGCCGCTCGCCGAGATCACGGGCCGCTCGCCGCAGCTGGCGCCGACCGTGACGAACTGCGCCGCCCCCGACACCGGGAACATGGAGGTGCTCACCCAGTTCGGCGACGAGCAGCAGCGCAAGCAGTGGCTGGAGCCGCTGCTCGCCGGTGAGATCCGCTCGGCGTTCGCGATGACCGAGCCGGACGTGGCCTCCTCGGACGCCACGAACATCACCACGCACATCCGGCGGGACGGCGACGAGTACGTCGTCACCGGCCGCAAGTGGTACATCTCCGGGGCGATGCACCCCGACTGCAAGATCTTCATCGTCATGGGCAAGACGGACCCGGACGGGGCGGACATCCGCCGCCAGCAGTCCATGGTGCTGGTGCCGCGCGACACCCCGGGCGTGCGGATCGAGCGCGCGATGCAGGTCTTCGGGTACGAGGACCACTACCACGGCGGCCACGCCGAGGTGATCTTCGACGAGGCGCGCGTGCCGGTGTCGAACCTGGTCGGCGAGGAGGGCGGCGGCTTCGCCATCGCGCAGGCCCGGCTCGGGCCCGGCCGCATCCACCACTGCATGCGGCTGATCGGCATGGCCGAGCGGGCGATCGAGCTGATGTGCCGGCGGGCCGTCTCCCGCAACGCCTTCGGCAAGGCACTGGCGCAGCAGGGCGTCGTGCACAACTGGATCGCCGACGCGCGGGTGACCGTGGAGCAGCTGCGGCTGCTGGTGCTGAAGACGGCGTGGCTGATGGACACGGTGGGCAACCGCGGGGCGCACACCGAGATCCAGGCCATCAAGATCGCCACGCCGCGCGCGGTGGTGGGGATCCTCGACAGGGCGATCCAGTTGCACGGGGCGGGTGGCGTGAGTCAGGACTTCCCGCTCGCGGAGCTGTACGCGGGGGCGCGGACGCTGATGATCGCGGACGGGCCGGACGAGGTGCACCAGCGGTCGCTGGCGCGCCGGGAACTGAAGCAGTACCTGTGAACGCAGGGGGCGGTGGGGGCTCCCCGGCCCCGCCGCCCCCGCCCGTCCCGTCCCGTCCTCCGGGAGCTTCGCCCCTGCGGCCCCTGCGGCCCCGGGGGGCCTACGGGCGCAGGGCGCGGACGAGGAGGTCGGCGAGGTGGTCGGCCACCTCCTGGGGGCTGAGCGGGCCGTCCGGGCGGTACCAGGTCGACAGGTGGTGGACCGAGCCGAAGTGGTAGTCCACGACCAGGTCCGCCGGGGTCGCCTTCGAGAAGACGCCCGCCTCCTGGCCCTCCTCGACGAGCGCGCGGAAGCGCTCGTGGTAGCGGCGGCGCTCCGCGCGCACCTGCTTGTTCTTCTCGGGGCTCAGGTGGTGCATCGACCGCCAGAAGATCATCGCGTCGTCGAGGTTGTCGATGGTGGTCACGACGACGTCCGCCGCCGCGGCCCGCAGCCGCTTCTCGACCGGCTCGTCGGCGCCCGCGACGGCGTCCAGCCGTTCCTGCTGGATGCGCAGCACGCGCGCGTACACCTCGTGCAGCAGGTCGTCCTTGGAGCCGAAGTAGTGGTAGAGCGCGCCCTTGGTGACACCGGCCGCCTCGACGATCTCCTGCACCGAGGTGCGGTCGTAGCCCTGCTCCGCGAAGAGCCGGGTGGCGGCGGCCAGGAGCCGCTGAGGGACGGGAGTGCCGTCCGAGTCCGTGGTCCTGGGCACTGCCGCCACCTGCCTTTCCGTTCTGCTGTCAGTTGCCTTGCGTGCGGGAACGCAGTTCCCGACGGAGGATCTTCCCACTGGCCGTCTTCGGCAAGTCCGGCAGGATCTCCACCTGACGCGGGTACTTGTAGGCGGCCAGTCTCTCCTTGCAGTAGGCGGCGAGCGCGTCCGGGTCCGCCGCGGCGTCCGGGCGGAGGCTGATGTAGGCCTTGACGGTCTCCCCGCGGTATCCGTCGGGCACGCCGACGACCGCGGCCTCGCGCACGGCGGGATGGGTGTAGAGCACGTCCTCGACCTCGCGCGGCCACACCTTGAACCCGGACGCGTTGATCATGTCCTTCTTGCGGTCGACGACGTACAGCCAGCCCTGCTCGTCCATGAAACCGATGTCGCCGGTGCGCAGTTCGCCGCCGGGGAAGGTGTCGGCGGTCGCGTCGGGGCGGCGCCAGTAGCCGGGCACGACCTGGGGGCCGCCGACGACGATCTCGCCGTGCTCGCCGAAGGGCACCTCGTGGCCGTGGTCGTCGACGATCCGGACGACCGTGTCCGGCCCGGGCAGGCCCACGGCGAGGGTCCCGGAGACGGGGTCGACGGGCGCCTCGAGGCCGGGCGGCACGGAGGCGCAGGGCGCGGTGCACTCGGTCAGCCCGTAGCCGTTGCGGATGTACGGGCCGAAGCCGGCCCGGAACCTCTCCACCAGGGCGGGCGGCAGCGGGGCCCCGCCGGAGGAGATCACCCGGAAGGAGGAGAAGTGGTCGCGGGTGACGCCGGGGTGGGCAGCCAGGGCCATGAAGGCCGTGGACGGGCCGACGGTGTAGTGCGGCCGGTGCTCGGCGAACGCGTCGAGCACGACGCCCGCCTCGAAGCGGTAGGCCAGCACCAGCGTGCCGCCGCTGTTCAGGCAGGCGCCCAGCTGGCAGACCATGCCGGTGATGTGGAACAGCGGCGCCAGCGCGAAGTAGACCGGCCGCTGCGGAAGCCCGAGACCGGTGCGCTGCCGCTCGGCGTTGTACATGATGTTGCCGTGGGTGTTGGTGGCGCCCTTGGGGGTGCCGCTGGTGCCCGAGGTGTAGCTGATCAGCGCGATGTCCGGCGGGCCGGGGTCGCGGTCGCCGGGCGCCTTGTGGCCGGTCCGGGCCGCGGTCGCCAGGTCGTCGGCGTCGGGGGCCTGCGGCAGGCGGTCGAAGGTGAGCACGCGCGCGTCGCCGCGGGTCTGGAAGTCCAGCTCGCACCCGGTGAGCACGATCCGCACGGACGAGTCCGCCGCCGTTTCGCGCAGGTACGCCTCCCAGGCGCGGTCGGAGCAGATCAGCGCGGCCACCTCGCCGTCCCTCAGGACGTGCGCGACCTCGCCCGACTTGTACATGGGGTTGACGGGCACGACGACCGCGCCCGCCTTCCAGGCGCCGAGCACGGCGAGGACGAACAGGGGGGAGTTCTGCAGCAGCACCGCGACCCGGTCGCCGCGTTCCAGCCCGCGCGCCGCGAGGTGCCCGGCGACCGAGTCGGTCAGCTCGTCGGCGTCCCGGTAGGTCAGGCGGCCGTCGAAGTAGGCCAGGAAGTCGCGCTCCGGCGTCTGTGCGGCGGCCCGGCGCAGGGCGTGCACCAGGGAGCCGACGGGGTCGATCGCTGCCTTCTGGGCCTCGCTGAGCAGGGCGAGCCAGGGCCTGGCGGCGTAACGGGACTCGGTCAACGGGTCGCCTCCCACTGCTGCTGGATGCGGTTCATGCCGGACAGCCACCGGTCGGGCTCACCGGCCCGGGCCTGGTAGTACCCGGCGACCTCCGGGTGCGGCAGGATCAGGAAGCGGTCCTCCTCGACGCCCCGCATCAGGGCGTCCGCCACCGCCTCCGGTTCGATGGCCGTCGGCTGGAGCACCAGGTCGCCGGCGCTGCCGGTGGCGGCCAGCATGTCGGTGCGCACGCCCTGCGGGCAGATGGCGTGGACCTTCACGCCCCGGTGCCGGTAGGTCAGCGACAGCCACTCGGCGAAGGCGAGCGCCCCGTGCTTGGTGACGGCGTAGGGCGCGGCTCCGATCATGGTGAGCAGTCCGGCGGCGGACACGGTGGAGACGAACCGCCCGCTCCCGCGCTCCAGCCAGTCCGGCAGCAGGGCGTGGGCGGCGCGGACGTGGGCCATGACGTTGACGTCCCAGGAGGCGGCCCAGGCGGTCTCGTCCAGCGGCCCGTCCGCGCTGCCGCCCCCGAAGGCGACACCGGCGTTGGCGCAGTAGACGTCCACGGTCCCGTCGAGGGCGTCCCGGGCATCGGCGACGATCGCCGAGGCGTCGCCGGGCACGGCGGTCCCGCCGATCTCCTCCGCGACGCCCTTGGCCCGCTCGGCGTCCAGGTCGTTGACGACGACCCGGGCCCCCTCGGTGGCGAAGCGCCGGGCGAGCGCGGCTCCGATGCCGCCGCCCGCTCCCGTGACGACAACCCCGGCCCCTTGAAAGGCTCCCACCATCGGTCTCCTCAGTCGCGGATCGGCAATGGCGTCAGACTAACCGGTCGGTATGTACCTGGGAAGAGGTCGCCGGCGCCACCCGGAGAGCGCGCGGGACGGTGCCGAGACACGGCTGCGCCCGGGGCCACGACAAGCCGTCGGCGGTCCGTGGCCTCCCCACGGCCCGCCGGAGCACATACCGTGCCCATGCCGACCGTCCCCACCCCAGGAGGTCCCGCATGCGCCCTTCCAGACGAGCCGTCATCACCGCGGCCACGGCGGCAGCGGCCGTCGCCGCCGCACCCCCCACGGCCGCGGCCCGGCCGCACCGCCCCCTGCGCACCGGCTTCGAGCGCCTGGCGCGGGACGGTTACGCCCTGCTCGACGGCCAGAAGGTCGGCGTCGTCACCAACCCGACCGGCATCACCCGCGACGCCCGCCACATCGTCGACGTCATGTACGCGGACGACCGCGTGCGGCTCACCGCCGTCTTCGGCCCCGAGCACGGCTTCCGCGGCACCGCGCAGGCGGGCGGCTCCGAGGGCCGCCACGACGACCCGGCCACCGGGCTGCCCGTCTACGACACGTACCTCAAGAGCGGGCGCCCGCTCGCGGACGTGTTCACCGCCTCCGGCGTCGACACGGTCGTCTTCGACATCCAGGACGTCGGCGCCCGCTTCTACACGTACATCTGGACGCTGTACGACTGCATGGAGGCCGCGCAGCTCGCCGGCAAGCGGTTCGTCGTCCTGGACCGGCCCAACCCGGTCACCGGCCGGGCGGCTCTGGGACCCGTGCTGCACAAGGAGTTCGCGACCTTCATCGGGCGGCAGCCCATCGCCCAGGCGCACGGCATGACCGTCGCCGAGCTGGCCCGGCTGTTCAACGGCGAGTTCCTCACCGAGCCGGTGCCGCTGGAGACGGTCGCCATGTCGGGCTGGGACCGCTCCGACTTCCACGACGCCTCGGGGCTGCCCTGGGTGCCGCCGAGCCCGAACATGCCGACGCCGGAGACGGCCCTGGTGTACTCGGGCACCTGCCTGTTCGAGGGCACCAACCTGTCGGAGGGGCGCGGCACGACCCGGCCGTTCGAACTGCTGGGCGCGGAGGGCGTCGACCGGCACTGGGCCGAGGCCGCCAACGAACTGGCCCTGCCCGGAGTGCGGTTCAGGGAGGCCTACTTCGCGCCCGCCTTCTCCAAGTTCCAGGGCAGGACGGTCGGCGGGGTGCAGGTCCACGTGCACGACCGGGCCGCCTTCGACCCCGTGCGCACGGGCGTCGGCCTGCTGGTGACCGCCAAGCGGTCCTGGAGCGGCTTCGCCTGGCGTCCCGACAACTGGATCGACAAGCTGACCGGATCCACGCGCGTGCGCACGATGATCGACGCGGGCGCCGGCACCGACGAGGTCGTGGCAGGCTGGCAGGCTGACCTGGCCGCCTTCCGCAGGGTGCGGCGCGCCTACCTGCTGTACCGCTGAGCCACGGGCGGCGGGCCCGGGCCGGGTCCCGCCGCCCGCCGTGCCTCACCGGTGCGAGGTGAACTCCACGACCTGCTGGTAGGTCGGCCGGTTCTGCCAGCCGATCGCGGGGTGCCTGATGCCGCCCAGGGTCCGGTGGTCGATCGAGTCGGCGCACCACTGGTCGCCCGCCGCGCACACGTCGTCGCCGGGGTAGACCTGGGCCGGGGTCCTGGCGGCCGCCTGCTTCAGGGTGGCGAGGAGGACGTCCCGGCAGGCGCCGAGACCGCCCCCACCGCAGTAGGAGCGGGCCAGGGGACCCTTCACCTCCTCGCCGAGCACCGCCCGCAGGTCCTTGTCGACATAGCTCCACCAGCCGTACTGGAAGGCGCTTCCGGCGTGCGAGCCGGTGGGGCCGTGCGCGGCCGACGGGGACTCGTCGACCGGCAGGTTCGCCGTCATCGCCTCGTACAGCTCTGCGCCGAGGCCCGGTTCGAACTCCGCCCTGACCAGCAGCGGCCACCAGGCGTCCAGGATGCGGATCGCGTCGGCGTCGGCGTACTTCCCGGAACCGGCCGCCGTCTCCGTGCGCTTGCCGCCGGCTGCTGCCCAGGCCTGGAGCCTGCTGACGGCGGCCGCGGCGGCCGGGTCGGTGACCGGCGAGCTGGTGACGACCTGCAGCAGCCGGGGCAGCACGTCCTCGGCCCGCAGGTCGGCCAGGCCCGCGTCGGCCATGGCCCGCACGAGCGACGCCCGGGTCACCCCGCCCTGCCGGACCAGCTTCTCGACCCGGTCGTCGAGGAGGTTGCCGCGGTGCACGGAGCCGTTGCCCCAGGGCGCCGTGGTGTAGTCCCTGGCCTGCTTGTTGTTCCAGGACACGTAGTAGTCCTGGTCGACGGAGCGGGGGTGCGCGGAGGGCGGGGTGTAGTCGGCGGTGTTGGCGGCCGGGTCCCAGCCGCGCCACTCGTACGCCGGCCGCGCCCACGCGGGGAACTCGGGGTCGACGCCGTTCGCGCGCACCGGGTTGTCGCCGCTGTTGTAGTACGCGGTGTGCTCGGAGTCGGCGTAGAACCAGTTGAAGGTGTAGTTGATGTGCTGCACCGCCCGCTGGAAGGACTCGGGGCCGCGGACGTGGCCGGGGTCGTTGAGCATCTGGAAGCCGATGATGGAGTCGGCCTCGTGCAGGTAGGAGGAGCGCAGGGTGGTGTAGGCGACCTTCTTGCCGCCGACCGTGGCGCGGTACTGGACGGGCCCGTACTTCGTGCGCCACACCCGCATCGTGTACGAGCCGGCGGCGGTGCCGTCGGCGACGGTGGGCTTCCAGGCGTTCCTCTGCTCGACCTTCTCCATCGGCGTGCAGGTGCCGCGGTGGAGGTAGTGGTGGTCGTCCTGGCAGAGCTCGACGGCGTAGGTGTCGATGATGTCCTGGCCGGAGGTGGTGGCGCTCCAGGCGTAGTCCTGGCCGCGGCCGAGTTCGACGTACATGCTCAGGCCCGCGAAGGAGGCGCCGCGGGCGCTGATGCCGGGGCCCTGGATCTCCTGGAGCAGCAGCAACTGCGGGGCGAAGTAGCCGGTCTGCGGTCCGAAGACGGCCACGGGGTGCCCGCTCGCGGTGTGCTTGCCGCTGACCACGAGGGCGTTGGACATCCCGCGCCGGGCGGACGACAGGGCGGTGGCGGCCGCCTCCTTCGAGGCGCCGGTGGCACCGGCGCCGGCGGCGCTGCCGGTGCGGTCGTACACGAGCGGCTCGGGCCGCACCGAGCCGGGGTCCGGCAGGGCCATGCCCTGCGGGTCCTCCGGCCGGGTCGCGTAGGGGAAGCTGCCGTCGTGGACGGTGAGCACGGCCTCGGGGTCGTTGCGCTGCCGGAAGGACTCCCAGACCTCGGTTCCCTCCACCACGCCGTACTTCTCCTGCGCGGCGAGCAGCGACAGGGCGTTGTTCACCTCGCCGCCCCCGCCGGACCCGAACAGGGCGCCGACCACGGAGCCGAGCGCGACCAGGTCGGTGATCGTGAAGTGCTCGATCTTCCCCGCGTTGGTGATCGAGTCCTTGTGGCCGGTCAGTACGTACTCACCGGGGAAGAAGCGCCCGCCGTCCGAGGCGTCGATGTAGGCGTTGATGCCGTCGAGGTAGGCGTCGGCGTCGGCGCGGGCCAGTTCGCCCCGCTCGCCGTGGCGGGCGACGACGTCGTCGATCTGCGCCTGCAGGTCGGCCTCGGTGTACGGGGCGTGCCGCCAGAACTGTTGTTCCAGGCCCTGGTTGGAGGGGGCACCGCCCGCGAAGGAGGTCAGTTGTCCGCGTCCGACGTGCCGGAAGACGTCCATGAGCCACAGCCGGTCCTGGGCGGCCGCGTATCCGGCTCCGAACTCGGTGCCGTAGCGCGTGGTGCCGGTGATGTGCGGCACACCGGTCTTCTTGTCCCGGACGATCGTCACGTCACCGCGCCCGGCGGGCCGGACGGTGGAGGCGACCTGGTCGGCGGGCACCCCGAAGGACGCGTCGTTGAAGAAGGCGCTGATCTTGTCGTCGGTGAGCCCGCCGTACCCCTTGGCGAGTGCGGCGTACGGCGCGAGCTGGTCCTCGGCGTGCTCGGGCTGGGTGCCGAAGGCCTGGTTCAGGAGGATCTGGGCGAGGGTGGCGTTGCCGTTCTGACCGGGCGGAAGGATGTCCGAACACCGCGCGCCGCAGTGGTCGTTCACCGCGGCCGTGGTCCGGGGGGTTTCCGTTTCCGATGCCGCCGCCGGGGCAAACGGCGACAAAAGACCTGCGATCAGGGCGCATACGGATGCCGTCTTCAGGAACCCGGGGATTCCGCCGGGAGTTCTCAGTCTGTCGGGAGCGGTGCGTGGGACACGCCGTGGCATGGGGGCTCCTCCCGTGGGGTGGGCCGGATGTTACCGCCGGTATCCCCCCAGCAGAAGATGAACAAGCGTCACTTCCCGGTGACGGCACAGCAGACGCACGGACCACGGCGGGCGACCGGCGAACCCCTTCGGACCGCTGATGGAGGGCATTCGACATCGGATGGAGCCGATTCGCTTGTCGATACGTCTATTCGGCGACGTCCGTACGACGACGCCGAAGTGACCGACTACAGGTGCAGGTGTGACGGAGGTGCAGGACGATGGCCGGTTTCCGAAGTCTGGCGAGACAGGTCCGCGATCCGCGGTGCGATCTGGCCTTGCGGCGCTACTCGCTGCGCAAGTGCCTTGAGAGGTTCGCCCCCTACGGGCACAGGGCCACCTGGGACCATCTGTGCTCCCGGGCGGGTTTCGGGCCCGAGGACCGCTCCCCCGACCCGGTGCGGCTCGTGGCCGCGCTGGAGGAGCTGGAGGAGGCGCGGGCGGTCTGGCTGGCCTACGAGGTCGAGTTCGCCGAACGCCGCAGGAAGGAGAAGCACGACGGGCTGCGCAGGCCCGGCAGTGTGGACGACTGGCACCGCATGACCTGGGGCGGTTTCGGTGTGGCGTGGTGCGACGATCCGGCGGTCCATCCCCGTGAACCGCTGGCCGAGGTGCTGCGCCGGCTGATCGCCGCGCTGGAGCGCGAGCCGGGCGCGGAGTGCCCGGTCTGCGGCGGGCGGCACCTCTCGTGGAGGTACGGCCTGGACCACGAGCCCTCCTCGGGCCCGGTGTGCGCGGACTGCGGGATCCTGGTGCCGCGTCCCGTGCTCACGCCCGAGGCCCTGGCGGACGCCGAGCGGGCGAGGCTGCTGGTGTCGGCCTGACGGATGCGGGTGCGCGGGGGGTGCGCCGGGGATGCCGCACCCCCACTGTCGCCGGCGGGACCGCCTGTCAGTGGCGACTGGCACCATCGGGTGCATGGTGCAGGTGTGTCTGAACGGGGCGCGGACCGCGGCCGACGGTGCGGCGGTGCCGCTGACGCCCGAGGCGATGGCCGCGTCGGCCGCCGACGCCGTGGCGGCCGGGGCCACCGACGTCCACGTCCACCCCAAGACGCCCTGCGGGCGCGACTCGCTGTCCCCCGGGGTGCTGGCGCGGACACTGCCGGCGATCCGGGCGCGGGTGGCGGTGCCGGTCGGGGTGACCACGGGCGCGTGGGCGGAGCCGGACCCGGGGGTGAGGCTCGAGCGGATCCGCGGCTGGACCGTGCTGCCCGACCACGCCTCGGTGAACTGGCACGAGCCGGGGGCCGAGGAGATCGCCGCGCTGCTGATCGAGCGCGGGGTCGGCGTGGAGGCCGGCATCTGGTCGGGCACGGACGCGGCCCGGCGTCTCGCCACCTCGCCGCTCGGCCCGAAGGTGCTGCGCGTGCTGGCCGAGGTGACCGACCCGGACCCGTCGACCGCCGAGGCCTCGGCCCGGGCCCTGCTGTCCGGCCTCGGCAGCACGTACGGCCGCCCCGTCCTGCTGCACGGGGAGGACGGGGGCGCGTGGCCGGTGCTGCGGCTCGCGGGCCGGCTGGGCCTGGCGACACGGATCGGCCTGGAGGACACCCTGCGCCTGCCGGACGGCCGGCCGGCCGGATCCAACGCGGAGTTGGTGACGGCGGGGCTCGCGCAGTACGCGCCGTGCACGCCCTGAGCCGGGCGCATCCGGATGCCTCCCCGGGCGCGCGCCTATGCCTCGCCCGGCTTTCGTTCGACCATCAGCCGGGATCCCGCCCGGCGTTCGCCGAACACGTCGCCCGGGTTGGACAGGACGCAGGTGTCCAGGGAGAGGCAGCCGCAGCCGATGCAGTCCGTCAGGTGGTCCCGCAGGCGGTTCAGCTGCTGGATGCGCTCGTCCAGCTCCGTGCGCCACGCCTCGGACAGGTGCGCCCAGTCCTCGCGCGTCGGCGTGCGTTCCTCGGGGAGTTGGGCCAGCGCCTCGCGGATCGTGGCCAGCGGGATGCCGACCCGCTGGGCGGCGCGGATGAACGCGACCCGGCGCAGCGTGTCCCGCGTGTACCGGCGCTGATTGCCCGCGGTCCGGCGACTGCTGATCAGGCCCTTGGACTCGTAGAAGTGCAGTGCGGACACCGCGGCCCCGCTGCGCGCCGAGAGCTGGCCGACGGTGAGCTCGTGGATCTTCTCTGAAATCTGAGGCACCCCTCGAACCCTACCGAGTCCGTTGACACAGCCTTTCCGGCCGACCATGCTAAGCAGTCGCTTAGACATACGGTACTGAGCGACCGCGCGGACCCCGTACACGAGAGGCCTGGACGACATGGCAGAGCCGAGGATCTTCACGTCCGTCGACGAGCTGAAGTCGGCGGTGGGTGAACAACTGGGTCACACCGACTGGCTCGACATCGACCAGAAGCGGATCGACCTGTTCGCCGAGGCGACCGGCGACCACCAGTGGATCCACGTCGACCCCGGGAAGGCCGCCGCGGGCCCCTTCGGCACCACCATCGCGCACGGCTACCTGACCCTGTCGCTGCTGCCCCTCTTCGGTCCGCAGCTGATCGCCGTCGAGGGCGTGAAGATGGGCGTCAACTACGGGACGAACAAGGTCCGTTTCCCCGCCCCCGTGCCCGTCGGCTCCCGGCTGCGCGCCACCGCGCAGATCACCGGCGTGGAGGACGTGCCGGGCGGCGTCCAGGTGTCCGTGGCGTTCACCGTGGAACGCGAGGGCGGCGACAAGCCCGTCTGCGTCGCCGAGTCGGTCTCGCGCTACTACGTCTGAGAGTCCGCCCGGGCGTCGGCGGCCCCGCCGGAGCCGGCCGCACCCACCATCCGCAGCACGAGGTCGGCGTACAGCTCGCCGACCTCCTCCGGCGTCCGCGGTCCGCCGACCTTGAACCAGCGGGCCACGTCGATGCACAGCGACAGCACGGCCAGCGTCGTCCCGTGCACGTCGATGACGTCGAACTCACCGGAGCGCACGCCCTCTTCGACGATGCCGCGGATCTCCGCGTCGACCAGCCGCCGCAGGGCGAGGATCTCGGCGCGGGCGTCGGGGCCGAGCGAGTCCAGTTCGTACTGCACGACCCGCGCGGTGGTCCGGCCGCCCGCGTGCCAGCGCACGAAGGAGCTGACCGCGTCGGCGAGCCGTTCGGTCGGGCTGCCCTCGCGCCGGGAGGCGGTGCGCAGGATCTCCAGGGCCTTCTCGTGGCCGATCCTGCTGATGCGGTGCAGCAGTTCTTCCTTGGTCTTGTAGTGGATGTAGAGCGCCGCGGGGCTCATCCCGGCCCGGCCCGCGATGTCACGGGTGGTCGTCGCGTGGTAGCCCCGCTCGGCGAAGGCCTCCACCGCGGCGATCAGCAGCCGCCGCGCCGCGTCGGGCGTGACCTCGCCCCACGCCTGCGTCTCGCCGCCGGCCGTGTCCTCCGCCGTACTCATCACTCGCCCCTCTCCACTGACAGGGGCACCACCATACCGCCGAAGGTGAGCGGGCGCTTAGTGCGGCCGCTCGGCGGGTGCTCGGTACGGCCGCTCAGCGCTTCTCGAAGGGCGCGTAGGCGGGCGCCGGGGGCGCTCCCTCCTGCCGGTCGCGGATGACCTTGGCCAGGGTGAAGGAGGAGGTGACGAGGTACAGGACGGCGATGGCGAGGAAGCCGCGCACCCAGGCGTCGGCGCTCAGCTGGTAGATGCCGACGGCGGTGGCCGCCATGGCGACGGCGAAGGAGGCGACGGCCTGGCCGTAGAACGCGGCCGTGTTCTGCTGCTTGCCCGGTGTCTCACTCATGCGGCCAGCTTGCGCGAGCCGTGGCCCGCGCCACATCCGCCGACGTACTCAGGTGCGCTACTCAGAACGCGGAGACCCCCGTCAGCGCCCGCCCGATGACCAGCTTCTGGATCTGGCTGGTGCCCTCGTAGAGGGTCATCACCCGGGCGTCGCGCAGCAGCTTGCCCGCCGGGTACTCGTCGATGTAGCCGTATCCGCCGAAGACCTGCAGGGCGTTGTTCGCGGCGCGCACGGCGGCCTCGGAGGCGAACAGCTTGGCCTTGGACGACTCGACGGCGAAGGGCTGCCCCCGGTCGACCAGGTCGGCGACCCGCCAGGTCAGCAGCCGGGCGGCGTCCACGTCCACCGCGATGTCGCTGATCAGCTCCTGGACGAGCTGGTGGCGGGCGATGGACTTGCCGAACTGCTCGCGCTCACCGGCGTACCGCACGGCCGAGTCCAGGGCGGCCTGGGCTATGCCGACACACCCGGCGGCCACGGACATCCGGCCCTTGGCGAGGGCGGACATGGCGACGGAGAACCCCTTGCCCTCCTCCCCCAGCAGCGCGGAGGCCGGCACGCGCACGTCCTCGAGGACGAGCTCGGCGGTGGCCTGGCCGCGCAGCCCGAGCTTGCCGTGGATCGTCCGCCGGGTCAGCCCGGGGGTGTCCGCCGGGACGAGGAAGGCGGAGACGCCCTTGTGGCCGGGGGCGTCCGTGGAGCGGGCGAACAGCAGGACGACGTCGGCCCAGGTGCCGTTGGTGATGAACATCTTCGTGCCGTTGATGACGTAGTCGCCGCCGTCGCGCACGGCCCGGGTCCGCAGGCTGCCCGCGTCGGATCCGGTGCCGGGCTCGGTCAGACCGAAGCAGCCGACCGACTCGCCGGAGGTCAGCCCGGGCAGCCAGCGCCGCTTCTGCTCCTGGCTGCCCCAGGCGGCGACGGTCTTGGCGACCAGCCCCAGCGAGACGGAGACGATGCCGCGCACGGACGAGTCGCCCCGGCCCAGCTCCTCGGTGACCAGGCAGTAGGCGAGGTGGTCACCGCCGCTGCCGCCGAACTCCTCGTCGACCGTCAGACCGAGGAACCCGACCTCGCCGAGCTTCTTGACGATCGACCGGTCGACCTCCTCCGCGCGGTCCCAGGCGACCACGTTCGGGGCGATCTCACGCTCCACGAAGTCCCGCGCGAGCTGCCGTACCGCGCTCTGCTCCTCGCTGAGCTCCAGGTTCACCACGAGTCACCCCACTCGAAAACCATACATTTAAATTAGCACTGCTAGTTTCCATCGGCAGCCCTACTATGTGCGCCATGGCCCGACCGCGCAAGCCCCTGCTCAGCACCGACCGGATCGTCGAGACGGCCCGGGCGCTCGTGGACGCGGAGGGCCTCGCGGCCGTCTCCACCCGGCGGCTCGCCGCCGAACTGGGGGTCAGCGGCCCCTCGCTGTACAACCACTTCCGCACCAAGGACGAGATCCTGGAGGCGGTCGCCGACTCCGTGAGCGGCCAGGTGGACCTGTCGATGTTCCAGGACGGCCGCGACTGGCGGGCCGCGCTGCACGACTGGGCCGTGTCCTACCGGGCCGCCCTGCGCGACCACCCCAACATCGTCCCGGTGCTGGCCCGCGGCCCCGGCCGCCGCCCGGCCGGGCTGCGCCTGGCGGACGCCGTCTACGGCGCGATGGTCGAGGCGGGCTGGCCCCCGGCGCAGGCCACCTCCATCGGCGCGCTGATGCGGTACTTCGTCATGGGCTCCGCACTCGGCTCCTTCGCCGGCGGCTTCGTCGACGACGCCAGCGCCTACGACCCGGCCGACTACCCCCACCTGCAGCAGGCCCACCGCCTCGCCGAGCAGCAGGAGAAGATCGACGAGCGCGCCTTCGAGACCGGGCTGACCGCGCTGCTGGACGGCCTGGCCGGGCAGTACGAACGGATCCGGCGCAGCGCCCAGTCCCGTCGTGCGGATCAGATCGCGGGGAAGTGACGGTGCGCCTCAGCCAGGGCGCCCCGGCCGGTGCTTCGGCGTGGGCCGAACGGTCCGTGCGCGATGCTGGGGGCATGACCACGAGGGACCCCCGGGCCACGGCACTGGCGCGCCTCGCCGCGCTGTTCGCCGACGAGACGCGGGCCGCGTGCCTGCTGGCGCTGCTCGACGGCCGGGCCTGGACCGCGGGCGAGCTGGCCCGGCACGCGGGGGTCGCCGCGTCGACGCTGAGCGAGCACCTGGGCCGGCTGGTGGCGGGCGGGCTGGTCGCCGAGGAGCGCCAGGGCCGCCACCGCTACGTCCGGCTGGCCGGCGCGCGGACCGCTCAGCTGGTGGAGGACCTGGCCGCACAGGTCTCCCCCGGCCCGGCCGTCCGGCCGCGCAGCCTGCGGGAGTCGAGCGCCGGTTCGGCGATGGCCCGGGGCCGCACCTGCTACGACCATCTCGCCGGGCGGCTCGGCATCGCCGTCACCGACGCCCTGACGCGGCGCCGGCTGCTGCTGCAGGACACCGGTTTCGCGCTCACCGAGGCGGGACTGGCCTGGTTCGCGTCGGCCGGGATCGGCCTGGCACCGCACGGCCGGCGACCGCTGGCCCGGGCCTGCCTCGACTGGACCGAACGCCGGCCCCACCTGGCGGGCGCGGCGGGCGCGGCCCTGTGCCGGCACGCCCTGGACTCCGGGTGGTGCGTGCGCATCGGGTCCGAGCGGGCGGTGAAGGTGACGGCGGCCGGTGAGCGGGCCCTGTCCGACCTGCTGGGCGTCGAGCCCGCCGACCTGCGCTAGGGCCTGACGATGCCCGCCGTCGTCCGGAAGGCGGCCTCGCGGCGTCAGGTGCGTGCTCTCGGCGTGCCGGGCGTAGACAACCCTGCGGGTCGATACACCTAGCCGCCCGTCCGAAACCCGCGAGCGTTTCGCCCTCTCCCCCTCCTAGCCTCAGGAGCATGATGAACGACTCCCCTCCCCGCCCCGCCCGCAGGGCCGAGCTTCTGGCCGCCGGGGCGGCCGCGGTCACCGTCGTGCTGTGGGCGTCCGCCTTCGTCTCGATCCGCAGCGCGGGCGGCGCCTACTCGCCCGGTGCCCTGGCGCTGGGGCGGCTGCTGGCCGGGGCGCTGACGCTGGGCGTGATCTGCCTGGTGCGGCGGGAGACGTGGCCGCCGCGCTCCGCCTGGCGCGGGATCGCGATATCGGGGGTGCTGTGGTTCGGCTTCTACATGGTGGCCCTCAACTGGGGTGAGCAGCAGGTCGACGCGGGGACGGCCGCCCTGGTGGTGAACACCGGGCCCATCCTGATCGCGCTGCTGGGCTCCCGGCTGCTCGGCGATCCGATGCCGCCGCGGCTGCTGGCGGGCATGGCGGTGTCGTTCGCCGGTGCGGTCACCGTGGGGCTGTCGATGTCCGGCGAGGGCGGCTCCTCGGTGCTGGGCGTGGTGCTGTGTCTGCTCGCGGCGATCGCGTACGCCGGTGGTGTCGTGGCGCAGAAGCCGGCCCTGGGCACGGCGAACCCGCTGCAGGTGACGACGTTCGGCTGCCTGGTCGGCGCGGTGGTGTGCCTGCCGTTCGCGGGGCAGCTCGTGCAGGAGGCCGCCCGTGCGCCCGCGTCCGCGACGCTCAACATGGTGTACCTGGGCGTCTTCCCCACCGCCCTGGCGTTCACGACGTGGGCGTACGCCCTGTCCCGGACGACCGCGAGCCGGATGGGCGCGACGACGTACGCGGCACCGGCCCTGGTCGTGCTGATGTCCTGGCTGTTCCTCGGCGAGGTGCCGGGACCGCTCACGCTGGCCGGCGGTGCGCTGTGCCTGGCGGGCGTGGCGGTGTCCCGGTCGCGGTCGGCCCGGGCGAAGGATCAGGGGACGGCGGTGGAGCCTTCGCCCGAGCGGACCCGGGACTCAGCCCGCTGAGGCGTCCTCGGACCCGGCCGCGGTCTGCGGCTCCGCGGAACGGGCCCGGCCGGCGAGGACCTTGATGGAGAGCAGGGCGATCACCGACAGGGCGACGACGTGGCCCGACACGGCCATCGAGAAGCCCGGCGCCTCCAGCAGCAGCACCATGACGAAGGGGGCGAGCCCGCCGCCCGCGACGGTCCGGCGAGGCCCCAGACGTCGGCGGGCGCGCCGCCCGCCCCATGGGGCCGGCCGATCAGCGGGCGAGCCGCTGTCCGAACAGCGCCTCCTTCTGCGGCGCGCCGAGCGAACCGGGGTTGAACGTGGCGACGTTGGTGGTCGTCGCGCCCGCCTTCGAGCCGCGCAGCACCCAGACCGCTCCGGAGTCCTTGTAGGTGCCGTCTTCCAGCGGCGCGGCAGCGACGAGGTCGGCTCGTCTGTTGGCATTGACGTCGACGAGCAGGACCGTACGGCCGAAATTGTCGCTCGCCTCGGACACGCCGGGGACACCGGAGGTGGACTGGTTGAAGGCCTGGGCGCCGGAACCGGTGAGGCCGGACGGGCCGCCCTTGAGCAGGACCACCGCGCCCGCCTCCCGGATCGAGCCGATGTCCTCACCGGGCACGCCGACCGCGATGTCCGGGTAGCCGTCGCCGGTCACGTCACCCGCGGCCAGCGAGTAGCCGAACTGGTCGCCGAAGTTGCGGTAGTTGTCGCCCGCCTCGTCGGTGCCGGGGACGCCGGCCGTGTTCTGCGTGATTCTGGTGGTGCGCGTGGAGGGCCCGTTCGCCGAGCCGTAGACGACGCGGACCGCGCCCGCGTCGTAATCCATCATCTCCGACACGTGGTCGACTTGACGGGCCACGAAGTCCCCGTAGCCGTCCTGGTTCACGTCGGCGACGACACCGCCGACGGTGTAGAAGCCGGTGCTCTTGAAGGCCGAGTTGAGCCCTGTCGACGTCCCCTTGTAGTAGCGGGACTGGAACTGCATCTCCTCGAAGCCGTTCGTGGTGAGGACGTCGTCCTTGCCGTCACCGTTCATGTCCCCGACGGCCATGTCCGTGGGACCGGACTCGTCCGCTATCTCGAGCGTGTCCGTCCGGGCGGGAACCCCGGCCCGGGTGAAGGGGCCGAAGCGGACCTCCAGATTGCCGTTGCCGTTGGCGATGACGTCGGCGTGGCCGTCACCGTTGATGTCGCCGGCCGCCACGCGATAGGCGGCATCGCCGAGCGGGGAGCCTTCGCCCAGGCCACGCGCGGAGCCCCACAGCACCATCGGCGTGTAGTAGCTGCCGACGACCAGGTCGGTGTACCCGTCACCGTCGAGGTCGCGGGCAGCCGTACTGGTGCCGAAGGTTCCGTACTCCATGAGGTCGCCGGGCACACCGTCGGTGGCCTGCGTGATCAGCTGCGGACGGGCACTGTCGGTCCCGGCCGAGGAGCCGTACACGACGGACACGAATCCGGCCTGGTGGACGCCCGACACGGTGGCGAAGGGGGCACTGACCGCGAGGTCGGCGAAGCCGTCGCCGTTGAAGTCCACCACGGGGGTCTTCGGCGCGGCGGCGGCCGGACCGGCCGACAGGACCAAAGGCGCGGTGAGCAGGGCGGCCAGCGCCGCGCACCGTGCGACGCCGCGACGGCTCTTGGGATGAGGCACGAATGACTCCGAACGTTGGGACCGGAAAGGTCTGTCGTTCATCTGGACCCGCGAAGGACCCGAACGGTTGTGGTGCAGTGACCGATCCTGCCCCTGAACGGACCCCTTGCCGCTCGAGCACGAGCCGGGCGCCCGGTACCCGGCGTGGGCCCTCGGTGACCCTCGTCCGGGACACCACTTGGGCACGGATCGCGCACCTGGCGCGCCGCTCGGCACGGGCTGGACCACACGCATGTCGACGCGGTGCACACTGGCGGCTGAGGGGCGGTCGCCAAGACCGGGCAGTGCCGCCCGGCGTCCCGCGAGCAGGCTGTCTGCAGGGTGTGAGCCCGCTGACGAACATCAGCATCAGGGGAACGTCGATGACCATGCAAGCTCGTCGTGGTTCACGTATCCGTTGGGGGTATGGGTCCGGATCGCTGGCCGGTTGGCTTGGCACCTACGAGCGCCACGAGGCCCTCCGAGAGGTCGGAGGGCCTCGTGGAACCGTTACGCGAAGGCGGCGAGCCACTCCCAGTCGCCGGGCCTGGACCGCAAGCGACTGATCGCCTGTTCGAGACAGTCACTCAGGCTGCGAGATTCAGCGCGGATGAGTCCCTGCTCGCCCAGTCCGGGACCCGACATCACCAGCGTCCAGGGCTCGCCTCCTTCCGCCATCCTCTCGTCGTCCACCTTGAGGATCACGCTGACCCCCGAACGGCCCAGCCTCTCCATGAGCTGCTCGATATCCATGCCTTTTTCTCCCATCAAAACCTCTCAACGCCGCCGAGCTGTCGGGTGCTGCGCGGTCCGCCTGGCAGTTTCTTCCCACCCGGCCGGACAGTACGGTGACGTGGGTCGCGATCCGGATGGCCGGGCTGTGGTGCGACCCGCCGGCGGGGAGCCGAACGCGCCGGGAGTCCCGAGGCATTCCTGACCGAGGAGTACAACCGGGTCCTCCGGCTGGACGAGGGTGGACGCGCGGGGGTGAACCGCCGGTGGACGGGAACGACTCCCCCGGTCGACGCAGGAGCGGCGATGACCGATACGGAAAGGGCGGGTCGGGGCAGGTGACCGCGCCCAGCGTGAGGCGACCTGGGGCCCGGACCACCCGGACACGCTCACCGCCCTCGAGGATCCGGCCCTCGTCGTGCTCCGATCCACCCGGCGGCGGTTGCCGACGGCGGGTGCGGTGGTGGGGGTGCGAGCGGAGCGACTTCTGCCGGTACCGGGCAGGCAGTCGGCCGGGGGCGCGGACACGGCGAAGGCCCCGGTCTCGCGGGGGGACCGGGGCGCGGGGGCGTACGGGGCTAGGTCCTGTCTGACAATTCCCTCCTGCCTCGCGACGCCATGCAGGCACTCTCGCCGCCCGCTCCGGGCGACGGCGGGAACTGTCGGACAGGCCCTAGAAGACGACCAGGGCGCGGCCGCCCTTGCCCGCCAGCATGTTCTCGAAGGCCGCCGGGATGCCGTCGAGAGGGATGCGCTCCGTCACGAGGGCGGAGAGGTCCAGTCGGCCCGCCCGGACGTGTCCGGCCAGCACGGGCAGGTCGCGGGCGGGGTCGGAGTTGCCGTAGACGCAGCCGGAGAGGGTGCGGCCCCAGTGGAAGATCTCCAGGGCGTTGAAGGTGACCTGCTGGTCCTTGCCGCCGATGCCGACCACGGTGGTGCGGCCGCCGCGGCGGGTGGAGTCCCAGGCCGTGCGGATGGTGACCGCGCGTCCGGCGCACTCCACGGCGACGTCGACGCCCTGCTTGCCGGTCAGGCCGCGGATCTCCCGGGCGGTGGTGTCGGAGGCGACGAGGTAGTCGGTGGCGCCGGCCGCGCGGGCCAGGTCCTCCTTCGCGGGGGAGACGTCCACGGCGACGATCTTCGAGGCCCCGGCGATACGGGCCGCCTGGATCGCGGCGAGCCCCACTCCCCCGGCCCCGAACACCGCGACCGTCTCGCCCTGACGGACCCGGGCCGAGTGGTGGACGGCGCCGTAGCCCGTGAGGACCGCGCAGCCGAGGAGGGCGGCGTCGATGAGCGGAACGCCGTCCGGGACGGGCAGGACGCAGCCGGCGGGCACGACGGTCTCCTCGGCGAACGCGGCGACGTTCAGGCCGGGATGGAGGTCGGTGCCCTCGGCCGTGCGGGCGTGGACGCGGGCGGCGCCGCTCAGGGCGTCGGCGCACAGCCAGACCTCGCCGAGCGAGCAGGCGTGGCAGGAGCCGCAGGACGGGGCCCAGTTGAGGACGGCCCCGTCGCCGGGCGCGACGTGGGTGACGCCCTCGCCGACGGCGACGACCGTGCCGGCGCCCTCGTGCCCGAGGACGGCCGGGACGGGCAGGCGCATGGTGCCGTTGGTCAGGGACAGGTCGGAGTGGCAGACCCCGGCGGCGGCGAGCCGGACGCGGACCTGGCCGGGTCCGGGGTCGGGCAGTTCGATGCCGGTGATCTCCAGCGGGGAGCCGACGGCGGGCAGGACGGCGGCGCGGACAGCCATGACGGAACGCACTCCCCTGACTAGAACTGGAGGGACTTGGTCTGGAGGTACTCGGCCAGGCCGTGCACGCCGAGTTCGCGGCCCACACCGGACTGCTTGTAGCCGCCGAAGGGGGCGAGGGGGTTGAAACGGCCGCCGTTGATGTCGACCTGGCCGGTCTCCATCCTGCGGGCGAAGGCCACCGCCTCGGCCTCGTCCCCGGCCCAGACGGCGCCGGCCAGGCCGTAGACCGTGCCGTTGGCGATGCGCAGGGCGTCCTCCTCGTCCGCGTAGGAGAGGACCGACAGGACCGGGCCGAAGATCTCCTCCTGCGCGATGGTCATGTCCTCGGTGACGTCGGCGAAGACGGTCGGGCTGACGAAGTAGCCCCTCTCGCGCGGGGACTCGGGGCCGCCGGCGACCAGGCGGGCGCCCTCGGCGACGCCCTTCTCGATGTAGCCGCGCACCCGGTCGCGCTGCTTGGCGTTGACCACCGGGCCGATGCGCTCGCCGTACTTGGCCGCGGCCGTGGCGGCGAGGCCGACCGCCTCGTCGTACCGGTCGCGGTGGACCAGCATCCGGGTCCAGGCGCTGCACGTCTGACCGGAGTTGGACATGACGTTGGCGACGCCGACGTTGACGGCCTTGGCGAGGTCGGCGCTCGGCAGGATCACGTTGGCGGACTTGCCGCCGAGTTCGAGGGCGACCCTCTTGACCTGCCCGGCGGCGATCGCGGCGATGCGGCGGCCGACGGCGGTGGAGCCGGTGAAGGAGACCAGGTCGACGCCGGGATGCTCGGCCAGGGCCTGGCCGGCGACCGGGCCGAGGCCGGTGACCAGGTTGAAGACGCCCGCGGGCACACCGGCCTCGTGCACGGCGTCGGCGAAGAGGCGGGCGACCAGCGGGGTGTCCTCGGCGGGCTTCACCACGACCGTGCAGCCGGCGGCCAGCGCCGGGGCGACCTTGGCGACGATCTGGTGCAGCGGGTAGTTCCAGGGGGTGATCGCGGCCACGACGCCGATCGGCTCGTGGTGCACGACGGAGTTGCCGGTCTTCTCCTCGAAGGAGTACGTCGCGGCCAGCTCCGCGTAGGACCCCGCGACCGCGACCGGCACGGCCGCGTGGACGGCCTGGGAGAACTTCAGCGGCGAGCCGAGTTCGGCCGTGACGGTCTCGGCGATCTCGTCGGCGCGGGCCGCGAGCACGTCACGCAGGGCGGACAGGCGCGCCGCGCGCTCGGCGGGCGGGGTGGCGGCCCAGGCCGGCAGGGCGGCGCGGGCGGCCCGTACGGCGGCGTCGACGTCCTCGGCCGTGCCGGCCGGGACGGTGCCGATGACCTGCTCGTCGACCGGGTTCACGACCTCGATCACGTCCTGGCCGGCGGCCGGGCGCCAGGCACCCCCGATGTACATGCCGTCGTATGCCTTCATCGCGCTTCCTCCGGGGCGGGGCGTCGTCGTCCGGAACATAAACTAGCGACGATAGTTTTCCGGCGCCAGACGTCCCGGGGTCCGGCTCATCACAGCACGGCCGGGGCCCCGCCGGGGTGTGCCGCCGCTCACTCCTCCAGGTCGGGCAGACGTGCCGGGTTGGGGCAGATCCGGTCGCCGTGCTGGTCGAAGACGAACAGGTGGGCGAGGTCGACCAGGAGCGGGACCTGCATGCCGTGGCGCAGGGCGAGGTCCGGCGTGGTCCGCACGATCAGGTCGCCGGGCAGGCGCGGCTCGGCGGACCCCTGTCCGGTTCCGGTGTCCTGGGGCTCGTCCGGGGCGACCACCGGCCCGGCGCGTCCGGCCAGGGCCCGCTCCCGCAGCCGGGTGAGGACCGAGACCTCGCGCCGGCGCCGCCGCATCTGGCGGCCGGGACGCGGACGCGGAGCCTCCAGTTCGGGCACGACGGCGGGGCTGGAGCCGGTGTCGAAGTGCACCAGGATCTCGTGCCCCTGGAACTCCACGTGCTCGACCAGACCGGTCAGCGGTACCTCGCCGGGACGGGCCGCACTGTGCTTGGCGATCCGCACCGCCTCCGAGCGCAGGCCCACGATCACTTCCCGGCCCTGCTGCACGCGGAGCAACTGGTGGTCCAGGGACAGCGGTTCGGGCAGGCGCAGGAACTGCTTGCCCAGGCTGATGGTCATCGCCCCGTCCAGCGGGGCACGCACCAGACCGCGCAGCAGATTGATGCGCGGGGTGCCGACGAACGCGGCGACGAAGACGTTGTTCGGCAGCGCGTACACCTCCCGGGGGGTGCCGACCTGCTGGAGGACCCCGCCGCGCAGCACCGCGACCCGGTCGCCGAGCGACATCGCCTCGGACTGGTCGTGGGTGACGTACACGGTGGTGACGCCGAGTTCCTGGGTCAGCCGGAAGATCTCGGCGCGCAGGTGGGTGCGGAGCTTGGCGTCGAGGTTGGACAGCGGCTCGTCCATGAGGAAGGCCGACGGGTGGCGGGAGATGGCCCGGCCCATGGCGACGCGCTGGCGCTCCCCGCCGGACAGCTGCCCGGGCAGGCGGTCCAGGAGGTCCTCGATGCCCAGCATGCGCGCGGTGGCGTCCACGCGGGGACGGTGGTCCGCGCCCGGGGCCTCGATGCGCAGCGGGAAGCCGATGTTGTCCCGGCTGGTCATGTTCGGGTACAGGGCGAAGTTCTGGAAGACCATCGCCATGTCCCGGCCGGAGGGCGTCAGATCGTTGGCGTACTCGCCGTCGAGCAGCAGCACGCCCTCGTCGATCTCCTCCAGGCCGGCGATCATTCTGAGCACGGTCGACTTGCCGCAGCCGGAGGGGCCGAGCAGCACGAGGAACTCGCCCGGGGCGATGTCCAGCGACAGCCGGTCCACCACGCGGGCGCCCCGTGTGTAGGTCTTGCTGACGTCGTGCAGGGAGATGGCGCGTGTCATGAGGGGCCCCCGAGGGGTCATCAGGGCGCTGGTGCTCCGCGGTCGGAAGCCCCGCACGGGCCGTACGGGGCTGTGGGTCACGGAAGTTAACGGAATGTGTGCGGCGGGGGGAAGACACCGGGCGGGATCGGGTGCTCCCGTCCATCTGGTGAGAAGGCGGGCGGCCCGCTCCGGCCGGGCCGCCCCGGGTCACCGGACGGCGGTGAGGTGGGCGAAGACGACGACGTTGCCGGAGTAGCCCTTCCTGCGGTCGTAGCTGCCGCCGCAGGTGATCAGCCGCAGCTCGGGGCGGCCGCGAGTGCCGTACACCTCCTGACTCGGGAAGTGCGCCTTCTCGTAGGACCTGACCTTGTCCACGGTGTAGACGGCCGTCCGGCCGTCGGCGCGGCGGACCTTGACGATCCGGCCCTTCTTCAGCTCGGGCAGTCCCGCGAAGACGGCCGGGCCGCTGTCGGTGTCCAGGTGCCCGACGGCCACGGCGGTGCCCTGCCCGCCGGGTGCGGCGCCCTGCTCGTACCAGCCGACGAGTTTCGGGTCGTCGTCCGGCGGTGCGGTCAGCCGGTGGTCGCGGTCGAGCCCCAGGGACATGACCGGGGCGTCGATCCGCAGGTAGGGGACGAGCAGCCGCGTGGCACGGGAGTGGGGCAGGGGGCGCAGCCTGGGGCGGGGCCGGGGCTTGCGGGCGGCGGGGGCCGGGGGGCGCGCCCGGGCGGAGCGGGCTGCCGTGGGCCGCACGGGGCGTGCCGGGTGGTCGTCGGCTCGGGACGCGGGGGCGGAGGCTGAGCGCCCCGGGGGCCCCGTGGTCCGGGCGCCGGGCTCACGGGCAGGGACCGCCGCGGGCCCGGTGCGGCGGGGCGCGGCCGTACGGGCGCCGGGTGCCGGGGTGGGCGGGGCGGTGGCGGAGCGGCGGGCGGGGGCACCGGGGAGTGCTGGGGCGGAACGGTCCGACACGCCGGGCACGGCGACGGCGCCGGTCCCGGAGCCGTGCGGTGGCGCGTCCACGCCGGTTCCGGTACCGGACGCGGGGGTGGCCGGCCCGGTCCCGGAGCCGTCGGGCAGACCGGCGGCGGCCCGGGCGGAGTCGGACGGGAGGGCCGCGACCGCGTCGCCCGTATCGCCGCCCCGATCCCAGGAGAGGCCCATGACCAGCACGGACACTCCCACCAGAACGGTCCGCGCCAGCCGGAAGGCCCTGGTCCGGTACCAGGGCCGCCGTGCACACGGTCCTCCGTACGGCTCGCCGGAAGCGGTGGGGCGCCCCCGTGCCGGGCCGGCGGAACGGGCGGTGGGTGCGCGGCGTCCGGCAGGTGGGTCGCCCGCGTACGCGCCGGCACGCCGTACACCGGCGCCGCCGTGCCCGGCGTCCCGCCGGCGGCCCGGCGGAACCGTGGAGCGGTTGCCGGCGACCCGGCCGGTTCCCGGGGCAGGGGTGATGCGGCGGGGGCCGGTCCGGCCGGAGGCCACCGCGGGAACCGCCGTCTCCCGCCACTCCGGCGACGAGGGCCCGGTCCCGCGCCACTCCGGCGACGAGCGCCCGGTACCACGCCGCCCCGGCGACGAGGGCCCGGTACCACGCCGCTGCGGGGACACCGGGTCGGGCCCGCGCCACCCCGGCGAGAGGGGGCCGGGTCCGCGCCACCCCCGCGGGGCGGGGCCGGGCCCGCGCCACGCCGGCGAGACGGGGTCGGGCCGGCGCCACCCCGCCGGGGCCTGGCCGGGCTGCGGTCCGGCCGGGCCCCTGCCCCGTTCCACCCGAGCGGAGCGATCCGCGGAGCCGGTCCTACGCGGCGCCATCGGGGCGGCGACGGAGCCGGAACCAGACCGTCCCGGCGACGGCGGCCAGGCCGACCGCCGCCGCGCCCGCGACCGGGGTGAAGGCCTCGCCGCGGGCGATGCCGCCACCGCCCGCCGGCGGTCCGCCCACCGGCGTCGTCGGCTTGGAGGTCGGGCAGTCGACCTTGAAGACCTTGAACTTGCCCGCCCCGTTGGCCTGGTCGGTCAGCCAGGTGAGCTTGTACTGCCCGTTGGGCAGGTCGACGGCCTTGCTGCGGGCCCGCCCGGTCGGGTCGGCGGTGACCGTGCCGCTGCGGGTCGCCCCGCCGGGGACCTCCGGCTCGGTCTGGATGGTCCAGTTGACCTTCTCGCCCGCGTCGAAGTTGAACGCGGCGAGGTAGAAGTCGCAGACCTTCGGGTCGTTGCGCTGGTTGTCCGCGGCCGTCGTGGTGGCGTGGACCTTGACGTCTCCGTTGTCCCCCGGGATCGGAGCGGCGACGGCGGGCACCCCGCTCAGGGTGATCCCTGCGAGGGTGAGGGCGGCGAGGACGGCGGACCGGGTGCCGGCACGGCGCGCGAGGGGTACGACGGGCATGAAGATGCCTCCAAGTCAGATGATTTTCATACAAACACCGTCACCTGACTCTCTGTCACCTGACCGCCGATTCGCGCGCAACCCCGCCCTGCGACACGTCAGATATCGCTCTTACGGCGCAGTGGCACACCGCGCCGACGGCTCCCGCGCCCCCCGCGAGGCCCACCGTCGCCGCCCGCCCCGGCCGCCCCGCCCCGCGGTTCCTCCGGCGACCGCACGGCGACCCCCGCGGACAGCAGCAACAGCACTGCGAGCATCAGGAACGGTGCCGCCACGCCCGCGGCCCCGGCGACGAGCCCGGCCGCGGCGGGGGCGGCGACCTGCCCGAGCCGGTTGCCGGTCAGCCGCAGCGCCAGGGCCGTGGAACGGGCGTCGTCGGGGGCGGCCTGGACGACCGTCGTCATGGACAGCGGTTGCCCGACGCCTAGGCAGAAGCCGAGCGCGATCAGCAGCAGGCCGAGCCCCCACACGGGCACCGGCAGGGCGATGCCCGCGCAGAGCAGGGCCGCCAGCGAACACGTCACGGTGAGCAGCACGGTCCGGCCCAGCAGCCGCAGCAGCGGCGCCAGCACCAGGCGGCAGGCGATGGTGGCCGCCGCGCGCAGGCTGAGCAGGACGCCGATCACGGTGGGCGCGATGCCCCGGTGTTCGCCGACGACCGGCAGGTAGGCGGTGAGGATGTCGGTCGCGGACAGCACGGCGAGGCTGACGAGGATGCCCGCCGGGACGCCCCGGGTGCGCAGGATGCGCCCGACGGGCACGCGCTCCCCCGAGCGGCCGCGGGACGCCGAATCCGTGCGGCGGTGCTCGATGCGCCACAGCGACGTGAACGCGACGGCCGCGGTCGCGCCCGCCGCGATCAGGGCGAGGGCGCTGGTGCCGGCCATGTCCTCGCCGCCGATCAGGGCGCCCGCGGCGACGGGGCCGACGAGCTGGCCCAGCGCGGCCCCGATGGTGAAGTGACCGAAGTTGCGGTCCTGTTCGTCCGGGGCCGACTGGCGGGCGACGAGGGACTGCGCGCCGATGACGAAGCAGAGGTGCCCGAGGCCCATCACCCCGCTCCACAGGGCCATCGTCCACAGCGAGCCGGCGACGCCGCTGAGCGCGCAGCCGCCGGAGATCAGCACCACGCCGAGGGGCAGCAGGGGCGCGCACCGGCCGTGGTCGGTACGGCGGCCCAGGGGCACGGCGGCGAACAGGGGCAGCAGCGCGTACACCCCGGCGATCACGCCGACGGCCCGCTCGTCCGCGCCGAGCGCGAGGGCCCGGTAGGAGACGGCGGGCCGGGCCATCGACACCGCCCCCTGCGCGAAGCCGAAGGCGATGACGAGGCGGAGCAGCCAGCCGCGGTTCCCACCGGGCCTCACGATGACGTCCTCCATACGGGCTTCAGACGATCCCGAAGAGCATGCCCGCCGCGAGGATGGCGAGACAGGTGAGGGCGGCCCACTTCACGACGAACCTGGTGTGGTCGCCGAACTCCACCTTCGCCATGCCGACCAGGACGTACACGGCCGGGACGAGCGGGCTGGACATGTGCAGCGGTTGGCCGACCAGGGAGGCGCGGGCCATCTCCAGCGGCGAGACCCCGTGCGCCGCGCCCGCCTCGGCGAGGACGGGCAGGACGCCGAAGTAGAAGCCGTCGTTGGACATGAAGTAGGTGAGCGGCAGGCTCAGGACCCCGGTGACGAGGGCCATGTGCGGGCCCATCCCGGCGGGGATGACGTCGACCATCCACGTGGCCATGTGGTCGACCATGCCGGTGCCCTGCAGGACGCCGGTGAAGACGGCGGCGGCGAAGACCATGCCGGAGACGTTCAGGACGTTGTCGGCGTGTGCGGCGAGCCGGGCCTTCTGGTCGGGGATGTTGGGGAAGTTCACCGACAGGGCGAGCGCGGCGCCGAGCAGGAACAGCACCGGGATCGGCAGCAGCTCCATGATCATGGCGGTCAGCAGGGCGACCGTGAGCAGCGCATTGAACCAGTAGAGCCTGGGGCGCAGGGTGGGGCGGTTCGGGTCGAGGCCCTGGAACCCGTCGTCCTCGGCGGGGCCGTCGGCGGGCTCGGGGGCGTCGGCACCTGAGCCGGCGCCGCCCGGGCCGGTCTTGCGCAGGGAGACCGTGCCCTCGCCGGAGCCGCCGGCGCCGACCAGGACCGTCTCGGTCGCCTTGTCCTCCTCCAGCACCTGCTCCAGCGTCAGCACGCCCAGCCGCCTGCGCTCGCGCACGCCGAGGACGTAGGAGAGGCCGAGGACGAAGAGCAGACCCACCGCGAGCGCCGGGATCATCGGGACGAAGATGTCGCTGGCGTCGAGCTTGAGAGCGGTCGCGGCGCGGGCGGTCGGGCCGCCCCAGGGCAGGGTGTTCATCACGCCGTTGGCCATGGCGGCGACCCCGGTCATCACGACCAGGCTCATCTTCAGGCGCTTGTACAGCGGGTACATCGCCGAGACGGTGATCATGAAGGTGGTGGAGCCGTCGCCGTCCAGGGACACGATCGCGGCGAGCACGGCGGTGCCGACGACGATCCTCATGGGGTCGGCTTTGCAGAACCTGAGGATGCCGCGGACGATCGGGTCGAAGAGACCGACGTCGATCATCACGCCGAAGTAGACGATCGCGAACATGAGCATCGCCGCGGTGGGGGCGAGGCTGGTCACGCCGTCGATGACGTAGTCGCCGAGGTGGGCGCCCTTGCCGACGAACACGCAGAACAGCGCGGGGATCAGCACGAGCGCCGCGATCGGCGACATCTTCTTCATCATGATCAGGACCAGGAAGGTCGCGATCATGGCGAAGCCGAGGATGGTCAGCATGTGTGGATACCTAACGTTCGCCCTTGAACATCCCACCAGGGCCGGCGGTGTCCGCGACGTTAGGTGCCGTCGAGCAGCGTTAACAAGACGTTGACGTGCGAGCAATAAGCGCAAAACTGCTGGTCACAGCTTTGCTCAGGTCAGCGCGGTGAGCTTTTGCGCCCCAGGTGCGGCGTCCGGGGCCGTCCCGGGGGCCACCTCGACGGGCACGCCGTTGAGGACCGCGTTGCCCGACAGCGGGTCGAGGAGACGGCCGTCGAGGAGCTGGTTGACGTTGACGCCGGGGTTCTTCGCGGCGTGGCCGAGGCGGGTTCCCGGACGGTCGTGGCCCCAGCCGTGCGGCAGGCTCACCACTCCCCTGCGAACCGTGTCGGTGACCTCGGCGGGGGCGGTGACCTCTCCCCCGGCGCCCCTCACCCGCACCGGCGCCCCGTCGGCGACGCCGAGCCGTTCGGCGTCCTCGGGGTGGATGTGCAGGGTGCAGCGGTTCGATCCGCCGGTCAGGGCGGGCACGTTGTGCATCCAGCTGTTGTTGGAGCGCAGATGGCGGCGGCCGACCAGGACGAGCCCCTCGGGGCGGTCGGCCAGGGCCGCGCGCAGGCGGGGCAGATCGGCGGCGATCGGGCCGGGCAGCAGCTCCACCTTGCCGCTGGTGGTCTTCAGCGGCTGCGGCAGGCGCGGGCGCAGGGGGCCGAGGTCGATGCCGTGCGGACGGTCGAGCAGCTTCTCGAGGGTCAGTCCGTCCGGGTTCGCGCCGAAGCCGTCGCCGTACGGGCCGAGGCGCAGCATCATGTCCAGGCGCCGTTCGGGGCCGTCGGCGCCGGTGAGCAGGGCGGCCAGCTCACGGGGGTCGCGGCCGTGCACGGGCGAGTGGGGTTCCCTGACCGCCTTGCCGAGGGTCTGGCCGATGACCGTCTCGTCGACGGCCCCCGGGTCGGCCCCGTGCATGCCCGTCACGGCGAGGATCAGCCGGGCCAGGATCTCCGTCTCGGCCATGCGGCCCGGCTCCAGCTCGATCGCGGGGCGGGTGTAGCGGACCTGGTTGCGCACGGCGAGGGTGTTGAAGGCGAAGTCGTGGTGCGGGCTGCGGGAGGGCGGGGGCGGGGGCAGCACCACGTGGGCGTGGCGCGAGGTCTCGTTGAGGTACGGGTCGACGCTGACCATGAAGTCGAGTGCGTCGAGGGCCCGGTCGAGCCGGTCGCCGTCGGGCGCGGACAGCACCGGGTTGGCGGCGACGGCGATCAGCGCGCGCACCGGCTCGCCCTCCTCGGTGGCGGTGTCGATCTCCTCCGCCAGGGCCGACAGGGGCAGTTCGCCCTTGGCCTCGGGGTGGCGGCTCACGCGGGAGTGCCAGCGTCCGAGGGCGAAGCCGCGGCCGGGCCCGGCCGGGCGCGGGGTCCTGTCGGTGGCCGCCTGCGGGAAGAGCGCGCCCCCGGGCCGGTCGAGGTTGCCGGTGAGGACGTTCAGGACGTCGACGAGCCAGCTGGCGAGGGTGCCGTGCGGGACGGTGCAGCTGCCGATGCGCCCGTAGACGGCGGCGGTGGGGGCGGCGGCGAGGTCGCGGGCCAGGGTGCGGATGAGGCCGGCCTCCACGTCGCAGGCCTGCGCGACGGCCTCCGGGGTGAAGTCCCGCAGGGCTGCGGAGAGTTCGTCGAGGCCCTGGACGTGCGGGGTCGGGTCGAGGAGGTTCTCGTCGAAGAGCACGCGGGCCATCGCCGCCAGCAGCAGGGCGTCGGTGCCCGGCCGGACGGCGATGTGCCGGTCGGCGAGGGCGGCGGTACGGGTGCGCCGCGGATCGATCACGACGAGGGTGCCGCCGCGGGCCTTGAGGGCCTTGAGCCGGCCGGGGAAGTCGGGTGCGGTGCACAGACTGCCGTTGGACTCCAGCGGGTTGGCGCCGATGAGGACAAGGTGGTCGGTGCGGTCGAGGTCGGGTACGGGGATGGCGTTCGCGTCGCCGAAGAGCAGGCCGCTGGAGACGTGCTTGGGCATCTGGTCGACCGTGGAGGCGGTGAAGACGCTGCGGGTGCCGAGTCCGGCGAGCAGCACGGGCGGGTAGAGGGCACCGGCCATGGTGTGCACGTTGGGATTGCCGAGGACGACACCGACCGCGTTCGCTCCGTGCCGCTCGACGATCGGGCGGATCCCGGCGGCGACGGCGTCGAAGGCCTCCTCCCAGGTGGCCTCGCGCAGTTCGCCGTCACGGCGGACCAGCGGGGTGCTCAGCCGGTCGGGGTCGGCGTCGACGGCTCCGAAGGAGGCTCCCTTGGGGCAGATGAACCCCCGGCTGAACACGTCGTCGCGGTCGCCGCGGGCACCGGTGACGCGCGTCCCCTCGACGGTGAGGGTCAGGCCGCAGGTGGCCTCGCACAGGGGGCAGATACGCAGGGCGGTGCGGGACACGGGTCCTCCCGGGGGCGGCGGCTACGGTGACGCACTGACCCGCCTGAGCATACCGACCGGTATGCACGGAGGGGAGGTCCTTCCCGGCATCCGTCCGCGACGACGGGACGGGGGGCCACCGTCTTTGCGGGGGGGGCTCAGTCGAGCACGCGGGCGAGGTACGCGCGCAGCATCTGCCGGGCCTCCTCGATGACCAGCGGGTCACCGTCCGGCGCGACCCGGAAGGCCAGGTGCACCAGGGTGTCGGCGGTCTCGACGGCCACGAGGAACACCCGGCGCAGGTCCTCGTCCGGCGTCCGGCCGAGGTGGCCGGCCAGCAACTCGGTGAGGCGGTCGGCGACGCGGTGGTTCGGTTCGGCCTGGCGGGCGCCGACCGGGATCTGGTTGCCGAAGTCGACCAGGGAGAAACCGGGGGCGGTCCGCTTCATCTCCAGGTACTCGTCGAGCACGGCGTCCATGGCCCCGCGCCACCCGCCCTCGGCACCGGCGCCCTCCAGCCGCTGGGCGATGCGCACGGTGTAGCGTTCGAGGTTGCGCTGCGCCAGCGCGTCGGCCATCTGGCGCTTGTTCCCGAAGAAGCGGTAGACCGAGCCGATGGGCACGCCGGCGCGCTGCGCGACGGCACGGGTGCTCAGGGCGTCGTAGCCGACCTCGTCGAGGAGGTCGGCGCAGGCGTCGAGGATCCGGGTCAGGCGTTCCGCGCTGCGCCGCTGCACGGGCGCACGACGCAGAGGTGTCGTGGGGGGCACGCGTTTCATCATGCCCCTACCGCCCGGCCGGGTGAACGACGCCCCCGCCCGGTGACGGGACCACCGCCGAGAGCACCGGCACGAGGGTGCGGTCCGCGGCGGTCGGGGTCTGCTCCCGCCAGGCCCGGTCCGCGGCGGTCGGGGCCGGCCCCTGTCCCCCGCCCGGGGCGGCCCGCCCATCGGTCGCGCCCCGGGATGTCCGCCCGCCCCCGTCGCCGGGGGACGGTTCGACCGGTTCCGGACGGGACGCCGTGATGTCGGCCGTGCTCTCCACCGGCTCGCCGTCGACCGCCCACACCGTGCCGTCGTCGGCGTGGAGGCGGGCCGTGACGTGATGCGTGCCGCGTGGGACGAGGTCGGCGGCCAGGCGGTACTCCGGGGCGCGGAGCCGCGCGACCGGGCGGCCGTCGACGTAGAGGTGCGCGAGGCCGCGGCCCGCGGCCGCCCGGGGCGCGGTACCGGCCGGCGAGAAGCGGAAGTTCCGCACGGTCAGCCGTACCGCCCAGGCGCCCGCCGCGTCGGGCTGCACCTCGACGCCGACGTCGGGCGCGCCCTCCGGTTCCACCTCGCGGTAGGCCCGCCCCTGCTGGTCCCGGTCGTCCAGCAGCCGGCCCACGGGGGCGGGCGAGCCCTTCCGCTCCCCGTCATCACCGCCGGAGCCGCAGCCCGCGGGTCCGGCCGTCACGAGGACACCGACCGCGAGCACGGCGAGAGGTCCACGTGTCCACGACATGCCCGGGAGCGTAGAACACACGTCCGGAGCGGCGGATCGTCCTCAAGTCGGGTTCCGGTCATCCGTGAAGAGGAGGGGCGCGTCCCCCTTGCGCCTGGGAAATCGCAATCCTACGGTGACCCATAGGAATCGATTGGCGAGGGAGCAGCACACATGGGCGATGGGGGCACCACCCGCGCGGGCGCAGTCGAGCGCGGGGAAGCGCGGAAGACCGCCGAAGGACTGACCTACCTCTCCGGCTTCGGCAACGAGCACAGCTCCGAAGCCGTCCCGGGCGCGCTGCCCGAGGGCCGCAACTCGCCCCAGCGAGCGCCGCTGGGGCTGTACGCGGAGCAGCTGAGCGGCACGGCCTTCACCGAGCCGCGGGCCCACAACCGCCGCTCCTGGCTGTACCGGATCCGCCCCTCGGCGGCGCACCCGGCGTTCACCCGCGTCCACAACGGCTCCCTGCGCACCGCCCCCTTCACCCAGACCGTCCCCGACCCCAACCGCCTGCGGTGGAACCCGCTGCCGGACCCCGCGCCCGGCACCGACTGGCTGGCGGGCCTGTGGACCCTGGGCGGCAACGGCGACGCCACCCAGCGCACCGGCATCGCGGTCCACCTGTACGCGGCCGACGCGTCCATGGACCGGGTGTTCAGCGACGCCGACGGCGAACTGCTGATCGTGCCGGAGCGCGGCGGGCTGCTGCTGCGCACGGAGTTCGGCCTGCTGCATGTGGAGCCGGGCCATGTGGCGCTGATCCCGCGTGGTGTCCGCTTCCGTGTGGAGCTGCTGGACGATTCCGCCCGCGGCTATGTGTGCGAAAACTACGGCGCTCCGTTCCGCCTGCCCGACCTCGGCCCGATCGGCGCGAACGGCCTGGCCAATCCCCGGGACTTCCGCGCCCCCGTGGCCGCCTACGAGGACGTCGAGGGGCCGGTGGAGGTGGTGAACAAGTTCTGCGGCAACCTCTGGACGGCCACCTACGACCACTCCCCCCTCGATGTCGTCGCCTGGCACGGCAACCATGTGCCCTACGTCTACGACCTGCGCCGGTTCAATGTGCTCGGCACCATCACCTACGACCACCCGGACCCGTCGATCTTCACCGTCCTGACGTCCCCGTCGGACACCCCGGGCCTGGCGGGCGTCGACTTCGTGGTGTTCGCGCCGCGCTGGCTGGTCGGCGAGGACACCTTCCGGCCGCCGTACTTCCACCGGAACGTGATGAGCGAGTACATGGGCCTGATCGAGGGCGCCTACGACGCCAAGGCGGAGGGATTCGTGCCGGGCGGCGGCTCGCTGCACAACATGATGTCGGCGCACGGCCCGGACCGGGAGACCTTCGACCGGGCGAGCGCCGCCGAGCTGAAGCCGCAGAAGATCGACGACGGCCTGGCGTTCATGTTCGAGACGCGCTGGCCGCTGACCCTCACCCCCCACGCGGCGAGGGCGGAGCACCTCCAGCAGCGCTACGACGACGTGTGGCAGGGCCTCGAGCGGCACTTCCGCCCCTTGCACTGATCATTTGCTGACGGTACGGATGGCCCCGTGACCTCCTTCGCCCCGGACTCGATCGTCCTGAACCGCAAGTTGCCGCTCTGGTACCAGGTGTCGCAGTCGCTGCGCGCCTCCATCCTCGGCCGCTCGCCCCAGGACCCGCTGCGCCTGCCCACCGAGGAGCAGCTGGCCGGGCACTACGGCGTGAGCGTGCTGACCATGCGGCAGGCGCTGAAGGAGCTGGAGGACGAGGGGCTGATCTCCCGCCACCGCCGCCGGGGCACGTTCATCGAGCCGGACGCCCGCCGGGGTTCCCCGGTGCGGCTGCTCGGCTCGGTGGACGCGATCGTGGCCCAGCAGTCCGGGATGACGACCGAACTGCTGGCACACGGCACGGTCCCCGTCCCGGGGGACCTGGCCGAGTTCTTCCCGGACCTGGCGGAGGTGTCGACGTACCACCGGCTGCGCAGCGACGAGAAGACCGGGGAGCCGACCAATCACGCCCGCAACCACGTGCGTCCCGAACTCGCCGCGCGGATCGACCTGGACGACCTCGTGCGGTGGCCGATGACGAAGGTGCTGCGGGACGTGGTGGGCGCGGACATCAGCCGGATCACGGACACGGTGGAGGCGCGGCTGGCCGATCCGGAGACCGCCCGGCTGCTGCGCGTGCCCCTGCTGAGCCCGATCCTGCACTACACCGGCGTGACGTACGACGCCGACGGGCGGGCCCTGGACGTGGCCGTCATCCACTACCGGGGTGACCGGTTCTCGTTCACCGTGACCCTGGACGCGACCTGAGCGCCGCGGACCGGGAAGGGCGTGCGGGGCGGTTGCCCGCGCCCCCTGGCGGGCCGGCACACGTCGTACGATGCGGGGCGTGACGCACGACGACGCTCCGCCGCTGGCGGACCTCATGCCGTGGTCCGTCGCACCGCCGCGGCTCGGCCGGGGGTGGCCGGCGGGCCCCGACGCGGCCTGTGTGAAAGCCCGTTGGGACGCGCTGATGAAGGCCGAGGGACCCGACCGGGAGGCGCTGTTCGAGCCGACGCGCTCGCGCACCCTGCACACGGCGGTCGGCCGGCTGCCGGGCCGGACCGGAGCCGGCACGGAACGGCTGGCGCGTGCGTCCGGCCCCTGCCCGGAGCCGGTGCGGGTCCTGCTCGCCCCCTTCGACGAGCAGTGGCTCATCCCCGACCAGCGGCTGATCGACGCCGCACGCCCGGAGCTGTGGCGGGTCGCCGACGAGAAGCAGGTCTTCGTCGTGGAGGCCCCGGGGACGCTCGACTCCCCGCTGCTGTTCACCTCGTTGCTCCCCCTGCTGCGCCCCGGCCGCGTCCGCCCGCTGTTCCGCCGCCCCGGCGGCCGGGAGCCGAACCTGGCGCCCGGACTGGCGCAGCACCTGGGCCGGCGCCTCGGTGCGGCTCCGTCTCCGCTCGACGTCCTGGCGTGGATCGCGGCCGCCGTCCGGCCGGACCTCACCGTCCCGCTCACCGGGGACCGGGAGACCTGGGAGCGGGGGCTGGAGCACGGGCACCGGCTGCTGTGGCTGATGCGCCGGGACGGGGAGCGTCCCAAACTGCCCGGCGGCCGCCGCCCCTACGTCCGCGCCCCGCTGCCCTCCCGCCCCCTGACCCTGCGCTACGACCGCGAGGAGGAGGCGCTCTTCGTGGACGAGGGCCGCATCTCCCCCGTGCCGCCGCAGGCGTGGGACGTCGAGGCGGGCGGGGTGCGGGTGCTGGAGCAGTGGTTCGCGGCGCGCGTCTTCGAGCCCGAACCGGGCACCCTCGCGGCGATCCGCCCGACCGTGTGGCCGCAGACCTGGACCTCGGAACTGCTGGAGCTGATCACGGTCCTGGCGCTGCTCGCCGACCTGCGGCCGCCGGAGGGCGGACCGGAGGTGCCCGACCCGGTCACCGCGACGGAGCTGACCGAGGCGGGTGTCCTCCCCGCACCGGCAGCGGCCCGCCGTCCCGCCTCCGTCCTGGACGGCCCGGAGGAAGGCCCGGAGGGCCAACTCGCGCTGCTCTAGCTCTCTTTGCCCAGGAAGGCTTCGAGGCTGTCGAGGAGCATGGTGCTGCCCTGCTCGGCCATGTCGCGCTCCTCGGCGGTGTCGCACGTCTGGTGCAGCTCGATCCGGGTCCGCCGGTCGCCCTCCGGGTGGAGTCCCAGGGTCATCACGGCGGGCTCCGGGCGGCCGGGGACGTCCATGCCGATGACCAGGCGCCGGTTCTCGACGGCTTCCAGGTAGGAGCCGGTCAGCGGGACCTGCCCGCCGTCGGGGGTGACCACCGTGGCCTTCCACGCACCGCCGGTCCGGACGTCCATCTCGACCGACCCCTCGGCGGCGTACGCCCAGCGTGAGTACTGGGCGGGGGTGGTCCACGCCCGCCACACCGCGTCCGCGGGAGCGTCCAGCGTGCGGGTCAGCGTGTAGGCGAAGCCGCCGGTGGCGGCGGTCTGTGCAGAGCTCATGTCGGTCTCCTGCGTCTCGGTCCCGGTGGGGTCGTCGTTGCTCCTGTAGACGACCGGGGAGGCGAGAACTCATCGGTGGACCGGCCGGCACCGCGCCGCGCAGGCGGGGACAGCGGGCTCCTGCAGGCCGGCGACTCGGCGCCGGGCCGGCTGCGGGCCGTCGCCCGATGGGATCCGATCAGCGCGGTGGCGAGTGGAGGCACCGCCGCGCCCGCGCGCGGGGAGCGGTGAGCGGGCGCGCTGGGGCGTCGGAGCCGGGTGCGGCCCCCGGTCGCGGCCGGGCGGGGAGAGGACGTCGACGGGGGCGTGCCGCGCTCGGGAACGCACCCGGTGCCTGCTGCGTGCCGTGGGGATGACGGACGACGAGTGCGCAGCGGACGCCGGGGGCGGTGTGACCGCCCGAGCGCGGGACCCTACCTGCCGCCGAACAGTGAGCGGCGCAGTCGGCGCAGCGGTGCGAAGAGGGAGACGCGGCGTACGCGCGCGCCCCTGCCGTTGCGGTCGTGCGGCCGACGCGCGGTCAGTTCGCGCATCAGCGAGGTGGCCTCGACCGTCTCGCGCTGGGGGACGGCGGGGCCGCCCAGCACCGCGAGGTGGCGGTCGAGACGCGAACTGGTCGCGCTGCTCCCGCAGGTGATCGCAGGGACCCTGGCCCTGCTGCGCACTGTTATCTGTTCCATGTCACTCCCCACCCGTACGAGTCCACCCGGCCCGGGCAGGTTAACCCTATCGTCCCGACCGGGCACACGTGTATCGCGGTCACAGGATTCACCTTCCCCGTAAGGGGGTTGACGATGTGTCTTCGATTACTCTCCGAATCCGAGACTTTTCAGGGCGAGTTGGACGACTGGCTGGCTGGTGGGCTGTGGCGACCCGCCCGCGGGCTCGACGGTCACGGCCAGTGACGTCGCGGAGGGGCCCAAACCCGTTGCGACCAGGGGCGTGTCGCCCTCGAACAGCCCCAGCGAGCGAGGTTGTGCGCCCGGGCGCATGAGCCACAACTGGTGCACGCGGCCGCCCGCCGGGGTGCCGTGTCCGCCGAGGGTGACGACCGCGCTCCCCTCCGTGGCGGAAGCGATCACTCCGATCGTGCGGCCCCGGGCGTCCCGCCCACTGCTCGCACGGGCGTCCGGAGCGGCGAGAACGTGGGCGATCTCACGCGAGCGGTCCCGTTCGGCGGCCAGTTCCCCCTGCGTGCGGTGCGCCTGCACCGCGAACAGGGAGGCCACGACGAGGGCCGCGGCGGCGGTGGCCGTGGCGAAGGGAACGAACAGCGGGACCCGGCGCCGCGTCCGCTGCCGCTGCCGCTGCGGTGGCCGGACGCCCCGGACGTGCGGCGGCAGCTGCGGGGCGTGCGGCCGCGCCGCCTCGCGCCTCCCCTGCGGTGCGGGCTCCTGCGGGGTGGCGCGTACGGCGGCCATGACCCGGTCCCGCATCGCGGGCGGAGCCGGGGCCGCGGTGGACCAGGCGAGGCGGACGGCGTCCTCGGACAGGGCGCGCACCTCGGCGGTGCACCGGTCGCAGCCGGCGAGGTGCTTCTCGAAGCGGACCCGCTCGGCGGGTTCCAGGGCGTCGAGCGCGTAGGGCGCGGCCAGGGAGTGCGGGTCCCCGCGTCGGAACAGGCTCATGCCACCCCTCCCAGGCACTGGCGCATACGGGTCAGCCCGTCGCGCATCCGCGTCTTGACGGTCCCCAGCGGCAGGGACAACTGTTCGGCCACCTCACGGTAGGTGTAGCCCTCGTAGTAGGCGAGGGTGACCGACTGGCGCTGCAGCACCGTGAGCCGGTCCAGGCAGCGGCGCACCCACTCGCGTTCCAGCCCGGCCTCGACCTCCTCCGTGACGTGGTCGAAGGCGGGCTGGTTCGCGCGCAGGGCCTCGCGCTGCTCGCGTTCCCCGGCGGCGCGGGCGCTGCGCACCCGGTCGACGGCCCGGCGGTGGGCGAGGGTGAGGATCCAGGACATCGCACTGCCCCGGCCGGGATCGAACCGCGCGGCGGACCGCCACGTCTCCAGCAGCACTTCCTGAGCCACCTCCTCCGACTGGGCGGGGTCGCGCACCACACGCCGTACGAGTCCGAACACGGGGCCGGACACCAGCCCGTAGAGCTTCTCGAAGGCCTTGTGGTCCCCGCCTGCCACGAGCAGCAGCAGCTCGTCCGCCTCCACTCGGTCCCCCTCTCCGAGGCCGCACCGGGCCTGTCCCCTCACACGAGGCATTCGCAACGCACACACCTCCGGACCGTGTTACGGATCCGGACGGCGAAAACGCGGGTCACGCGGCGATGAAACAAGATCCGGGACCGGCCGTAAGAACGGTTGAGATTCGACCAATCCGCTTCGCCGGCCGCTCCGAATGGCGTGTGTCAGGCAAGTTGGCACGGAGGACGGACGGCATGACACCTATCTCCAGGAACGGTGCGGGACGCAGGAGCATCGCGACCGCGGTGTGCGGCGCGCTGGCCGCCGGCGGGCTCGCGGCCGCCGGTGCGACCGCGCTGGAACCTGAGGCGGCCTCCGCCTCCAGCCACCGCGAGGCCCCCCTGATCTCGGGGACTCCGCAGTACGACAACACCGACGTGTACGCGTTCGTCAGTCCGGACAAGCCGGACACGACGACCATCGTCGCGAACTGGGTCCCGTTCGAGGAGCCCGCCGGCGGGCCGAACTTCTTCACCTTCGCCGAGGACGCCCAGTACGACCTGCGCGTCGACCGGGACGGGGACGCCCAGGAGGACCTGGTCTTCCGCTACACGTTCAGGACGCACACCAAGAACAAGAAGACGTTCCTCTACAACACCGGTCCCGTCGAGAGCCTCGACGATCCCGACCTCAACGTCACGCAGACCTACGACATCGAGCTGATCAAGCTGCGCCACCTGAAGGCCGTGTCGAAGACCAAGGTCGCCGACGACGTGCCCGTGGCCCCCTCCAACGTGGGCAAGGCCTCGATGCCGGACTACGCCGCACTGCACGAACAGGCCGTGCACCAACTCGCCGGCGGCGCCCGGACGTTCGCCGGCCAGGCCGACGACCCGTTCTTCCTGGACCTGCGCGTCTTCGACCTGCTCTACGGCGGGAACCTCTCCGAGGTCGGCAACGACACACTCAAGGGCTACAACGTCAACTCCATAGCCCTGCAGGTCCCCAGCAGCCTCATCGCCGAGTCGCACGAGCAGCCCGTGGTCGGCATCTGGTCGACGACCCAGCGCAAGAACGCCCGGGGCTACTTCACGCAGGTCTCGCGCCTGGGCAACCCGCTGGTCAACGAGGTCGTCAACCCGCTGAAGGACAAGGACAGGTTCAACGCGTCCACGCCCCGCGACGACGCGAGATTCCTGAAGAACGTCACCAACCCGGAGCTGCCCAGGCTCATCGAGGCCGTCTACAAGATCCCGGCGCCCGCCGAGCCGCGCAACGACCTGGTCGACGTGTTCCTCAAGGGCGTGAAGGACCTCAACCAGCCGCCCCGGGTGACACCTTCGGAGCAGTTGCGCCTGAACACCTCGATCAAGCCGGCCGCCGAACCCGAGCGGCTCGGTGTCCTCGACGGGGACACCGCCGGCTTCCCCAACGGCCGCCGCCTCACCGACGACGTGATCGACGCGGCGCTGCAGGTCGTCGAGGGCGAGCTGGTGGGTTCGAAGAACGACCTGGGCGATGCGGTGGACGAGAACGACAAAAAGTTCGAGACGTCCTTCCCGTACGTCGCCCTGCCGACGGAGGGCTCGCGCGGCCCGCTCGCGAAGGGCGTGGACGGCGGCAACGACGTCCGCAGCCAGCTCGGCGACGCCCTCCGGCCGGCCGGTGCGCAGGGCTCGGACGACACGCGCCTGATCGCCGCGTCCGCCGGGGCCGGGGCGGGCGGCATCGTCCTGATCGGCGCGGCCCTCATGTGGTGGCGCCGCATGCGGAACCGGGCGTACTGAGCCCGTCCGCCCCGCAGCCAGGCGCGGCCCGTTCCCCACCTCCACGGCGCGGGCCGCGCCGCCGACTTCCGCCCCGCACAGCAGACCGACCGAGGTAATCCATGCCTGCCCACACGACCGACAGCACACCGCAACGGCCGGACGGCACCGACCTGGCGGACGCCGGCGACCCGGCCGACGCCGACGACCTGACGGACGCCAGCGGCACGGTGAAGGCCAGCGCCCCGGCCGGCGCCGGCGAACCGACGGACTCCGACGGCCCGGCCGACGCCGGCGACCTGACGGACGTCAACGGCACGGTGAAGGCCAGCGCCCCGGCCGACGCCGGCGAACCGACGGACTCCGACGCCCCGGCCGACGCCGGCGAACCGACGGACTCCGACGCCCCGGCCGACGCCGGCGAACCGACGGACTCCGACGACCCGGCCGACGCCGGCGAACCGACGGACTCCGACGACCCGGCCGACGCCGGCGACCTGACGGACGTCAACGGCACGGTGAAGGCCAGCGCCCCGGCCGACGCCGGCGACGCGACAGACGCCGGCTACGCGGTGAGCGGCCCTGGCAGTACCGGTGGTTCCGAGGCGACGGCCGTTCACGCCGGGCCGCCGCCCCCCGGTCCCGGCGGCGGGGTCGGGGGCGGAGGCGTCGATGCGGCACGGCGCGTGGCCGTGCTGCGGCGGGCCGCCGACGGGGGGCGGCGGTGGCGGGGACCGCGTCTCGCCGGGTGCGCCGCCCTGCTGGCCGTGGCGCTGACCGGCGGCGTCATCGCCCTCGGCGGTGCCCGGGACGGCCGGACGGAGGCTGCCGCCGTGTCCGCAGCCGGGGCGCTGTCACCCGGCGATCTCGCCCGGGGCGACCTCGGTACGGCGATCGGTTCCCTGCAGCGTCACCTGCGGGCCCAGCCGAAGGACTTCGGCAGCTGGGCCACGCTCGGGCTCGCCTACGTGGAGCAGGCCCGTACCGGGGGCGACCCCTCCCGGTACCCGCAGGCCGACCGCGCACTGCGGCGCTCCCTCGCGCTCCGGCCGGGCAACGACCAAGCCCTCGCGGGCCGTGCCGCCCTGGCCGCCGCCCGGCACGACTTCACCGGCGCCCTCACGCACGCCGACCGGGCCCTGGAGCGGAACCCCTACAACGAACGCGCCCTGTGCACCCGTGTCGACGCGCTCGTCGAACTGGGCCGCTACGACGACGCCGCCGAGGCCGCCCGGACCGCGGACGACCGGCGTCCCGGCGTGCCGGTCTTCACCCGGTACGCCTACGTGCACGAGTTGCGCGGCGACGTGCGCACGGCGCGCGAGGTACTGCACCGCGCCCTGGACTCGGCCCGCTCCCCCGCGGACGTCGCCTACGTGGCCACGGCGCTGGGTCAACTGGCCTGGAACCAGGGCGAGTACGAGGAGGCCCTGGCCCACTACGCCCGCGCGCTCGCCGCCGACGACGCCTACCTCCCCGCACTGGAGGGCCGGGCCCGCGCCCAGGCGGCGAACGGTGACCGCGCGGCGGCGGTGCAGGGGCTGGAGCGGGTCGTGGCCCGCTCCCCGCTGCCCGGCCCGCTCGTCGCCCTCGGCGAGCTGTACGAGGACCGCGGCGCCGACGGCGACCGGGCGAAGGCCGGCGACCAGTACGCCCTCGTCGACGCCTGGACGGCCCTGGCCCGCGCGGGCGGGGTGAACGCCGACCTCGACACGGCCATGGCCGCCGCCGACCACGGAGACAAGGAGCAAGCCCTGCGCGCGGCCCGCGCCGAGTGGGACCGCCGGCACAGCGTGCACACCGCCGACGCCCTCGCCTGGGCCCTGCACGTCAACGGCCGTGACGAGGAGGCCCTCCCCTACGCCCGCCGGGCGACCGCCACCGGCTACCGCAACGCCGCCTTCCTCCACCACCTCGGGGTCATCGAGTACGCCACCGGCGACCGGCGGGCGGCCCGTACGCACCTGAGGGCCGCCCTGGAACTGAACCCCGGCTTCTCGCCGCTCGGCGCACGCGAGGCCCGCGCCGCACTCGAGGACCTGGAGGGGAACCGGTGATCCTGCGCCGGCTGTCCGCGTCCGGCGCCGCCGTCCTCACGGCCGCCTGTGCGCTCACCCTGCTGCCCGCCGCCACGGCGAGCGCCCACCCGCTGGGCAACTTCACGGTCAACCGCTACGACGGCCTGGTCGCCGCCCCGGGTGAGCTCCGGGTCCACCACGTCGAGGACCTCGCGGAGATCCCGGCGACCCAGGCGAAGCCCGACGTCGAGCGGCTCGGCCTGCGCACGTGGGCGCGTGAGCGGTGCACCGCGGCCGCGGCGGACAGCAGGCTCACGGTCGACGGACGCCGTGCGGCCCTCACCGTCGAACGCGGCCACGCGCGCGTGCGGCCGGGCCAGGCGGGGCTGGACACGCTCCGCGTGGAGTGCGAGCTGACCGCCCCGCTGCCGTCGGGGACGAACTCCGCGGAGAGGACCGCGTCCCTGGCCTTCCGGGGCGCGGGCGCCTCCTCCGGGCCCGGCTGGCGGGAGATCACGGCCCGGGGCGACCGGATGACGCTCACCGCGTCCGACGTGCCGGAGACGTCGCTGTCGCGGGAACTGACCCGGTATCCGGAGGAGTTGCTCTCCTCCCCGGCCGACACCGCGTCCGCCGCCCTGCGCGTGCGCCCGGGCGGACCGGCCCTGGCCGAGCAGGAGCGGGACGCCCCGGCGGCCTCGGTGCTGCCGCGCGGTGCCGACCGCTGGACGCGCGCCCTGGACGAACTGGTCGCCCGGCACGACCTCACCGCCGGGTTCGCCGCACTGGCCCTCGGCATCGCCGTCGTCCTGGGCGCCGCGCACGCGCTCGCGCCGGGGCACGGCAAGACCATCATGGCCGCGACGGCGGCGGCCCGGGGCGGACGGGCCCGGATGAAGGACGTCCTGCCCATGGCCGCCTCCGTGACGGTCACCCACACGCTGGGCGTGGTCGCCCTCGGCCTGCTGGTCACGGCCGGTTCGGCGGCGGCCCCCTCGGTGATCGCCTGGCTCGGCGTCGCCAGCGGGCTGCTGGTGACACTGGCGGGCGCCGGCCTGCTCCGCCGCGCCCTGCGCAACCGCCCGCACGCCCACACGCACGGCGCCCACGACCACGGCCACGACCACGGCCACCCGCACGGGGACGGCGGCCACCACGGCCACGGACACGAGCACAGCCACGCCGGCTCCCCCGGCCACGGACACGAGCACAGCCACAGCCACAGCCACAGCGTCGTGCACACCCACGGCGGGTTCACCCACTCCCACCCCGTCGCCCCCACCCTGCGCGGCACGATCCTCATGGGTTTCGCCGGAGGCCTCGTGCCCAGTCCGTCCGCCGTCGTGGTGCTGGTCGGCGCCGCCGCCCTGGGTCAGGCCTGGTTCGGTCTGCTCCTGGTGGCCGCCTACGGCGTGGGCCTCGCACTCACCCTCACCGCCGCCGGGTACGCCGTCGTCAAGGCGGGCAGCGGCGTGACCCGGCTGCTGGACCGGCGCCCGCGCTGGACGGCGGGTCCCGTGGCGGCCCTGGTCCGCCGCGCCGCCCCGCTCGGCTCGGCCTTCGCCGTCGTCGTCCTCGGAGCCGGACTGGTGTTCAAGGGGGCCGCATCCGCACTGGGCTGAGTCACGTTCGTGAGGGAATCCGGCGTGGCGGGGAAGACAGACCTCGTAGGGATTCCGCCCGGCTGCGAATGGGGGCACCGTGTCCGAAGAACCGGGCCGTGAACGGGTGATCGCGGGCCGCTACCGGCTGCTGTCGCCGCTCGGCGAGGGCGGCATGGGGACGGTGTGGCGCGCCCGTGACGAGGTGCTGCAGCGTGAGGTCGCCGTCAAGGAGGTGCGGGCCCCCGCCGGTCTCGCGGCCGGCGACGTGCAGCGCATGTACGCCCGGCTGGAGCGGGAGGCCTGGGCGGCGGCCAGAGTGGCCGACCGCAATGTGGTCACGGTGTACGACGTGGCGACGGACGAGGGCCGGCCCTGGATCGTCATGGAGCTGGTCCGCGGCCTGTCCCTGGCCGAGGTGCTGGACGCCGAGGGCCCCATGCCGCCGCAGCGGGCCGCGCACATCGGCGCCGAGGTGCTGGCCGCGCTGCGCTCCGCCCACGAGGCGGGCGTGCTGCACCGGGACGTGAAGCCGGCCAACGTGCTGATCGCGAACGACGGCCGCGTCGTGCTCACCGACTTCGGCATCGCCACGGTCGAGGGCAGCTCCGCGCTGACCATGACCGGCGAGGTCATCGGCTCGCCGGAGTTCCTCGCTCCGGAGCGGGCGCTGGGCCGCACGCCCGGCCCGGAGTCGGATCTGTGGTCGCTCGGTGTGCTGCTGTACGCGGCGGTCGAGGGCTACTCCCCGTTCCGGCACGACACCCCGCTGAGCACCCTGCGCGCCATCGTGGACGAGGAGTTGCCGCCGCCGTACCGGGCGGGTCCGCTCGCCCCGGTCATCGCGGGACTGCTGCGCAAGGACCCCGGGCAGCGGCTGCCGGCCGAGCGGGCGGAGCAGGATCTGCGGGTCGTGGCGGCGGGCGGTACGCCCCGCGCGGACTCGGCCGGGACGGTGGCGCTCGCGCCGACGGTGGCGGTCCACCCCGAGCCCTCCCCCGCCCCGCCGGTGCCGTTGCGCGGGGGTACGGGGGCGACGGGCCCCGACTCGACGACCGCGACCGGGCCGGACCGGGGGCGCGACCGCAGGACGGGGCGGGTGCTGGCCGCGGGCGTGATCGCGCTGGCGCTCGCCGTGGGCGGGCTGACCTACGCACTGCTGAACGACGAAGGCGGCGACGGGAAGGCCGACCGAGGCGGCGGGGCCGGTACGCCCGCCGGAACCGAGGGCCCGGAGAAGGGCACCGGGGACGGGAAGCCGAGCCCGTCCCCCACGCCGAGCGAGCGGGAGAGCGAGCGGAGCAGCCCACCCCCGCAGTCGGTGCGGGTCGCACTGGACGGAACGCGCACGGACTACACGGGCACGTGTCCGCCGCCCGCCGTCCGCGCGCCGCGCTTCACCGCGACGCTGACGGTGGGGACGCTGCCGGCCGAGGTGCGCTACCGCTGGAGGACCGGCGACGGCCAGGTGCTCGACGGGGGCTGGAAGACGCTGTCGTTCCCGGAGGGCGGCGCCCGCACGAAACGGGACACGGTGACCGTGACGACGGACGAGGAGTCCGGGAGGTTCGAGAACGAGATCGTCGTCGAGGTGCGGGAGCCGGTGCGCACGACGTCCGACACGGTGCCGTTCTCCCTCACCTGTGAGACGGAGACCCCGACGGGCGGGGCCTCCCCTTCTCCTTCGGTCACGGGCGGGAGCACGGAGCCGGATTCGGGCTCCGGCTGACCGCCCGGGATCGGGGCGGCCGGTGGTGGGTGGTCAGTCGTTGGCGTTCAGGACCGGCAGGTAACCTCCCGACTGGCCGGGGGCCTTGGGGTGGTAGGACTCGCCGATGTTGAGCCAGTTGACGCTGTGCAGCCAGGAGTCGCCGGAGCAGATCTCGTGACCGGTGAAGGTGGGGCGGACGTCCCCGAAGGCGAAGCCGTGGGCAGCGGCGCGCTTGCCGATGGTGGTGTTGAGGTGGTCCGAGGCGTCGTTGATGGCCTTGCGCTTGGCCTCGGACAGGCCGAGGCAGGTGGTGCCGAGCTTGTAGAAGCGGGGGTAGCCGAGGACGACGACCTTGGCGCCCGGCGCTTTGGAGCGGATCGCCGAGTACACGTCGTCGAGCTTGCCGGGGAGCGTGGAGTCGACGTAGGCGCGGGCGGTGTTGATGCGGGAGAGGCAGGAGCTGTCGGACTGGGTCACACAGGTCGTCATGACGTCGGCGAAGCCGGCGTCGTTGCCGCCGATGCTGATGGACACGAGCGCGGTGGTGCTGTTCAGCGGGCCGAGCTGTCCGGACAGAACATCACCCGTTCGGGCGCCGGAACAGGCCGTGAAGTCGAACGCCGAGGGTGAGTTGGCGGCGGCCCAGAGGTAGGGGTAGGCCTTCGTGCTGCGCTTGCAGTCGCCGCTGGAACCGATGTAGCTGCCGGCGCCCACTCCCGAGGAGTAGGAGTCACCGAGCGCTGCGTACGGGCCTGTTGCGGCGAGTGCGGACGCCTGCGCCGTGGCTGCCCCGGTGAGGGCGGTGCCGGCGGCGAGGAGGAGCGAGCTCACGAAGACGACAAGTCGGGAACGTCTCATGGAACCTCCCTTTAGCAGGATCTCTGCCACAACCGTGGTAGCAGCTACGCGTGTTGACAGGAAGTGTCCATGCCAAGTTCTTTTCGTTCTCTTCACGGCACGCGGCGTGTTTCCGGCGCCGAACGAGGGCCTGCCGAGGGCCTGCGGACACCCTTGTTGCGTGCTCATGACAGGTTTGTTGAGGGGTCCTCAACTCCCTTGTGTGTCAAGCGAGTCCGGCCGAGGCTGTTGCCGGGCCGGGAGCGGGACATCACGCCCCCGGTCCGTGTGCGCGAGCACGCGCGCACCCCCCACATGACGCGCGCCCCACCCGGGCGCGTGCCGCCCGGAGGAGGACTCCCCCGTCATGGCACAACCGCGAAGCAAGAGATTCGGGCTCGCCGCGCTCACCTCGCTGGCGACCGCCGCCCTCGTGGGCGGTCTCACCGCCCTGCCCGCCCAGGCCGCCCCGGCCGAGGGCCGGGTGCTGGCCGCGGACTCACCGGCCGCGGTGAAGAACAGCTACATCGTGACGCTGCACAGGAGCACCGGCCTGAAGGCGTCCTCGGCCGCGGCCAAGAACCTCGTCGAGGGCTACGGCGGCTCGGTGGAACGGACGTTCGGTTCCGCGCTCAACGGTTACTCCGCCACCCTCTCGGCCACCGAGGCCCGGCGGCTGGCCGCCGACCCCGCGGTGGCCTCGGTGGAGCAGAACCAGCGCGTCTCGCTCGCCGCCACCCAGACTTCCGCTCCCTGGGGCCTGGACCGGATCGACCAGCCCTCCCTTCCGCTGTCCGGCACCTACACCTACCCGGACGGCGCGGGCAGCGGTGTCACCGTCTACGTGGTCGACACCGGGGTGCGCGTCACCCACCAGCAGATCAGCGGCCGGGCCGCACACGGCTACGACGCCGTCGACGGCGACAACGACGCCTCCGACGGCAACGGTCACGGCACCCACGTGGCCACCACGGTCGCGGGCACCACCTACGGCGTCGCCAAGAAGGCGAGGATCGTGGGCGTGCGGGTGCTGAACAACAGCGGGTCCGGCACCACGGCCGGGGTGATCGCGGGCATCGACTGGGTCACGCGCAACCACTCCGGCCCCTCGGTCGCCAACCTGTCCCTGGGCGGCGGGGCGTCCACCGCCCTGGACACGGCGGTGCGCAACTCCATAGCGAGTGGCGTCACGTACGCCGTGGCCGCGGGCAACAGCAACACCACCGCCTCCTCGTCCTCCCCGGCCCGGGTCTCCGAGGCCATCACGGTCGGTGCCACCACCAGCACCGACGCCCGGGCGAGCTACTCCAACCACGGCTCGGCCCTGGACGTCTTCGCGCCCGGCTCCTCCATCACGGCGGGCTGGCACACGAGCGACACCGCCACCAACACCATCTCCGGCACCTCGATGGCCACTCCGCACGTGGCGGGCGCGGCGGCGGTCTACCTGGCGGGCCACACCTCCGCCACCCCCGCACAGGTGGCCTCGGCCCTGGTGGCCGGCGCCGCCACCGGCAAGGTGACCGGCGCGGGTTCGGGGTCGCCGAACCGGCTGCTGCAACTCGTCCGGTGACGTCCCCGTCAGCCGACGTGACGAGGGCGAACGCCTGAACAACCGTTCCCCGGAGGCCCTGGTCGCCTCCGGGGAACGGCTCTTCATACGACGGGAAACGGTCAACTTGTGTCCCACCGGGCACGCGGAACGACGGCCAAACCAACAAAAACGGGAGTGGCCGTTCCAGGTCTTGCCATACGGGTTCAATCGTCAATACCGTCATACATCTCACCCGCATCGGTCCGTCAGTACGCGGCTCCAGGGGAGGGCTCAAGGACCGCGACGAACCGGCGCGGGGCGCGGTAGGGGGGTGCCGTGCTCGGTGACCGCAGTGGTCTCCGGGCCGTGCCGCGCGGTCGGCTGCCGTTTTTCGCGGCCGACCAGGTTTGCCAGCTCACCCGGCGGGCCGGAGCTCCATTCCGGCGCGCCGCGCCGTCCCGGCGTGCCTCGGGTGAGAACCCCCCTTTCGAACCGGACTGGATCCGGACTGCCCTGGGGGGGCGGTCCACCGGACGAGAGGGACCAGACTCATGAGCTCAGTTCTGCAGCCGGCCGTGACGGAGGATCATCCGCCGACCGCAGCCAAGTACCGGCCCGTCTCCTCGCACCTGGCCATCGCGCCGCCCGTGAGCGTGGTCATCCCGGCGATGAACGAGGCGGAGAACCTTCCGTACGTCTTCAAGACCCTGCCCGACTGGATCCACGAGGTGGTCCTGGTCGACGGCAACTCCACCGACGACACCGTCGCGGTGGCCCGTGACCTGTGGCCCGGCGTCAAGGTCGTCGAGCAGCGCGGCAAGGGCAAGGGCGACGCCCTGATCACCGGCTTCCAGGCGTGCACCGGCGACATCATCGTGATGGTCGACGCGGACGGCTCGGCCGACGGCAACGAGATCGTGTCGTACGTCTCCGCCCTGGTCTCCGGCGCGGACTTCGCCAAGGGCTCCCGCTTCGCCAACGGCGGCGGCACCGACGACATGACCTTCATCCGCAAGCTCGGCAACTGGGCGCTGTGCACGGCCGTCAACCGCAAGTTCGGCGCCCGGTACACCGACCTGTGCTACGGCTACAACGCCTTCTGGCGGCACTGCCTCGACAAGATCGACCTGGACTGCACCGGCTTCGAGGTCGAGACCCTGATGAACATCCGAGTGGTGAAGGCCGGGCTCAAGGTGCAGGAGATCCCGAGCCACGAGTATCTGCGCATCCACGGAACGAGCAACCTGCGGGCCGTGCGGGACGGTCTGCGCGTGCTGCGGGTGATTCTCCGGGAGCGCTCCAACCGGCGTGCGCTGCGGCGCCGTTCGTCCCGGTCGTCGGTGCCGGCGGCGGTGCGGGGAGAGGTGTCTTGAGCGGTCCCGACGTCTCCGTCGTGATCTGCGCGTACACCGAGGACCGCTGGGAGGACATCCTCGCGGCGGTCTCCTCGGTGCGGGCGCAGTCCCGGCCCGCACGGGAGACGCTGCTGGTCGTCGACCACAACGACACGCTCCGGGACCGGCTGGAGCGGGAGTACAAGGAGGCGGGTGAGGTGCGGGTGCTCGCCAACGCGGGCCCCCGCGGCCTGTCCGCCGGCCGCAACACCGGTATCGCCGCGGCCCGCGGCGAGATCGTGGCCTTCCTCGACGACGACGCCGTGGCCGAGCGCGACTGGCTGCGGTACTTCGCGGAGGCGTACGCCGACTCGCGGGTGACGGCGGTCGGCGGACGCACGGTGCCGGTCTGGGCGTCGGGGCGGCGGCCGGACTGGTTCCCGGAGGAGTTCGACTGGGTGGTGGGCTGCAGCTACCGCGGCCTGCCGCCCGGCCGGGTCCGGGTGCGCAACGTGCTGGGCGGCAACGCCTCGTTCCGCCGCAGCGCCTTCGACGCGGCAGGCGGCTTCGCCACCGGGATCGGCCGGGACGGGGACAAGCGCCCGCTCGGGTGCGAGGAGACGGAACTGTGCATCCGTCTGTCCCGGGCCCGGCCCGACGCGGTGCTGCTGATCGATGACCGGGCGGTCATCCACCACCGCGTGCCCGAGGCGCGCGAGCGCTTCCGCTACTTCCGCACCCGCACCTATGCCGAGGGCCTGTCCAAGGCACTGGTGGCCCGCAGCGTCGGCACGGACAAGGGCCTGGAGTCCGAACGCCGCTACGCCACCCGGGTCCTGCCGGCCGGGGTGGCCCGGGGACTGCGGGACGCCCTGCTGGCCCGGCCGGGCGGTGCGGGCAGGGCGGGCGCGATCGTCGCCGGGGTCCTCACGGCGGCGTGCGGCTACCTCGTCGGCACCGTCCGCGCCCGCCGGGGCGGCACCACGTTCCGGGTGCCCGAGGTGACGACGGGCGCCGGGGCGCCCCGGGGGGAGGCTCGGGCCGGGACCGGCCGCGGGCCGCGGGCCGTACCGGAAGGGGCCGGTTCGTGACCGACGCGCGGGTGCCGATCCTGATGTACCACGCGGTCGCCACCGACCCGAACGAGGCGACGCGCGCCCTGTCGGTGACCCCGAAGGCGTTCGCCGAGCAGATGGCGGTGCTCGCCGACCGGGGCCGCACGCCGCTCACCACGGCCGGACTCGCCGCGTGCTGGCGCTCCGGCCGGCCGCTGCCCGACCGGCCGGTGCTCGTCACCTTCGACGACGGCTACGAGGGCGTGCACCGGCACGCCCTGCCGGCCCTGGCCGAGCACGGCTTCCCGGCGACCCTGTTCGTCACGACCGGGTGGCTGCGCGGACCGTACGACACCGGGGGCGGCCTGGACACCATGCTGGACTGGGACCAGGTCCGGGCGCTGGCGTCGGCCGGCGTCGAGATCGGCGGGCACAGTCACAGCCACCCGCAGCTCGACCAGGTCTCCGAGGCCACTCTGCGGTTCGAGCTGATCCACTGCAAGGAGATCATCTCCGACCAGCTGGGCTCCGTGCCGGCCTCGTTCGCCTACCCCTACGGCTACTCCGACCGGCGGGTCCGGCAGGCGGTGCGCGAGACGGGGTACGCCCAGGCCCTCGCCGTCGGCAACGGCCTCGCGCACCGGGCGCAGGGGCCGTACGCCCTGCGGCGGGTGACGGTGCGCCGCGACACCGGCATCGACCAGTTCGAGCGGATGGTCGAGGGCCGGGCGATCGCCCGGACGTTCGCCGGGGACCGCGCCCTCACCAAGGGGTACGCGGTGGTCCGCCGGGCGCGGCGGGCGGTCCGCACCCTCGCCGGCTCCGGCGGCTGACCCGGCCGGGCGGGGTCGCCGCGTGCACCGGAAAACGGGTGCACGCGGCGGCCCCGTGCCGGATCATGGCGGCATGTCTGGAAACCCGCACGAAACGCTGCCGATCCGGCTCAACGTCGACGACTCCGACTCCCCGTCCGACGTCGTCGACGCGCTGTTCCTCGGCCGTTTCGCGACGGGCGAGCAGCCGTACTCCCACGCGGCGAACATCGACCGCGTCCGCTCCGGCGCGACACTGATGCCGCCCGGTGCGCGCGTCCTGCGCGTGGCCCGGGACGACGACCGCAGCGCCACCCTCGCCGAGGGCGACGGCTGGACGCTGCTGATCTCCCGCTGGAACCGCGGCGCCGACGTCACGGTGACGGCGACCAGCGCGGAGCTGGCACAGAAGATCCTCGACCAGGCCACGGACGGGGCGGCGGACGAACCCGAACCGCAGCCGGAGAACGTCACGATGGGCTTCTGGTACGTCTCCCCGCGCCGCGGCCCGCACCGCACGACCCGTCAGATCGCGGCGGGCACCTGGGACGAGATCCGGGTCAACTACACGGCGCCCGTGGCGGACGCCATGGACCGGCTGATGAAGACCACGCCCGAGGACATCGCGGGCCGGCTGCTGCTGCTGCACGGCCCGCCCGGCACCGGCAAGACGTCCGCGCTGCGCACCCTGGCCCGGTCCTGGCGCGACTGGTGCCAGGTGGACTGCGTCCTGGACCCCGAGCGGCTGTTCTCCGACGTCGGCTACCTCATGGACATCGCCATCGGCGAGGACGACGCCACGGGCAAGGGCCGCTGGCGGCTGCTGCTCCTGGAGGACTGCGACGAGCTGATCCGCGGCGAGGCCAAGCACACCGCGGGCCAGGCGCTGTCCCGGCTGCTGAACCTGACCGACGGACTGCTCGGCCAGGGGCGCAACGTGCTGGTGGGCGTCACCACCAACGAGGACCTGGAGCGCCTGCACCCCGCCGTGGTGCGGCCGGGGCGCTGCCTGGCCCGCATCGAGGTGGGCCCGCTGACCCGCGCGGAGGCGGTGGGCTGGCTGGGCCGCGAGGAGGGCGTCGGCCGCGAGGGCGCCACGCTGGCCGAGCTGTACGCACTGCGCCGGGGCACGTCCCCGACGTCCCTGCCGGAGCCGCGCGGCGACGCCGACGCGGGCCTGTATCTGTAGGAGGTCCGTGCGCGCCGGTGTTTTGATGGGGCTATGACCCTCTTCGTGGGCACGTCCGGCTGGCAGTACAAGGACTGGCGGGACGTGCTGTACCCGTCCGGGCTCCCGGTGCGGCTCTGGCTGGAGGAGTACGCGGCGCACTTCGCCACGGTCGAGATCAACAACGCCTTCTACCGGCTGCCGTCGCGGGAGACCTTCGAGGGCTGGCGGGAGCGGGTCCCCGGGGACTTCGTGGTGGCCGTGAAGGCGAGCCGCTACCTGACCCACATCAAGCGGCTCAAGGAGCCCGAGGAACCGGTGGACCGGCTGATGAGCCACGCGGCGGGCCTCGGCGACCGGCTCGGCCCGGTGCTGCTCCAGCTCCCGCCCACCCTGCGCGCCGACCCGGGCCTGCTGGACGCCTGCCTGGCCCGGTTCCCCGCCGCCACCCGGGTCGCGGTGGAGCCCCGCCACGACTCGTGGTGGACCCCGCAGGTCCGCGCGGTGCTCCAGGCCCGGGGCGCCGCCCTGTGCTGGGCCGACGTCCTGGCCCGCCCGGCGACCCCGCTGTGGCGCACCGCCGACTGGGGCTACGTCCGCTTCCACCAGGGGCGGGCCCGGCCCTGGCCCCGCTACGGCCGCCGCTCGCTGGCCACCTGGCTGGACCGCATCGCCACCACCTGGCCCGCCGGCGAGGACGTCTACGCGTACTTCAACAACGATCCGGGCGGCGCGGCGGTGGAGGACGCCATGGCCTTCGCGCGCATCGGGCGGTCGGCGGGCCTGGACCCCACCCGGACACCGGAGCACCTGGTCCGCACGTGAGGGGCCGCGGTGCCGGGGCCGGGTCTCAACTCCCGTAGGCCGCCCGCAGGGCGTCGCGGACGGCGGCCAGCGCGGCGTCCTCGTCCAGCCCGAGCCGGCGGGCCCGCTCGGCGTACGCCTGCGCGGCCGACGCCAGTTCCCGGTCGGCGGCCGCACCGGCGGCGGCCACGAACGTGCCGTTGCGCCCCCGCGTCTCGATCACCCCGTCCGCCTCCAGCGCCCGGTAGGCCTTGGCGACCGTGTTCGCGGCGAGCCCCAGCGACTCGGCCAGGCCCCGCACGGTCGGCAGCCGGTACCCCACCGGCAGCGCACCGGAGCGCGCCTGTTCGGAGATCTGCGCCCGCACCTGCTCGTACGGCGGGGCACTGTCGTCGATGTCGATCTTCAGGCTCACGGGCCGATTGTCCCGCACCCCGCGGAAAATGAGAGGCACCCCCGAGGGATGCCCGCGTAACGTCCGCCCCCATGACCGTGATCGTGCGCGACCTGCGACCCGATGTCCGAGCCGACGCCGAGGGGTTCTCCGCCACCCGCCGCCTGGCCCTGCCCTACATGCTGTCCACGCCCGATGCGGTGCTGCACACCCTGACGCACGCCCACCCCGACGCCCACTTCGGTCAGCTGATCGCCGAGGAGGACGGCGAGGTCATCGGCACGGCGCAGATCAGTGTCGCCCACGACAGCCCGGAGCCCGGGCAGGGTTCGGCCAACATCTACGTGCGTCCCGGGCGCAGGGGGCGCGGTGCCGGCTCCCTGCTGCTGCGTACCGCCGAGGAGCGGCTGGCGGCGCTCGGGGTCCGCAGGCTGTTCGCCTGGGTGCTGGACGAGCCGGAGAACCGGGCGTTCGCCGAGCGGAGGGGCTTCGCCGCCAGCCGCTCCGCCTACTTCCTGCGGCTCGATCTGGCGGCGGGCACGCTGCCGCCCCGCCAGGACCCGCCGTCCGGCGTCGAGCTGCGCACCGCCGCGGACTTCGCCGGCGATCCGCGTCCCCTGTTCGAGCTGGACGCGGCCACGTCCTCGGACGAACCGAGCGACATCGACGTCGAGTTCACGGACTACGAAGCCTGGGTCGAGGAGAACTTCGAGCATCCGCTGCTCGACACGGACCTGACCACGGTCGCGGTCGTCGACGGACGGCCCGCCGCCTTCACCGTCGCCTACACCGACGGCGAGGGCCGCTACGGCACGGCCATGACCGGTACGGCCCGGGAGTTCCGCGGCCGGGGCCTGGCCAAGCTCGTCAAGAACGACTCCCTGCACCGCGCCCGCGCCGCGGGCTGCCGGGAGGCGTTCACCGGCAACGACACGGGCAACGAGCCCATGATCGCCGTCAACCGGTGGTTCGGTTACGAGGTGTGCGCGACGGAGGTCAGGTATGTCCGCGAACTCGGCTGACCGGCCCGCCTCGCTGGAGGTCGTGCTCGTCAAGGCGGGCCGCACGAAGATCCGTTACACCGGCGAGCTGCTGTCCGACGACGGCACGCGGATCGCGGTGCGCGCCCCGTGGGCGGGTGAGGGCGTGCGCGACTTCGGCTTCGTCCGCTTCGAGCCCGGGGACGTCTTCACCGAGTACTACTGGCGGGACCGCTGGTACGCGGTGAAGGAGGTCCGCTCCGCCGCCGGCACCCTGAAGGGCTGGTACTGCGACGTCACGCGCCCGGCGCGCCGCTCGGGAGCGGAGCTGGTCGTCGAGGACCTCGACCTGGACCTGTGGTGCGGCGCGGACGGCACGGACGTACGGCGCCTGGACGAGGACGAGTTCGCCGAGAGCTCCCTGGCCGTGACGGACCCGGCGGCGGCCGCAGCCGCCCTGGCCGCGCTCGACGAACTGGAGTCACTGGCCCGCGGCGGGCGGCTCACCGCGCTGCCGTCCTGACACCCGGCTCGTCGCCACCACCGCGTACCGCTCGTCCGTCACCTCCTTGCCCCACAGCAGCGGATCGCCCGACAGACGCTCCAGGCGGGTCCGCCCGGCGACCGGGGCGAGCAGGGCGAGGAGCCGCTCGGCCGGTATGCCGACGGGGTCGATGCCGCCCCAGACGCCCTCGACGAGGACGAGCCGCCCGCCGGGTCGCAGCAGCCCCAGCCAGTGCCGCAGGACCCGGGCGGGCTCCGGCAGGGCCCACAGGACATGCCGGACGAGCACGGTGTCGAAGCGCCCCTCCGCGACAGGCGGTGACGCAGCGTCCCCCACGAGGAACACCGCGTCACACCCGGTGAGCTTCCGCCGCGCCAGCGCCACCATCGCCGGGGACCGGTCCACGCCGGTCACCCGGTGCCCCTGCTCGCACGCGAGCAGTGACAGGCTGCCGGTGCCGCAGCCGACATCGAGGACGTCACCGGGCGGTCCGGGCAGCCAGTCGCGCAGCCGGGCGGCCCAGGCGCGGCGCACCGCGGGGTCGCGCAGGCCGTGGTCCGGCTCCTCGTCGAAGGAGGCCGCCCGCGCGTCCCAGTCGACGTCGGCGCAGGTCACAGGTTCGCTTTCAGGCGTCGTCATGGCCCCGACAGTGACGCCCGCCACTGACAACCCGAGCGTGACTGCCGCCACTGACAGATCAGGAGCGATGAGCAACCCTCCCCCGAAAGGTCTACCTCCGTGAGAACGCGGAACCCGGTGGACACGTAAGGAGGCAGCCATGCGCCGTACGACCGTGCAGAAGCCCCTGAAGAAGACGGACGCCCGCCGGGTCCGCGAGGAGGCGGACGAGCGCCCCGCCGGGCGCCCGGAGATCCGCAAGGACATCGCCCGCACCTGGTGGCCGGAGGCATGAGCGGCCGGTGCCGGCCGTGAGACGCGCGCGTCAGAGCAGCCGCTTGCGGTAGTGGAGGCGGTCGCAGGGCCCCTGCGGGCGCCGCTCCACGAGTTCGTAGCCGTACCTCGCATAGATCTTCTGGTTCTCCCACATCAGCACGTTCGTGCAGAGCCTGACCTCGGGCAGGCCCAGGGCGCGCGCGTGGGCCTCGGTGAAGCGCAGCAGCCGTCGCCCGATGCCGGTGCCGTGCGCGGCGGGGTGGACGGCGACCGTGTCGAGGTACAGGTGGTCCTCGCGCGCCTCGACCACGACGAGCCCCGTCACGGGGTCGCCCGTCACGAACACCTTGCCCGCGGCCACGTCCGCCGCGTGGTCCGCCCGCATGGGCTGCGGTTCCCCGCCGATGCGCTCGGCGTAGGGGCGGAAGGCCGCGTCGACCACGGCCGTGACGGCCGGTACGTCGGCGGCGACGGCCGGCCGGATGTCCTCGTGCGCCATGCCGCGACGGTACCTACCTGATGCCAGGCTGAGCACTTCCTTAAGCGGGCCATAAGGATCTCCTCCCCCCGTCCTCAGCAGGCGATTTCCCGGTCCTGTGGGGCTAGCTTCGGATCACCCCACGGGATCCGGCCCGATCGGGCCCGGCCCACGCACCGTTTCGAGGAGTTCCCGCATGTCCGCACGCCGCAAGGCCGCCGCCGTCGCCGCCCTCGGCGGCCTCCCGCTCGCCCTGACCGCGCTGGGCACCGCCCCCGCGGCGGCGCACGGTTCCATGGGCGACCCGGTCAGCCGGGTCGCGCAGTGCTTCGCCGAGGGTCCGGAGAGCCCGAAGTCGGCCGCGTGCAGGGCGGCGGTGGCGGCGGGCGGCACCCAGGCCCTCTACGACTGGAACGGCATCCGCATCGGCGACGCGGCCGGCCGCCACCAGCAGCTCATACCCGACGGCAAGCTGTGCAGCGCGAACAACGAGCAGTTCAAGGGGCTCGACCTGGCCCGCGCGGACTGGCCCGCGACCGGCGTCAAGAGCGGCACGTACACCTTCAAGTACCGGGTGACGGCCCCGCACAAGGGCACGTTCAAGGTGTACATCACCAAGCCCGGCTACGACGCGGCCGGACCGCTCGCCTGGAGCGACCTGGACCTGCGGAACCCGGTGGCGACGTCCACCGACCCGGCGGCGTCGGGCGGCTTCTACACCTTCTCCGGCACGCTGCCCCAGCGCTCGGGCAAGCACCTGCTGTACGCGGTCTGGCAGCGGTCGGACAGCCCGGAGGCGTTCTACTCCTGCTCGGACGTCAGTTTCGGCGGCGGCTCGGGCGGCGGAACGGCCGGCGGTGGGACGGCCGGCGGTGGGACGGCGGGCGGCGGGACCGCCGGCGCGGCCCCGGCGCCGTCCGCCTCGGCCCCGACCGAGGAGCAGATCGAGGACGGCAACGGCAAGTCGACCGTCGAGAACCACGGGCACGGCGACCACGACGCCCGCACCTCGGCGGAGCCCGCCGCGGCCCCGAAGCGCGACGGCGAGGGCGGTTCGGGCGGGGCCGAACCCGCCGCCGGGCGGACGGCGGCGGCCGCCGCCGCGCCCAACCGGCCCCAGGCGGCCGGTGCCACGGAGGACCTGGCCGAGACTGGCGGTGACAGCAGCACCCCGTACGTCGCGGTCGGCGGCGCCGCCGCCCTGGCGCTCGGGGCGTCCGCCCTGTTCCTGTCGGCCCGGCGCCGAACGGCGACGGGCGGCCGGCACGGCCGGTGATCCGGTCCACCGCCCCATGACTCGGGGCCTGTCCGGCGGCTCAGGCCGGACAGGCCCCGAAACGTCTCGCTGACACGTGTCAGCCGAACGCCGAAGCACAGGTGGTCGGTGTGGCCCGGGCCGGATCGAGGGCGTTGGCCACCTCGTGGAAGGCGATGCGGTCCATCAGCCCGATCGCCACGTGCCCGGAGACGTCGACCGGGCACAGGTCCTGCAGCAGGACGTTGCGCACGCCGGGCCCGCTCAGGTACTGACTGCGCCAGGGCGTGACCACCTCGTCGTACCTGGTGGCGATGACGGTGTAGCGCACGCCGGGCACGGTGTCGCCGCCCGCGTTGAGCCGGCGGAGGAAGTCGGAGCCGGCGATCTGGTCGGCGAGGGCGGGGGTGTTCCTCGACAGCAGGTGCTCGGCGCCGGGGAAGTAGGGCAGCAGCCTGGTGAAGCCGTTCAGGTCGGTGCCGTGGTTGCTGGGCGCGATGCCCACCAGGGCGTTGACCTTGTCGGCTCCGCCGAGGAACCGCAGGTACCAGCGGGGCATCATGCCGCCCTGCGAGTGGCCGACCACGTCGGTCTCGGCGGCGCCGGTGGCGGCGAGCACGCGGTCGACGAAGTCCCTCAGTTGGAGGGCCGACTTCTCGACCGGCCCCAGGCCGTGGAAGAAGGGGACGCCCTCCAACCGGCCGTAGTCCAGGGAGAAGACGCAGTAGCCGCGGATCTGGAGGTAGGGCGCGAGACCCAGCCAGTTGTCGACCGAGTTGCCGAGGGTGCCGTGGACGAGGACCACGGGGCGGGGATGGGCGGCGGACGGCTTGCAGGAGTAGTCGTTCCAGCCGGAGTCCGCAGCCCCGGCGGCCTGGGCGGCTGAGGCGGGGACGGTGACGGCCGCGGCGGTCAGCAGCAGCGCGGCCAGGGGTCTGAGCAGTCGTTTCCAGGGCAGCATCGAGTGATCTCCTTGCGGCTCAAGGGAGGTGCGACGGCACGACGCCTGTGATCCGGATCACGAGGATGCTGTTCACTCGTCAAGTTACGGGCGAGTAGTCGAAGTGGGAAGTTACGCGTCGGTAAAAACTCCCGGTGACCACCGCCCCCGAGCGCCCCTCTCCCCCGCGAGGACGCACTGACACCCCCTCACCAGACGGGCCGCAGCGGCCCATCGGGGGCGATTCGCAGCAACTGACGGCACAGCACCCGGAGTTCGGCCTCCCCTACCAGGTCCCCCCACTCCCGCACGGCCTCCGCGGCCGCCTCCTCCGCCGCCCGTGTGCACTCCCACCCGCGCCCGGTCAGCACGATCAGGCGTGCCCGCGCGTCCCCGGGGTGCGGCCGTCGCTCGGCATAGCCCTTGCGGACCATTTCGTCGACGAGCTGGCTCGCCGCCTGCTTGGTCACCCCGAGGTGGGCGGCCAGGTCGGTGACCGTCGCGCCGTCCGAGGCGAGCCGGGCGAAGGCGAAGCCGTGCGCGGGCCGCACCCCCTCGAAGCCGCGCGCGACCACACCCTCGTGGATGCGCTGGGTGAGCCCGCCGGCGGCGGCGAGCAGGGCGGCGGACAGGGCCATGGCCTCGGAGGTGTGCACGGACGCATTGAAACACCCTTGACGAAACGGTCAAGCAGCTTGACCATATAGTCAAGTAACTTGACCATATAGAGGAGACCGTCATGCCCGTCGTCCGTGCGTCCGAGGCCGTCACCCACGAGATCCACGGCGCCCGTTTCGTCTCGTACGCCGCGCCCCGCAGCGGCAGCAGGGAGCTGTGCGCCTGGCGTGGGGAGATACCGCCCGGTCTCAGGGCACCGGCGCACACCGTCAGCCGGGAGGAGATCTTCCACCTGCTCGACGGCGAACTGCTGGTCACCCTCGACGGCCGCAATGAGCGGATCGTCGCGGGCGACACGGTGATCGTCGGTGCCGGCGCCACTCTGGCCGTGGAGAACCCCACCGACCGGACCGCGCACTCCTGGGTCACCACCTCCGTGGGCTTGGAGGCGACACTGGCCGACGGCACCCGTCTGGTACCGCCGTGGGCCAACTGAGTCAGGCGGACGGCTCTACGCCGCCGCCCCGCCCAATCCCCCGGGCATCACCGCCCGCGGGCCGAACTTCGCCCGGGCGCGGTCCGCGACCTCCTCGATACGGCGGACCTTCTCGTCCACCGGGTCGAAGGTGAGCTGGTGGCAGGCCCGGTCGGCGGAGTCGAGCCCCTCGGCGCGCAGGGCGATCGCCCGCACCCGGGCCCGCTGCAGCCCGAGCGCCTCGTACAGGGCGTACGCGGTCGCGGTCAGCGCCGGGGAGTGCGCGGTCGGTTCGGTCAGTGTCCGGCTGCGGGTGGTGGCGGAGCGGTCGGCGTAGCGCACGGTGAGGGTGAGGGTGCGGCAGACCTTCTCCAGGGCGCGCAGCCGGGCCCCGATCTCCTCGGCGGCCGACAGCAGGGCCCGGCGGTGCCGGTCCGGGTTCAGCTCGTCGCGCCCGAAGGGGCGTTCCGTGGCGAGGGAGCGGGAGACGGCGTTCGGCACGACCCGGCCGCGGTCGACGCCGTTCGCCTTCTCACGCAGTTCGCGCCCGGCCTTCGCGCCGATCAGCCGCTGGAGTGTGGACAGCGGCGCGGCCGCGACCCGGCCCAGGGTGTCGAGCCCGTAGTCGGTGAGGGTGCGGGAGGTGGCGGCGCCCACGCCGGGCAGCGCGGTGACGGGCTTGTCCGCGAGATAGCGCGCGACGGCGTCCGGCTCCCCGGGCACCGCGTGCGTCCGCCCGGGCCGGGCGTCGTCCAGCGCCATGCGCGCCAGCATCGGCCCGGGCCCGGCACCGATCACGCAGTCGACGCCGTGCAGGGCGAGCGAGCGGACCCGGATCACCGAGGCCAGTTCGACGGCGTCCCGCCCGAAGTACCGCTCGGCGCCCCGCAGGTCGGCCAGCGCCCCGTCCGGCGGCAGGGCCTGGACGACCGGTGTGAACTCCTCGAGCATCCCGAGCAGATGGGGCAGGTCGGCCTCGCTCGCCGGAGGCGGCTGGAAACGTACGCAGAGGATGGTCATCCCGCACTCCCCGGACTCTGGTGCCACAACTTCCTTCCCACCGCGGGCCCTTCACCCGCGGGACGCAGATCGGCCCAGGGGTGCATCTCGTACCCCGTGGCCATGCGGATCTTCCGCCGTTCCATCGGGTCCTCGGCCGCGGACCCCGCCGGCGCGGGCAGTCCGTCCGACCCGGCGAGCCGCCGGCGCGCGGCGCCCTGGCCGTCGTCGCCGGACCCGTCGGACCCGTCGGACCCGTCGGGACCGCCTGCGCCGGCCAGCCGGGCGGCGACCCCCTCCAGCCCCTCCTCCCGGCGCACCTCGAGCAGGTCCGCGAGGTTCCAGACCGCTGCACCCACCACGCTGAAACTGCGCGGGCCGCGCCACTGCACCACCCCGCGCACCAGCAGCAGCCAGGAGTGGAAGACGGTGTGGGCGCAGGTGTCGTGCGAGTCGTCGAAGAAGGCCAGGTCGACCAGGCCCGTGCCGTCGTCCAGGGTGGTGAAGATGACCCTCCGGCCGGAGCGGATCGGGGGTGTCTGGGTGGCCGCCTTGGCGCCCGCGACCAGCACCGTCTCCCCGTTGCGGACCTCGCGCAGCCGCCGGGCCGGCACCACGCCCAGCTCGTCGAGGAACTCCCGGTGGTCGTCCATCAGATGGTGCGTGGCGTCCATGGAGAGCACGCCCAGCTCGGCGCTGAGCCGCTCGGAGGAGGTGAGGTCGGGCAGCCCGGCCGGGGCGGTCTTCCGTCCCCCGGCCAGCGGCAGCTGCCCTCCGCCGCCGCCCCGTGCTCCCCGGTGCAGCTCGGTCAGGTGCAGTTGCAGGTCACGGCGGTTGGCGCCGAACGCGTCCAGCGCGCCCACCTGGGCGAGGCGTTGCGCCAGCGGACGGCTGGGCCGGCCCCGCTCCCAGAAGTCGACCAGTGAGGCGTACGGCTGCCCTTCGGCGATCCGCGCCGCCTCGGCCTCGCTGATGCCGTGCACGTCCGAAAGGGCCAGCCGCAGACCCCATTTACCGGACACCAGTTCGATACGGTGTGCGACTCCCGACTTGTTCACGTCCAGCGGCAGCACGGGCACCCCGCGCCGCCGCGCGTCCGCCAGCAGCAGCCGCTTCGGGTACATGCCGGGGTCGTGCGTGAGCAACCCGGCGTAGAACGCGGCCGGGTGATGCGCCTTCAGCCACGCCGACTGGTAGGTCGGCACGGCGAAGGCGACCGCGTGCGCCTTGCAGAAGCCGTAGCTGCCGAAGGCCTCGACGATCTCCCAGGTCCGCTGAATCGTTTCCGCGTCGTAGCCCTTCGCCGCCGCGTGCTGGGCGAACCAGACCTTGATCCGCGCCTGCGACTCCGGGTCGGACAGCCCGCGGCGCACCCGGTCGGCCTCGCCGCGCCCGCAGCCGGTCATGCGGGCGACGATGTCGATGATCTGCTCGTGGAAGACGACGACCCCGTACGTCTCCTTCAGCGGCTCCTCCAGATCGGGGTGCGGGTAGCGGACCGGCGCCCGGCCGTGCCGTGCCTCGATGAACGGCCGCACCATGTCGGCGGCGACCGGTCCGGGCCGGAACAGCGAGATGTCGACGACCAGGTCGTGGAAACCGGCGGGCTGGAGCCGCCCGACCAGGTCCCGCTGCCCGGGCGACTCGATCTGGAAGCAGCCGAGCGTCTCGGTGGACTGGATCAGCCGGTACGTCGCGGGGTCCTCCGGCGGGAGGGCGTCCAGCTCCACCCGCTCCCCCGACACCCGCTCCACCTCCTGCACCGCGTGCGCCATCGCCGACTGCATGCGCACCCCGAGCACGTCCAGCTTCAGCAGCCCGAGGTCCTCGACGTCGTCCTTGTCGAACTGCGACATCGGAAAGCCCTCGCCGCTGGTCGGCATGACCGGCGTGCGCGACAGCAGCGAGGCGTCGGACAGCAGCACCCCGCACGGGTGCATGGCCACCCCGCGCGGCAGGGCGTCCAGCGCCTCGACCAGTTCCCACAGCTTCCCGTACGCGTCCTTCTCCCCCGCCAGCGCGCGCAGCTCGGGCAGTTCCTCCAGGGCGGCGCGGGCGTCGCGGGCCCGGATGTGCGGGAAGGCCTTGGCGATCCGGTCGATCTCGGCCGGGTCCATGGACAGGGCGGCCCCCACGTCCCGGATGGCGTGCCGCACGCGGTACGTCTCCGGCATCGCGACCGTCGCCACCCGCTCGGTGCCGAACCGGTCGATGATCGCGCGGTAGACCTCCAGCCGGCGGGCGGACTCGACGTCGATGTCGATGTCGGGCAGCACGACCCGCTCCTTGGACAGGAACCGCTCCATCAGCAGCCGGTGCTCGACCGGGTCGGCGTGCGCGATGCCGAGCAGGTGGTTGACCAGCGATCCGGCCCCGGACCCGCGGGCGGCCACCCGGATCCCCATGGCCCGTACGTCGTCGACCACCTGGGCGACGGTGAGGAAGTAGGAGGCGAACCCGTGGTGGGCGATGATGTCCAGCTCGTGGTGCATCCGCTCCCAGTACGCGCGCCGCCGGTCGTAGCCGCGCAGCACCATCCCGGCCGCGGCCCGTGAGGCCAGGGTCCGCTGGGCGCCGCGGCGCCCGGCGCCGACCAGATGCGGTTCGGGGAAATGGACGGTGCCGATCCCGAGGTCGCCCTCGGGATCGACCCGGCACTCGGCGGCGGTGGCCTCGGTCTGCTCCAGCAGCCGGTGGGCGGTGCCCCGCCGGAACCCCGCGGCCTCCATGATCCGCTCGGCGGCGTGCGCCATCTCCCCCGGCCCCTTGAGCCAGGCCTCACCGGAGTCCAGTTCCCCGGCCGGGTCGACGGGCACCAGCCGCCGGGCGGCGTCCAGGACGTCGGCGACCGGACCCAGCCCGGGGTCGGCGTAGCGCACGGCGTTGGTGAGCACGGGCCGGATCCGCTGCTCGGCGGCGAATCCCACGGTTCGGGCGGCCAGCCGCAGCGAGCCGGGGCCGGTGCCCTGCCGGCCGTGCCAGACGGCCTCCAGCCGCAGGTCGTCGCCGTAGACCTCGCGCCAGGGCACGAGCAGGCGCGCCGCCCGGTCGGGACGGCCCGCGGCCAGGGCCCGTCCGACGTCGGAGCCGGGCCCGAGCAGCACGGTCAGCCCTTCGCCGTGGTGGCGCTCCCAGGGCAGCAGAGGTGTGCCCCCGCTCTCGTGGGCGGCCGAGACGAGCCGGCACAGCCCGGCCCAGCCGCGGGCCCCGTCCCGGGCGAGGAAGGTGACGCGGGGAGCCGATTCGTCGACGAAGGCCCCGCCCCGCACCGGGGTGCGGCGTCGCCCCCGCGGGCCGGTCCCGTCGGGCGGCTCCGCCGTCGCGACCGCCAGGTCCGCGCCGAACAGCGGGCGGACCCCCGCCTTGGCGCATGCCTTCGAGAACCGGACCGCTCCGGCGAGGGTGTCGCGGTCCGTCAGCGCCAGGGCGTCCATGCCCCGCTCCACGGCGCGCTCGGCCAGCCGCTCCGGGTGCGAGGCTCCGTGACGCAGCGAGAACCCGGAGACGGTGTGCAGATGCGTGAACCCCGGCACACGCACCTCCCGCACTCGTGAGCAACCGCTCTCGAACATCTGTTCCCAGCTACCTCACCCCCACCATAAACCAATTCTCGAATAAGTGTGCGACATCCGTTCGGCCCCGCCCCACCTGCGGAAACACCGGGTGTCCCCTGACCGTGGAGGCATGCCGCACCGCTCGTTCCGCACCGAGGTGACAGACGCCGTAACCCCCCGGGCGACCCTGCTCGTCGTGGGGGTGGTCGCGCTCCAGCTGCTGTTCATCGCCTCGTACGTGGGAGCGCTCCACGACCCCCGGCCCAAGGACGTGCCCTTCGGCGTGGTGGCCCCGCAGGCCGCGGCCGAGCAGGCGAGGACCCGCCTGGAACGACTTCCCGGCACTCCGCTGGACCCCCGCGTGCTGCCTGACGAGGCGACGGCCCGGGAGCGGATCGAAAGCCGCGACATCGACGCCGCCCTGGTCGTCGACCCGCGCGGCACCACCGACATCCTCCTGGTCGCCTCCGGCGGCGGCAGGGTCCTCTCCACCACCCTGACGAGCCTCGTCACCACCCTGGAGAAGTCCGAGCGGCGCACGATCCGCACGGTCGACGTGGTCCCGTCCGCGCGCCACGACCCCAACGGGCTGTCGTCCTTCTACCTGGTGATCGGCTGGTGCGTCGGCGGCTACCTGGGCGCGGCGGCCCTGGCCATCAGTGCGGGGGCGAAGCCCTCGAACGTCTCCCGCGCCGCCATCCGCCTGGCCGTGATGGCCCTGGTCGCGATCGCCGGCGGTCTCGGCGGGGCCCTCATCACCGGCCCGGCCCTGGACGCCCTGCCCGGCGGCACGACCGCCCTGTGGGGGCTGGGCACCCTGGTCATCTTCGCCGTGGGAGCGGCCACCCTGGCCCTGCAGGGCCTGTTCGGCACGGTCGGCATCGGGCTGGTCATCCTGCTGGTGGTGATCCTCGGCAATCCGAGCGCGGGCGGCGCCCTGCCCCCGCCGCTGCTGCCGCCCTTCTGGAAGGCGATCGGCCCGGCACTGCCCCCGGGCGCCGGCACCTGGTCGGCCCGCTCCATCGCCTACTTCGACAACAACGCCCTGACCGGCCCGATGCTGGTCCTGGCGGCGTGGGCGGTGGCGGGAACCGCGATCACCCTGGCGGCGGCAGCCCTGCGGCACCGCAGGAACGGCTCCCCCGGGACAGGAACGGCATAGGGACGGGGGAAGGCCCCGCCCCCGGAAGGGGCGGGGCCTCACGCATCGGGCACGCTCGCGCGTCAGCCGATCTGCGTCCCGGTCGCGGACAGCGCCTCGGTCACCGGCTGGAAGAACGTCTCCCCGCCCGAGGTGCAGTCGCCGCTGCCGCCGGACGTGAGGCCGACGGCCTTGTCACCGGAGAACAGCGCGCCGCCGCTGTCGCCCGGCTCGGCGCACACGTCGGTCTGGATCAGGCCGTTCACGATGTCGCCGTTGCCGTAGTTCACGGTGGCGTCCAGCCCGGTGACCTTGCCGTCGTGCACCTGGGTCGTCGAACCGCTGCGCGTGACCTGCATGCCGACGGTGGCGTCCGCGGCGCCCGAGATCTTCTGGGTGGACCCGTTGTACAGGTTCACCTCGCTCGGGTGGTCCACCTCGGCGGTGTACTCGACCAGCCCGTAGTCGTCGTCCGGGAAGCTGGAGTCGGCGTTGGTGCCGATCTCCCGGCCGCTGGAGTCCGACCAGGTGGAGATGCCCTCGGTGCAGTGACCGGCGGTCAGGAAGAACGGCTCGCCGCCCTTGACCACGTTGAAGCCGAGCGAGCAGCGGCCGCTGCCGCCGGTGATCGCGTCGCCGCCGGCGATGAAGGGCTTGTACTCCCCCTTCGTGCGCTTCAGTTCGGCCTTGGCGCCGAGCCCGTCGACGACCTCGGTCAGCTTCGCCCACTCGGCCTCGGAGACCGTGCGGTCGGCGGTCACGACGACCTTGTTCGTCGTCGGGTCGGTCACCCAGGAGGTGCCGGGGATCGTCGCGTCCTGCTTCAGGGTGCCGCGTGCGCTCTGCAGCTCGGCGAGCGAGTTCGCCACGACTCTCGCCTCGGCGCCCGCCTCCTCGACGGTCCGCGCGGCGGCCTCGTCGAGCACGTTCACCACCAGGCTCTTGGCCTTCGCGTCGTAGTACGTGCCGGCCGCGTCGCCGCCCAGGTCCTGCGCCAGCGTCGAGGCGAGCTTTCCGGCCGCCGCGACCGACAGGGTCCGGGGTGCGGACGGCTGAGGGCTCTCACTGGCGTTCGCGGTCTGGAACGTCACTCCCGCGGCCACCAGCGCGGCGATGCCCGCACCTGCCACGGCTGCACGCCGCCTGGGTATGCGTCGGTGCTTCAACTTCTGTCCTCCTGTGGGGGGTCGGCCCGAGGAGGTTGTGGGGACCTCGGCAGGCCGGAAGGCTTCGTTGACGAGCGCCCACTATTCCGAGATCAACGCGGAGCACACAAGGTCGAGTTCGAGTCGCGCACGGGCGGCGGTGCGCGCGCCCCCTCATTTTGACCGCACGCGGTCAAACCGGACCCAATCAACTCCCGTTCACAGTGCAAACATTACGCGCGAGTAATGCGTGCCCACTCTGCGAGGTTCGGCCATGGCCGAAAACCACCCCTCGACTCCTCCCGAACGGGCGTCCCAAAAAGTACATTGATAAACCATCGCACCGTCTCCACACAACCCCCACCGAACACGGCACCGCACGGCAGGGGAAAGCCCCCGCACGCGATGCGTGCGGGGGCCGGAACGCCGTGAACTGCTGCCCGTCAGGGCCTAGTAGACGCTGACGCCGTAGGCGCTCAGGGCCTCCGTGACGGGCTGGAAGAACGTGGTGCCACCCGAGGAGCAGTTGCCGCTGCCGCCGGAGGTCAGACCGTAGGCGGTGCCGTTGCTGCCGTAGAGCGGACCGCCCGAGTCGCCCGGCTCGGCGCAGACGGTGGTCTGGATCAGGCCGGAGACGATGTCGCCGCCGCCGTAGTTGACGGTGGCGTTGAGGGCGGTGACCCGGCCGCTGTGCGTGCCGGTGGTGGAGCCGTCACGGATGACGGTGGTGCCCACGGCCGGGGTGGCCGCGCGCGTGATGTCCACGCCGTTCGCGGTGCCGGGCCGGCTGACGGAGCCCGAGTACCGGACGATGCCGTAGTCGTTGCCCGGGAAGCTGGAGCCGGTGGTCGAGCCGATCACCGTGGTGCGGCCCGAGTTGGAGTACCAGGTGCCCGCGCCGTCGGTGCAGTGGCCGGCGGTCAGGAAGAACTGCTGACCGCTGCTGTTCTGCACGTTGAAGCCGAGGGAGCAGCGCCAGCTGCTCGCGTAGATGGCGTCGCCGCCCTGGATCAGCTTGTTGAACGTGCCGGGCGTGCGCTTGATCGTGAGCGCGTCGGCGTTGCCGCCGGCCTGCTGCTTGATCTTCGCGATCTCGGCCTGGGTGACCGTGCTGTCCACGGTGACGAGCACCCGGTTGGTCTTGCTGTCGACCGCCCAGGCGGTGCCCGGGATGTCGGCCTTCAGTATGGAGCCGCTGGCGCTCTTGAGCTCGGCGGCACTGAAGGTGGTGGGGGCGTCGGACGCGTTCGCGCTGGGGATCGCGATCGCGGCGGCGGCGACGAGGCCGGTGGAGACGGCGATCAGCCGGGTCCGTCTCGAGATGCCGCTGCTGGGGGTGGTGCGCTTGATCCTCACTTGTCGTTCCTCCACAAAGGAAGTCGGGGGCCCTCGTGGGGTTTCGGGCCCGTGAGGCGCAGCCGGGGGCCGACCGTCCGGATTCCGAACACGCCGTGCCCCTGACAAGCGCTGAGGGGGAGTATTCGGCCGAACGGCCGGTCGGCGCAAGGGTGCCTTTCGGCCGTCAACTTTTGAACGATCTTCCCTCGGGCCCCTCGGCGCCCAGCCGTCACACGAGTACGCGCTCCCCGGCGGCAATTGCGACATCAAGGGTGTTCCCCGGCGGCGGGAAGGGGCAGACGAAGTGGTCGGCGAAGGCGCACGGCGGCAGGAGCGCCCGGTTGAAGTCGACCGCCGTACGCCCCTCGGCGTCCGGTGCGCCGGGCTCGAGGAACCGGAAGCGGTAGCTACCGTTCCCGCTGGTGGCGTCGGCGAACACGGCCCACAGCGACCCGTCCCGCCGCACCGTCACCTGGAGCCTCAGCTCCCGGCCGTCCAGCTCGAAGGCCAGCTCCCCGTCGAGCCCGAGCCCCCGCTCCCGCCCGTCGGCGTTCGGCACCCGAACGCTACGGCCGCCTGCGTCGTAGGGTGTGAACCGCCCCGGCACCGCCCAGCGCGGGTCGTACGGCGTGACGCGCAGACCGCTGAAAGCCCGGCGCGCGGGGGACTCGGGGTCGTAGTCCCGTACGCCCCACGCCCCCTCGCGCACCAGGACGACCAGGCGTCTTCGCCCGTACGCCACGCGTGCCCGGGCGGCCGGTCCCGGGTCGGCCGTGAGCCGCGCCTCACCGGCGAACGGCTGTCCGTCCACCGTGAGACCGTCCGTTTCGGCGGCGATCAGCACCACGGCGTCACCGTCGGCCCGCCACCGCCCGGGGATGTCCGGAAGTCGACCGTCCGGATAGTCCTCGATCCAGTGCGTGCCGATGAGCGCCGGCGGCCCGTAGGGCGCCGCGACCGTCTCCACGCGCCGCTCGTGCCACCGCTGCCAGTCCCGGAACGCGCCGCTGCTCGTCATACGGGCGACCCTGCCACATGCGCCGGATCAGCCGTCGCAGGGGCAGCAGCAGTCGCACCCGTCGCAGTCGCAGTCCCGGCAGACGCCCTCGCGCTTCTTGCGGGACCACGGCCCCTCGTACTCCTTGGCGCAGCACATCTTGCACGTGCAGCACAGCAGCCAGAACATCCCGCAGCCCGCCCAGAACCCGCGCCGGCGAGGCGGCTGGGGCACCGGGGCTCCGCCGCCGAAGCCGCCGCCCCCGAACCCGCCCCCGCCGTAGGGGTTTCCGCCCCCGCCCGCGTACGGGTGCTGCGGGGAACCGCCGTGGGGCCCCTGCTGCCCGTAGGGACCCTGCTGCCCGTACGGCCCTTGCGGCGGCTGCTGCCCGTACGGTCCGCCGCCCCGGTGCGAGGCGCACACCGGCACCGTGCCGAACGCCCGGTCCACCGAACGCCGCAGTTCGTGCACGAGGAGCAGGTGCACCAGTCTGCCGTCGGTGAACTCGGCGTCGTCCAGCGCCAGCCGCACCCCGTGCACCGCGTCGTCGGCGAGCCGCCGCGCCTGCGCCAGGGACGTGCCGGTCGCGGCGATCGGGTTCCAGGCACCCGCCGCCGCGTCCGCGTGCAGGTCCTCCACGGCGTCCAGCAGGTGGGCGAGGCGACCGAAGAGCCGTCCGGCCTCCGCGAGCGGCGCCGCGTTCTCCGGCCGCCCGGCGAGGACCGCCGTGTGCGCGAAGGCCGCGGCCGTGGCGGTCTCGGTCGGCTCGGTGACCGTCAGCAGCGGCGTTCCGGGCCCGGCCAGCGCCTCGACGCCGGCCTGCCGGTCCACCGCGTCGAGCAGGAGCGCGGTGTCGAAGCCCACGGCGGTGCCGGTGCGGGCGCCGGCCGCGTCCCAGCTCGCGGCGACCCGGCGCGCGGCCCGGGCGACCGGCCGGCGGGCCAGCAGCCCGTCGCCGTCGCCGATGTGGTCCCGGACCTTAGCCGAGGCCAGCACCAGGGAGACGGCCGCGGCCAGGCGGGCCCCCTCGCCGTGCGCGACGGAGGCGGTGCGCATGCCCCGCAGCGCGCAGGGACCGGCCGTACGGCGCCCGCTCCCGTCCTGCCCGGCCTGAGCCTCCGTCAGAACCGAAACGAGGAGTCCGTCATAGTTCGTCACGATGCGGGCGAACTGTCCGTGGTCGCCGCGAAGTGCGAGGCAGAGCCCGCACAAATGCGCCATCCACTGACCGGCGAGCTTCTCCCCCAGCCGGTGTCTGCAAGGCCTGACGATTCCGAACACGACGTTCCCCCGAGGTTCGTTGCGACGTTGAGCTGCGGCATCGTATCGGCACTCGCATTCACCCGTACGCCCCGGCCGTCACCCGTACGCCGTGAAGAATCATATTTCACTCACAGTCAGCAGCCGTTTGGGAAACGACCCTTGGGACATACGGACTCTCGACGGATTCGCTGTGCACCAGTACCGTCACAAACCCCCCGCGCGGCGTCTATCCACTTGGCGCGCCATCCGCATCATGGACGACCATAGGGATGCGGAAAGCAGAAAGACCGCTGTGAGAGGAGGCGTCCATGGGATCGGTACGCAAGGCAAGTGCCTGGCTTGGCCTCGTCGACGACAACGAAGACGAGCGTTACTACGACGACGACTACTCCGACGGGACCGAGACCGGGGAGGCCTGGGTCACAGATCCGCGCGTCAAGGTGGCCTCGGACGTCGCCGAGGAGAAGGGCCGCCGCATCGGCACGGTCACCCCGGACAGCTTCCGGGACGCCCGCGCCATCGGCGAGCTGTTCCGCGAGGGTGTGCCGGTCATCATGAACCTGACGGCCATGGAGGCCGCCGACGCCAAGCGCGTGGTCGACTTCGCGGCCGGGCTGATCTTCGGTCTGCGCGGTTCGATCGAGCGGGTGTCGACCCGGGTGTTCCTGCTCACGCCCGCCCACACCGAGATCGTCAACGGCGACCCGGCCGCCCACCGCGCGGACGGATTCTTCAACCAGAGCTGAGGCAGGGCCGCTCACCGGCCCTGCCCCCCGCGCGGGGTGCGACCGGACACGCCTACCGGAAGGCGTCGAGTCCGGTGAGGGCCTTGCCGAGCACGAGCTGGTGCATCTCGACGGTGCCCTCGTAGGTGAGCACCGACTCGAGGTTGGTCGCGTGCCGCATCACGGGGTATTCGAGCGAGATGCCGTTGGCCCCGAGGATCGTGCGGGCCGTGCGGCAGATCTCGATGGCCTCCCGCACGTTGTTGAGCTTGCCGAAGCTGACCTGCTCGGGACGCAGGCGGCCGGCGTCCATCCGCCGCCCCAGATGATGGGCGAGCAGAATCCCCTTGTGCAGTTCGACCGCCATGTCGGCGAGTTTGGCCTGGGTGAGCTGGAAGCCCCCGATGGGCCGGCCGAACTGCTCCCGTGACTTCGCGTAGTCGACCGCGGCCTGGAAACAGCTGCGGGCCGCGCCCATGGCGCCCCAGACGATCCCGTACCGGGCGTGGGACAGACAGCTGAGCGGTCCGCGCAGCCCGGTGACCCCGGGCAGGACGGCGTCGGCGGGCAGCCGTACGTCGTCCATGACCAGCTCGCTGGTGACGGAGGCGCGCAGGGACCACTTGTGCGTGATCTCCGGCGCGGAGAAGCCGTCGCTATCGGTGGGCACGGCGAAACCGCGGATGCCGTCCTCGGTCTGGGCCCACACGACGGCCACCCCGGCGACCGAGCCGTTGGTGATCCACATCTTGCGTCCGTTGAGGATCCAGTCCGTGCCGTCGCGCTTGGCGTAGGTGCGCATGGACGCGGGGTCGGAGCCGTGGTCGGGCTCGGTGAGGCCGAAGCAGCCGATGACCTCGCCGGCGGCCATCCGGGGCAGCCAGTGGCGCTTCTGCTCCTCGCTGCCGAAGCGGTGGATCGCGTACATGGCGAGGGAGCCCTGCACGGAGACGAGCGAGCGGATGCCGGAGTCGGCGGCCTCCAGTTCCAGGCAGGCGAGCCCGTACTGAACGGCACTCGCGCCGGCGCACCCGTAGCCCTCCAGGGACATGCCGAGGGCTCCGATCCCGCCCAGCTCACGGGCCAGTTCCCGGATCTCGGGCAGCTCGCCCTTCTCGTACCACCCGGCGACGTTCGGCAGCACCCGGTCCGCGGCCCAGGCCCGGACGGTGTCCCTGACGCCGAGGTCCTCCGGCTCCAGCAGGTCGTCCACGCCGAGCGGGTCGGCCGGGTCGAAGGGAGGCAGCTTGGACGAACCGGACATGATCGACACCCTCCGAGACTCTTTAACTAGCACCGCTAGCCAAGAAGCTACGGCCTCCCCCACCCCCGGCACCACCCCGCCACGGGCTCCCGGGCCGCAACGACGCCCGTCCAGGTTCTCGGCGGACGGGCGGCGGAGGGCGGCGGTCACACCGAGACGCGGGACTCCGCCGCGTCCCGTTGCGCGGGGACCTCGACCGGGCCCGGCGGCGCCGCTTCGCACTGCATCGCCCGCGGCAGCCGCAGTGCCATCGCCGCGCCCAGGAGCAACAGGCCCGCGCTCACGAGCAGCGTCACGTGCAGCCCGTGCACGAAGGCGTCGCGGGCCGCCTGCCGCAGGGCGGCACCGGCGGAACCGCCGAGCTGCGCGGCGACCTCGTACGCCTCCCCCAGCGAATGCCCCGCGGCGGAGGACGCACTCTGCGGCACCCCGGGCACGCCCGACAGCCCCGGCGCGTACGCCGCGTTCATCACCGTCCCGAGCAGGGCGATGCCGATGCCCGCGCCCAGCTGGTACGACGTCTCCCCGATCGCCGCCGCCCCACCGGCCTGCTCCTGCGGAGCCTCGCTCAGCATCGACTCGTACGCGCCGAACAGCGTCGTCTCCAGGCCGAACCCCAGCAGCACGAACCCGCCCAGCATCAACGCGCACTCGTCGGTGCGGCCCAGCCCGGTCAGCAGGACCACCGCGAACGCGGTCAGGCAGAAGCCGGTGCACACCATCCGCCGCGGCCCGAACCGCCGCAGCATGCGCGCCCCGGCCAGCCCGGCCGCCATCGCGGCGAACGTCAGCGGCAGCAGCCGCAACCCGGTCTCCAGCGGTGACAGACCCAGCACCAACTGGAGATACTGCGCGGCGATCAGTTCCAGGCCCACCAGCGCGAGCATCGCCAGCACGATGCAGCCGACGGACGTGCTGAACGCCGGGCGGGCGAACATCCGCAGGTCGACCAGCGGGTGCGTCCGCCGCCGCTGACGCCGTACGAACCCGGTCAGCAGGGCCGCGCCGGCCACCAGCGGCAGCACGGTGAGCAGGCTCCCGACGGACTCGCCGCTGCCGAGCCTCTTCACGCCGAGGACGACGCCGAACAGCCCGGCCGCCGCCATCAGCGCCCCGACCACGTCCCAGGGGCCCGTGCCGTCGCCCTTCGACTCGGGCAGCAGCAGCCGCCCCACCGGGAGACTGACCAGCATCAGCGGGATGTTGACGAGGAAGACCGAGCCCCACCAGAAGTGCTCCAGCAGGAAACCGCCGAGCAGCGGCCCGACCGCGGCGCCCACCGCTGCCACGGCGCTCCAGATGCCGATGGCCAGCGCCCGCTCGCGCCGGTCGGGGAAGACCTGCCGCAGGATCGACAGGGTGGCGGGCATGATCATCGCGCCGCCGACACCGAGCAGCGCCCGCGCCACGATCAGGACCTGGGCGTCGTCGGCCAGGGCCGCGAGGCCGGAGGCCACACCGAACAGGGCGTACCCGAGGAGCAGGACCCGTCTGCGGCCGACGCGGTCGCCCAGCGTGCCGAACAGGATCAGCAGCGAGGCGCAGACCAGCGGGTAGACGTCGACGATCCAGAGCAGCTCCATGCCGCCGGGCCTGAGGTCCTCGGTGACGGCGGGAACCGCCACGTGCAGCACGGTGGCGTCGACCGCGACCAGCAGCAGGCTGACGCAGAGGACGACGAGGACCACCCAGCGGTTGGCACCGGCCCCGGCCGCCCGACGGCGCAGCGCAGCGGCGGCCGTGGTCGTCCCGGACATGTACGTACCTCCCAGATGTTCCCTCGCGATCGGCGGGCTCACGGGGTGGGGGACGCCCCCGCGACTCGGCCGGAGAGGAGCGGTGGGTCTCCGGCCCGCGCAAACGAAAAGCGAGTGACACGTCAGCGTACGCGAGTCCTCGCCGGAGCCCAGTGGCGGACCTCTCACGACTTCGGCGGAACGATGTGGCGTACGCCACTGCCCTCGCCGTCGACAACGCCCCGGCCGGTCCGGCCGGTTCCCTCCGGGGGCCGATAATCGGGCCCGTGACCGATCTGCAGACGCGCACGGCCCCGCCGCGCGCCGGGGCGCTGCGCCGAGCGGCCCCGGCCCTCCTCGGGTACGCGGCCGTCCGCGCCCTGGGCCTGCTCGTGCTCGTGCTGTGGAGCGCGGCACGGGACAAGAGCGCGTACACGCTGCTCACCGCCCGCTGGGACGCGCTCTGGTACGTCCGGGTCGCCGAACTCGGTTACGGCTACGAGGTGCGGCTGCCCAACGGCGACGTCCACTCCAACCTGGCGTTCTTCCCGCTGCTGCCCTGGCTGGAGCGGCTGGTGGCGGCGGTGTCGCCGCTGTCGTACGCGGACGGCGGGTTCGTCGTGAGCCTGGTCGCCTCCCTCGCCGCGGCCTGGGGGATCTTCGCGGTGGCGGACCACGTGTACGGCCGCCGGGCCGGGGTGTGCGCGGTGCTGCTGTGGGCGGTCCTGCCGGTCGGGATCGTGCAGTCGATGGCGTACAGCGAGTCGCTGTTCACGGCTCTGGCCGCGTGGTCCCTGTACGCGGTCCTGACCGGCCGCTGGGTGACGGCGGGGGCGCTCGCGCTGGCGGCGGGGCTGACGCGCCCGGTGGGCACGGCCGTGGTCGCGGCGGTCTGGGCGGCGGCGATCGCCTCCTTCGTCGCGGAGCGGCGTGCGCTCTCCGCCGGCCGGGCGGACAGCGGGGCGGGGGCACCGGGCGGGCCGGCCGGCCGGGCCCCCTCGCCGGCCGGCCGGGTCACGGGCATGCTCCTCGCGCCCCTCGGCACCGCCGGATACGTGCTGTGGGTCGGTCACCGCACGGGTACGGGCCCGCTCGGCTATCTCGACGTACAGGCCGGCTGGCGCAACGGCTTCGACGGCGGCCGCGCGTTCGCCGGGTTCGTCGCCGACAAGTTCACGTCGTTCCCGTCGGCCCTGGCCGGTGCGGGGCTGGTCCTGGGAGTCGCGTCAGTCGTCTGGCTGTACGCGGTCGGGGTTCGTCAGCGCCAGCCGCTTCCGCTGCTCGTCCACAGCGGGGTCGTGACCCTCCTCGCGCTGTGCGCGTCGAGCTACTTCGGCTCGAAACCGCGGCTGCTGATGCCCGCGTTCCCGCTGCTGCTGCCCCTCGCACTCCTCCTGGCGCGGGCGCGTCCTCGCAGGTCAGCCGGGGTACTGGGGTTCCTCGCGGTGGTCGGTGCGGTGTACGGGGCGTTCTGGCTGAACGGCTCGGGTCCCCCCTGACCCGCTGTGAGCGCCGGGAGAATTCCGCCCCATGCGGGGGTGAACGAATTCAAAAGCGGGATAAAACCCGGCTCCGGAATGATCAAAGGAATTGAAGGCCGCAGCGGGCGGCGATAACAGAATCGCTGGAAATAAACCCCCTGTTGAGAGGAATCCCACATCACATCGTCATCACAAAGCCGTTGATTCGACCGGGATCTCAGCTCACTCGCTGTAACGTCGATCGGGTGCGTACCGAACCGAAGCTCACCCGTCTGGACCGGGTGTTCGCCCGGCTGGACCGTGAGCCGGAACGACCGGCCCACATCGATGAGCCGAAGATGAGCAGGCACCGCGTCGTGCTCCTCGCGGCGACGCTCGCCTTCTACGGCGCGATCGTGTGGGCCGTGGTGATCACGTCCTGGCTGGTCCGGCTCGACTGGCAGGTCATGTTCTTCCGGCCCTACCAGCAGTGGTCGGAGATCCACTGGTTCGTCGACTACTACGTGGTCCTCGGCCAGCGCGGCCCCACGGCCGTGATGGTCGCGGCCTGGCTGGGCTGGCGCTCCTGGCGGCAGCACACCCTGCGTCCGCTGCTCGCCCTGGGCGTCTCGCTGCTGCTGCTGAACGTCACGGTCGGCGCGGCCAAGTACGGCATGGGCCGCCTGGGACCGCACTACGCGACCGTGATCGGCTCGAACGAGATGTGGCGCGGCGGCGATATATTTCCGAGCGGTCACACCGCGAACGCCGTGGTGACCTGGGGAATCCTGGCCTACATGGCCTCCACCCCCAGAGCGCGCCGCTGGCTGTCCGCCGTGTCGGCGGTGACCTCCCTGGGCGTCGGCATGGCCACCGTCTACCTCGGTACGCACTGGCTGAGCGACGTCCTCCTCGGGTGGGCCGCGGGCCTGCTGATCCTGCTCGCCCTGCCCTGGTTCGAGCCGCTCATCGCCCGCTCCGAGGCCCGCATCTTCGAGTTGCGCGACCGGGTCCGGGCGCGTCGCCGCCGCCCCGCCGCCGTGCCGGCGGGCGTACCGCCCCTGGTCGTCACGCCGCTGCCCGCCGAGCGGGACGACGTGGCGGCCCGCTCGCCGCGAACCCCGGTCTACCTGGCGCCGGGGCCGCACACGAGCCGCGCGGAGCGCACTCCGACCACCCCGGCCGGCAGCCGCAGGCCGCAGCACCCGGAGCGTCACCCCCGCGGTTCCGCCTCCTCGGCCCGGCCCGTGGCGGGCGGCTGACCCCTGCTCACCGGCCCGCTGGGCGCCGGCACGGCGAAGGCCCCGGTTCCTCGTGAACCGGGGCCTTCGGCCGGTCTCAGCCCTTCCAGGCGCGGGCCACCCGGCCGCCCTTCACCTCGAAGTTCAGCCGGCCCACGCGGTACTCCATGGTGATGATCGCGCCCGGTGGCAACGAGCGCACCGTCGCCCAGCCGCGCTCGCGCGCGAGGTGCTCGGCCGGGCCGGCCTCCAGGCCGACGTAGGTGTCCGGGCTGTCGTCGGGTTCCGCGGAAGGTGTCGGAGTCGGTGCCATGCCGCCACGCTATGTCCTGCCCGGCGGCCGCGGAAGCCCGGGCCCGGCCTCCCGGTCACCGTCCGCGCCCGGTCACGCTTGTGTCACAAGATCACGACAGGTGTTCCGGAGGTCACCCGTCACACGCACGAGCGGTTCCGCGCCGCTTCCGCGGGCATGGGGACGCAATTCCCCGCCTGCCCGCGAGCCGCGGGAAAGGCCCGCCGCAATGCGAATGGGTGACGTGCTCCGGGCGCTTTCCGCATTCCGCCGCCGGGCCGGCCGGGCGACGCCGCGCCGCCGGCGAATACGGGCCCGGGAAGGACGGCGGCGCCTACGCCGGGCAGGCGCGCGGACGGGCCCGGTACCCGCCCTGCGGGGACGCCCGACGACGCGAGCATGCTCACGTGAGCGCGGGCTTCAGGACGCTGCCCCGGACCCGTTCGGGGGCGGCGGCGTTCGGCCCGCGCCGCCCGCCGTGCCCGGCGGTGACTGCCCCGCCCGGGTCAGAGCGCGATCGAGCCGGTCCCGCGTCCGTCCGATCGCGTCGACCAGCCCGGCCGGCTCCAGCACCTCGAAGTCGAAGCCCAGCATGACGACGTGGATGACCATCACGTCGAGGCTGCCGGCACCGCAGCGCAGCAGGCAGGTGTCGGGTCCCTCGGCCTCCAGCACCCCGGCGGAGGGCGAGATGTGCTCCCGGGCCTCGGCCAGGGGCGCGAAGAGCCGCACGACGGCGTGGGTGGCGTACACACGTGTGGAGACGCCCTGGGAGACGTAGGCCGCCAGGTCCTCGGCGGGCGGGTCACGGGGCACGAAGCGCGGGCCGTGCGGCGGCTTGGGCGTGATGCGGTCGACGCGGAAGGTGCGCCAGTCCTGCCGGTCGAGGTCCCAGGCGACGAGGTACCAGCGCCGCTCGGTGCACACCAGGCGGTGCGGTTCGACGCTGCGGCGGGACGGGGTGCCGTCGTGGCCTTCGTACGCGAAGCGGAGCCTTTCGGCGTCCCGGCACAGGTGGGCGAGTTCGGTGAGCACGGCCGGGTCCACGGAGGAGGGCAGCGAGCCGCGCAGCATCGGCACGGTGAAGGCGTTGAGGGCGCTCACGCGGCGGCGCAGCCGGGCCGGCAGGACCTGCTCCAGTTTGGCGAGGGCGCGCACCGAGGTCTCCCCGATGCCGTCGATGCCCTGGCCCGCGGCCGTGCGCAGCCCGACGGCCACGGCGACGGCCTCGTCGTCGTCCAGGAGCAGCGGGGGCAGTTCGGCGCCCGCGCCCAGCCGGTAGCCGCCGCCGGTGCCCGGGCTGGCGTTGACCGGGTAGCCGAGTTCGCGCAGCCGGTCCACGTCCCGGCGCAGGGTGCGGGCGCTGACGCCGAGCCGGCCGGCCAGCTCGGCTCCGGGCCACTCGCGGTGGGCCTGGAGCAGGGACAGCAGACGCAGCAGGCGGGCCGAGGTCTCCAGCATGGGGCCGAGTCTGCCAGCCCTCGCGGACAATGACTGTCCTCAAGGGGTGTAGGCCAGTTGGGGGACGTCGAAGCAGGTGCGGTCCATGTCGCCCTGGCTCACCCAGCCCCTGCCGTCCTGCCAGCGGGCCACGGACAGGCAGGTGTGCCGGGTTCGCGGCGGTTCGGCGGAGCGGGCGAACTCGACGGGCAGCAGCAGTCCGCCCGCGGTGCAGCCCCGGCTGCGGTCCATGAAACGAACTCGGACACTGACGGGTGGACGACCTCACGCCGCGATGAGCCGGTCCGGCCCGTACCTCGGGTAACGGCCAGTTCCGGCCACCCAGTTCATTCGCGGATTTCCTGATTTGTCGACCCAGGAGGTCAGGGTTCCGTCATACCCTTCCCGGCCCCAACACCGCCTGCAAGCCGCTGAATTGACGGCGGACGTGGCGCCGCGCCCCGAACGGGACCCCGTGCGCTGGTTGGTTCGATTCCGTTCGCCCCGGAGCGTTACTCCCGCCACGGATCGCCCGTTGTCTTCTGCATGAGCCGGGGCCCACCCGGACCACGGGCCGGGAGCCACCCGGCCTCGCCACGCACCGCATCCCCGAGGGAGCCACCCGTGCCGCGCATGCTCGACGTCAGCGACGAGGTACGCGCCGAGATCGGCGACGAAGAAGCCGACCGCCTGCTCGCCGGAGAGACCGCCCCGGGCAGTTACGACTGCACGTCCTGCCGGACTCCGGGCGACTCCGAGCAGGAGCGCACCAGCACCGTGCTGTTCATCGGGGACGAGACCGCCGTCCTCGCCTTCGCCCACGCCGGCTGCCTGCCCTCCCAGGTCGTCCAGGTCACCGAGGAGCAGCTCCGGGGCGCGGTGAAGTCCATCACCGGCGACACCGTCGACCTGGAGCCCGACAAGATGGTGCCCGAGCAGGCGGTGCTCGGCGTGACCAGCGGACTGGTCCTGATCGGCGGCGATCTGCACCCGGCCCTGGTGGTGGAGCCGACCGCGCCCATCGCCCGCCCCGGCACGACCGGCGGCGGGGACGACTTCCTGCCGCTGCTCATCGAGCAGGGCTTCATGCCGCTGACCGAGCTGTCGGCCGTGCCGCCGGTGCTGCACGGCTGGTCCGTGCTGCTCGCGGTGGGCCAGCTGCACGCGGTGCTCCAGCCGGGCACCGACGGCGGCCAGCCCGTGGCCTGGTGGCAGGCGCACCAGCCGCTCCAGGTCACCGACGCCTGGCGCGCGGCCGCCAACAAGCACCAGCAGGTGCTGATGTTCGCCGCGCCCGTCGGCTCGATCGGCCGCCAGCCGCGCGAGGACCTGCTGCGCGACGCGCTGGACAAGGCGGCGGCCAACGGCAAGCTGGTCGCCGCGGCCCTGCCGCTGGCCGGCACCTGAGCGCCGCGTCACCCGCGCGGACCGCACCCCCGCGAAAGCCGTAACCGCGGCCGCATCCCTTGACCCACGAGGTCGTTTGGACATACGTGCACGCATACGACGTTCCCCGCCGCCAGTCCTACTCGCCGATCCCCTCCGCGCGATCGGCGCAGGACACCCAGGGCGGCCCATCGGCCACGCCGATCTACGACGCGCTCTACGCCGAGTACGTCAAGTCCTTCCGCGCACTGCCCGGCGACCGCAGCGGCGAGGAGAGGCTGGGCTTCACGGCCTTCGGGAACATCCCGCACAGTACGACCGGCTCGTACGGCAGCGGTTACAGCAGTTCGTACAGCGCGTACAGCGCGGGTGCCCAGAGCGCCCGCCACGCGACCGGGCAGCAGCAGCCGCAGTGGCAGCGGGTCGGGGCCGTCGCCCCGCACGGCGCGCCGATGCACCATGTGCCGGCCGCGCTCCCGCCGGGCCGGCGCGGACACGGCTGAGCGGGCACGCGAAGCGTGAGGGGCGGCCCCCACCCGGGGGCCGCCCCTCACGCTTGCGCGCGTGCTACTTCTTCCGGCTGCGCTTCTCGCGCACCCGGACCGAGATGTGGATCGGCGTGCCCTCGAAGCCGAACTCCTCACGCAGCCGGCGCTCGATGAAGCGGCGGTACCCCGCCTCGATGAATCCGGAGGCGAACAGCACGAACCGCGGCGGCTTGGTGCCGGCCTGGGTGCCGAAGAGGATGCGCGGCTGCTTGCCGCCCCGCACCGGGTGCGGGTGGGCGGCGACCAGTTCGCCCAGGAAGGCGTTCAGCCGGCCCGTCGGGACCCGGGTCTCCCAGCCGGCCAGGGCCGTCTCGATCGCCGGGACCAGCTTCTCCATGTGCCGGCCGGTGCGGGCCGAGACGTTCACCCGGGGCGCCCACGCCACCTGGCCGAGCTCGGTCTCGATCTCCCGCTCCAGGTAGTAGCGGCGCTCCTCGTCGAGGGTGTCCCACTTGTTGAACGCCAGGACGACCGCGCGGCCCGCCTCGACGGCCATCGTGACGATCCGCTGGTCCTGCACCGAGATGGACTCGGAGGCGTCGATCAGGATGACCGCGACCTCCGCCTTCTCCACGGCGGCGGCGGTGCGCAGCGAGGCGTAGTAGTCGGCGCCCTGCTGGAGGTGCACCCGCTTGCGGATGCCCGCCGTGTCGACGAACTTCCAGGTCACGCCGCCCAGTTCGATCAGCTCGTCGACGGGGTCGCGGGTCGTGCCGGCCAGCTCGTTGACGACGACGCGCTCCTCGCCCGCCACCTTGTTCAGCAGGGAGGACTTGCCGACGTTGGGGCGGCCGATGAGCGCGACGCGGCGCGGGCCGCCGATGCCGCCCCCGCCGAACGACTCGCGCGGCGCCTCCGGCAGGACCTGCAGAACCTGGTCGAGCATGTCGCCGGTGCCCCGGCCGTGCAGCGCGGAGACCGGGTACGGCTCCCCCAGGCCCAGCGACCACAGGTACGCCGCGTCGGCCTCGCCGCTCGGGCCGTCGACCTTGTTGGCGCACAGCACGACCGGCTTGCCGGCCTTGCGCAGGAGCCGCACGACGGCCTCGTCGGTGTCGGTGGCGCCGACCTTGGCGTCGACGACGAACACCACCGCGTCGGCGGCCTCGATCGCGTACTCGGCCTGGGCGGCGACGGAGGCGTCGATGCCGAGGACGTCCTGCTCCCAGCCGCCGGTGTCGACGACCTTGAAGCGGCGGCCCGCCCACTCGGCCTCGTAGGTGACGCGGTCGCGGGTGACGCCCGGCTTGTCCTCGACCACGGCCTCGCGGCGGCCGATGATGCGGTTCACGAGGGTCGACTTGCCGACGTTGGGGCGGCCGACGACGGCGAGCACGGGCAGCGGGCCGTGGCCCGCCGCCTCGAGGGCGCCCTCGACGTCCTCGAGGTCGAAGCCCTCCTCCGCGGCGAGCTCCATGAACTCCGCGAACTCGGCGTCGCCGAGCGCCCCGTGCTCGTGCTCGTGCGCGCCCTCGTACGCGTCCGAGCCGTCGGGCTGGCTGTGGTCGTTCATGAAGTCCGTACCTCGTCGTTCATCGTGGTGGTCGGTGGAGCACCCGCGGTCGGTGCGGGCTGATCCACTACTCAGTGTCGCCTAGCGCCCGGTCAGGCGCCTGGCGTTTTCCAGGTGGGCGGCCAGCTGCTTCTGGATGCGCCCGGTCGCCTCGTCCAGCGCCCTGCGCGTACGGCGGCCGCTTCCGTCGCCCGCCTGGAAGGGCTCGCCGAAGACGACGTCCACGCGCGAGCGCAGCGGGGGCAGCGCCTTTATCAACCGTCCGGGACGCCCGGAACTTCCCAGCACGGCCACCGGGACGACCGGGGCCCCGCTGCGCACCGCGAAGTACGCGAGACCCGCGCGCAGCGAGGCGAAGTCGCCCTCGCCGCGGGTGCCCTCCGGGAAGATGCCGAGCACGCCACCGCCGTCGAGCACGCCGAGCGCCTGGGTGATCGCCGTGCGGTCGGGGGTGTCGCGGTCGACCTTGACCTGCCCGATGCCGAGCAGGAAGGGGTCCAGCGGGCCGACGAACGCCTCTTTCTTGATCAGGAAGTGCGTCGGCCGGGGCGCCACGCCCATGACCATCGGGCCGTCGATGTTGTGCGAGTGGTTGACGGCGAGGATCACCGGGCCCTGCGTGGGCACCCGCCAGGCGCCGAGCACGCGCGGTCGCCACAGCCCGTACATCAGGCCGACGCCGATGCGCCGCCCGACCTCCGCGCCGCGTGCCGAAGGCAGCTCGGTCACTTCCCGGCCCGCTTCTCCTCGACCAGGGTGACGACGCACTCGATGACCTGGTCGAGCGTGAGCTCGGTGGTGTCCACCTCGACGGCGTCGTCCGCCTTGGCGAGCGGCGAGGTCTTGCGGCTGGAGTCGGCGGCGTCCCGCTTGATCAGGGCCTCGCGGGTGGAGTTCACGTCGGCGCCCTTCAGCTCACCGCTGCGCCGGGCGGCGCGCGCCTCCGCGGAGGCGGTGAGGAAGATCTTCAGGTCGGCGTCCGGGAGGACGGTCGTGCCGATGTCGCGGCCCTCGACGACGATGCCGCCTTGCGCGGAGGCCGCGATCGAGCGCTGCAGCTCGGTGATCCGGGCCCGCACCTCGGGCACCGCGCTGACCGCGCTGACCTTGGAGGTGACCTCCTGGGTGCGGATCGGTCCGGCCACGTCGACGCCGTCCACCGTGATGGTCGGCCCCTCCGGGTCGGTACCGGAGACGATCTCGGGCTTGCCGGCCGCGGCCGCGATCGCGCCGGGGTCCTCGATGTCGATGCCGTTGTTCACCATCCACCAGGTGATCGCCCGGTACTGGGCGCCGGTGTCCAGGTAGCTCAGTCCGAGCTGCGCCGCCACGGCCTTGGAGGTGCTCGACTTGCCCGTGCCCGACGGGCCGTCGATGGCGACAATCACTGGCGTGGCGCTTTCCACTGTGGGGACCTTCCTGAACCGGGCCTGCGGGGTGAGGGCGCGACTGCCCCGCACAAGGTTACTGGGTACGAGTCACTCGTCCGGCCGCAGCACCTCGGCGACGGTGTCCGGCCCCGTGCGGTTCGTACGGCGGCCGGGGACGGGGCCGGGCCCGAGCGGGCGCCCGGGGTCGTCGGCCCACGCGGAGGCCCCGCCCGGCCGCACTTCACTACTGCCGCAGGGCCCAGCCCCGTTCCCGCAGCGCGGCGCTGAGCACCGGGGCCGCCTTCGGCTCCACCATCAGCTGCACCAGACCGGCCTGCTGCCCCGTCGCGTGCTCGATCCGCACGTCCTCGATGTTGACGCCGGCCTGGCCCGCGTCGGCGAAGATCCGCGCCAGCTGTCCCGGCTGGTCGTCGATCAGCACGGCCACGACCTCGTAGACCCGCGGGGCGGACCCGTGCTTGCCGGGGACGCGGACCTGCCCGGCGTTGCCCCGGCGCAGCACGGCCTCGATCCCTCCGGCGCCCGCGCGCCGCTCGCCCTCGTCGGACGACTGCAGGGCCCGCAGGGCCCGCACGGTCTCCGCCAGGTCCGCGGCGACGTCCGTGAGCAGGTCGGCGACCGGCGCGGGGTTCGCGGAGAGGATGTCGATCCACATGGCGGGGTCGGAGGCGGCGATCCGCGTCACGTCCCGGATGCCCTGCCCGCACAGCCGCACCGCGGACTCCTCGGCGTGCTCCAGGCGCGCGGCGACCAGGCTGGAGACGAGGTGCGGCATGTGGGAGACGAGGGCGACGGCACGGTCGTGGGCGTCGGCCTCCATGACGACCGGCACGGCCCGGCAGTGCGAGACCAGCTCCAGGGCGAGGTTGAGCACCTCGGTGTCGGTGTCCCGGGTCGGAGTCAGCACCCAGGGACGGCCCTCGAAGAGGTCGCCGGTCGCGGCGAGCGGGCCGGACTTCTCCCGGCCGGACATGGGGTGGGTGCCGATGTACGCCGACAGGTCCAGGCCGCGTGCCTCCAGTTCGCGGCGCGGGCCGCCCTTGACGCTGGCGACGTCGAGGTAGCCGCGTCCGGCGCCCCGGCGCATGGCGTCCGTGAGGACGTCGGCCACGTGCGCGGGGGGCGCGGCGACGATCACGAGGTCGACGGGCCCGTCCGGGGCCCGGTCCGTGCCGGCGCCGAGCGCGGCCGCCGTTCGCGCCTGCTCGGGGTCGTGGTCGGCGAGGTGCACGGCGACGCCCCGCTGGGACAGGGCGAGGGCGGCCGACGTGCCGATGAGGCCGGCTCCGATGACGAGTGCGGTCCTCACTGGGCGATGTCCTTGCGCAGGGCGGCCGCGGCGCCGAGGTAGACGTGGGCGATGGCGGAGCGGGGCCGGTCGGACTCGACGTGCGCGAGGACCCGGACGACCCGCGGCATGGCGCCCTCGATGTCCAGCTCCTGGGCGCAGATCAGCGGGACGTCGACGATGCCCAGCTTGCGGGCCGCCGCCGCGGGGAAGTCGCTGTGCAGGTCGGGCGTGGCCGTGAACCAGATGCTGATCAGGTCGTCGGCGCTGAGGTCGTTGCGCTCCAGGATGGCCGTGAGCAGGGCTCCGACCTGCTCGTCCATGTGCCCGGCCTCGTCCCGATCGAGTTGGACGGCGCCCCGGACCGCTCGTACCGCCACGGCGATGCTCCTTGCTGACGTGCGTGTCGCTCTACGTCCGGCCAGCCTAGTCAGCCCGCGCGGACCGGGTGCGCGGCGCCCGCCCGGTGAGACGCCGGGACGGGCCGCCCCTTGGGTATTTTCGAGGCGGTGGGCGGCAGTGCCCCTTTTCTCGGTTCTTCGGCATACGAGGTGACGACATGACCCACGAGAGCACGCGCCGCACGGTTCTTCTGGCGACGGGGGCGACGGGCGCGGCGGTGTTCGTCGCGGCCTGCGGTGGGGGCGGTGACGGCTCCTCGTCGGGCGAGTCCCCGGCGGGCACGAAGTCCGCCGCTCGGGGTGGCGGGCGGCTCGCCGCCACCGACGAGATCCCGGTGGGCGGCGGCAAGGTCTTCGCGGACCGCAAGGTGGTGGTGACCCAGCCCGAGGCGGGCGAGTTCAAGGCCTTCTCGGCGATCTGCACGCACCAGCGCTGTCTGGTGAGCTCCGTCTCGGACGGCATGATCGACTGCCCGTGTCACGGCAGCCGCTTCCGCGTCTCCGACGGGTCCGTGGTCAACGGCCCGGCCACCCAGCCGCTGCCGGCGGAGCGGATCACGGTGGAGGGCGATTCGATCCGCCTGGCCTGATCGTCGCGCGTCCGCTCCCCGGCACGCGGCCCGGGACCCCGGCATACGGCCCGAGCCCCAGGCCCGCCGTGCCTCAGCCCTGCAGCCGGACCCGGACGACGAGATCGTGCAGGGCGTCGTGGGCGGTGGGGGCCGGCGCGAGGGCCGAGCCCTGCTGCGCCCGGTCCAGCACCTGGTGCAGCCGCTCGACGTCCTCCCGCACGCTCGCGCGGCCGATCCCGGCCGGGCCGTGTTCGCGCTCGGCCTTCGCGGCGATGAGCTCCGGCAGGTAAGCGGGCGCGTCGACCTCCCCGAGCAGGGTCGGCAGGTGCGCCTGCAGCTCACCGCTGCGCATCAGGTGGATGCCGGTGAGCAGGACGCGGAACGTGTAGAGCAGCGGCTTGAGTTCGCCGGTCCTGTCGAACAGCCGCCACTGGGTGTTCGCGAAGCCCCGGTAGTGGTGGGCGTGGTTGCTGGTGAGGACCCCGGGGGCGAGCGCGGCCAGTTCGCGGTGGACGCCGGTGGTGTGCACGACGAGCGGGGACAGCAGCTGCTCCAGCACATAGCCGTTGCGGCGCAGCATCAGGCGGACGAACTTGCGCAGGTCGTGTGTGACGAGGTCCATCTCGACACCGTCGCGGTCCCACATCCGCGAACGCGTCTCCTCGGGCTCGCGCAGGCCGACCAGGTCGGCGGCCGGCAGCAGGTGCACGCCGCGCAGGTCCACGTCCGAGTCGCGGGACGGGAAGCCGTACAGGTGGGCCCCCGAGACGGTCGCGAACAGCACCGGGTCGGGCTGCTCGGCCACCACGGGCGCCAGGTCGAGGTGGGTGAGGCCGGTGGGATCCGGGGTGCCGTTCACGGCTCACGCGTCCCAGAGGGCGCCGAGCGCGACGAGGTCGCCGCGGTACTCGATGCGGTCGGCCCACTCGGCCGGCCAGGCCTCCGCGCCCAGGTACGCACCGGCGAAGGCGCCGGCCAGGCAGGCCAGGGAGTCCGAGTCGCCCGCGGTGCAGGCGGCGCGGCGCAGGGCCGTCACCGGCTCGTCGACGAACAGCAGGAAGGACAGCAGCCCGGTCGCCAGGGCCTCCTCCGCGATCCAGCCCTCGCCGGTGGCCAGGCACGGGTCGGTCTCCGGTGACACGGTGCGCACGGCGTGCTGGAGCCGGTCGAGGGCCGCCAGGCACTCGTCCCAGCCCCGCGCGATGTACTGCTCCGGGCCCGGGTCCCCGGCCCGCCGCCACAGGTCGCCGAGCCAGCGCTCGTGGTAGCGGCTGCGGTTGTCCAGGGCGTACGAGCGCAGCAGTCCGACCAGGCCGGTCGGTTCGGCGCCCCGGGCGAGGAGGCGGACGGCGTGCGCGGTGAGGTCGGAGGCGGCCAGGGCGGTGGGGTGCCCGTGGGTGAGGGCCGCCTGCAACTGGGCCGCTCCCGCCCGCTGTTCCTCGCTGAGACCGGCGATCAGCCCCAGGGGCGCGACGCGCATGTTGGCGCCGCAGCCCTTGGAGTGGATCTGGCTGGCGTCCTGCCAGGGGCGGTCCGTGCGTTCCAGCAGGGCGCAGGCCCGCAGGCAGGTGTTGCCGGGGGCGCGGTTGTTCTCCGGGGAGCGGTTCCAGGCGATGAACTCCCGGCGTACGGCCTCGGCCATGCCGCCGGGCTCCAGTACGCCCCGGTCCATGGCGGTCCGCAGGCCCCGCCCGAGCGCCAGAGTCATCTGCGTGTCGTCGGTGACGATCGCCGGTGTCGGCAGCTCCATCCGCCGCCAGGGCCCGTACGTGGCGAGGATCGCCGGTACGTCGTCGAACTCGGTCGGGAACCCCAGGGCGTCCCCGAGGGCGAGCCCCGTCAGCGCTCCGGTGGCGGCTTGCTTGTGGACGAGGGTGGTCATGCGGGACGTCCTTCCCGGGTCGGCCGGAGGAGTGGCGGGTGGAGTGCGGTGGCGGTGCCGGCGCGGTAGAGCGCGGCGGGCTTGCCCCGGCCGCCGGTGAGCCGGGCGGCGCCGGGCACCGGTTCGACGAAGCCGGGGGTGGCGAGCACCTTGCGCCGGAAGTTGGGCCGGTCGAGTCCGGTGTCCCAGACGGCCTCGTAGACCTGCTGGAGCTCGCCGAGGGTGAACTGCGGCGGGCAGAAGGCGGTCGCGAGGCAGGTGTACTCGAGCTTGGCGCCCACCCGGTCGTGGGCGTCGGCCAGGATGCGGTCGTGGTCGAAGGCGAGCGGCCCGGCCGCGCCGTACGGCACCCAGCGGGCCTGGGCGGCGTCGCTGCCGCCGTGCGCCTCGGGGGCGTCGGGCAGCAGCGCGGCGAACGCGACCGACACGACCCGCATCCGGGGGTCGCGGCCGGGCTCGCTGTAGGTGCGCACCTGCTCCAGGTGCAGCCCGGAGACGTCGGACAGGCCGGTCTCCTCGGCCAGTTCTCGCCGTGCGGCCGTCTCCGCCGACTCGTCCGGCTGCACGAACCCGCCGGGCAACGCCCACCGCCCCGCGTACGGCTCCCGCCCGCGCTCGACGAGGAGCACGTGGAGCGCGCCGTCGCGCAGGGTGAACACGGCGAGGTCCGCCGTGACGGCGAACGGTTCGTGGGCGTACTTGTCGTAGCCGTCCAAGACCCGCACCCCCTTTATAGTCGCTGTGACTATAAAGGGGGTGCGGGTCACTCACAAGGCCTAGAGGTCGACTTCCTGCATCAGCATGCCGACCTCGGTGTTGGACAGCCGCCGCAGCCAGCCCGACTTCTGGTCGCCCAGGGTGATCGGGCCGAAGGCGACCCGCACCAGCTTGTCGACCGGGAAGCCGGCCTCCGCCAGCATCCGGCGCACGATGTGCTTGCGGCCCTCGTGCAGCGTGACCTCGACCAGGTAGTTCTTGCCGGTCTGCTCCACCACCCGGAAGTGGTCGGCACGGGCGTAGCCGTCCTCCAGCTGAATGCCGTCCTTGAGCTTCTTGCCCAGGTCGCGCGGGATGGGGCCCACGATGTGCGCCAGGTACGTCTTCTTCACGCCGTACTTGGGGTGGGTCAGCCGGTGCGCCAGCTCACCGTGGTTGGTGAGCAGGATGACGCCCTCGGTCTCGGTGTCGAGCCGCCCCACGTGGAAGAGCCGGGTCTCGCGGTTGGTGACGTAGTCACCGAGGCACTGCCGGCCCTCCGGGTCCTCCATGGTGGACACGACCCCGGCGGGCTTGTTCAGCGAGAAGAACTGGTAACGCTGCGTGGCGACGGTCAGGCCGTCGACCTTGATCTCGTCCTTCTCCGGGTCGACCCGCTTGCCCTGCTCCAGGACGATCTCGCCGTTGACCTCGACGCGGGCCTGCTCGACCAGCTCCTCGCAGGCGCGCCGGGAGCCGAAGCCGGCCCGGGCGAGGACCTTCTGCAGCCGCTCGCCCTCCTGCTCGGCGCCCGGGAAGGTCTTGGGGAGCTTGACCTCCGGCTTGCCGGCGTAGCGGTCGCGGTTGCGCTCCTCGATCTGAGCCTCGTACTCGCGGGGGCGGGCCGGGGCCGAGCGGCCCTGCCGCTGGGGCTGCCTGGGTCCGCCCTTGGCGCCGCCGCGGGCCGCGCCGCCGCGCCCGGCCTTCGGGCCGTCCTTGGTCGCCCCGGGGCCCACGTCGTAGCGCCGCTCCTCCGGACGCGGCTTCCTGGGACGGCCGCTGCCCTGCTTGTCGTCGCGGTTGTTGCCGGCGCCGCGGAAGTTGCCGCGACCACCACCACTCCCGCCGCGGCCGCCGCTGTTGCCACCACGGCTCCCGCCGTTGTTTCCGCTGCTGTTCCTGCCGCTGCTGCTTCGCATCAAAGTTCCGTCTGGTCGTCTTCGTCGTGGGTTCCCGGGCTCGCCGGGCGGCCCGGCGCGTCGTCGTCGGGCGCGTCCGGGTCGAACGACGGTACGCCCTCCTGGGTCTCGGCCTCGATCGCCTCCGCCTCCGGGAGGAAGGGCGCGAGCTCCGGGAGCTCGTCCAGACCGCGCAGGCCCATCCGCTCCAGGAAGTAGTTCGTCGTCCTGTACAGGATCGCACCTGTTTCGGGTTCCGTGCCCGCCTCCTCCAGAAGACCGCGCTGCAGGAGGGTGCGCATGACGCCGTCGCAGTTGACCCCGCGCACGGCGGAGACCCGGCTGCGGCTGACCGGCTGGCGGTAGGCGACGACCGCCAGGGTCTCCAGGGCGGCCTGGGTGAGCCGGGCCTGCTGGCCGTCCAGCACGAACCGCTCGACGGCCGGGGCGTAGGCGGGCCGCGTGTAGAAGCGCCAGCCGCCCGCGACGTGGCGCAGCTCGAAGCCGCGCCCCTGGGCGCTGTACTCGTCGGCCAGCTCGCGCAGCGCGTCCGCGATCCGGCGCCTGGGCCGCTCCAGGATCTTCGCCAGGTGCTCCTCGGTCGCGGGCTCGTCGACGACCATGAGGACCGCCTCCAGGGCGGGCTTGAGGTCGAGGTCCGCGACGCCCCGCGCGCCGGCCGGCCGGCCGGTGGTTGGCTCGCTCACGCCTTCTTCTCCTCCTTCGGCGGCTCGGGCGGCCGGTCGAACTCGTCGGTGACGGCCGGTGCCTCGTCCCCCTCGCCGCCGGTCCACCGCACGAGCAGTTCGCCCAGGGCGGCCTCCTGTTCCAGCGCGACGGCCTTCTCGCGGTACAGCTCCAGCAGGGCCAGGAAGCGGGCGACGACCGTCAGCGTGTCCTCGGTGTCCTCGACCAGCACCCGGAAACTGGCCTCGCCGAGGTCCCGGAGCCGTGCCACGACGACCTGCGCCTGCTCCTGAACGCTGACCAGGGGGGCGTGGATGTGGTCGACGTAGACCTGCGGCCTGGGCCGCGGCTGCATCGCCTTCACGGCGAGCCTGGCGAACCCCTCCGCCCCGATGCTGATGACCACCTCGGGCAGCAGTTCGGCGTGGTGCGGCTCGAGGCCGACGGTGCGCGGGTAGCGCCGGGCCTCCTCGTCCAGCCGGCCGTTGAAGATGTCGGCGATCTGCTTGTACGCGCGGTACTGCAGCAGCCGCGCGAAGAGGAGGTCCCGGGCCTCCAGCAGGGCCAGGTCGGCCTCGTCCTCCACCTCGGCGGCGGGCAGCAGCCGGGCCGCCTTCAGATCGAGCAGTGTGGCCGCGACCACCAGGAACTCGGTGGTCTCGTCCAGGTCCCAGTCGGGCCCCATCGCCCGGATGTACGCCATGAACTCGTCGGTCACCTTCGACAGCGCGACCTCGGTGACGTCCAGCTTGTGCTTGGAGATCAGCTGGAGCAGCAGGTCGAAGGGCCCCTCGAAGTTCGCGAGCCGGACCTTGAAGACCTTGCCGTCCCCGCCGTCGACGTCCCCGGCTCCGGCTCCCTCCTCGGTCGCGGGGGCGGCACCTGCCACGGCCACGTCGGCCGCCACCGGCCTCTCGGCCGCGACGGCGGCCCGGGCCGCCCCGGCGGACGCCTCGGCGACGAAGCCCCCGGGCCCGGCCCCCGGCCGCGAGACCTCCTCCGGCCCCGGTGACACGTCCCCCCGGCCCGTCCCAGCGACGGCCGATCCGGACGCGCCGGCCCCGGAAGCGCCAGACCCAGGCACGACATCGTCGGGCACGGCAGGCCCGGAAGCGACCACCCCGGGCCCGGCCACCCCGGGCGCGGCAGGCTCGGAAGCGACAGGCTCGGAAGCGACAGGTGCAGGCGCGGCAGCCCCGGGAGCGGCTGGCCCGGAAGCGGCATGTGCAGGCGCGACAGCTCCGGGAGCGGCGGCTCCAGGCACGACATCGTCGGGCACGGCAGGCCCGGAAGCGACCACCCCCGGCCCGGCCACCCCGGGCGCGGCAGGCTCGGAAGCGACAGGTGCAGGCGCGACAACGCCAGGCGCGGCAGGCTCGGAAGCGACCACCCCCGGCGCGACAGCCCGGGGAACAGCGGCTCCAGGCGCGACAACGCCAGGCGCGGCAGGTGCCGGCGCGACGATCCCGGGCGCGGCAGGCCCGGCAGCGACAGGTGCAGGCGCGACAGACCCGGGAGCGGCCGGCCCGGAAGCGGGATGTGCAGGCGCGACAGCCCCGGCAGCGGCGGCTCCAGGCACGACATCGCCGGGCACGGCAGGCCCGGAAGCGACCACCCCCGGCCCGGCCACCCCGGGCGCGGCAGGCTCGGAAGCGACAGCGGCAGGCGCGACAGCCCCGGGCGCGGCCGGCCCGGAAGCGGCATGTGCAGGCGCGACAGCCCCGGCAGCGGCGGCTCCAGGCACGACATCGTCAGGCACGGCAGGCCCGGAAGCGGGATGTGCAGGCGCGACAGCCCCGGGAGCGGCGGCTCCAGGCACGACATCGTCAGGCACGGCAGGCTCGGAAGCGACCACCCCGGGCCCGGCCACCCCGGGCCCGGCCACTCCGGGCGCGGCAGGCCCGGAAGCGACATGCGGAGGGGCGACAGCCCCGGGAGCAGCGAATCCAGGCGCGGCAGCGCCGGGCGCGGCGCCCGGGCCGGTCGCCGTGACCGCTGCCTCGGGCCCGGCCGGGACCCGCGGTCCCGCGGCGGCGGGCAGCTCCCCGGCGACCGCCTCCCGGGCGCCCGCAGCCGCGTCGGCGGGCGGGACCCCGGCGCCGGCGGCACCGGCCCTCTCCGGGGCCGTGTGCGGCCCGGCGGGGCCCTCGTGCTCTTCCTCGGGCCGGCCCGCGTCCGGCGCCTCGGGCCGGGAGACCCCCGGGCCCCTCCCCAGCGCGCGCCGGCGGCCGGCCGGGGCGCCGGGGGGTGGTGGGGAAGCGTTCGAGGTCATGGCCCCCGCAGGCTACCGCTACCGCCCGCGCAGCCGTCGTACGAGGATGCTGGCGTCTCCCCGGGTCTCCAGGTCGGCGAGGACCACCGCGACCGCCTCGCGGACGATGCGTCCGCGGTCGACGGCCAGGCCGTGCTCGCCGCGCAGTACGAGCCGGGCGTGCTCCAGGTCCATGAGCTCCTCGGCCGACACGTACACGGTGATCTTCTCGTCGTGCCGCTCGCGGCCGCTGGGACGGCGTGCGGCGGCCCGCCCGCGCTTGCGCGGGGCCGCGGCGTCGGCGGCAGAACCTTCCTGCGCCGCCTGCCGGCGCCCGGAACCGGAACGGCTGCGGGACTCCGCGGCCTCGGACCGGTCCGCGTCCGCGGCGACGTGCTCCGCGCCCTCGCCGTCGCCGCCCTGCGCGGGCACCGACTGCGGGACGTCCTCCGCCGCCGCGCCGCCCTCCCCCGCCGGAGCGGGCACCCGGGCGTCGCCGTTGGCCGGACGCCTGGGCGAGGACGGCTGCAGCCCCATCCCCCCTGTCGTACGGAAGAGTTCGTCGGCCCCCGGCAGACTCACTCGGCGTGACACCGGGCGAGCACCTCCCTGGCGAGCTGGCGGTAGGCGGCGGCACCGACGGAGTTGGAGGCGTACGTGGTGATCGGCTCGCCGGCGACCGTGGTCTCCGGGAACCGGACCGTGCGCCCGATGACCGTGTGGTAGACGTGGTCGTCGAACGCCTCGACGACACGCGCGAGCACCTCACGGCTGTGCACCGTGCGCGAGTCGTACATCGTGGCGAGGATCCCGTCGAGCTCCAGGTCGGGGTTGAGCCGCTCCTGGACCTTCTCGATGGTCTCGGTCAGCAGGGCCACACCGCGCAGCGCGAAGAACTCGCACTCCAGCGGCACGATCACCTTGTGCGCGGCCGTCAGGGCGTTGACCGTGAGCAGGCCGAGCGAGGGCTGGCAGTCGATGACGATGAAGTCGTAGTCGTCCAGCAGCGGCTTCAGGGCGCGCTGCAGCGTGGACTCGCGGGCGACCTCGGAGACGAGCTGGACCTCGGCCGCCGACAGGTCGATGTTGCTGGGCAGCAGGTCCATGTTGGGGACCGCCGTCTTCAGCAGCACCTCGTCGGCCGCCATCCCCCGCTCCATGAGCAGGTTGTAGACGGTGAGGTCCAGCTCCATCGGGTTGACGCCGAGTCCGACCGACAGCGCGCCCTGCGGGTCGAAGTCCACGAGCAGGACACGGCGTCCGTACTCCGCGAGCGCGGCACCCAGGTTGATGGTCGACGTGGTCTTGCCGACGCCGCCCTTCTGGTTGCACATCGCGATGATCTTCGCGGGTCCGTGGTCGGTCAGCGGGCCCGGGATCGGGAAGTACGGCAGCGGGCGCCCGGTCGGGCCGACGCGCTCCCGGCGCTGTCTGGCCGCGTCGGGCGCGAGAGTCGCCGCGTACTCCGGATCGGGCTCGTACTCCGCGTCGGGGTCGTAGAAGTGCCCCTCGGGCAGTTCGTCGTAGTCGGCGAAGTGGTTGTGGGGCGCGCCACTTCCGTCGCCGGCCATGGCGTTCACGTGATGGCCATCCATCTTCTGGTGTGCTGTGTGAGTCGCCTGCTGACTCTGGTGGGCTGCGAAGGTGCGCACAGCGACGGAGCCGACAGCCGCGAAGCCCGCGGGCCCCTGGTCCCGTGCAGGCATTCCTGGTTGACCACCCCCGGGAGTAAATGTCGACTCATTCACAAGTCGTCTTACCTCCTTGGGGACCAGGAAACTTCTAGACAGGTCAGCGTGGCACCATGCCGACGGTTGGCGACTCTATGGCGTGTCGGGCGTCCGCAGCAACACAATCCGCCGGACCCGGCCCGATGTGTCGGCAATGAAACATCCCGCTGTCAAGGGCGTACGGCCGTCGCACGGCAGGTTTCACCGGTGTGCGAATCGGTTGAAGGGTTACGTTCGAGGCGAGTTGCCCGAGAATCGCGAAGTGACCATACACACATCCGGCCGGACCTTGCGGGCAAGGTCCGGCCGGGTGCGCGGCGTTGACGACACGTGTTGACGTATCGCCTTTGCCGTGGGGTGACTTAGCCGACTTACCGGCTGGCGGGTGTCGGTGCGCGGCTCAGCCGAGCAGCGAGGACAGCTCGACGTGCTCCACGCCGTGCGCCTCCGCGACCTCGCGGTAAACGACCTTGCCGTCATGCGTGTTGAGGCCCTTGGCCAGCGCCGGGTCGCGGCGCAGCGCGTCCACCCAGCCGTGGTCGGCCAGTTCGACGATGTAGGGCAGCGTGGCGTTGGTCAGCGCGTAGGTGGAGGTGTTGGGCACCGCGCCGGGCATGTTGGCGACGCAGTAGAACACCGACTCGTGGACCTTGAAGGCCGGTTCGGCGTGCGTGGTCGGACGGGAGTCCTCGAAGCAGCCACCCTGGTCGATCGCGATGTCGACAAGGACACTTCCGGGCTTCATGCGCGAGACCAGCTCGTTGGTGACCAGCTTCGGGGCCTTGGCGCCGGGGATGAGCACCGCGCCGATGACGAGGTCGGCCTCCAGGCAGGCCTTCTCCAGCTCGAAGGCGTTGGAGACGACGGTCTGGATCTTCGTGCCGAAGATCTTGTCGGCCTCGCGGAGCTTGTTGATGTCCTTGTCGAGCAGGGTCACGTGGAAGCCCATGCCGATGGCGATCTGCGCGGCGTTCCAGCCGGAGACGCCGCCGCCGATGACGACGGCACGGCCGGCCAGCACGCCGGGGACGCCGCCGGGCAGCACGCCGCGGCCACCGTTGGCGCGCATCAGGTGGTAGGCGCCGACCTGCGGGGCCAGACGGCCCGCGACCTCGGACATCGGGGCGAGCAGCGGCAGCGCGCGGTTGGACAGCTCGACGGTCTCGTAGGCGATGGCCGTGGTGCCGGACTCCAGCAGGGCGTCGGTGCACTCCTTGGACGCGGCCAGGTGCAGGTAGGTGAAGAGCGTCTGGTCCTTGCGGAGGCGGTGGTACTCCTCGGCGATGGGCTCCTTGACCTTCAGCAGCAGGTCGGCGGCGGCCCACACCTCGTCGGCGGTGTCCAGGATCTGCGCGCCGGCGGCGACGTACTCCTCGTTCGTGATCGAGGAGCCGACACCGGCGTCGCGCTCGATGACGACCTGGTGGCCGTGGCGCACCAGCTCGTGCACGCCGGCGGGGGTGATGGCCACCCGGAACTCGTTGTTCTTGACCTCGCGGGGGATGCCGACCTTCACGTCGATCACGGTCCTTGGCTCAGAGGGTATGGGGGGTACTTCTTAGACATACCCGGGCACGCACGGGCACACCGGGAGAGACCGCAGAGAACGTGCGGCAGAGCCAGTCTAATGAAGGTGTTCCAGGTGTCTAGCCTTTCATTGCATCAATCTTCCGCTGATGCGGTACGGATATCGCAGGCGCCTGGGTCGTTTTGAAGGTTTGACTCATCGAGAATCCCCTCGGCGGCGTCCCGGTGCAGCCCGGCGGAGGCGGGATCGCCGAGGTCTTCCAGGGTGTCGGCGGCCCGCAGGTGCAGGGCCGCCTGCAGCCGCGGGTCCTCCGCACGCCGCGCCCACTCCACGGCCTCCCGGCAGGTGCGCAGCGCCTCCTCGGGCCGGCCGGCGTACTCCTGCACCCGCGCCAGTTCGCCCAACGCCCGCGCCTGCGCGCCCGCGTCGCCGCTCCTGCGGTACCCGGCGATCGCGGCGCGCCAGTTGCGCAGGGCCTCGCCGTAGCGGCGCGCGAGGGTATGGGCGGCGGCGATGCGCCCGTACAGCCGGGCGGCGTCGGCGCGCTCGCCCCGGGCGAGCCGCTCGACCAGGGCCCGGCCGAACCAGTCGGCGGCCCGGTCGACGTCCCCCAGCTCCAGGTGCGCCGCGCCTACGGATTCCATCGCCCGGCCGGTCGCGTACGGGTCGTTCACCTCACGTCCGGCGTCCAGGGCGTCCCGGTAGCGCGCCAGGGCGTCCTCGATGCGGCCGGCGCGGGCGTCGAGGTCGCCGAGGTTCAGCAGGGCGGCGGCGCGCTCGCGGGGCAGGCTCCGCCGCTCGGCCACGTCGAGGACGAGGCGGTGGATCTCGTAGAGGTCGGGCGCGGCGGCCCGGGTACCGACGTGGGCCGTCATGGCCCGTACCAACTGGGACATCAGCCGCCGGGCCAGGGTGTCCAGCTCCCCGTCGGCGACCGCGAGCCGGGCGGCGGCCAGCAGGGCGGGCCGGGTCAGCCGCAACCACTCCGCGGCCGCCCTGGGGGTGGGGAAACGCAGGGCGCGCGGCATCTCCAGCAGCTTCTGGCGGGCCTGGAGGCTGTCGGTCTCGGTGATCGCCCGGCATGCCTGGAGCAGCCGCACGGTCCGTTCCAGCATGCGCGCGCGGGCCAGCTGCAGCTCGGCGGGGCGTTCGTGGTGCGCGGCGAGGACCAGCAGTTCGGGATGGAGGCATGCGGGCACCTCGTACTGCGGCAGCGGGGAGTCGACGGCGTGCAGGAAGCCCAGGGCGACGAAGTCGTCGAGGGCGCTGCGGGCGCTGTCGACCGAGCATCCGGCCAGCGCGGAAGCGGTCTGCGGGTCGACCAGCCCGGCCGGGGCGAGGGCGAGCAGGCGCAGCATCCGGGCGGCGCTCGCGGGGAGCGCGGCGTGGGCGAGCCGGAACACCCGGGACAGGGCGGTGCCCTCGGCGTCCTCAGCGCGCAGCTGTTTGGCCAGGTCGGAGACGGCCGCCTTGGGCCGGGCCGCCAGCCAGCCGCCCGCCAGCGTCAGCGCGGCCGGCTGCCCCTGGCACTCCTCGGCGAGTCCTTCGGCGGCCCGGGGGTCGACGGTGATGCGGACCGAGCCGGTGTGCCGGGCCAGCAGCTCCACCCCCGACTTGGCGTCCAGGCCGCCCAGGGTGCAGGGGCGGACGTCGCGGATGCCGGTCAGCGGACCCGCGGAGACCGCGACCACCAGGCAGTCCGGGGTGTCGGGGAGCAGGGCGTCGACCTGCCCGGCGTCGGCGGCGTCGTCCAGCAGGAGCACCGCCCGGCGGTCGGCCAGGGCGGTGCGCAGGGCGTGGGTGAGGTCGTCCTCGCCGGCCCCGGCGGGGGCGGCCTCGTCCAGGGCGCCGAGCAGCTCCCGGGCGGCGCGCCCGACCGGTACGGGGGTGCCGTCGGGGTCGGTCAGGCGGGCGCGCAGCACCCCGTCGGGGTAACGGTCCGCGACCTGCCGGACGAGTTCCCCGGCCAGGGCGGTACGGCCCGATCCGGGCCGGCCGGCGATGAGCAGCACCCGCGCGCGGGGCGCCTTGCGGCCGGCCAGGGTGTCCAGTCCGGCGCGCTCGATGTCGGCGCGCAGTTCCTTCAACTCCCGTGTGCGGCCCAGGAACTCGCGCTGCCCGGCAGCGTCCCGGGCCGGACGCGCGTCGTCCGTCTTCACGACCTGATCCGTCACGGGCCACACTCCCGTCCCACCGCACACGCAAGCCCGCCGGGACTCCGGTTCGGGCGTGCCCCAGAGCCTAGTTCACGCTCTGCAACGTCCCCGGAGGAGCACGGCGGGCACGGCGGACGCGTCCCCCGATCGGATCAGCAGATCGTAGGACCACGCGCCTGGGGAGCGCCCGAGGGGCGCGGGGATCTGCGCGGCGAGCCACCACGAGGCGGCGTCGGCCGACGGCCTCCACGGCCCCGGCCCGTCACGGCGCTCCCAGCGGAGCGCTACGCCTCGAACGGGCGGGCCGGCCAGGGGGCCTGGGCCGGGCGCAGGGAGTCCAGGCCGTCGCCGGACCGCGCGGCGACCAGGGACAGCACGCCCACGACCAGGCAGTTGTTGTGCAGCTCGCCGGCGAGCACACCCCGTACGAGGTCCTCGACCGGCACCCGGTCGAGTTCCATGTCGGCCTCCTCCTCCGCGACCGCGAACCGCTCGCCCACGGCCTCGGACAGATCACGGGCGAGGAAGATCCGCACGGCCTCGTCGCACCCGCCCGGGGTGGTGTAGACGTCGGTCAGCACCCGCCAGTCCTCGGCCTTGACGTGCGCCTCCTCGTACAGCTCGCGCTGCGCCGCGTGCAGCGGGTTCTCGCCGGGGACGTCGAGCAGACCGGCCGGGATCTCCCACAGCTTGTGGCGCACGGGGTGGCGGTACTGGCGCAGGACCAGGACGCGGTCGGCCTCGTCGAGGGCGAGGACGGCCACGGAGCCGGGGTGGACCTGGTAGTCACGGCCGACCACGGTGCCGTCGGGCATGACCACGTCGTCGGTGCGCACGGAGGTCTTGTTGCCCACGAACGGGGTGTTCGTCGCCCGGACTTCCCACTCCTCGGGAGTGTCCTTGATCGTCATGCCTGTCCTTCCGCGTGCCCTGCACGACCTGCCGAAACGGAACCGGGGTGCACACCCTTTGAAGGAATGCACCCCGGCCACCGTACAACCGGTGTGTTACTCGGAAGTCTTCCGCTCGACCGCGGCCTTGACGAGCCCCGCGAACAGCGGGTGCGGACGCGTCGGGCGCGAGCGCAGCTCCGGGTGCGCCTGCGTGGCGACCAGGTAGGGGTGGACGTCGCGCGGGTACTCGACGTACTCGACGAGCTTGCCGTCCGGCGAGGTGCCGGAGAACAGGATGCCCGCCTGCTTCTCCAGCTCGGCCCGGTAGGCGTTGTTCACCTCGTAGCGGTGCCGGTGGCGCTCCTCGACGTACTCCTTGCCGTCGTACACCTCGCGCACGATCGAACCCTCGGCCAGCTTCGCCGGGTACATGCCGAGCCGCATCGTGCCGCCCATGTCGCCCTCACCGGAGACGATGTCCATCTGCTCGGCCATGGTGGAGATGACCGGGTGGCCGGTGGCGGGGTCGAACTCGGTGGAGTTGGCGTCGGCGATGTCGGCCAGGTTGCGCGCGGCCTCGATCACGATGCACTGCAGGCCCAGGCAGAGGCCGAGCAGCGGCACCTTGTTCTCGCGGGCGTAGCGGATGGCGCCGACCTTGCCGTTGACACCGCGCTCGCCGAAGCCGCCGGGGATGCAGATGCCGTCGACGTCGCCGAGCTGGGCCGCGGCACCGGCCGGGGTCTTGCAGTCGTCGGAGGTGACCCACTTGATCTTGACGCGGGCCCGGTTGGCGAAGCCGCCGGCGCGCAGGGCCTCGGTGACCGACAGGTAGGCGTCGGGCAGGTCGATGTACTTGCCGACCAGGGCGAGGGTGATCTCGTGGTCGGGGTTGTGGACGCGGTCGAGCAGGTCGTCCCAGGTCGTCCAGTCGACGTCGCGGAACGGCAGATCGAGCTTGCGCACGACGTAGGCGTCCAGCCCCTCGCCGTGCACGGTCTTGGGGATGTCGTAGATCGAGCGGGCGTCGGGGCAGGCGACGACGGCGGCCTCGTCGACGTCGCACATCAGTGAGATCTTCCGCTTGATCGCGGTGGGCACCTCGCGGTCGCAGCGCAGCACGATGGCGTCCGGCTGGATACCGATGTTGCGCAGAGCCGCGACCGAGTGCTGGGTGGGCTTCGTCTTCAGCTCACCCGAGGGGCCGATGTACGGCAGGAGCGAGATGTGGACGACGAAGACGTTGTCGCGGCCGACCTCGTGACGGACCTGGCGGACGGTCTCCAGGAACGGCAGCGACTCGATGTCGCCGACCGTGCCGCCGACCTCCGTGATCACGACGTCGACCTCGTCCGTCGCCATGCGGCGGATGCGGTGCTTGATCTCGTTGGTGATGTGCGGGATGACCTGCACGGTGTCGCCCAGGTACTCGCCGCGCCGCTCCTTGGCGATCACGGTCGAGTACACCTGGCCGGTGGTGACGTTGGCCGAGCCGTCCAGGTCGCGGTCGAGGAAGCGCTCGTAGTGGCCGATGTCCAGGTCGGTCTCGGCGCCGTCGTTGGTGACGAACACCTCACCGTGCTGGAAGGGGTTCATCGTGCCGGGGTCGACGTTCAGGTACGGGTCGAGCTTCTGCATCACGACGCGCAGGCCCCGGGCCTTGAGCAGCATGCCGAGGCTGGAGGCCGTCAGGCCCTTGCCGAGCGAGGAGGCGACACCCCCGGTGACGAAGATGTGCTTGGTCGTCGTGGAATTGGGCATGGCCAAGAGGGGGCTCCCGTGGTCGCGATCTGGAGGTGCGGTTCGGGGGTCAGACGCCCACCGGTCCACGGGCTACCAGCGTATCAGCGCTGCGGGGTGATGGCTTCCGGCCACGCTCCGCGCACATTCCGACACGGCGCGGTCATCGTCACCGCTCCCTCACCCGTTGCTCACTCGTTCGGCGTACCCGCCTTGCCGCGACCGGCACCCGGAACATCCGACCGCGTCGTATCCTGCTCGGACACTCGCTGCCGAGCCCGCCCGGCCCCACGGCACCACCCCCCGCCCGTACGTAACCGGAACAACGTGAGCTCGTCAGTTCGTTGAGCAACAATTGGCGCTTTGCATCACGGCTGAGTGACCTGTTTTGCTTCATCGCTCAACGACGGATTGCAAGACCTGCTGAAACCCCCCTTGACCGCATCAAGCGACAGCCCCCTTGCGGGGTGACGTGGCCGTTCGACTGGAGTTGCACGTGGCCGGGCGCATCGAAGACTACGCACTCATCGGAGACATGCAGACCGCTGCCCTGGTCTGCCGGGACGGGACGGTCGACTGGCTGTGCCTGCCCCGCTTCGACTCGCACGCCATCTTCGCCGGCCTGCTGGGCACCGAGGAGCACGGCTTCTGGCGGCTCGGCCCCGCGCACGCCCCCGACCAGGAGCCGCCCATCGCGGCCCGGCGCCACTACCGCGGTGACTCGCTGATCCTGGAGTCCGAGTGGGACACCCAGCGGGGCACGGTCCGGGTGACGGATTTCATGCCGCCGCGTGACGGCGCCCCGCAGGTGATCCGCATCGTGGAGGGCGTCTCGGGCCGGGTGCCGATGCGGTCGGAGCTGCGGATGCGGTTCTCCTACGGCCGGGTCGTGCCCTGGGTGCACAAGCACGAGGGCCGCACGGTCGCCGTCGCGGGCCCCGACTCCGTGTGGTTCGACACACCCGCGGAGACCTACGGTGAATCGCTGACGACCTACGCGGACTTCACGGTGGCCCCGGGCGACCGGATCGCGTTCACCATCTCCTGGCAGCCCTCGCACAAGGAGCCGCCGCCGCTGCCCGAACCGGAGCAGTCGCTGGAGGCGACGGAGGACTTCTGGCGCGAGTGGGTGGACCACTGTACGTACCACGGCCCGTACCGCGAGGCCGTGGTCCGCTCGCTGATCACGCTGAAGGCGCTGACGTACGCCCCCACCGGCGGCATCGTCGCCGCGCCCACCACCTCCCTGCCGGAGGACATCGGCGGCGTCCGCAACTGGGACTACCGCTACACCTGGCTGCGCGACGCGGCCATCACCCTGTCCTCGCTGCTGCGCACCGGCTACCGCGAGGAGGCCCGCGCCTGGCGCGAGTGGCTGCTGCGCGCGGTCGCGGGCGACCCGGAGAACCTGCAGATCATGTACGGCATCGCCGGTGAGCGCGAGCTGGGCGAGGCGGAGCTGGACTGGCTGCCGGGCTACGAGAACTCCGCCCCGGTCCGGGTCGGCAACGGCGCGGCCCACCAGCTCCAGCTGGACGTGTACGGCGAGGTCACCGAGGCGCTGCACCTGGCCCACATGACGGGCCTCGCGCGCAACGACTACGCCTCGCTGCTCCAGCTGAAGCTCATCCGCTACCTGGAGGGCCACTGGCAGGAGCCGGACGAGGGCATCTGGGAGGTGCGCGGCCCGCGCCGCCACTTCGTGCACTCCAAGGTGATGGCCTGGGTCGCCGTCGACCGCACGATCAAGCTGATCGAGTCCGGTGACGCGGACGGCCCGCTGGAACGCTGGAAGGAACTGCGCGAGGAGATCCACCGGGACGTGTGCGAGAAGGGTTACGACAAGGAGCGCAACACCTTCACGCAGTCCTACGGCTCCAAGGAGCTGGACGCCTCCCTGCTGCTGATCCCGCAGGTGGGCTTCCTGCCGCCGGACGACAAGCGGGTCATCGGCACGATCGAGGCGATCCAGCGGGAGCTGTCCACGCCGGACGGCTTCATCCTGCGCTACCCGACCGAGGGCGACGACGAGGGCGTCGACGGTCTGCCCGGCGACGAGGGCGCGTTCCTCGCCTGCTCGTTCTGGATGGCCGACGACCTGGCGATGATCGGCCGGGTGGACGAGGCCCGACGGCTCTTCGAGAAGCTGCTGTCGCTGCGCAACGACCTCGGTCTGCTCGCGGAGGAGTGGGACCCGCGCCTGCAGCGTCAGGTGGGCAACTTCCCGCAGGCCTTCAGCCACGTGCCGCTCATCGACACGGCGCTGCGTCTGACGGCCTCGGGCGCCTACGGCGGCTGACCGGCACGGCCCGTCCGGCGCTCACCCCGGGGCGAGCGCCGTGAGCGTGCGCTCCCCCGCCGGATCGCCCGCGGTGGCCGGGACCAGGGCGATCTCGTCCAGGCCCGCTTCGGCGTAGGCGTCGATCCGGGCCCGGACCGCGGCCGCGTCGCCGACGAGCGCGACCGTGGCCGCGGCCTGGGGCGGCAGGGCCTGGACGAGGGTGTCCCGGTCGGCGCCCTTGACGGCGAGTTCGACGACCTCGGCGAAGCCGGCGTCGATGAACATGTCGCTGTAGCCCGGCACGGCCAGGTAGCCGGCCACGCTGCGCAGGATCTGCGTGACCGTCTCCGGCTCGGGGTCCACGGCGGCGGGCAGCCAGGCCGCCAGCCGGGGTGGGGTGCGCCCGGCCTTCCCGGCGGCCGTGAGCATCCGGTCGCGCAGCATGCGCACCTGCCCGGGCGAGACGACGTCGAGCAGCATCCGGTCGGCGTGCGCGACGGCCGCGGTGACCGCCCGCTCCCCGAAGGCGGCGACGGTGAGGGGGCCGCCGGGCGGCGGCAGCCGGCGCGGGAAGCCGCTGCCGGGCGCCACCGGCTCGCCCGGCACGCCGTCCATCAGTTCCCGTACGGCCGCCGCGGACTGAGCGAGGGCGGCGGCGGGCCGGGTGCGCGGACGGCCGTGCACCCCCTCCACCACGCGCTTGCTGGAGGTGCCGAGGGCGACGCCGACGCTCCGGCCGGTGACGGCGGCGGCGGAGGCCGCGCCGCGCACGACCGTCAGCGGATCGCGCACGCTGACCGGCACGGGCCCGGCCGTCAGGGCCACCCGCTCGGTGGCCGCGCCGATCGCCGTCGCCAGCACGAACGAGTCCCAGGTCGGTCCCTCGCCCGCCCACACCTCCCCGTAGCCGAGCCGGTCGGCGAGCACCGCGATCCGCAACGGCTCCTCGACCGGACTGTCGTCCTCCCGCCCCACCGCCACCACGCTCATGTCCATGACAGCGCCCGTACCCGGCCGGCCACGCCGTAATCCGGCGCGGACCGGGGTGCCCGGCGGGGCGGTGATCGTCTCGGTGCCGCCCAGGAGATGTCCGCGGGGCACCGGCCCGGGTAGCGTCCGGCACATGGACAGCGGGACGGACAGCGCGTACGGCACCCACGGCGGCGGGATCACCGTGCAGCGGGCACTGGAGCTGCCCGCGTTGCGCAGCGGACTGCCCGAGGTGCTGGCGGGCGCCGAGCGGCTCGGGCGCACGGTGCGCTGGGTGCACGCCGGCGAGGTGCCGCACATCGCCTCGCTGCTCAAGGGCGGCGAACTCCTGCTGACCACCGGCTACGGCCTCGGCACGCGCCCCGCCGAACAGCGGGCGTTCGTGCGCACCCTGGCCGAGCGGGGTATCGCCGCCCTGGTGGTGGAGCTGGGGCCGCGCTTCGCCCGGCTGCCCGCGGCCCTCGTCGACACCGCCCGCGCGGCCGGGCTGCCCCTGGTGCAGCTGCACCGCGAGGTGGCGTTCGTCACGGTCACCGAGGAGGTCCACACCGAGATCGTCAACGGCCATTACGCCCTGCTCCAGCGGGCCGAGGAGGTGCACCGGCGGTGCACGCGGGCCGTGCTGGGCGGGGGCGGGGTGCCCCAGGTGCTGGGCATCCTGGCGGACTTCGCCCACAACCCGGTCTTCCTGGAGACGGCGGAAGGGCAGTTGCTCTACGCCGCCGGTGCCGGGCCCGAGGGCGCCGACCCGCTGCAGGTGTGGGAGGGGCTGCGCGGCCAGCACAAGGACGGAGCCCCGCCGGCCGGTTCGGTCCTGGTCGACGTACCGGGCGGCGGACCCGGCAGCGGTGGTGTCCGCGCGCGGCTGGTCCTGCTGCCCGTGCGCGCCGCCCTGACGCCCCTGCATCGGATGGCCGCCGAACGGGCCGCGGGGATCCTCGCGGTGGTGCTGATGCAGGCCCGGCAGGAGGAGGAACTGGCGGCGCGCGGGCGCGGCGACTTCCTCACCGACCTGGCCGAGGGCCGGGTCACGGCACAGGACGCGCCGGCGCAGGCGCGGGTGCTGGGCTTCCGGCCGGGCGAGGGGCCGCTGCTGCCGGTGGTCATGCGCCTCGGGGACGCCCTGCCGTCCGGCGGCGGCTGGGCGGTGCTGGCGAGGGCGGTGTCGGAGGAGCTCTCCGCGGTGGGCGTGCCGGTGCTGCTCGGGGTGCGGCCGGTGGAAGGGCGGCTGCTGGTACTGCTGGGGCTGCGCGCGGAGTCGGAGCGGGAGACGGTCGCGGACCGGGTCGCGGCGGCCCTGCGGGCCGGGGTGGGGCGGGCCGGGATGCTGCGGCCGGGCGCGCAGCCGCCCGTGGTGGTCGTGGGGCTGGGCGGCGGCTGGACGGCGGTGGCCTCGGGGCTGCGGCACGCGGCCGAGACGGCGACCGCGGCCCGGGGACTGCCGGACCGGCCCTGGTACGACGCCCGCCGCCTCGACATCGACCTGCTGCTGTGGCGGCTGCGCGACCAGCCGGACCTGGCCGCGTTCGTCGACCGGGCACTCGGGCCGGTCCTGGAGCACGACCGGCGCTCCAAGCCGCCGCTGCTGCCCACCCTGGCGACGTACCTCGCGCACGCCGGCCGGAAGGCGGAGACGGCCCGGGAGCTGCACCTCAACCGGCAGACCCTCTACAACCGGCTGGCACGCATCGGGGAGCTGCTGGGCACGGACCTGGACGACCCGCAGACGGTCCTCGCCCTGAGCCTGGCCCTGCGCGCCCGCCGGCACGTGCAGTAGGGCGTCTCAGGCCAGCGGCTGGGGCTGCGTCAGCTCGTCGTACACGCTGAGCACCTGGGCGACCGTCTCGTCCTCGGTCGGCCAGGTCGCCGCCTGCCGGGTCCCCCTGGCGCGCAGCAGCTCGCGGCGGGCGGGGTCGCCGAGCAGCCGTACGACGGAGTCGGCGAGGGCTCCGGCGTCGCCGCCGGGGACGAGTTCGGCCGCGTCGCCGACGAGTTCGGGGATGCCGCCCACGGCCGACGCCACGAGCGGCACGCGCGCGTGAAGGGCCTCCTGGGCGAGGACGGGGCGAGCCTCCCACCGGCTCGGCAGCACGGCGAGGTCGGCCGCGGCGAGCAGATCGGTGATGTCCGCGCGCCGCCCGAGGAGCCGGACCGGCAGGCCCTCCCGCTCGATCCTGGTCTGGAGTTCACCGCGCAGCGGCCCCTCCCCCGCGATCGCGACCAGGGGCACCGGATCCAGGCGGCGCCACGCGCGCGCGGCGTCCAGCAGCACGTCGTAGCCGCGGTGGCGTTCCAGGGAGCCGACGGCCATCAGCAACGGCCGTCCGATGGAGCCGAGTTCGGCGCGCACCTTGGGGCGCAGCCGGTCGGGGTCGTCGGGTTCGAGGGGCCTGCGCGGGCCGGGCAGCGCGACCGCCGCGAGCCGGGCGTCGCGCGCGCCGGTGCGCCGGGCCCGGTCCACGAGCGCCGAGGAGGTGCCCAGCACTACGGTGGCCGCCCTCACGACGCGCCTCTCCAGCATCCGCAGCAACTGGGCGCGCGCCCCCTCGGCGTGCGCCCGGTCGTGCCACGTCACGACCAGCGGCGTCCGCACACGCCGGCCGCTGAGGGCGAGCACGGTGCGGAAGGAGGCGTGCAGGCCGTGCGCGTGCACCAGGTCGGCATCGGCGCAGGCGGCCCGCAGGGCGGCCACCGCCACCGGGTCGCTGCTGCGCGGCACGTGGACGTGGTCGGCCCCGGCGCCGCTGAAGTCGTAGGAGCGGTCGGCCTCGTGGGGGGCGCAGACCGTGACCCGCACGCCCCGCGCGACGAGCCCCGCGGTCAGCGAGCGCACGTGCGCACTGCTCGCGGCGTTGCCCCCGCCGAGCACCTGCACGGTGCGCAGCGGCGACTGGCCGTGCGGTGAGTGGCTGCTCACGGGGGTCACGTGGCCGGGGCTCCTGGTTCGGGTCGGGCGGTCACGACGCGGTCTCGGCGCGTACTCCGCCAAGCATGCCAGGAGGCGAGGGGGTTCCGGGAACGCCGGGAGCCCCGGCGACGCGGACCCAGGGCGCCCTTACGGGGGAACCCACGGGGCCGAGGTCACCCACACGAGTGAACTTGGGTGACCGGCCCGCACCGGCCGCGCGACCACCCGACCGCGCCACCGTCCGGGCTGCCCCGACCATCGGCCCGGACGCCCCGATCATCGGCCCGGGCTGCCCCGACCATCGGCCCGGACGACCTCGACCACCGGCCCGGCTGGTCCCGGCCCTCCGTCCCGGACCGCCCGGGACTACCCGTCCGCCCTGGCCGTCGCCAGCAGTTCCTCGGCGTGCGCCCGGGCCGTCTCCGAGTCCTCCTGGCCGGCCAGCATCCGGGACAGCTCCCGGACCCGGTCCTCGCCCTCCAGGACCTTCACGCCGGAGCGGGTCACGGACCCGTCGTCGGTCTTCTCGACCAGCAACTGCCGGTCGGCGAAGGCCGCCACCTGCGGCAGGTGCGTCACGACCACGACCTGCGCGTTCTTCGCCAGCCGCGCGAGCCGCCGCCCGATCTCGACGGCCGCCTTGCCGCCGACGCCGGCGTCGACCTCGTCGAAGAGGTACGTGGGCACCGGGTCCGTCCCCGCGAAGACCACCTCCACGGCCAGCATCACGCGGGACAGCTCACCGCCGGATGCGCCCTTGGCGATGGGCCGGGGCGGTGCGCCGGGGTGCGGGGCCAGCAGCAGCTCGACCTCGTCGGCACCGGCCGGTCCGTACGCCACCGGGCGTCCGCCGACCTCGACGCCCTCGGGGTCCTCGGTCTGCCGGATCTCGAACGACACCCGCGCGTGCGGCATGGCGAGCGAGGCCAGCTCCGCGGTCACGGCGGCGGCGAACCGTTCGGCCGCCTCGGTCCGGGCGTCCGTCAGCGCCTGCGCGAGCCCGCCCAGCTCACCGCGCAGCGCGTCCCGCTCGGCGGTCAGCTCCCCGATCCGCTCGTCGTCGCCCTCGAGCTCGGTCAGCCGGGTGGCGCTGTCCTCCGCCCAGGCCAGCACGGAGGCGATGTCCTCGCCGTACTTGCGGGTCAGCCCGGTCAGGGCGGCCCGCCGCTCCTCGACGGCGGCCAGCCGCAGCGGGTCGGCGTCCAGGTCGTCGGCGTACCCGGCGAGGTCCCCGGCCGCGTCGCGCAGCAGGATCCCGATCTCGCCGATGCGGTCGGCCAGGGCGGCCAGTGCCGGATCGTGCGCCCGCACGGCGTCCAGGGCCCGCTGGGCGCCCGCGACGAGCGTCCCGGCGTCCACGCCCTCGGGATCCTCCGGATTGCCCGCGAGCGCGGCGTGCGCGGCCGCGGCGGCGGAGGCCAGCGCCTCGGCGTGCCCGAGCCGCTCGGCCTCCTCGGCCAGCTCCACGTCCTCGCCGGGCCGGGGTTCGACGGCGGCGATCTCGTCGAGGCCGAAGCGCAGCAGGTCGGCCTCCTGGGCCCGCTCCCGGGCGCGGGTGGTGATCTCCTCCAGCTCGGCCGAGACGGCCCGCAGCCGCTTGTACGCCTCGCCGTACTTGGCCAGCGGCACGGCGACCGCGTCGCCCGCGTACCGGTCGAGCGCCTGCCGCTGCCGGGACAGCTTCAGCAGCCCCTGCTGGTCGGTCTGCCCGTGCACGGCCACCAGCTCGTCGGCCAGCTCCGCCAGCACGCCCACGGGCACGCTGCGTCCGCCCAGGTGCGCCCGCGAGCGCCCCTCGGCGGAAACGGTGCGGCTGATCAGCAGCGCTCCGTCGTCGAGTTCGGCCCCGGCCTCCTCGGCGCGCACGGCGGCCGCGGCGTCCGGTGGCACGGTGATCCGTCCCTCCACGACCGCCTTGCCGGCCCCGATGCGCACGAGCGCCGGGTCGGCCCGCCCGCCCAGGAGCAGCCCCAGGCTGGTGACGACCATGGTCTTGCCCGCACCCGTCTCACCGGTGACCGCGGTGAATCCCGGCGACAGCTCGACCACGGCGTCGTCGATCACACCGAGCGACCGTATCCGCATCTCCTCCAACACGGACACGACCTTACGAGGTCCGGGCCGGGGATTGCGACCGGCCCGGTCTTGTCACCCACGCGAGTGGATCAGGCTCAGGGGCGCGGGGCGCGGTGAACCGCGGGACCGACCACGATTCACCCGCACCCTTCGACGCTCCGCGACCGCCCCCACCCGCGCGCTAGTGAGGCGCGCCCCGCCACCCGGACACCGGCAGCGCGAACTTCGCCACCAGCCGGTCCGTGAACGAGGCGTGGTGCAGCCGGGCCAGCCGCACCGGCACGGCACCCCGCCGCACCTCCACCCGCGCGCCCGCGGGCAGCTCCACGGTCCGCCGCCCGTCGCACCACAGCACACCCGGCGGAATGTGCGGCAGCACCTCCACGGCCAGCACGGAGTCCGGCGAGGTCACCAGCGGCTTGGCGAACAGCGCGTGCGCGGAGATCGGCACCATCAGCAGTGCCTCCACCTCCGGCCACACCACCGGCCCGCCCGCCGAGAACGCGTACGCCGTCGACCCCGTCGGCGTGGCGCAGACGATGCCGTCGCAGCCGAACCCCGTCACCGGCCGCCCGTCGATCTCCAGGACGACCTCCAGCATCCGCTCGGCGGACACCTTCTGCACGGCCGCCTCGTTCAGCGCCCAGTCGGTGTGCACGATGTCGCCGTTCTGGTGCACCACGACGTCGACGGTCATCCGCTCCTCGACCTCGTACGCCTTGCTCACCACCCGGTCGACGACCTTGTCGAGGTCGTCCCGCTCGGCCTCCGCGAGGAACCCGACCCGCCCGAGGTTGACGCCGAGCATCGGCACTCCGGACGCCCGGGCGAACTCGGCGCCGCGCAGCAGCGTGCCGTCGCCGCCCAGCACGATGAGCAGCTCGCACCCGTCGAGGCACTGCGGGGTCGCCTCCTTGACCAGGACCACCTCGTCCGGCAGCGGCAGGTCCCGCGCCTCGTCCTCCAGGACGCGCACACCCAGGCCGGAGCGCAGCAGCCCCTTCACGACGAGTTCGGCGCTGCGCACGGCTGCGGGCCGGCCCGTGTGGGCGAGCAGGAAAACAGTACGAGCTCGGTTCTCGGTCAACGCGGCCCCTCCGCCACTGCTCGGTCGACGTCGGCCGGGTCCAGTTCCGCTGCACCGGCCCGCAGCCACAAGAAGTATTCGACATTCCCCGACGGCCCGGGCAGCGGACTGGCCGTCACGCCCTCCACCCCGAGCCCCAGCCCCCACGCCTTCTCGGCCACCCCCCGGACCGCCTCGGCCCGCAACTGGGGGCTGCGGACGACCCCACCGCTGCCGAGCCGTTCCTTGCCCACCTCGAACTGCGGCTTGACCATCATCACCAGGTCGGCGTCCGGCTTCACGCACCGCACCAGGGCGGGCAGGACCAGCCCGAGCGGGATGAAGGACAGATCCCCCACGACAAGATCCACAGGCTCCCCATCGATCGCTTCAAGCGTCAACTCGCGTACGTTCGTACGGTCCTTGACGGTGACGCGTTCATCGTTCCGCAGGGACCACGCGAGTTGGCCGTAGCCGACGTCCACGGCGACGACGTGGGCGGCGCCCGCCCGCAGCAGGACGTCGGTGAAACCGCCGGTGGACGCGCCCGCGTCGAGCGCCCTGCGCCCCCCGACGGCCAGCCCCTTCGGCACGAAAGCCTCGAGCGCGCCGGCGAGCTTGTGGCCGCCGCGGGAGACGTAGTCGGGATCGCTGTCGTCCTGGGCCACCACGATGGCGGCCGCCGTCTCCACCTGGGTGGCGGGCTTGGTCGCGACGGTCTTGCCGACGGAGACGCGCCCGGCGGCGATCAGCTGGCCGGCGTGCTCGCGCGAGCGGGCGAGCTTCCGGCGGACCAGCTCCGCGTCGAGACGACGGCGTGCGACTCCTGCCACGTTCGGTTCAGCTCCTAGGTCCATGCGGCGAGGGGGGCGCCGGGGGTCCCGGGCGTGCGTCCAGCGCGGTGAGCGCGTCGCGCAGCCCCCGGTGTACATCCTCGTACACCTCGACGTGCCCGTCCGTGGCGAGGTGGTCGGCGTCCCCGAGCCGCTCCAGGGCCGCGTCCACGCCGGGGTCGCCCGTGGGGGTGCGGGGCACGTTCAGGGGGGCGGGGGCAGCAGGGTCGGCGGCGGGCTCTTCCTCCGCGGCCGGCGGCGTCCCGGGTACTGCGTCGTCCATGCCCCGACGCTACCGCGAACCGCTGCGGTACCGTCGATCGCGATGGCCACGATCGAGGAGTGCCGCAGCGCACTCGACAAGCTCTCGGACACCATGCAGCACGCCGAAGGGGACGTCCGCGCGGCCGCGGCCCTGGACCGCTCGGTGAGCTGCCACATCACCGACCTGGACGTAACGTTCGCGGGCCGGATGCGCGGCGGGCGCATCGAGGTGCACGACACCGTGCCCGGCCCGCCGCCCGGCAGGGCCGAGATCCGGCTCGCCATGACCGGCGACGACCTGGTGGCGCTGGTCGGCGGCGAGCTGAACTTCGCCAAGGCCTGGGGATCGGGCCGGGTGAAACTGCACGCGGGCGTGCGGGACTTGCTCCAGCTCAGGAAGCTTCTCTAGCAGCGGTCCCGCCCGCCGCCGCGCCCTCGGCCCTCCCGGCTGCCGCACCGGCGCGTGCCCGGCGCGCGGCGGGCACCACCAGCGGAGTGCCGGTCTCCGGGTCGTCGATGACCTGGCAGCGCAGCCCGAAGACCTCCTCCACCAGCCCGGCCGTCACGACGTCCTTCGGCGCCCCCTCGGCGACGACCCGGCCCCCGCGCAGCGCGATGAGGTGGGTCGCGTAGCGGGCGGCGTGGTTGAGGTCGTGCAGCACGGCGACGAGCGTGCGGCCCTGCTCCTCGTGCAGCTGAGCGCACAGGTCCAGCACGTCGATCTGGTGCTGGATGTCGAGGAACGTCGTCGGCTCGTCGAGCAGGAGCAACGGCGTCTGCTGGGCGAGCGCCATGGCGATCCACACGCGCTGGCGCTGCCCGCCCGACAGCTCGTCGACGTAGCGGTCGGCGAGCTCGGCCACGCCCGTCTGCCGCATGGACTCCTGTACGACCCGTTCGTCCTCGGCGGACCACTGGCGCAGGATGCCCTGGTGCGGGTAGCGGCCGCGCCCGACGAGGTCCGCGACGGTGATGCCGTCGGGCGCGATCGACGACTGCGGCAGCAGACCCAGGGTGCGCGCGACCTTCTTCGCCGGCATGGACTGGATGACCTGCCCGTCCAGCAGGACCCGGCCCCGGTTCGGCTTGAGCATCCGCGACAGCGCCCGCAGCAGCGTGGACTTGCCGCACGCGTTGGGCCCGACGATCACGGTGAAGGAGTGGTCGGGTATCTCCACCGACAACTGCTCGGCGATCACCCGCTGGTCGTAGGCCAGGGTGACGCTCTCGGCGGACAGGCGGTTCACGGGGCTCCTTCGGTTGTTCGGTCCGCTGCCGGCGCCACGGCCGGTGTCCGGGGCGACGCTCATATCCGGCCCGCCCTGCGCTCGCTGACCAGCAGCCACAGCAGGTAGACACCGCCGAGCACACCGGTGACCACGCCGACGGGCAGTCGCTCGGCGCCGAACGCCCGCTGCGAGACCAGGTCGGCGACGACCAGCAGGGCGGCGCCCATGCACAGGGAGGGAACCAGGTTCGGGCCCGGCGAGCGGGTCAGGCGCCGGGCCAGCTGCGGAGCGGTGAGCGCGACGAAGCCGACCGGTCCGGCCGCGGCCGTCGCGGAGGCCGTCAGCAGCACGGCGGCCACCATCAGCAGCAGCCGCACGCGCTCCACGCGCACCCCGAGGGCGTAGGAGACGTCGTCGCCCATCTCCATCATGCGCAGCCCGCGGGCGTTGGCCAGGACGAGCGGCACCAGCACGGCCGTCAGCGCCAGCAGCGGCCACACCTGGTTCCAGTCGCGGCCGTCGAGTGAGCCGGTCATCCACACCACCGCACGGGCCGCGTCGACGATGTCCGACTTGGTGAGCAGGTAGCCGTTGACCGCCGTGACGATCGCCGAGACACCGATGCCGACCAGGACCAGCCGGTAGCCGTGCACACCGCGCTTCCAGGCCAGCACGTAGATGGCCGAGCCGGTCACCAGACCGCCCACGAGCGCCCCCAGGGCGACCTGGTGGGCGCTGCCGGAGAACAGCACGATCACCGTGAGCGCCCCGGCGGTCGCCCCCTGGCCGAGGCCGAGCACGTCCGGACTGCCCAGCGGATTGCGGGAGATGGACTGGAACAGCGCGCCTCCCAGCCCCAGCGAGGCGCCGACGAGCAGCCCGACCAGGACCCGCGGCAACCGCAGTTCGTTGACGATGAACTCCTGGCCCGGGTCGCCCTCGCCGGCCAGGGTCCGCAGCACGTCGGCGGCCGGGATCGGGAAGTCGCCGGTGCCGATGAGCACGACGCTCGCCACGAGCGCCGCCACCACCAGCAGGAGCACGACGATCAGGGCCCGCACGTCCAGGCGCATCGACAACCCGCCCGGGGTCCGCACGGCACGGTTGGTGGTCTTCACAGCTGCGCCGTCCTCCGCCGTCGTACGAGAAAGATGAACACCGGCCCGCCGAGGATCGCGGTGACGATGCCCACCTGGAGCTCCGCGGGCCGGGCCACCATCCGGCCGATGACATCGGCGCCCAGCAGCAGCACGGGCGACAGGACCGCCGCGTAGGGAAGGATCCAGCGCAGGTCGGGCCCGGTGAAGGAGCGGACCACGTGCGGCACCATCAGGCCGACGAACACGATCGGCCCGCAGGCTGCGGTCGCGGCCCCGCACAGCACGGTCGCGGCGAGCATGGACAGCGCCCGCGTGCGGTTCAGGTTCGCGCCCAGGGCCCGGGCGGTGTCGTCGCCCATGGACATGGCGTTGAGCGGCCGTGCCAGGGCCAGCGCCAGGACGAAGCCGGCCAGCAGGAACGGCAGGACCTGTTCGATGGTCGCGTCGGTCGCCGAGGACAGCGAACCGACCGTCCAGAACCGCATCTTGCCGAGCGCCGCCTCGTCCATGATCATCACGGCCTGGAGGTAGCCGTAGAGCGCGGCACTGATCGCCGTACCGGCGAGGGCGAGCCGCACGGGTGTCGCGCCCCGGCTGCCGCCGAGGAACCACACCAGCGCCCCGACCGCCGCCGCCCCGAAGAAGGCGAACCAGACGTAGCCGGTGAGCGAGGTGACCCCGAAGTACGTGACGGCCGTGACGACCGCCGCGGACGCGCCCGCGTTGATGCCCAGCAGTCCCGGGTCGGCCAGCGGGTTGCGCGTGAGGGCCTGCAGGACCGCCCCGGCCAGGCCGAGCGCGGCGCCGGCGAGGAGCCCGAGGACGGTCCGCGACAGCCGCTCGGCCACGACGACGTCCCCGTAGGTTCCCGAGTCCGCGAACAGGCCGTGCCAGACCTGCGCCAGGGACAGCTCCTTCGCGCCGATCGCGATACTCGCCAGCGCGACGAGCACCAGGATGGTCACGGACAGCAGCAGCCCGAGGGCTCGCACCGCCCGTCGTCTCGGGGGCGCGGGCGCGGTCTCCGCGCGCTGTTCAGGGGGACTCTCGACCAACACGCAGTTAGGTTAGCCTACCCTCGCATGCGAACAAGATCGGGTGCCGGGCGCTCCCCCCACGTACCCGGCACGCCCCCGACAGTCGTCCGAAGAGCCACCGAAGGGATCTCCTCACAGGCCCAAGCGTGCCAGCGCCTTCTCACCGTCCAGCTCGCACGCGCCCTCTCCCGCGGTCGTCCACGCGGCGGCGCACAGGGCGCGCAGCCCGTCCAGCGCCTCACCGTCGCCCTCCAGCTCCAGCCGGCCGGACCGGGCCGCCGCCGTCCAGCCACCACACCGGAACCCGCCGTCGCCCGCCTCCGCGACCTCCGGCTGTCCGCCGAGCATCCCGCGCAGATCGGCGTCCACGTACGTCGGCCGGTGCTGCGGGGGCGCGGCCAGCAGCTGCGCCCCGTCCGTCACCCCCGTGAGGACCAGCAGCGAGTCGACCTCCCCGTTGAACGCGCCCTCGATGTCCGTGTCCAGCCGGTCCCCCACCACCAGCGGCCGCCTGGCCCCGGTGCGCAGGATCGTCTCCCGGTGCATCGGCGGCAGCGGCTTGCCCGCGACCTGCGGCTCGGCCCCCGTGGCGATCCGTACGACCTCCACGGCCGCGCCGTTGCCCGGTGCGATGCCCCGCCCGCTCGGGATCGTCAGGTCGGTGTTCGACGCGAACCACGGCACGCCCCGGGCCACCGCGTAGGACGCCTCGGCGAACCGCCCCCACGGCAGCTCCGGACCTCCGTACCCCTGCACGACCGCCACGGGCTCGTCGTCCGCCGACTCGACGGGCTCCAGCCCCCGCTCGCGCAGCGCCACCCGCAGCCCCTCACCCCCGATCACCAGCACCCGGGCCCCCTGCGGCACCTGCTCGCTGATCAGCCGCGCGACCGCCTGCGCCGAGGTGATCACGTCCTCCGCGCCCGTCGGTATCCCCAGCTCCGTCAAATGCCCGGCGACCGTGTCCGGCGTCCGCAGGGCGTTGTTGGTCACGTACGCCAGGCGCATCCCGCCCTCCCGGGCGACGGCCAGCGACTCGACGGCGTGCGCGATCGCGCTCCCGCCCGCGTACACGACACCGTCCAGGTCGAGCAACGCCGTGTCGTACGCCTCGCTCAGGGCCTGCCCACTGCCCTCGGGCCTCGTCCTGACGCTCCGGCTCATCCCGTATCGCTCCTCGTTCGGCGGCCTTTCCCCCGATCATCCCGCATGCCACCGACACCCGTACGATGCCGGGATGAAGACAGCAGGTCACTCGGAGGCAACGGCGCACCGAGGCCTGGAACTCAACCCGTTCCGAGGCCTTCGTTACGACCCCGACCGGGTCGGCAGCCTTGCCGCCGTCACATCTCCGCCGTACGACGTCGTGGTGCGCCCCGACGGCCTGCACCACCTCGAGTCCTCCGACCCGTACAACATCGTCCGCCTGATCCTCCCCCAGGCCGCTACCCCCGGCGCCCGCAACGAGCAGGCCGCCGAGACCCTGCGCCGCTGGGTGTCCGAGGGCGTCCTGGCCACCGACCCGGACCCCTGCCTGTACGTCTACGAACAGCGCGACGGCGAGGGCATGCTGCAACGCGGCCTCATCGGCGCCCTGCGCGTGTCCGACCCGGCCGAGCAGGTCGTGCTGCCGCACGAGGACGTCATGCCGCACATCGTCGCCGACCGCGCGGACCTGATGCGGGCCACCTCCGCGAACCTCGAACCGCTGCTGCTCACCTACCGCGGCAACGGCACCACGAGCGCCACCGCGGACCTGATCGAGCGCACCGCGGGCGGGCCGCCCCTGCTGGAGACCACCACCGAGGACGGCTTCCGCCACCGCCTGTGGTCACTCACCGATCCCGCCGACCTGACCGCGGTCCGGTCGGACCTGGCCCGCCAGCAGGCGCTCATCGCCGACGGCCACCATCGCTGGGCGACCTACCGCCGCCTCCGCGCGGAGCACCCCTCCCCCAGCCCGTGGGACCACGGCCTGGTCCTTCTGGTCGACACGGCCCGCTATCCCCTGCGGGTCCGCGCCATCCACCGCCTCCTGCACGGCCTCCCGGTCGGCGCCGCCGTGGCCGCCCTCCAAGGCCACTTCCGCGTACGCCGCCTCGAAGTCCCGCTGTCCGGGGCCCTGGAGGCACTGGCGGACGCAGCCTGCGCGGGCAACGCCTTCCTGCTCGCCGGCGACGGCGCCTTCCACCTGGCCGACCGTCCGGACCCGGCGCTCCTGGAGCGCACGATCCCCGCCGACCGCCCCACGGCCTGGCGCACCCTGGACGCGACGGTCCTGCACGCAACGCTCCTCAAGCACGTCTGGCACATCCCGGAGGACTCCCCGGACCGCATCGCCTACATCCACGACACGGCCGCCACGGTCGACAAGGCGGAACGCGACGGCGGTACGGCGGTTCTGATGCACCCGGTGCGCGAGGAGGTCGTCCGCGACCTGGCCCGCCAGGGCGTGACGATGCCCCGCAAGTCCACGTCGTTCGGCCCGAAACCGGCGACGGGCCTGGTTCTGCGGGCGCTGGACCTCTGACACCGGACGGACGAAGGGGGCGGGTCCCGTCCGGGACCCGCCCCCTTCGCGCGTGCTTCTCTCCGTCAGTCCTTCTTCTCGGACTCGTCCGCGGACTCCGCCCCGTCCCGGGCGTCATCGGCGCCCTCGACGACGTCCGCCCCCTCGCGCTCCTCGACGTCGACGTCGACGTCGCTCTCTTCCTCGTCCTGGTTCTCGTCCTCGACCATGACGTCGACGAACTCCACGCCGTCCAGCTCGGCGAGACGGTCGGAGGCGTCCGTGCTGCCGTCCCGGTCGGCCTCGACGGCCTTGGCGAACCAGTCCCGCGCCTCGCCCTCACGCCCGGCGGCGAGCAGCGCGTCGGCGTAGGCGTAACGCAGACGCGCGGTCCACGGCTGCACCGAGTTCGCGGCCAGCTCGGGGCTCTGCAGCGTCACGATGGCCGCGTCCAGCTGTCCCATGTCACGCCGGGCCCCGGCCGCGACGAGCCGCATCTCGACCTGCCCGGCCTTGTCGAGCTTGTGCACCTCGGGCGCACCGGCCATGTCGAGCGCCTTCTCCGGCCGCCCGAGCCCACGCTCGCAGTCGGCCATGACGGGCCACAGGTCGATGTTCCCGGTCATCCGCTTGGCGGCCCGGAACTCGGCCAGCGCCTCGCCGTACTTCTGGCTGGCGTACGCGGCGAACCCGGCGGCCTCCCGCACGGCGGCGACACGCGACGCCAGGCGCAGCGCGACCCGGGAGTACCCGTAGGCAGCCTCGGGGTCCTCGTCCAGCAGCCGCGCGACCATCACCAGGTTGCGGGCGACGTCGTCGGCGAGCGTCTTGGGCAGGCTCTGCAGCTCCTGCCGTACGTCCTTGTCGATCTCCTCGCCGGTGACGTCCTCCGGGATCGGCAGCCGCTTGATGGGCTCCCTGTCCCGCTCGCGCTCCTCACGGAAGCGTCCGCCACCGCGCCGGTCGTCACCGCGCCGGTCGTCACGACGATCGTCACGGCCCCGGAACCCTCCGGGGCGTCCGCCCCGGTCATCGCGACGGGGGCCACGACCCGCGCGGTCGTCACGGCCGCGGAAGCCTCCGCGCTCGCCGCGCTCACCGCGGTTGTCGTCACGCCGGAAGTCGCCTCCGCGGTCGGTGCGGGGACCGTCGTCGCGGCGGAACCCGGGACGCCCGCCCCGGCCGGCGTCATCACGCCGGAACCCACCACGGTCCCCACGGTCGTCCCCACGCCGCTCGTCACGGCCTCGGAACCCGCCGCGGTCGTCGCGCCGGAAGCCACGGTCCCGGTCGTCACCGCGGGGACCACGGTCGCGGTCGTCGCCACGGAAACCACGGTCCCGGTCGCCACCACGGAAACCACGGTCCCGGTTGTCACCCCGGTAGCCACGATCGTCACGACGGTCGTCGCGCCGGTCATCACGACGGTCGTCCCGGCGGGGGTATCCGCCACGGTCACCGTCGCGCCGGTCATCGCGCCTGTCGTCCCGACGGTCGTCGCGCCGGAAGCCACCGCGCGGCCCGCGGTCATCACCCCGGCGCTCATCGCCCCGGCGGTCGTCACGCCGGCCGTACCCACTGCCACGGTTGTCGTCACGGCGGCTGTCGTCCCGGCGGAAGCCGCCGCGATCACCCCGATCGTCACGACGCTCCGCACGGTCGTCGCGACGGAAGGAGGGCCGGTCACCACCCCGATCGTCCCTGCGGAAGGAAGGCCGGTCCCCACCCCGATCGTCGCGACGGAAAGAGGGGCGGTCGCCACCCCGGTCGTCCCGGCGGGGATCACGGTCGCGGTCGTCGCGTCGGCCGAAACCGCCACCACCGCGATTGTCGTCACGACGGCTGTCGTCCCGGCGGAAGCCGCCCCGGTCACCCCGATCGTCACGACGTCCGTATCCACCACGGTCGTTGTCCCGGCGGAAGCCCCCACGGTCACCGCGATCGCCGCGATCGCCGCGGTCTCCGCGCTGAGCACCGCGATAGCCGCGGTCGCCCCGGTCCCCCTCCCGTCGCCGCTGGTCGCGCTCCGGTCGGTCGTCGGGAGAGTTGGTGGACATGGTGACTCCTGTCTTCGGTACCGCAAAGTCATTCTCGCGCAGCCGGGTGCCCGGCGCGCACTGCAAAAACAAAAAGGACCCTTGGTCCCAGCTGAACGCTGGGACCAAGGGTCCTTCCAAAGATTGTTCGGCGGCGTCCTACTCTCCCACAGGGTCCCCCCTGCAGTACCATCGGCGCTGTAAGGCTTAGCTTCCGGGT